>JAWKUM010000003.1:0-296567 GCA_041398545.1 Planctomycetota bacterium | reverse complement strand
CGCGGCCTCTTGTGGGGTGGCTGACCGGACTTGAACCGGCGACCTCCAGATCCACAATCTGGCGCTCTAACCGACTGAGCTACAGCCACCACGAGAAGGGGCAGGGATTCTAGGAAGGCCCCCCGTGCTTGCAAGGTCGGAGCCACCGCGGCGATGGCGCGGCGCGCTTGACTGGAAGGTGCCCAGGACTAGGATCCTCCCCCTCGATTCGCCGGCTTGCCCCTGTAGCTCAGTTGGCAGAGCAACGGATTCTTAATCCGTGGGTCCTAGGTTCGAGCCCTAGCGGGGGCACCAACAGCAGACGGCCGTCCCGGGCCAGCCCTGGGACGGCCGTGTTGCATCAGGGCCGACGGGGCGGGTGACTCCTCCATCGCCGAGGAAGTATCCTTCCAGGCCTCTCTGGGCCGCCCCTCGTCGTTCCCCCGGCTGGAGCGGCCTGCCTTCCCCCCCTCTCTCCCGCAGGAGCTCCTGATGCGCACCTACCTCCTCGCCCTCCTCCTGGCTCCCGCCCTGTCCGCCCAGACGGCCTCGTACGGCAACTTCGGCACCGGCTGTGCCGGCTCGGTCCCCGGGACCTGCCCGTCGAGCAATCCCAACGTCTCCACGGTCGGCAGCACGCACAACACCAACATCTTCGCCAACCCGGTCACCCCGTCGACGGCCCTCGTCCTGCTCGGCTGGCGCTACTACATCAAGACCACGACCAACCAGAACGAGACGATCCCGACCGAGGTCTACATGGCCACCAGCGCCGGCGCGCCGCAGAGCCCCGCCG
Organism: Planctomycetota bacterium; assembly: GCA_041398545.1. GTDB lineage: Bacteria > Planctomycetota > UBA1135 > UBA1135 > JAWKUM01. Next base: position 295,792 of record JAWKUM010000003.1, on the reverse strand, counting down.
TCGCGACGAGCACGATGCTGGTCACGCCGACGGCCGGCTGGCACGTCACCAAGCTGACCAAGCCGATCCTGATCCAGCCCAACCAGACCTTCTTCATCAGCCACAACGGCGGCAGCAAGGTCACGTGGGAATGGGACGCCTCGGGCACCAACTACATCCACTACTGGCACAGCCCGACGGCGACCGCCTGGAGCGGCCCGTTCACGACGCAGAAGTGGGCCTTCCGCATCGACTGCGCCGGCTCCAACTCGGTGCCCGCCCTGTCCGCGACCGGGCTGCCCAAGCCCAACACCAAGTTCTCGATCGACCTGTCGAACGCCCTGCCGAGCTCGGCCGCCGGCCTCGTCTTCGGCGCGTCGAACACGGTCTGGGGCCCGATCAAGCTCCCGCTCGACCTGACCCCGGCCGGCGCCTCGGGCTGCAACCTGCTGGTGTCGTTCGACAACCTGCTGATCGCCCCGACCGACACCTCGGGCAACGCCTCGGTCGGCCTGCCCGTGCCCAACGACGCCAAGCTCATGGGCATCAACTTCTTCAACCAGTTCTTCGTCGTCGACCCGAAGGCCAACGGCCTCGGCCTGGCGTTCTCGAACGGCGGCAACGGCGTCATCGGCAACTGACCGCCGCCCCCGCCCGCTCGCCGGCCCGCCCGGGGTCCCTGACCCGGGGCGGGCCGGTGCACGTACGCCCCCCGCGAGGCCGTCCCGGGGGCTATACTCGGCCCCGTCGTCTCTCCGCCGTGGGGACTCCCCCGGCGGCCCGTTCCCCTCTCCCCACTTCCCCCATCCCCTCCGCCATGCGCAACCTCCTCGTCCCAGCTCTGCTCCTGCTCGCCCCGGCCCTGGCCGCCCAGACCGCCAGCTACGGTCCCTTCGGCGGCGGCTGCGCCGGATCGCCGCTGTCCAAGACCTGCCCATCCTCGAACGGGTCCGTCGCGGTGGTCAGCAGCACGCACAACTCCAACATCTTCGCCAACCCGGTCACGCCCACGACGGCCCTCGTCGTCCTCGGCTGGCGCTACTACAACAAGTCGGTCACCAACCAGAACGAGACCATCCCGACCGCCCTGTACCTCGCCGACAGCGCCGGCAAGCCACAGAACCCACCGGTCGCGACGAGCACGATGCTGGTCACGACCCAGGCCAACTGGCACGTCACCAAGCTGGCCACGCCGGTCGTCATCAAGCCCAACCAGACCTTCTTCATCAGCCACAACGGCTCGACCAAGGTCACCTGGGAGTGGGACGGCTCGGGCAGCAACTACATCCACTACTGGCACTCGCAGACCGCGACGGCCTGGAACGGGCCGTTCACGTCGGCCAAGTGGGCCTTCCGCATCGACTGCAGCGCCGCCGACAACGTCCCGACGCTGAGCAACACCGGCGTGCCCAAGATCAACGGCAAGTTCTCGGTCGACCTCACCCAGGCCCTGCCCAGCTCGGCGGCCGGCCTGATCATCGGCGCCTCCAACACCAAGCTCGGCGCGATCCCGCTGCCGCTCGACCTGGCCGTGTTCGGCGCGCCGACCTGCAGCCTGCTCGTGTCGTTCGAGGCCCTGCTCGGCACCCCGACCGACGCCACCGGCAACGCCTCGGTGTCGCTGCCGCTGCCCAACGACACCAAGCTGCTCGGCATCAACTTCTACAACCAGTACTTCGTCGTCGACAAGGTCGCGAACGGCCTCGGCCTGTCGTGGTCGAACGGCGGCGCCGGCCTGATCGGCAACTGACCGGGCCGCGCCCCGGCGGCCGACCCCCGGGCCGGCCGCCGGTCCCCCCCGCTGACCCGCCCGGGTTTTTCGCCCGCGGCGGGAAGCCCCACGACCGGCCCGCGTCCCACGGGCGATGACGCCCGCGAGTCCCACCCCCGGCCGGCCCCTGCCGACCCTCCTGCTCGCCCTGTCCGCCTGGACGCTGCTCCCCGCCTGCAACGGCAGCCCCGGTGACGGCGCGCAGCCGATGCTCCCGGCCGGCGACGGGGCCGCGACCCCCGAGCGGACCACCGCCCCCGCCGCCCCGGACGAGGACGCCTGGGCCGAGCATGTCCGGCGGCTCGAGGAGCGGCTGCCGCACGAGGGCTTCCACGTCGTCGTCGAGAAGCCCTTCGTGGTCATCGGCGACGAGGACCGGGCCACGGTCGAGCGCCGCGCCGAGCGCACGGTGCGCTGGGCCTGCCGCCTGCTCGAGAAGGACTTCTTCGCGCGGCGGCCGGCCGAGATCCTCGACGTCTGGCTGTTCAAGGACAAGCGCAGCTACGAGGAGCACGCCCGCGCCCTGTTCGGCAGCCGGCCGACGACGCCGTACGGCTGGTACTCGCCGCGGCACAAGGCCCTGATCATGAACATCTCCACCGGCGGCGGCACGCTCGTGCACGAGATCGTGCACCCCTACGTCGCGGCCGACTTCCCGGCCTGCCCGGCCTGGTTCAACGAGGGCCTGGGCTCGCTGTTCGAGCAGTGCAACGAGAAGGACGGCCACATCACCGGCCTCGTCAACTGGCGCCTGACCGGCCTGCGCGCGGCGATCGAGGGCAAGCGGACCCGGCCCTTCGCCGAGCTCCTGGCGACGTCGCGGGACGGGTTCTACGGCGCGGGCTCCGGCCTGCACTACGCCCAGGCCCGCTACCTCCTGCTGTGGCTGCAGGAGGAGGGCAAGCTCCGCGACTACTACCGGGGATTCCGTGCCGCCGCCGCCGACGACCCGACCGGGGCCAAGACGCTCCTGAAGCTGCTCGGCCGCGACGACTTCGAGGCGTTCCAGGCCGAGTGGGAGGCCTGGGTGCTGACCCTGCGCCGCTGAGGCGCGGCGCTACCAGCGCAGGACCTCGACCCCGTCGCGGAGCAGGCGCCCGGTCGCGCCCGGGAACCGGGTCACGACCCAGGGCAGCCGCTGCGCCGAGGGGTCGGGCGACCACACGCGCTCGACGCCGGCCTCCTCGAGCAGCCAGCGCGGCTGGACCCGGGTCCCGGCGAGCTGCCGCAGCCGCACGACGACGCCGCGCCGGTCGCGCGACAGCAGCGCCGCGTCCCCGTCGAGCGGCGGGGGAACCGTGCCGGGCAACGCGTACAGCACGTGGACGTCGGTGCCCGGGTGCCGGCCGGCGACGCCCGTGAGGTCGAAGCCGATCCACGGCACGAGCGCGCGGCTGCCCTCGGGGCCGAGGAAGCGGCCCGAGGCGTGCGGCGCGTAGCGGTCCGGGTCCTCGTCGGCGACCTGGCGCGGCGTGTCGAGCAGCCAGCCGATGCCCTCGGCCTCCAGCCAGGCCAGGAGGCGCCGCTCGCGCAGGGCCGGGAGGGCGGCGCCGTCGGCCGCGCCGTCGAGGTTGCGGAGCGGCCCGCGGTGGTGCCAGCCGAGGAGGCCGGCGTTGAACGCGGCGATGCCGGCCTCGGGCAGGAGCGCGCTCGCCGCCTCGGCCGCGAACGACGTCTCGGCCTGCCACGGGAACCGGGCGCTCGACCAGGGCCTGGTCGCGAGGCCCATCAGCAGCAGCCCGAACCACACGAGGCGGACCTTGCGCTGCGGCGTCAGGAACGGGAAGCCGGTGCCGAGGAAGCGGCGCGCGCCGGTGCCGAGGATCAGCACGGCCGGGAGCGCCAGCGGCACGAAGTAGTAGTCGCGGGGGTACCAGCGCAGCGGGAGGTGCAGCACGAGGAGCAGCACGAAGCCGAGCACGAGGCCGGTCACGACGCGGCCCTCCTGCTCCATGTGCAGCATCCGCGCGCCGAAGCTCGTGAACAGCAGCAGCAGGCCGGCGACGAGCGGCAGGGTCAGGTCCTGGGCGCCGGCGAGCCACGCGACGAGGACGAGGAGCAGCGGGATGCTGCGCTTGCGCCAGCTCAGCGGGGCCAGGATCCACCACGCGACGACGAGGCCGAAGGCGTTGGCGGCGACCGTGAACGGCCCCCCGAGCAGGACCGGGCGCGTGTACCACCACTGCGCCCTGAGGAAGCCCGACAGGCCCCCGCCCCGGTCCGCGACCTGGGCGTGGAACAGCCACGGCACGGCGTCCCCGCTCGGCGGCAACCAGTGGCCGAGGAGGAGCCGCTGCCCGAGGAGGTAGACGAGGCCCGAGACGACCGTCAGCCCGAGCATCGGCCTGAGCGGCAGCCGCGGGCCGCCGAAGCGCGGCGCCCACAGCGCGGCCGCGAGGTAGCCGGCCGGCAGGAGCATCGCGTCGGTGCGCACCCACGGCAGGCACAGGGTCAGGACCCGCAGCGGCCAGCCGCGTCGCGGGCCCCGGTCGCCGATCGGCAGGGCGAGGCCGGCCCAGGCGAACAGGCACAGCATCGCGAGCGCGGTCTCCTGGCCGTTCATGGCCTCCTGCACGAGGCCGGGGCGGGACGCGTAGAGCGCCGCGAGGCCGAAGGCCATGCGGTCGACGACGAGACGGCGGAGCAGGCCGTAGGCCAGCCAGGCCGAGGCCAGGTGCGCGGCGAGGCCCAGGGCGACGGCGACCGCCGGCAGCGCCGCCGACCCGAGCAGCAGGGCCGGCACGGCCAGCACGAGCGTCCACAGGACCTGCACGCCCGCGGCCGGGTGCACGCCGTCGAACGTGAAGCCCTCGCCGTCGGCGAGGTTGCGCGCCGTGGCCAGCACGTAGTACGCGTCGTCGCGCAGGCGCGTGGCCTCGAGCGGCCCCGGCAGCCAGGCCAGCTCGAGGAGCTGGTACAGCAGCAGGGCCAGCAGGCCGACCACGACGAGCCGGCCGACGGGGTCCCTGGGCCAGAGGCTGGGCGCGCGGGTGCCGTCCACGGAGCGGAGAGCATGGCCGGCGGATCCGGGGCCCGCAAAGGTCGCGGGCCGCGTATGATCCTCCGCCCTTCCGCGCGAGGGTGGCGGAACTGGCAGACGCGCGAGATTTAGGTTCTCGTGGGGAAACCCTTGGGGGTTCGAGTCCCCCCCCTCGCACCAGGTCCCCGAGGTGCCCGTGCCCGACGATCCCTTCGCCGACCGCTACCTGCGCCAGCTCCGCGTCCGGGGCTTCGGCCCCGAGGGTCAGCAGGCCCTGCGCCGGGCCCGCGTCGCGGTCGTCGGCGTCGGCGCCCTCGGCAGCCGCGTCGCCGAGGACCTGGCCCGCGCCGGCGTCGGCTACCTGCGGCTGATCGACCGCGACTTCGTCGAGCCCAGCAACCTCCACCGCCAGCACCTGTTCGACGAGGACGACGCCCGCGGCGAGGCGCCCAAGGCCCTCGCCGCGGCGAGCCGCATCGCCCGCCTCAACGGCGACGTCGAGGTCGCCCCCGAGCTCCGCGACCTCGACGCGACCAACGCCGAGGAGCTGCTCCTCGACGTCGACCTGTGGCTCGACGGGACCGACAACTTCCAGACCCGCTACCTGCTCAACGACCTCGCCGTGCGCGAGCGCCGGTCGTGGGTCTACGGCGCCTGCGTCGGCACCCAGGCCATGGCGGCCGCGTTCGTCGCCGGCCGCTCCTGCCTGCGCTGCCTGTTCCCCGAGCCACCGCCGGCCGGCTCGACCGAGACCTGCGAGACGGCCGGGATCCTGCCGCCGGCGGCCGCACTGGCCACCGCGCTCCAGGGCGCCCTGGCCCTCGCGCTCCTGACCCGGCCCGGCGAGCCGCCCGCGCCGCGGCTCTACATGGCCGACGTCGCGGACCTCGAGCCGCGCGCGATGAGGCTGCCCGAGCGGCCGGTCCAGGGCTGCGCGGTCTGCGAGGGCCGGGCCTACCCCGCGCTCGAGCTCGAGGCGCAGAGCAGCGCCAAGGCGCTGTGCGGGCGCAACGCCGTCCAGCTCTCGGCCCCGGCCGCGGGCTTCCCCGAGCTCGGCGCGCTCGCCGCCCAGCTCGAGCGCGGCCTCGCGTCGCAAGGCGCCGACGGCTTCGCGGTCGAGCGGCACGCGTTCATGCTGCGGCTGCACGTGCCCGAGGGCCGCATCACGGTGTTCCCGGGCGGCCGCGCGATCGTGCAGGGCACCGACGACCCGGGCCGCGCGCGGGCCCTGTTCGACCGCTACATCGGGAGCTGAGGGTGCCGCCGGTCCACCTCGACAACGCCGCGACGAGCTTCCCCAAGCCGCCGGCCGTCGCCGAGGCCGTGCGCCGCTGGTTCGACGAGCTCGGCGTCGACGCCCACCGCGGGACGAGCGCCCGCAACCTCGAGGTCCAGCGCGGCGTCGACGCCCTCCGCCTCGAGCTCGGCCGCCTGACCGGCTGCGCGGCGCGGCACGTCGTGCTCGGCCCCGGCGCGACCTTCGCGCTCAACCAGTTCCTGCTCGGCTTCCTGCGCCCGGGCATGCGCGTCGCGACGACCGACCTCGAGCACAACGCCCTCGCCCGCCCGCTCGCGGCGCTGGCCGAGGAGGGCCGGATCGAGCTCGTCATGCTCGGCGACTGCGCCGACGAGGCCGGGCGGCTCCGGCCCGAGGCCGTCGCGGCGCGGCTCGCCGACCTGCCGGGGCTCGACCTCCTGGCCCTGTCGCACGGCTCCAACGTCACCGGCGTCGTCCAGCCGCTCCGCGCCCTGGCCCCGGTCGCGCGCGCGGCCGGCGCGCGCATCCTGCTCGACGCCGCCCAGACCGCCGGGCGCCTGCGGCTCGACGACCTCGACGTCGACGCGATCGCCGTGCCCGGGCACAAGGCCCTGATGGGGCCGCCCGGGGTCGGCGCGCTGTGCCTGCGCGCGGACCTCGGCCTGACCCCGCTCGTCCGCGGGGGCACCGGCTCGACGCGGGCCACGACCGACATGCCGGCCGAGCTGCCCGGCAGGCTCGAGTGCGGCACGCCCAACACGCCGGGCCTGCTCGGTTGGCTGGCCGGGCTGCGCTGGGTCCTCGCCGAGGACCCAGCCAAGCTCCTGGCCCACGAGCTGGCCCTCGTCGACCGGCTGCGCGCCGCCCTGGCCCCGTCGCTCGAGGCCGGGCGCCTGCGCTGGCTCGCCGCCGCGCCCGAGGACGAAGAGCGCCTCGCCGTCGCCTCCCTCGCCCCCACGGGGATCGAGCCGCACGAGGCCGCCCTCGTGCTCGAGGGCGAGGGCTTCCACGTCCGGGTCGGCTACCACTGCGCGCCGTGGATCCACGCGCGCCTCGGCACCGAGGGGCTCGGCACGCTGCGCGTCAGCCCCGGTCCGTTCACCCGCGACGAGGACGTCGACCGCTTCGCCGCCGTGCTCGCGGAGCTCTGCGCGATCGGCCCCTGAGCGTCACCGCGACGGGTGACGGCTCACAGCCGCGGCCACCGCCGGAACAGCGGCCAGGCGCGGAGGTACGCGTCGGTCACGCGGAAGAACGACTCCTGCATGCGCCGCAGGCCCTCGGGCAGGAAGCGCTCGACCTGGACCAGCGACGGGTTGGTGCGCTCGACGAGCTCGGAGCCGATCAGGAACAGGTTCCAGCCGAGGTCGTTGAGCTCGTCGAGCAGGGCGTGCTCGAGGGAGCCGGGACCCTGGAGCGGGACGAGGCGCTCGAGCTCGCTCAGCCGCGCCCACAGGATCCGGCCGGCGCCGTCGGTGCCGAAGCGCCCGGCGCGCCAGGTCTCGAGGCAGTAGCAGCGGAACGGCCCGAGCAGGCCGCGCTGGCGCGCGTCGGGCTCGCGCGAGGGCTCGGCGAGGAACCCGAGTAGCAGGGCCTCGGGCGGCAGGCGCGGGTCGGGCTCGCCCTGGACGAAACGGGCGAGGCGGGCCGGGATCGGCTCCTCGCGCAGCAGCAGCCGGTGGCACAGCGCGCGGATGCCGAGGCCGGCGACCTCGGGGCCGGCCTCGAGCAGCCGGTCGGCGAGGGCCGGGAGGGCCTCCTTGGGCAGGAGCCTGGCCGCGACCGCGTAGTGCCACTCCTGCCACTGCTTGCTCCGCGCCGCGCCCGGTCCGTCGAGCAGGACCCGCTCGAGGTCGGCGTCGAGCCGACCGAGCCCGAGCAGGAACCACGGCACGTTGAGGTTGGGCAGGTCCGGGAGGCTCGGCTCCTGCGCGACGCGCCCCAGCGCCAGGGACGCCAGCGGCAGCGAGCGCTCGGTCGTGGCGCGTCCGAGGTAGGTGCGCAGGCTGTCGGGATTCAGGACACCGGGCCGGGCGGCGGCGAGCAGGAGCAGGGCCCGCTCCTCGAAGTCGGCCAGGCTGCCGGGCACCGGCGCCGTCTTGGCCAGGAACGGCAGGTCGAGCTTGTCGAGCCTCAGGTCGGGGTTGCGGGCCGCCGCCAGGGCGTTGACGAGGGGCTGGAGCTGCTTCAGGGCCGGGTCCCTGCCCTTGAGCAGCACGGACGGGTCGTCGAGCTGGAGCTCGGCCGCCAGCACGGCCAGGCTCGCGGCCAGCCGCACGACCTGGGACTGATCGCCCCGCTCGACGGCCCGGAGCAGCTCCTCGGCGGTGACCCGCACGCGCGGGCGGGCGAGGGCCAGGAACGCGAGGGCCCGGTCGCAGGCCTTGCCCTTGCCGGCGCGGTCGAGCAGCTCGGCCCGCGCGGTCGGCCCCGGCCAGGCCGAGGGCTCCGACGAGGCAGAGCTGGAGCTCGTGCCGATTCGAGGCCCCGAGGGCCTCGTCGAGCCGGACCCCGAGCATCGGCCCGCTGCGATCGGCCCGATCCCACACCTCGCGCCAGAACTGGGCGTCGTCCGGACGCGGGTCCTTCCACAGGGGTGCCTCGGCCCGCCCCAGGGGGGGGCGGTCGAGGATCCAGGCCGGGGGGTCGTCCTGGGCTGAAGCCCCGCCCGCGGCGAGGCCGATAGGGACGAGGGCCCAGGCCCGGATCAGGGCCGGCCTCCAAGCGAGTCCACGGTCTCCGCCAAGGACCTTCATGACCGACTTCGAACACGAACTCCAGGACGAGGAGCTCGACTTCCTCCTGAAGGACAAGGGGGCGGAGCCTGAGCCGCAGGCACGGAACCACCACTCCGGACCCGTCGAGCCCGAGGCCCCGCGCGAGGTGCTCAAGCCCACCCTCCACGGCGACCTCGCCCAGGTCAACCTCCCGGACATCTTCCAGAGCCTGGTGATGTCCCAGATGGAGGGGACCCTCCAGGTCAATTCCCGCTGGAAGGTCATCTACGTCCACCACGAGTCGGGCCGGATCAAGATCCTGCTGCCCCAGGAGGACTGGCTCAAGCGGATGGGCTACCGCCTCCTGACGGCAGGGGTCGTCGAGGGCCACGTCCTCAAGGACGCGCTCCGCCGCGCCCACAAGGCCGGCGAGGACCTGGCCGACCACCTCGCCGATCACCATGGCGTGGATCGGGAGACCCTCCGCGAGCTCCGCCGGGCGCTGGACGAGGACGCGATCCAGGAGCTGTTCACGCAGCGCAAGGGCAACTTCGCGTTCTACTCCGACGCCTATCCGGCCAAGGACCTCGAGACCCGCTTCGCCCGCTGCCCCAGCTTCGAGGCCAGCGAGGTCCTGGCCGAGGTCGCACGGCGCGCCGGTGACTGGGCGACGATCCTGCGCGAGATCGACGACGTCCACGAGGTCTTCCGCCCGTCCGAGGCGGCCTGGCTCGAGCACCAGGACGTCTCCGAGGTCGACCGGGCCCTGCTGAGCCAGCTCGACGGCACGCGCAGCCTGTCGGACATCGCCGGCGGGATGACGCACAGCCTGTTCGACGTCATGAAGGCCGCGCAGACCATGTCGGTCCGCGGGCTCATCGAGAAGGTCCCGACCGAGGACCTGTTCGCCCTCGCCGAGGCCGACATCAGCGCCGAGCAGGTCAAGCGCGCGGCGTTCTACCTCAACGTCGTCTCGACGTTCCGGCGCCCGCTGTCGCTCGAGCAGCTCGAGATGCTGTCGGACATCCTGCTGCGCGTCGGGCGGCCCAAGGACGCCGGCAAGGCCATGTCCGAGTGCGCCGACCTCGTCGTCGACGAGGCCGAGAAGCTCGCCTACCTCTACAAGGCCAAGCGCCTCGACCCGCGCAACCCCGCGATCCTGGGCAAGCTCCTCGACGGCCTGGCCGACTGGCTGGCCCGGGGACCGGAGGCCCACGCCGACGAGGACGACCGGGACCTCCAGCCCGAGCCGCAGGCCGCGGCGGACGCCGGCGACGCCGACCCCCAGGCCGCCCTCGACGCCGAGGGCGCGGAGGCCGGCGACGAGGCCGCGGACCCGACCCCGACCCGCGGCCGCGACGCGCGGCCGAACCGGTTCGAGCAGCGCCGCCAGGACTTCGCCGACATCGGCATCGAGCTGGCCGAGCTCGAGCTGCAGCGCGACCAGCCCGACCGGTCCCTGGCCGTGCTCGACAAGCTCGAGTCCTTCGGCGTCGACGAGTTCAAGGTCACGATCCTGCGCAGCAAGGTCCTGACCCACCTGCACCGCGGGGACGAGGCCGTCGCGCTCCTGCTCAAGCTCGCGGCCTCGTTCCGCAAGGCCGGCAAGAGCCGGGAGCACGGGCACTGCCTCGAGCAGGTCCTGCGGATCGCGCCCAACCACCCGCGCGCCCGGAGCGAGCTCCGCGACCTGCGCTCGGCCGTCAGCAAGCGCACGCGGCGCCTGATCGCCGCCGGCGTCGTGGGTGCGATCCTCGCGGTCGCCGGGTTCATGTGGTACGGCAGGTCCCAGGACCGTGACGAGACGCGGGGCCTGCTCGAGCAGGCCCGCGGCCTCGTCACCGGCAGCGAGGAGCAGAAGGAGGAGGCGGTCAAGCTCGCCCGCCAGGCCCTCGCCCGGGCCGAGGGCTCGAGCCTGGCCAAGGAGGCCCAGGCCCTGATCGACCAGGTCGAGGCCGAGCGCCGGCGCGTCCGCGAGGCCAAGGAGAAGGCCGAGTACGAGGCCTTCGAGGTCCAGCTCAAGGCCGCGCGGGCGACCTTCGCCCGCGGCCGCTTCGACGACGGGTTCCGCCGCTTCCTGGAGCTGTTCACCCACGACACGCACAAGAAGCGTGGCGAGCAGATCCACGGGGTCTTCCGCGAGCTCGAGGAGGGCCTCGCGCGGGAGCTCCTCGACGAGGTCGCCCGGTCCGGCACGGAGCCGCTGCCCGACCCCAACGCGATGCACAACGAGGCGGAGCGCAACCAGGCGCTCGAGGCCCTCCAGGCCCGGTTCCCCGAGGCCCGGCGCGTCGCGTTCCGGAGGTTCCTCGAGCTGGCCCGCCTGACGCTCGAGAAGCACCACCCGTTCTTCTCCGAGGAGGAGGTCACGACCAACGCCAGCGTCCTGCCCGGCTACAGCGAGGAGCTGCTCGGCGACTTCACCGAGATCGACAAGAACAAGGAGGAGGTCGACAAGCTCGCCGAGGTCACCAAGCTGATCAGCGGCCAGCGGGCCCCCGGGGTCGACATCAGCAAGCCGCTCCGGACCCTCGACGAGGACGACCTGCTGAGGCTCGCCGAGGCGATCAAGCACGGCAGCCCCTCGGCCCGCCTCCTGGTCGCCCAGGAGGCCCTGATGCTGGCCGACCCGACCAAGCTGGCCCTGCTGCGGATCCTCGAGGACCTCGCCGGCTACCAGGCGATCCTGGTCCAGAGCCCGACCAACGTCGACCCCGAGCAGATCCGTCGCCAGCTCACCGAGCGGCTGGCCGCCCACCCGCTGCACTATCGCGGCGAGCTCGAGCAGGCCGAGCGCCGGTTCCAGGAGCAGGTCGTGCGCAGCCGGCAGCTCGAGGACGAGGAGACCGCTCGGATCCTCGAGCTGCGCAAGGCCGTGCAGGTCCTGCAGGCCCCCGGCATCGACGACCAGGACCGCGCCAAGCGGCTGCGCGAGCTCGGCTTCGCCCAGGACCGTTTCGAGGGCCGCGACCTCAAGACGCGGATCTACGACTTCGTCCAGGTCATCGCCGACATCCTGGAGCGGAACGCCGGCCACCCGCGGTCGATGATCGCCGAGCTCAGCGGCCTCAGCGAGGCCCGGGGCTGGGCGACGCTGGCCACCGAGGCCCGCCGCGAGCACGACCGCGAGCTCATGGAGCGGCTCCTCGACCCCGAGGTCCAGCGCCAGGTCAAGGTCGCCGAGGTCAACGAGATCCTGGCCGCGGAGCAGGGTCGCCGGCGCTTCGAGCCGGTCAAGGACGAGCTCGACGCCCTGATCGGCATCTACGAGCGGCTCGGCAGCCTGCACGACTTCCTCGCCAAGGAGGACGGGGACAACGAGATGCGGCTCGACGCGCTCAAGGACGGCCAGCTCGAGCTGGAGGTCATGCTGGCCGGCAAGAACGGCCGGCTCCAGGCCATCGAGTGGGCCCGCCGCGTAGGCAAGGGCGGTGCCGCCGCCCGCTACTCGGAGCTCCTGGACCGCGTCGAGGGGCTCGAGGACCATCTCCGGAACGACCTGCAGGCCTTCACCCACACGGTCCAGCTCGACCGGATCTTCAAGGACGCCCAGCTGTCCTTCGGCCAGCTCGACTTCAAGAAGGCCCTGACCAACTACCGCCACCTGGCCAAGAACGTCTCCGACCAGGCGATGCGGGAGGAGTTCGCCCAGAAGGCCGCCCTGTGCGAGAAGATCCTGTCGTTCCTCGAAAAGATCGAGGCCTGCGGCAGGAGCGGCGACCACCGCGGCTCGCTGATCGCCTACCGCGACCTCCTCCTGGCCTTCCCGGACCTGCCCTTCTACAAGGTCGTACGCCTGCCGCTCGAGGTCAGCTCGATCCCCGAGGGAGCCAGGCTCATCGTCGGGGGCAACCCGGTCGGCCGCACGCCGATGACCCTGCCGATGCTGGCCGAGTCGGGGACCGAGGTCCGCGTCGAGCTCGAGGGCTTCGACCCGGTGTCGTTCCCGTCCAGGACCGCGACCGACTCGCGGTTCCTGGCCCACCTGGAGCTCCTCGCGACCTGGAAGACCTCGATCGAGGGCACCGTCACGAGCCCGGCCCTGTGCCTGCCGGACAAGGACCTCGTCGTCGTGACCGACCGCGACGGCAAGGTCCACGGCCTGCGGCTGTCGGACGGCAAGCAGCTGTGGCAGCGCCGCTTCCCGGGCCTCAGCGGGGAGTTCGACCGGCCGCTGGCTTTCGGGGACGTCGTCGTCCTCGTCTCGCGCGAGGGCGTCGTCCGCGGCCTGGCCCCGCGCGACGGCGCGACCGAGTGGGAGGTCAAGGTCGACGAGGACGTGCTGTTCCCCGTCGCCTGCCTGGGCCGGGAGCTCGCCCTGACGACCAAGACCGGCAAGGTCCTGGCGATGGAGCCGCGGGCCGAGGCCCGCCGGCGCCAGCTGTTCGCGTCCGACGAGCTGCGCGTGGCCCCGGGGAGCGACGGTCGGTCCCGCCTGTTCGTGGCGACCACCGACGGCAAGGTCCGCTGCATCTCGTACGACGGCAGCGTCAGCTGGGAGATGGAGCTGGCCAACTGCGGCTGGGCCTCCCCGTTCGTCGCCCAGGGCCGGGTGCTCGTGCCGACGACGACCAACAAGCTCCACGCCTACGGCGCCGACGACGGCACCTGGATGTGGGAGGCCGACGCCGGCGACGACCTGCGCCTGGGCCTCGCGGTCGACAAGGCCCACGTCTACGTGGCCACGCGCAACAAGGAGCTGCGGATCTTCGGGCTCACCGACGGCAAGCTGCGCACCAAGCAGGAGCTCAGGGCACAGCCGACCGCGGCCCCCGTGCTGTGGCCCGGAGGGCTGATCCTGGTCCCGCTCGACAAGCAGGGCGGCCACCTGTTCCGGACCGAGGGCGCCCAGCCGTTCTGCCGGCTGGCCGCGGGCAAGGCCAGCGAGGTCCCGATGCTCTCGGCCGGCGAGGATCGGATCCTGTTCATCGCGGCCGACGGCGAGGTCTCGCTCTACCCGACCGCGCCGATGCAGGCGCTGCTCGAAGGAGCCCAGGCCGGCCCGGGCAAGTGACGTTGTCCGGGAGCGACGGGACGTTGCACCGATCCAACGTCCCGGCCGCGGGTTCCGGCGCGCGCGCCCGGGGGTCCCGATCCCGGAATGATGGCGGTTACAAGCCCTGAACGGGCCGCTAGTTCCCTCGTGATCGCGGTCCTGCCCCGCGTCGGCTGAACACCACCCCGCAGCGAACGTCCTCCCCGCCTGGCCTCCCACCGACTGGCATCACGCTTGCATTCCGTGGGTGTGCGTGCGGGCGCTCCGTCTGCCGCCACTGGACCGCCGTCGTGACCATGAAGCTCCTCCATCAGCTCGCGTTCGTCTCTGCGCTGCTGCTGCCCTTGTCGAGCTGCAATGACAAGGGCACCTCCGCCCCGCTTGCCGCCCCCGACTCGACCGACGTGCCCAAGGACGACGGCCGCGTGTTCCAGCCGCCGACGACCGGCGGCACCCAGGCCGCACCGGTCGACGCCCCGGTGACGACCCCCGGCCTCGATGCCAGCGGCGCGCCGGGCCCGCAGCCCGGGCCCAACGGCGAAGACCCGCCGCCCCCGGCCGTGCCCGAGCCGACGACCCTGCTCCTGGTCGGCACCGGCCTGGCCTGCGTCGCCGCGAGCCGTCGCCGCCGCGAGAAGGACCCCGAGGCCGACGGCGAGGCCTGAGCCCGGCCGCGTCCCCGGGGCATCACGACCGGCCGCTGTCCCCGGCCCGGGCAGCGGCTAGGCTGCGGGCCATGTCGCCCGCGCACCACCCCACCAGGGCCCCTGTCCCGCCCCCAGGGCCGCCCGCCCCTCCACCTTCCCCAGGGCGGCGTGGTCTGACCCGTCCTCCTCGCCCTGGCCCCGCATGCGCGGGCAGCCCCTCGGGCACGCTCACGGGCCGCCAGGACTTCCCGAGCTCTGCGACCGGCACCGGCCTGCCCCTGCTGCGGGCGATCGACGCCGTCGAGGCCCGCGGCGAGGTCGGCGCGGCCCCGTTCCTGCTCGGGATCTGGCGTAACCCGCGCTTCGACCTGTCGGAGCGCAGCCGCGCCGTAGCGCGCTGTGCGCCTTCGGCTTCCCCTCGGCGCAGGAGGCCTGCCTGGCCGTCCTCGCGGCTGGCTGCCGGGCCAGGAGGAGGCCTCCACAGCCCTCGCGATCCGCGCCAGGGAGGAGATGGCCTTCGTCCGCGAGATGGCCCTGGACCCCTCGAACGCCGCCTCGTGGGCGCCGGCCAGGAGGTCCCGTTCTCTAGCATCAGCAGGGCGCGCCGCAGATGCGGCCTCGGTCAAGGCGCTGGGCGCCGCCCTCGCCGCGCTGCCGTCGCCGGTCCCGGCCGCGAGTCGGGCCGAGCTCGCCGCCCTGTGGCCCGAGCGACGCCGAGCGCTGGGAGGTCCGCCGGCCGCTGAGCGGGCCGGTGCCCGGCCGGACGCTCAGGGGCTGGGTCCGGATCGAGCATGCGCCCGGGAAGGATCGTCTCGCGCAGGTGCTGGAGTCCCCGAGATCCAGGCCAGGGCCCGCTCGATGCCGAGCCCGAAGCCGCCGTGCGGCACCGAGCCGTAGCGGCGCAGGTCGAGGTACCACTGGAACGCGTCCATCGGCAGCTCGTGGTCGCGGATGCGGGCCTCGAGCAGGTCGAGGTCGTCCTCGCGCTGGCTGCCGCCGATGATCTCGCCCGCGCCGCGGGCGATCATGTCGACCGCCTTGACGTGGTCGGGCTTGTCGGGGTCGCGCTTCATGTAGAAGGCCTTGATCGCGGCCGGCCAGGTGTGGACCAGGACCGGCCTCTCCGAAGCGCTCGCTGAGGAAGGTCTCGTGCGGCGCCCCGAAGTCCTGGCCGCGCTCGAAGCCCTCGACCCCGGCCTCGAGCAACAGGTCGGCGGCCTCGTCGTAACTGATCCGCAGGTGCGGCCCGACGGCGGCGACCTCGAGCTCGCCGAGGTCCCGCTCGAGGACCTCAAGGTCTCGCGGCCGTGCTTCCAGGCAGCGCCGGACGAGGGTGCTGGACGAAGTCCTCGGCCAGCTGCATGACGTCGTCGAGGTCGTAGAACGCCGCCTCGGGCTCGACCATCCAGAACTCGGTCAGGTGCCGGCGGGTCTTGGACTTCCTCGGCCCGAACGTCAGGCCCAGGCAGTAGACCTTGCCCAGCGCCATCGCCGAGCCTCGGCGCAAGGCTGGCCGCTCTGCGCGATCAGGTAGGCCGACCGGTCGAAGTACTTGGTCTCGAACAGGGTCGAGGTCCCCTCGCAGGCGTTCGGGGTGAAGATCGGCGAGTCCATGCAGAAGAACCCGCGGTCATAGAAGAAGTCCCGCAGGCCCTTGAGCAGCTCGTTGCGCAGGCGCATCAGCGCGGCCTGCTTGCGCGACCGGAGCCACAGGTGCCGGTGCTCCATGAGGAAGCCCGGCCCGTGCTCCTTGGGCGTGATCGGGTAGTCCTGGGCGAGCTGGACGACCTCGACCGACAGCGGCCGCAGCTCGACCCCCCCGGGGGCCCGCTCGTCGAGGACCGGCCGCCCGACGACGCGCAGCGAGGACTCCTGGGTCAGCGCCCCCGCCGCCTCGAAGCTGGCCTCGTCGACGTCGTTGCGCGACACCACGACCTGCACGATGCCCGAGCCGTCCCGGACCTGCAGGAAGTACAGCTTGCCCTTGCCGCGCTTGTTGTACAGCCACCCCTGCACGAGGACCTCCTGGTCGACGTGCAGCTTGAGCTGCGCGATCGGGACCGTCTTGTGGCCCCCCCTCGATTGTTCGGTCATCGCGGTCGTCGATGGATGTGGGGACCGGAGACGGAGACGGAGACGGAACCGGAACCGGAGACGGTTCCGGAGCCGGAGACGCATCCGGAGCCGTATCCGGAGACGGAACCGCAACCGGAGACGCATCCGGAGCCGGAGACGGAGACGGAGCCGTATCCGGAGACGGAGCGGGAGCTGGAGGCTGCTCCGGATCGAGCTGTTCCCTCAGCTTTGATTTCCATTCCGACTCACTCTGCGGTTGTTGCCAAGGCCAACGTTCTCACTTCGGTTCCGGTCCCGGTCCCGGTTCCGGTTCCGGTTCCGGTTCCGGTCCCGGTTCCGGTTCCGGTCCCGGTTCCGGTTCCGGTCCCGGCTCCGGTTCCGGTTCCGGTTCCGGCTCCGGTTCCGGCTCCGGTTCCGGTTCCGGTTCCGGTTTCACGGAAAACTGCCGAACACGGGCTGCAGGTCCACCTCGGTGACGCTGCGGCCCTTGAGCACGAGGTGGCCCTTGTGGATCGCGCCGTCCTTGCGCGCCTCGACGACGACGCGGATCGGCTCGCCGGGCTCGGCCACGTCCAGGTCGTTGACGATGACGACCTCGCGGTAGCCGAGGTTGAACAGCTTGGCCTCGACGAGGTCGTGGATCGTCAGCTCGGGCTGGCCCGCCGGCGCGGCGACGAGCTCCTGCACGACCGCCGGGCGGTCCAGGGACCGCTGGATGCCGTTGCGGATCTGCTCGAGGAGGTCCTGGACGCCGAGGAGCTGCTCCTCGACCCGGCGGGTCTTGAGGCCCTCGAGCCCGTCGACGAGGTCCCGGAGCCGCTCGTTGAGGGTCTGGATCCCCTGCAGGTCGCGGAGGTACGCCTCGTACCGCCCGAGCCGCGACCAGAGGATGGCCGCCAGGACGACGAGGGTCACGAACAGCAGGGTGAAGTAGAGGATGTCGGGCACGCGGGGTCCTCGGAGGAGCCGAGAGCATAGGTTGGGCCCGCAGGGCGGGCAACGAAGCCGCCGCCGGGGCCTCCGCCCTTTGCGGTCCGGGCGGGGCGCCTATGCTCCGCGGGATGTTGCCGAGGATCCGGGTCCTGCTCGCGGCCGGCGTGCTGCTCCTGCTCGCCCTGCTCGGCCTGGCCGGCCCCGCGGAGCCCGACCTCCTCGCGGTCCAGGGCGAGTCCATCGTCGCCCACCTCCTCGACGACGCCTTCGCCGGGCTCGAGGCCGGGCGCGAGGCCCCGCCCGTGGCCGTCCCGGTCCGCTTCGAGGGACCGCCGCCGTCGGTCGGCCCGGTCCAGGGCAAGCTGCGCAAGGCGCTCGAGGCCGGCTACGAGCGCCGCTGGGGCGGGCGCGACGACGGCGCGGCGTGGCTGCGGCCGGTCGAAGGCGGCGAGCGGCCGCTCGTGCTGCGGCTCGCCCACGAGCCCGGCAGCGGGCGGCTCGCGCTGACGGCCGAGGACCGCCGCGAGGCCGGCGCGCTGCCGGCGGTCACGGTCGAGGCCGCGGTCGCGGGCTGGACGAGCCTGTTCCCGCCGTTCCTCGTCCTCCTGCTCGCCGTCCTGACCCTGCGCACGATCCCCTCGCTGTTCTGCGGCGTCCTGCTCGGCGCGCTGATGCACGCGGGCCCGCTCGGCGGGCTCCCGTACTTCGTCGACGCCTGGCTCGTGACCGGGGTCTTCCGCGAGACCTTCCAGCTCCACGTGCTCGGCTTCGTCGTGCTGCTCTCGGTCGCCGTCGCGTTGATGACGCGCTCGGGCGGCATCGAGGGCATGGTCGAGCTCGTCGCCGGCCTGGCGCGCAGCGCGCGCAGCTCGCAGCTCACGGCCTGGCTCATGGGCCTGCTCGTGTTCTTCGACGACTACGCCAACTCGATCGTCGTCGGCTCGACGATGCGGCCCCTGACCGACCGCCTCCGCGTCTCCCGCGAGAAGCTGGCCTACATCGTCGACTCCACGGCCGCCCCGATCGCCGGCCTCGTCCCGCTGTCGACCTGGGTCGCGACCGAGATCTCGTACTTCCAGCCCCAGCTCGAGGGCCTGCGGCGCCCCGACGGCACCCTGCTCGACGGCCAGGGCTTCTCGGTCTTCCTCGAGACGATGCCGCTGCGCTTCTACTGCCTGCTGACGATCATCATGGTCGCGATGACGATCCTGGCCCGGCGGGAGTTCGGCCCGATGCTCACGGCCGAGCGCCGGGCCCGACGCGACGGCCGGCCGCTGGCCGAGGACGCCCGGCCGATGGTCGGCGCGGCCGGGGAGATGGCCAGCCCCGCGCCGGGGGTCCGGCCGCGCGCCAGCTACGGCCTCGTGCCGATCCTGCTCCTCGTCGGCGTGACGATCGGCCTGATCGTGCAGTCCGGGCTCGCCAGCCTCGGCGCCGGCGGCGACGGGTACTGGAACGGCCCCTGGGCCGAGCTCGGCGGCTTCCGCCGGCTCGTCGAGATCGTCGGGGCGGCCGACTCGGCCTGGGCGATCTTCTGCGGCTCGGCCGCCGCCGCGCTCGGCGCGGCCCTGCTGCCGCTGCTGGGCCGCGCGCTCAGACCGGGCGACGTCGTCGTCACGGGCCTCAAGGGCACCCGCATGCTCGGCTTCGCCGTCGCGATCCTCGTCCTGGCCTGGTGCATCGGCTTCGCCTGCGACGACCTCGGCTCGCGCTACTGGCTCAGCGCCCTGGCCCTGCAGGCCCGCGACCTCTACTGGCTGCTGCCGAGCATCCTGTTCCTGGTCGCCTGCCTCGCGGCCTTCGCGACCGGCTCGTCGTGGACGACGATGGCGATCCTGCTGCCCAACGTCGTGCTCATGGCCAACGAGCTCGGGGCGGGGACCGACATCGGCTCGTACGGCCTCGTCGTCCTGTCGATCGGGGCGGTCATGGAGGGCGCGATCTTCGGCGACCACTGCTCGCCGATCTCGGACACGACGCTGCTGAGCTCGGTCGCGACCGGCTCCGACCACCTCCACCACGTGCGCACGCAGGCCCCCTACGCCCTCCTGGTCATGGCCACGGCACTGGTCCTCGGCTACCTCCCGGTCGCCGGCCTCGGCCTCTCGCCGTGGATCGCCCTCGTCCTCGGGGCCGTCGCGATCCTGGTGTTCCTGCGCGTCATCGGCCGGGATCCGGAAGCGCCTCCGGAAGGCTCAGCCGCCCCCTGAGCGCCAGCGCCGCGGCCAGCGGCCGGTCGTCGGCCAGGTAGAGCCGCGCGAGCACGGTCGCCCGCGCCCGCGCCCCGGCCGCGTCGAGGGTCCGGTACATGGTCGCCGGGTCGAGGTCGGTCAGCGGTACCTTGACGTCGCGGTGGCCGCCCTTGGTCCCGGGCACGCGCACGACGGCGAAGCGACCCTCGAGCCGGACGAGGGTCCGGCCGGCGTCGAGGATCCGCGGCAGCACGTCGTCGAGGGCCGCGGCCAGCCCGCGGAGCTCGTCCTCGCCGACCTCGGCCCTGCGCAGCGGGCCGCCGAGCAGGAGCTCGGCCCGCTCCGGGAAGCCCTGCCGCAGCGGCCTGAGGGCCGCCTCGGCCGCGCCCAGGTCCCCGCCGTCCCAGGCCGTGCGGAAGCCCTGCTCGAGGCGTCGGAGGTGGCGCATCAGCTCGCGGTCGAGCTCGGCGGCGAGGTCCAGGGCGGTCTGGTGGCCGTTGGCGCGCAGGCGCGCGACGATGGCGCGGGCGTCGCCGACCCGGTCGTCCCCGAGCAGGCCGAGGAAGGCTTCGCGCTGACCGGCCAGCCAGTCCTCCGGAGGTGGCCCGGCCGGCGACGGCTCCCCGCCGCGGGGCCCGGTGCCCGCGTCCGGCTCACCCGGGGCGCCTCCGGCAGCGGCCGCGCCGCCGGCTCCCGTGGTCCCCCCGGCCTCGGGGCGCTCCGGGCCGGTCTCGGCGGTCTGCTCGCCGGCGGCCCCGCCGCCCGCGCCGCCGCCGACCTTGGCCGTGCCGCCGTCCCCCGGCTTGGGCCAGGTCCCGCCCGGCAGCTCGAGCAGCCAGGCGAGGAACAGGAGCAGGGCCACGAGGGCCCCGATGATCGCGATCCTGCCCCTCCGTGCCCTCCTGCGCATGCGTCCTCCGCGGCCGGTACCGGCGCCGAGGATAGCGCCGCGCGGCGGCTACTGGACCTTGAGCGCGAGGATGTGCTCGCCGACCTCGACGAGGAGGATCAGCAGCAGGACGCCGAAGGCGCCGAGGAACAGGAACTGGATCGCCTGGATCCAGCTCGCGCCCATGAGCCCGCGGGTCGTCATCATCCACGCGACGAGCAGCAGGAAGCCGACGACGCCGGCGATGACGATCGTCGGGTTGGGGATCATCATGATCCCCAGCAGGATGGCCAGCCAGATCAGGCCCGAGGCCATGCTGCGCCCGGTCGTCAGGTACTCGATGTCGAGCAGGCGGCCGAGGAAGCGGATCGCGAACGTGAACAGCAGGAACAGGGCGGCGAGGATGCCGATCTTGCTGCTGCCCTGGAGGTCGCGGACCCACACGTAGTTGTCGATCAGCCGGCCGGGCCACAGGGCGTTACGGCCGTCGTCGACCTTCTCCTCGTCCGGCGCGGTGCGCGGCGTCGGGGCGGCGCCGGCGGGGGCCTCGGGCCGCTCGGCCTGGGCGGCGCCGTCCGCGGCCGCATCGCCCTTGGCCTCGGGCTTGGCCTCGTCCCCGCCCTCGGCCTCGCCCTTCTTCTCGAGCTCGGCCACGATCTTCTCGAGGGCGAAGGGGTCGTCCTTCTTCTTGCCCTGCTTGCCGTCGCCCTGCGGCTCAGCCTCGGCCACGGGCTTGCCGTCCTTGGTCAGGACGCGGCGGGCCTCGATCTTCTCGACCGGGATCATGAGCGTCCCGAGGTCCGTCTCCAGGATCAGGGCCTTGTCGTCCTCCTGGAGCACTTCCCCGACGACGACCTTGCCGGTCGTCAACGTGACCTCCATGCGCTTGCCCTGGAAGGGCAGGAGCAGGACGCCGAGCATGATCCAGACGAAGGGCAGCATGTCGATGAGATCGACCGCCGCCCGCCCCGGGGTTGATCCTATTCCCTGCGATCCCCTGACCCCGGTGCCACCGGGGCCTCGGAGGCGACGAAGGCGCCCCGCACCGCGTCGTCGAAGGCCGGCTCCCGCCGGGCGTCCCAGGCCACCCGGCCCTGGACGACGGTCGCGACCGGCCAGCCCCGGAGCTCCCGGCCCAGGAAGGGCGTGAACGGCGAGCGGCTCGACAGGTCGCCGAGCTCGACGGCCTTGACCCGGTCCGGGTCGACCAGGGCCAGGTCGCCCCAGGCCCCGGCCTCGACCCGGCCACGGTCGGCGAGGCCGTGGACCCGGGCCGGGGCCCCGGTCACGGCGTCGAGGGCGCGGTCCATCGGCAGCCTGCCCTCGGCGACGAGCGTCAGCAGCAGGGGGTAGAACAGGTCGACCGAGGGGATGCCCGAGGGGGCCTGGAGGTACGGGCGCTGCTTCTCCTCGAGGGTGTGCGGCGCGTGGTCGGTCGAGACCACCTCGACGGCGCCGCGGGCGATGCCGTCGAGGAGGGCGTCCCGATCGGCGGCCGTGTGGATCGCCGGGTTGCACTTGATGAGGTTGCCGAGCGTCGCGAAGTCGTCCTCGGTGAACCACAGGTACTGGAAGCAGGTCGAGCAGCTGACGTCGACGCCGTCGGCCCGGGCGTGCTCGATCAGCTGCAGCCCGCGCGCCGTCGACAGGTGGAACACGTGGATCCGCGTGCCCCACTCGCGGGCCATCTCGATCGCGGCCGCGACCGACAGCGCCTCGGTGACCGGGGGCCTGGCCCGGGAGCCGTGCTCGGTGACGTCGAGGTCCGGCTGGCGCGAGGTCCGGGCCAGGATCGACTCCTCCTCGCAGTGCAGGACGACGAGGCGACCGGTCGCGGCCGCGGCCCGGAACTCCTCGCGCATGAGGCCGTAGTCGCTGCTCCCCCCCATCCCGGTCGAGGCGCCCATGAACAGCTTGTAGGCCGAGGCCCAGGGGGCCATCTCCGGCAGCGTCCCGAGCGTCTGCTCGAGGAGGTTGGGGTAGATCCCGAAGTTGACCAGCGAGCGCGACGAGACCTCGGCGACCTTGGCCCGGCAGCGCGAGGCGTCGAGCAGCAGCGGGTCGTTGTTCTGGACCTCGAGCACGGTCGTGACGCCGCCGCGCAGGGCGCCGCGGGAGCCGCTGCCGTAGTCCTCCTTGCGGGTCAGGCCGGGGTCGCGGAAGTGGACGTGGTTGTCGATCGCCCCTGGCAGGACCCACAGCCCCCCGGCGTCGAGGGCCGGCTCGCCGGCCGGCGCGAGCCCCTCGCCGAGCTCGACGATCCGCCCGCCGCGCACCCGGACGTCGGCCGGCGGCCCGTCGGGGCCGAGCCTGCCCCCACGGACCAGGAGGTCGCCGGGCGTCCCGGGGTAGTCGCTCGTCACGTCGGTCATGCTCCGTTCCCTCCGGTCACGCACAGCGCCAGGGCCATGACGTCGTCCTCGAGCGGCGCCCCGGCCGCGTGCTCGGCCAGCCGGGCGCGGATCGCCGCGATCGTGGCCTCGGCGCCCTGGCCGTGGGTGGCCTCGAGCACCTCGAACAGCGCCCCCTCGCCGAGCATGTCGCGGGCCGCGTTGCGGGCCTCGACGACGCCGTCGCTGGTCAGGAGCAGCGTGTCGCCGTGCCCGAGCAGCTCCTCGTGGCCGAGCTCCCAGCCGACGCCGCCCATCATCCCCGTCGCCGGCCCGGTGCTCTCGAGCACGCGCACGCCGGACGACGTGCACAGGTAGGCGCAGCCGTGGCCGGCGTTGACGAAGCGCAGCCGGAAGCGGCCCTCGCCGGCCGGCAGGAGCCGGGCCAGGAACAGGGACATGAAGGTCCCGGGGTCCATGTGGGACACGAGCCGCTCGTTCATGCGGCGCAGGACCTCGGCGTCGTCGTCGAGGACCTCGAGGTACGAGCGCATGGCCGCCTGGACCGAGTGCGCGATCAGGGCCGGCCCTATGCCGTGGCCGGTCGCGTCGCCGATCATGACGTGGAGGCCGCCCCGCCCGTCGGGCATGACGTCGAAGGCGTCGCCGGAGGCGACCTCGCAGGGCTCGAACCACTGGGCCGCGTCGAGGCCCGGGGGCAGGTCGCCGATGGCGGTCATGAGCTGGCGCTGGATCCCGCGGGCGATCTCCATCTCGTGCCCGAAGCGGGCCGCCTCGAGGGCCGCGTTGTGGAGCCTGGCGTTCTCGGCCAGGATCGCGAGCTGCTGGCCGAGGGCCGCGAAGAACGCCAGGTCCTGCGCGTGGAACTCCTTGCGCTGGGCCTGGGAGTCGACGTAGACGGCGCCGATGACCCGGCCCTGGACGGCCAGGGGCACGCACATGACGGCCCGGAGCTTGAGGTCGTAGGCGCTCTGGCCGAGGTCGAGGGCCTGGCTCGAGCTGTGCACGACGCTGGCCAGGGGCTCGCCGGTGCGCAGCACCCGCTGGGTCACCGAGGTCGAGTAGGCCAGGCCCTTGGGCAGGTCGGTCCCGCCGGCCCCGCGGGCCACGGCGATCCGCACGGGCCGGCCCTCCTCGCCGAGCAGCAGGATGCCCCGCTCGCTCTGCGTGACCTCGACCGACTTGTCGACGAGCCGGACCAGGAGGTCCTCGTAGCGGGTCGTCGAGGCGACCTCGGCGAGGGTGTCGAGCAGGAGCTGGAGGCTCCGCCGGTCGCTGGTCAGGTCGCCGGTGATGAACGCCGTCGACCGGTCGGCCGGCCGCGGCTGCTCGGCCGGACGGTCCCCGGCCCGCGTGCTGCTCTTGCGCCGGAAGATCATGGGAGGGGCTCCAAGTGACGGGCGGCGAGCCTAGGCCAAGCCGGGGCCGGGGACCAGCGCCGGCCGCGGACGCTTTACCCCCCCTGGGCCGGGCGGTACCTTGGCCGCCCTTCCCGCCCGCCCGACCCCTCGCCCGGCACCCCGATGAAGATCGACAAGCTGATCTACGAGCACTTCGCCGAGCTCCGCCTCCGCGGCGAGTTCGACACCTTCTACTGCCCCAAGCTCGTCGAGGAGGTCGACAAGCTGGTCCAGGAGGGGATGCTCTACGTCATCCTCAACCTGCGGCTCGTCAAGTTCATCAACTCGACGGCGCTCGGGGCGATCATCAAGTCCTACAAGCGGTTCAAGGCCGAGGGCGGCGACCTCTGCATCGCCGAGCCGAGCCGGTTCACGCGGGACGTCCTGACCAAGGTCGGCGTCGACCGCATCGTCCCGATGTTCGACGACCTGCCCCAGGCCCAGGAGTACCTCCTGTCCCACCTGCAGGAGCAGGGCCTCGTCGACGTCATCGGCGAGAGCCAGGTCCTGTTCGCCCCCGCCGACCCCGCCCTGGCCGGCCTCGTCCGGCACGGCAAGGGCCTCGGCACCGTCCTCTCGGTCGACCACGAGCGCATCCGCTTCCGCTGGAGCGGCAGCGTCGGCGTCGACACCCCTGCCGACGACCTGGCGCGCGTCTTCCCCCGTGGCTCGGAGGTCGACGTCAAGTTCCAGGTCAAGCTGTGCAAGAAGGGCTTCTTCGAGGTCCGCGCCAAGGTCCTCGAGGTCGAGACCGGCGACGAGGACGGCCGCGCCCAGGTCGTCGTCACCGCCCAGTTCCAGGACCTCCCCGAGGGCGACCGCCTCGCCCTCGCCCAGTTCGCCGACGACCTCGACTACCTCAAGCGCCAGCTCGAGGGCATGTAGCCCGCGGTCGACGGGCCGGCGGGACCGCCTGAAGCCTGGCGATTGACGTCCACTCGGCCGGCGGTCGGACGGACTGGACTGCACGGGGACGATCCTGCAACGCTCCGTGGGGATGCACGCGGAGCCGTCGTCGGGGACATCCCGGCTGGTCTCGGAGGGGTGACGGAGGGACTCCAATAGGCGAATCCCGTCATCGCCCGTCACCCAAGTCGACTGCGCCGGGATGTCCCTCCGACGACAGGCTCCTGGCAGGATTCCACGGAGGGAGACGACGGGACCGGGACCGAGGAGTCGAGGCACGGACCGGCGTTGTCGAGGATCGTCCGACGGAGGAGCGGGGACGTCCTGCCTTGAAGCCTTCGGTTCGTTGTCGTCGGGGACCATCGGGCCACGAGTCACTGGTGCGAGGTGGTTCGCCCGATGTCGACGAGACGGAGACGAGCTTCGACTCCGGTCGGCGATGCACGGTCGCCTGCCGCACCTTTGATCAAGAGGGGGCAGCGGCGGCTTCCGGGTCCATCCGTCCGACCATGCGTGTCGAGGGTCGAAAGCGGTCGATGCCACCTCCCTGGCCGGGCACGTCCCGCCTCCTCATCCCCTCGACCGCGCAGCACCCTCCCGGTCGGAAGTCCTGGACGGGCCGTGGGAGGTTCCCTGCCGGATCGCGTGTGATGCCGACCGGAGCCTGTCGTCGATGGGACATCCCGGCGCAGGCGACTTGGGTGACGGGCTACGAGCCGATTCGCCTATTGTCCTCTCCCCGTCACCCCTCCGAGACCAGCCGGGATGTCCCCGACGACGGCTCCGCGAGGGGCGCCACGAAGCCCGTCAGAAGATCTCCACCGCCCGCGCTCCGACGGTACATGCGCGAGCCCGTCGGCCGCGGGCGCGGCGGACGGGCTCGTGGGGACCCGGAGGTCGGGTCAGACCTTCCAGGTGCGGCCGCTGTGGAGCAGCTCCTCGAGGGTGCGGGGCTTGCGCTTCTGCTGGGCCATGTGGATCTGGTCGTGGACCAGGCGCTCGTACGGGAGGTGGTCCTTGACGTTGCGGATGACGCCGACCGGGGTCGGGTCGATGCCCTCGCGGAGCTGGGTCAGGGCGAAGGCCATGGTCGGGTTGGGGTCCTCGGCGTCCCAG
The DNA here is from genome assembly GCA_041398545.1 of Planctomycetota bacterium. Classification (GTDB taxonomy): domain Bacteria; phylum Planctomycetota; class UBA1135; order UBA1135; genus JAWKUM01. Next base: position 269,581 of record JAWKUM010000003.1, on the reverse strand, counting down.
ACGACGATGTCCTCGCCGGTGACCTCGCGCCCGAGCACGTCGCTGTGCTGGCCGATGTGCACGCCCTCGAGGCGGCTGCCGGTCCAGATCAGGCCCTTGTCGTGCTCCTTGCCGTAGACGAGCGGCTCGCCGTGGCGGACCTCGACGAGCAGGTCGTCGCGGATCTTCTTGTCGGTGACGTGCTCGAAGGCGCCGTCGTTGAAGATGTTGCAGTTCTGGAAGATCTCGATGAAGGCCGTGCCCTCGTGGGCCTGGGCCTCCTTGATGATCTCCTGCAGCTTGGGCCGGATGATGTCGATGCCGCGGGCGACGAACGTCGTGCCCGAGCCCAGCGCGAGGGCCAGCGGGTTGAACGGCGAGTCGAGCGAGCCCATCGGCGTGGACTTGGTGACCTTGCCGACCTCGGACGTCGGGGAGTACTGGCCCTTGGTCAGCCCGTAGATCCTGTTGTTGAACAGCAGGACCTTGAGGCCGATGTTGCGGCGCAGCATGTGGATGAAGTGGTTGCCGCCGATCGACAGCCCGTCGCCGTCGCCGGTCGCGACCCACACGGTCAGCTCGGGGTTGGCGAGCTTGACGCCCGTGGCGAGCGCCGGGGCCCGGCCGTGGATGCCGTGGAACCCGTAGGTGTCCATGTAGTACGGGAACCGGCTCGAGCAGCCGATGCCCGACACGAAGGCGACCTTCTCCCGGGGGAGCTGGAGGTCGGCGAAGGCGACCTGCACGGCCTTGAGGATGCCGTAGTCGCCGCAGCCGGGGCACCAGCGCACGTCCTGGTCGCTGGCATAGTCCTTGTCGCGGAGCTTGGCGGGTTCGGTGGTGGTCACGCGAGCACCTCCTCGATCTTCTCGCGGATCTCGGTGTTGCTGAACGGGCGGCCGTTGACCTTGTTGAGCTGCTCGAACCGGATGTCCTGGAACCGGCTGCGCAGCACCGTGGCCAGCTGGCCGAGGTTCATCTCGGGGACGAGCACCTTGTCGAAGCGCCGGAGGGTGTCCCCGAGCGACTTGGGCAGCGGGTTGAGGTGGCGCAGGTGCAGGCGCGAGACCTTGAGGCCGCGCCTGCGGGCCTGGTTGACGCCGCCGCAGATCGCGCCGTAGGTCGAGCCCCAGCCGACGACGACGAGGCCGCCCGACTGCTCGCCGAACAGCTCGGGCTCGACGATGTCGTCGGCGATCCGGTCGACCTTCTCCTGGCGCAGCCGGACCATGTGGAAGTGGTTGTCCGGGTCGTAGCTGACGTTGCCGGTGATGTCGGCCTTCTCGAGGCCGCCGATGCGGTGCTCGAGGCCGGGCGTGCCCGGCTTGGCCCAGGGCCGCGCGAGGCTGTCGGCGCCGCGCTTGTACGGCAGGAAGTGCCCGTCCTCGAGGTCGGCCGGTCCGGCGAAGCGCACGTCGATCCGCGGCAGGTCGGCGACCTCGGGCAGGCGCCACGGCTCGGAGCCGTTGGCGAGGTAGCCGTCGGTCAGCAGCATGACCGGGATCATGTGCTTGGTCGCGATGCGGAAGGCCTCGATGACCATGTTGAAGCAGTCGCTCGGCGTGGCCGCGGCCAGGACCGGCAGCGGGCACTCGCCGTTGCGGCCGTAGATGGCCTGGAACAGGTCGGCCTGCTCGGTCTTGGTCGGGAGGCCGGTCGACGGCCCGCCGCGCTGGACGTTGACGATGACGAGGGGCAGCTCGGTCATGACGGCCAGGCCGATGGCCTCGCCCTTGAGGGCGATGCCCGGGCCGGACGAGGTCGTGACGGCGAGGTTGCCGGCCCAGGCCGCACCGATCGCGGAGCAGATGCCGGCGATCTCGTCCTCGGCCTGGAAGGTCACGACGCCCTCGCTCTTCATCCCGCTCAGGAAGTGCAGGATGTCGCTGGCCGGGGTGATCGGGTAGGAGCCGAGGAACAGCGGCACGCCGGCGAGCTTGCTGGCGGCGACCATGCCGTAGGCCGTGGCGTCGTTGCCGTTGATGTTGCGGTAGATGCCCGAGGGCAGCTCGGCCTTGTCGACGCGGTAGGTGTGCTGCAGCAGCTCGGCCGTCTCGCCGTAGTGGTAGCCGGCCTTGAGCACGCTGATGTTGGCCTCGGCGATCTCCGGCTTCTTGCCGAACTTGGCCTGGATCTCCTCGATCGTCGGCTCGAGCGGACGGTTGTAGAGCCAGAACAGGATGCCCAGCGCCGCCATGTTCTTGCAGCGCATCTTGCCGCGGGCGTCGAGCGGGCTCTCCTTGAGGGTCTCGTTGGTGAGCTGGTTGAGGTCGACCGAGATCAGCCGGTAGTGCTGCGACAGGGACAGCTTCTCGTCCTCGAGGGGGTTCACCTCGAAGCCGGCCATCTTGATCTCCTTGGCCCGGAACATGCCGGTGTTGACGATCAGGACGCCGCCACGCTTGAGCTCGTCGAGGTGGACCTTGAGCGAGGCCGGGTTCATCGCGACGAGCACGTCGGGCTTGTCGCCCGGCGTGTGGATGTCGAAGTTGCTGAACCGGATCTGGAACGCCGACACGCCCGGCAGCGTGCCCGCAGGGGCACGGATCTCGGCCGGGTAGTCCGGGAAGGTCGCCAGGTCGTTGCCGAGCAGGGCGGCCGTGTTGGTGAACTGCGTGCCGGTGAGCTGCATGCCGTCACCGGAGTCGCCGGCGAAGCGGATGACCGCCTCGTCCAGGACCTCGACTTCCCTGCTCGTCCCCGTTCCAGGGGTCTCGACGCTCGTCATCGCTGATCGTGCCTCGTCGCGGTGCCAGTGGATCGGCCCGTCGGGTCACCGGCTCCGGGCACCGCCCGGCACGCTCGCCCGCGACCCGCCGATAAAGGCGGAACAGGATAGCCAGGACGGGCCGCGGGTGCACCGGCAGACCCGGAAACCGGAGCATCCTAGGACAGCGACGCGCCACTTCCCACGGCCTGGGCGCGGGATGTGCCGCCGGGGCGTCGCGGAGCGGCGTCGGCCTACCAGAACACGTCGAACAGGCGGGTTCCGAACATGACCGTGAAGATCCGGTCAGGGGACTCGGGGGTGAGCCCGGCCCTGAACCCGAAGTCCAGCTCGACGGTCTCGATCGCCAGCGTGAGGTGGACCGAGAGCTCGCCGAAGCTGCGGTGACCGCCGAAGTCGTGGGTCCAGAAGGTCCCCACGCCGAGCCGCGCGCCGTCGAGGCCGAGGTCGCCGGGCCTGAGGCCGAGGCCCTCGGTCCACGACAGGCCGCCGAGGAGGCGGCCGGTCCGGCTCGTCGAGCCCGGCAGGCCGGCGAGCCCCCCGCCGAGGTCGAGGCCGAGGCCGCGGTCGCGGCTGCCGGCCCGGAGGTTGCCGAGCATGAACAGGCCCTCCTCCGACTCGATGACACCGGGCCAGCGGGGCGGCTTGGGCTGGCCGGTCGGGATCACGCCGAACAGGTCGAGGCCGCCCTCGACGTCGACGACGGTCGACTCGGACAGGGGCTGGACGCTCTCGAGCAGGCGGGCGTCGACGCCCAGGACGACGTCCCCGGTCGTGCTCGCGCTCCGGTCCCCGCTCGCGTCGTCGACCCAGGTCAGCGGCTGCCACTCGAAGCGGGCCCGGAACACCGGGTCCACGTCGTAGCCGATTCGGTTGACGAAGCGCAGGGCCTCCCGCCCCCGGTCGCCGGGGTCCTGGGCCTCGAAGGCGAGGTCGAAGCGGGCCGTGCCCTCGTCGCGGCGCGGGGTCGACGACATCCGGCTCCAGGCCGGCTCGGCCAGGACCTCGGCCCGGCCGAGCGGGGCCGCGCCCTGGGCCGGGCCGGCCGGGACCCTGGGCGCCGCGCAGGCCCCGAGGCCGAGCGCGGCGAGCAGGAGCGGCCGGGCGGGCGGGCGCCGCCTCCCCGTCATCGGCGGTCCCTGTGCTTGACCACGAGGACCGGGCAGGGTGCCTTCTCCAGCACCTCCTCGGTCGTGTCGCCGAAGAACAGCCGCGACAGCAGCCCGTGCTCGCGGTCGCCGAACAGGATCAGGTCGACGCCGCGCTCCTGGGCCTCGCGCGGGATCTCGCGGTCGGGCCGCTCGGACACGACGGCGTGCCCGAAGGCCTGGACGCCCTTCTGGGTCGCCCGGTCGACGAGCCGCCGGAGCAGGACCTTGGCGTCCTCGACGACCCTGGCGTTGAAGCCCTCGTCCTTCTTGTGCTCGGCCGGCTGGCTCTGGATCAGGTAGAGCTTGGTCGGCGAGTCGATGACCGAGAACAGCCACAGCTCGGCGCCGAGCTGCAGGGCGAGGGCGATCGCGTAGTCGACCGTCTCCACGTCGCGCCGCGAGAGGTCGACCGGCACGAGGATCTTGCGGACCGGCGCCCTGGCCATGGGCCGGAGTCTACGCCGGCGGGGTGGTCAGGGAAGCCGGACCCGGCACATCCGGGGGGCGGGCCCCCCGGATGTGACGCGGGGGCCTCAGTTGGCGATCAGGGCCTTGCCGACCGTGCTGAGCGCGCCGCCGAAGTTGTTGGCCTGGGCGTCGAGGACGAAGGCCTGCTGGTACCAGGCGGCGCCGAGCAGCGTGGTGTCGTTGGGCACGGGGATCGTCAGCGCGGCGACGTTGGCCGCGGCCGTGGCCGGGAACAGGGCCATCGGCAGCGTGTAGAGCGTGCAGCCGGTCATGCCGGCCGGGCTCATGTCGACGCTGGTGGCCTGGGCGCCGATGAAGAACACCGCGACCTGGGGCACGCCGGTGACCGTCGTCGTGAACGGCTCGCCGAGCTGGGGCACGTTGCCGTCGATGAGGACGTCGCCGAGCGAGGACTTGCAGGCCGTGCCGGACACGTCGAAGGCGCCGGCCCGGACCATGAACGAGTCGAAGGCGAAGCCCGACTTGGAGGTCGACGCGATGTTGCGGAAGATGAAGCGGACCGGCGTGTCCTTCTGCGTGATCGTGAACGACACGTTGGGCGTCAGCTGCCACTGGCCGGCGACCTGCTCGGCCGTGGCCCAGGTCCGGGTCACGTTGCCGGTCGAGTTGATGTTGTAGATCATGTCGATCGGCTGGGCGCCGCTGGTCGGGACCTGGACGCGCCAGTTGATCGTGTAGGTCCCCGGCTGGAGGACCATGTGGTGCACCGGCTGGTTGCTGTTCCAGCCGTAGTAGCTCTTGAACTCCATCCAGCTGACGTAGTTGAGCTTGGCGACCTCGCCGAACGCCGAGGACTTCTCGGGCGTGTGGGCCGCGAAGTACGTCGTGTTGCCGACCCAGGCGCCGGTCCACGGGGCGTAGTCGAGGTCGAGGCTCTGGTACTTGAGCGCCTTGCCCTCGGGGATCGCGCCGACCTTGAACTCGTCGAAGTAGTAGTTCTGCTTGGTGACCTGGGTGTCGAGGTTGTAGAGCCGGAACAGGACCGGGGCGTTGTCGGCCGCGACCGTGAACGTCGCACTCTGGAGCCAGATCCACTGGCCGACCTTGACGTCGTTCTCGCCGAGCTGGGAGAACGTGATCGTCTCCTCGGTGGTCTTGCCGGCGCCGATGACCTCGAGGGTCAGCGGGGCGGTCCCGACGTTGTCCTTGAACTTCTGGACGCGGATCGTCGCGACGTAGTGGCCCTTCTTGAGGGTGTTGAGCGTGCGCGTGTAGTTGAGCGAGGTCGCCGAGTCGAGGCGGTCGACCTTGCCCGAGAACGAGCCGGACAGCGTGAAGTCGTCGGTCCAGCCGGTCGTCCCGGCGTGGGTCCAGTTGGTCATCGACTCCTGGACCACGACCTGGGCCTGGGCGGCGCAGGCGATGACGGCGACGGCGGCGGCGAGCCGCAGCGAGCTGGCGAAGGACATGCGGGGGCTCCTGGATAAGGGGAGGGAGCAGTCTGGGAATTCGAGGCGGGAATGTTACGGAGCCCCGCGACTTTCCACTTTCGGGAAGGCCCCTTGGGGTGTTCGCCTGCTACTCCCTGCCAGAGCCCGAAGATCCGCGAGAGGCCGCTTCCTCCCGCTTCCTGCGGCCCTCGAGCAGCCTCTGCCAGGTCGCGTGGGACTCGCGCAGCCGGTTCGCGTTGACCGGAAGGGTCGTCTTGGCCCGTTCCTGGCAGAAGAGGACCCTCTGCGAGATGTCCTCGGGCACCTTCCAGCTCCCCTCCTCGTCCCCGTACGTGAGCCGGATCCGGAAGCCTTCGGCCGGCAGCCCCTCGAAGCGGGCCAGCCCGTCCTTGTCGACCCTGGCCCTGCGCAGATCCATGACCCCGCCGAAGCAGTGTTGGCTGGCCCAGACCGGGACGTCGGCGACCGGCTCGAGCAGGACCCAGAGGTCCTGCTTCAGCTGCGGTTCCTCGTCGATGCCCGCGAGCGCGACCTCGAGCGCGGTCTTGCCGGTGTGCTGCCGTTGGAGCCTGACCTTGTGGTCCTCGTTGGTCTCGTCGATGACCACGGGCTCGTGTCCGGGAACGATGACGACGAAGCGGCTGCCACGGGCCGGGACCTCGAAGACGAGGCGGCCGTCCCCGTCAGGTTGGAAGCGCTTCCCTCCACTGGAGGTCGACCGGGAGCCGTCAGGGTTCGGCGTCAGGTAGTGGTAGACGACGCGGATCTGGCCGGACCTCACTGGTTGCCCGGAGGCGTCGGTGACCTGGAACTCGATCCGGCGGGCGACCTCGTCCAGCGGGATCGCGACGGGCAGCTCCATGACCTCACCGGCCTTGACCCGGATGCCCTCACGGGACCAGTCGGCAGCGCCGGAGCTGGGCGACCTGCACTCGAGCCTGTACGAGCCCTCGGGCAGGCGGTCGAACCAGGCCCTCGGACCGGATCCCGAATCATGGACCGTGCCGTAGGAGCAGTCCTTGCCCGATTCGGACCAGAGATAGAACTGGAACCGGTCCAACTGCGTGAACCCGCCGGGATCGATCCTCGCGATCAACGCGGCGGTGGGTCGGAGTCGGATCCTGAGCCCCTCACCCGGATCCAGCTCGACCCTCTGCTCCGTAGCGCTGCCCGGAAGATCGGGGAACGAACCTGTGGTCTCGACCGTGCACCAGACCTGTGCCCCCTTGCCGTCGGTGTCCAGGTCGACGCCCTGGACCCAGAAGCGGCCGCTCCAGGGATCGTACAGGACCGCGTTGGAGCTCAGGTGCCAGTTCATCCGGGCCTGCACCAGCTGGTATCTCTCCTTGACCGTGACCGAGAAGCGCGGGTCCCTCGGCGCCCCACCGTCCGCTTCCTCGAGGATTCCCGAACCGAGCAGGACCGGGTCCTCGGACACCCAGGCCACATACCCGTCCAGCTGCTTGCCCTTCTGCGCCTCGACGTCGACCCGACCCCAACGCCAGCGGGTCGGATCCTTCCAGAACTCCCCCACCTGCTCCTTGTCGGAGAGCCCGCGCACGAGGTACCAGGTCAGCCTCGTCCCGTCGCAGGCCCGGGCCGGCACGTCCCACGCGAGCTTCCCGTCCTGGACGTCGAGCACCTCGAAGCGCCGCATCCCGGCCCGGTCCGAGCCGAGCACGAGCCCGAAGCGCTTCGCGTCCGCGGGATCGCCGCGGTCCGCGACCAGCGGCACCGAGATCCTGCAGCCCGGCTCCGGCGCCCGCGGCTTCGGGGTCGGGTCCTGGCAGGGAAGGAGCAGCACGAGGGGGGTGCTGGCGAGCAGTACCGCATTCATCTCATCGTGACCTCTTTCCCGATGCTCAACGCCGTTGCGGAGGAATCCTCCGATTCCGATCGTCAACGAACCGAACGTGCCGTGCCCACTGCTCATGGGCCTGTCGCAGCGCCTTTTCGGGGACCGGCATCAGGGCCTGGCGACCGCCCTCGACGACCTCGACCTCGAAGCCGTCCTTGTCCCGGACCGCGACCCAGTACCGTTCCTTGCCGTAGGCCAGGCGGAGGCGGACCTTGCCCAGTGGGAGCCTCGCGAAGGACGCACGTCCGTCCTTGTCCACGGCGGCCTTGCGGAGCTTGTTGGAGCTGGCCAGGACATAGGCCGCCCAGTCGGGGATCCCCTCCACCGGCTCCATCCGCACCCAGAGGTCGTCGAGCATCCCCGCCTCGCGGGGGAGGCCCTGGAGGACGACGTCGAGGGTGGCCGCTCCGACGGGCAGGCGCCGCAGCCTGACGACCAGGTCCTCCTTGACGCCACCGAGGATGCCCGGCTCGAAGCCCTCAGCGAGCACTACCAAGCGACCTCCCCGCGAGGTCACGGGCAAGCTCGCCGCACCCTCGTCGTCCACCGCGCCGCCCCTGTGGCCGGCACCCTTGCCGTTCTCGTCGAAGTGCGTGATCCGGTAGACCACCGCGCCCTTCAGGGCGGCACCCCGATCGTCCTTCACCTCGACCCGGACCTTCCAGATGACGCGGTCCAGGTCGAGGCCCTGCTCGAGCGTCTTGACCATGCCCTTCTCGAGGCTCACGGGCTCGCTGGTCCAAAGCGGCGAGTTCTCCCCCTCGACCCCGAGCAGGACCTGGTGCTTTCCCTGACTGATCCCGTCGATCCACAGCCAGGTCCCGCCGTCGACCTGGATCGGCACCACGGACCCCGAGGCCAGATGCTGTTCCCAACTGTCCAAGCGCCCCTTCATCTCCCACAGGAGCAAGGGGTCCTTGCCGGTCACGGGGATCCTCAGGCCTGCGAGGGGTTGGAGGCGTATGACCTCGGCCTCGTCCGTGCCCAGCTCGATCCACTCGCCGGAGGTCTCAGCCGGTCGGTCGGGGAACCTCCCGGCCGATCGCACACGGATCCAAGCGCACGAGCCCGTGGGCCAGGGGCTCTGGATCCAGTACCGGCCGCTCCAGGGATCCACGATCGGGATGCATTGGGCATGGGAGCGGAAGATCTTGCCTCGCTGTTCGAGCTGAGCGTTGGTGGCCTCCAGCTCGAACGACAGGTTGTCCGGCACCGACCTTCTTGAGTCGACGAGCCGACCGGAGCCGAGGACGCGGCCCTCCGGGTGGACCCAGGAGGTTCCCCCGCCATTTCTCCCGACATGTTGGAGGAAGAACTGGACGCGCCCCCAACGCCAGGAGCCGGGGTCCTTCCAGAACTCCGCCAGCCGTTCCTTGTCGTCGAGCCCCTGGACGATGTACCAGACGACGCTCTGACCGTTGCAGAACCGGGCCGGGACCTCCCACTCGATTCGACCCTTGACGGCTTCGACGACCTGGAAGCGCACCATGTCAGGGATCGCCGAACCGAGCACGACCCCGTACCGGCCTCCCTCCACCAGCTTGCCATCCTCGCTCGGGGTGGACGTGCTGAGCTTGCAGGCGTCTTGGGCGGCAGATTGGATCCCGTCGGAGGGACCCGCGATTGCCGTCGAGAGCGGAAGCGTCACGGCGAGCAGCGACAGCAGGATCGGGAGCATGGTTACTCTCCTTGGAGCAGGCAGGGCCTCACGGCCCGGTCCGGGGCCCCGGTCGTCGCGGGACACCGGGTGGGATCCTCCGGCCGGCCTCACTTCTGCCCCGGGACGTCGGTGGACACCTTGAAGGGACGCATCCTGTCCCAGTAGTTGAATGCCCGGTAGAGCGGTCGCTCGACGACGATGAACTTGGCCCGCGCGCCTTCGGCGGGGACCTCGACGACGTCTCCGGGGAGGCGATCGACGAGGACGGAACGGCCGAGCTTGTAGTAGAGGAGCCGGACTCGATAGCGGCCGGGGACCAGGCCCTCGACGACGGCTCGGCCGTCGGCGTCGACCTCGGCCCGGGGCAGCTTGCGGCCGAACGACCCCACGCGTCGGGCCCAGGCCGGGACGTCCACGTCACGCTCACAGGCGACCCAGAGGTCCTTGTGGAGCCGCTTGTCCTCTGGCATCCCCTGGACGGAGACCTCGCACCTCGACTTGCCGGCGACCTCACGCTTCAGCCGGACCGTCGCCTCGTCATCGGCCGTCTCGACGAACGCGAGCTCGTGCCCGGGGACGTCGACGACGAAGCGCCCCTCGCCGTTGGGGACCGTGAAGTGGACGCGCCCCTTCGCCGAGCCGTCGAAGCCCACGGTGTTCGACCCGTAGCCCTTGCCCAGGTCGGGGAGCGCGATCCACCTGACGATGCCGCCGGGCACGGGATCGCCGTCCGCGTCCAGCACCGTCAGCTCGATCCGTTGGAACTCCTCGCCGATCGGCACGCCCCAACCCGGCACCTTCACGTCGCCGGCCTTCAGGACGAGGTCGCCCTTCTCCCACCGGGGCAGGAAGGACCACGCCGGCAGGTCGGAGCACCGCGGATACAGCCGGAGTCGATAGGTCCCCGGACTCACGCCGGCGAACCACAGGACGTGTCCGTCGCCGTCCTCGTGGATGCTGCCCTGGAGGCCTTCGTCCGCGTCCTTCCCCGTGAGGAAGAACTGCATGCTCCCGAGGTCCTCGCGCCACCCTCCCGGGATCCGGACGCGGAGCGCGCAACGGGGCACCAGCTCGAGCCGGGCCGTCCGACCCGGGTCGAGCTCGACGGCCTCGGCGGTCGCGGTGCCGGGGTCGTGCGGGAACGATCCCGAGGTCAGGGCCTCGCAGACGACGCGATGAGGGCGGATGTGGCTGCCAGCCCGCATCTCGTGCTTCTGTACACAGAACCGCCCGCTCCACGGGTCGTACAGGACGACGCAGCCGAGCTGCAGGCGATAGCCCTTGGGGTCGAACTCGGCCCAGACCCGGATCTCCGGCTCCCGCGGGACCTTGCCGTCGGCGCCGACGAGCTCGCCGCGGCCGAGCAGCGCGTTGGCCTCCGCGACCCAGTCCGCGTTCATCCGGAGCCGCCCGCCCCGATCCAGCCGCAGGTCGAGGCTGCCCCACCGCCGGTCGTACGGCCTGGCCCAGAACCCCCCGACCTCGTCGCGGTCCGCGAGGCCCTGCACGAGGTAGAGGCGGACCGTCCGCTGGTCGCAGAACCGCGCCGGCACCTTCAGGACGATCCAGCCGTCCGCGAGGGTCGCGGTCATGAACCGCGGCATGCCCTGGCTCATCGAGCCGAGCACGACCCCGAACTTTGTTCCCGCCTCGAGCGGCGCCGCCGTCTTGGGCCGGCGGATCTCGACGCGCAGGTCCTCGTCGGCGTCCTGGGCGACGAGCGGGGACGCCGGCAGGGCGAGCACGGACAGCAGGATCGGGAGCATCGGCGCGCTCCTCCTCCGGGACATGGGTGCCGGGGCCGCGGCAGTCTAGCGTCTCGGAGCCCGCTCTGCGCCGTGGAGGACTTCCCGGGTCAGCTCGAGCTCGGCGACGTCGTCATGGGCTCCCCCGAGGACCTCGACCTCCCGGGCCGGGCCGAGCGACACCGACCGGGCCCCCTTGCGCCGGAGCACGAGCTCGAAGCGGTAGCGGCCCGCCCCCGGCACGGTGATCGAGGACTTTCGATCCCTCGTCCACAGACCACGCAGCACCAGAAGCCCGAGGGGGTCCTGCTCGGCCGGCTCGACGTCGAGGCCGCGGTCGATGCGCGCGAGGTAGGCGCTCCAGCGCTCGTCCCACTGCCGGCGCAGACACTCGGGAACCGGGCCTACCGGCTCGGCGACGACGTCGATCCCGGAGGCGGGGACCGCGCCGACCCCGTCTCCCCGGAGCTCGATCCGGACCTGGACGGCGCGCGGCAGGCGCAGCACCTCGTCCCGCTCGAGCTTGGGCACCCACAGCGGGGCCTGACCTGGAGCCGTGACCAGCAGCTGGATTCCCTCCGACGTGACCAGCGACGTGAACGTGCCGTCGGGGTCCGGCCGCCACGCCTCGAGCCCGTACCGGGGCCTGCGTGGGTGGACGCGGAACACCGAGGCCTTGCCCGGCCCGAGCACCTTGCCGTCCGCGTCCAGCACGACGATGCGCACCGGACGGAGCCCGGCGCTGACGTCGAGCGCCTGCGAGCCGTGCAGCGAGCGCTCCTCCCCGATCCCGAAGTTCAACCCGGCGCGCTCGACCAGCGGTACCGAGAGATCCGCGTCCAGGACCCGGAGCGTGTACCTGGCCGGCGGAATGCTGCGGAACGTGGCCTTGTGGTCGACGACCCGGGTCCCGAGCAGGGAAAGGTTGTCTCGCTCGGGAACGAGCTCGACTGCGATCCGCGGCAGGTTGGTCGCCGCGGGATGCCAGACCCTGACGTCGAACATGGCCGGGTGGATCATCCTCACGGCCAGCGGCATGCTCGCGTCGGCCGGATAGGGTCTCGCGGTGATCCAGTTCTCCTGGCTCCGGTACCTCGCGGGCGTCAGGATCTTGAACCGTGTCGGTCTCGCCTCCTGGGCCGGCGCCGGGCCGGCCTGCAGCGCGAAGGCCCCGTCGTGCTCGTCGATGGCCAGGATCAGGGCATATCCCGGATCCGTCCATCGCCGACGAGGCTCGCCGCCGGCGACGTCCTCCTCCTCGACCTCGAGGAACACGGTGGTCCTGCCGGTGAACGGCTGGCCGTCCTGGTCGACGATGCGGCCCCAGGCCAGGACCCGGCTGCCGGCACGGGCCAGGGGACCGACGCGGGCCGACGTCAGGCCTTCGGTGAGGTCGCAGTCCACGACACGCCAGTCCCGGCTCCCCGGATCCCGGCGGAAGGCCGCGACGTCCTGCCTCGTCCGCAGCCCGCGCACGAGCTGGAACCGCGCCGGGATCCGCGTGCCCTTCGCGACGCTGTGCCGCCACTCGAGCCGACCGTCGCCCCCCGTCTTCAGGGCGACGAAGCGCGGGACCCGCGGGTCCTTGGTCAGCGACACCAGCGCGCAGCTCTCGTCGACCGCCTCGGGGAACGGCGGCTTGCGCCAGCGCACGACGGCCTCGACCTCGGCCCGGACCTGCGCGGCCGGGTCCTGTCGGGGAGGCGGCGTCGCTCCGGTCACGGAGCCCGTCAATACGGCGACGACCAGGGGGAGTCGGGTGCGCATCTGCCCTCCTCGATGCGGGTCGACCACTGGGCGCGCGCAGTCTAGCGTCCGGCGGCCGGACCGGAGCCCCCCACCCGGGCGTCACTCCCCGTCGACGCGCTCGAGCATGTCGGCGTGGAGGGCGACGGCGCCCTCGCGGAGCTCGACGCGGCCGCGCAGGCGGTAGCGGCCCTGGCCGGCCAGCTCGCCGCCGCAGCGCCGGAACACCGCCGGGAACAGCACGGCCTCGACCATGCCGCCGGCGTCCTCGAGGGTCAGGAAGCACATCCACTCGCCGCCGCGCGTGCGGTGGCGGCGCGTGGCCGCGAGCCAGCCGAGGACCTGCACCGACCGGCCGACGTGGGCCGGGACCTCGCTCAGCGGCAGGCAGCCGCCGGCGTCGTCGAGCGGCGGCGCGTACGTGATCGCGTGCGCGCGGATCGGGTAGCCGAGCAGCTCGACCTCGAGGCGCGCCTTCTCGGCGTCGGAATACTCGGGCAGGCAGGGGATGATCGGCGCGCGGCGCTCGAGCGCGCCGGGGAACAGCTCGCCGCCGGCGGGGCCGGGCGCGGCCGCGCGGCGGCGGCGCCGGCCGAAGCCGACGCGGAAGCGCCACAGCTTCTCGGGCCGCGTGCCCTCGAGCAGGTCGAAGGCGCCGACGAGGATCAGCCGCTCGATCCAGTCCTCCTCGACCGTCAGGCCGCGCTCCCCGACCCGGCCGACGAGCTCGTCGGCGGCGAAATGCGGCCCGCGGTCCTCGCGGTCGGCGACGAGGCCTCGCCGAAGGCCTCGGGCAGGCCCTTGACCTCGCCGAGGCCGACGCGCAGCGCGCGGCCCCGGTGCCGCCCTGGCGCTCGGCGCGGAAGCCGAGCGCCAGCGGTACGCAGGGCGCGAGCACCGGCACGCTTCGAGGCGGCGGGCCTCCTCGACGTAGACGCGCTTGTCGTGGTAGCCGGTGTCGTTGGCCAGGATCGCCGCGAACAGCGCGGCCGGCTGCTGCGCCTTGGCCCGCAGGATGCGCCAGGCCAGGCGGCCGTAGGTCACGGCGTGGGCCTTGTTGAACGAGTAGCCGCCGAAGCGGGCGAGCTGGACAGAAGGCGTCGGCCGTGGCCGCGTCGACGCCCTGGCCGCGCACAGCGCGTGGAAGCGGGCCGTCGCCGGCCCGTCGCCGGCACCGGCCCGTCGCCCCGCCCCGCGGCACTCCTTGCCGAGGTCGCGGCGCAGCAGGTCGGCCTGGCCGAGCGGCAGCCCGGTCAGGGCCGCGAGCACGTGGATGACGTCCTCCTGGTACAGCATCACGCCGCGGCTGTCGCCGAGCACGGGCCCGAGGCCGGGCGGCAGGGCCGGCGTCGGCTCGAGCCCGCGCACGCGCCGCACGTAGCGGTCGAGCATGCCGGAGCCGGCCGGGCCCGGCCGGATCAGCGCCAGCGCGCGGATCACGTCGTCGCAGCGGCCCGCGTCGACGCGGGTCAGGAGCGCGCGCATGCCCGGCGACTCGACCTGGAACACGCCGAGCGTGCGCCCGGCCCGGGCCAGCGCGGCCGCCTGCGGGTCCTCCTCGGGCGTCTCGCGCAGGGCCTCGACGGCCTCGAGCGACACGCCGAGCCGCAGCAGCTCGCGCTGCGCGTCCTCGAAGATCGACAGACCGTGGTTGCCGAGCAGGTCGATCTTGACGAGGCCCATGCGCGGGGCGACGTGCTTGTCCCACTGCACGCAGACGAGCCCCTTGGCCGCGCGCTCGAGCGGCATCAGGTCGCGGGCCGGCACCGGCGCGAGCACGGTCCCGCCCGGGTGCAGGCCGAGGCAGCGGTGCGCGCCGACGAGCGCGAAGGCCCCGCGCAGCATGCGCGCCTCGCGGCGGCGCTCCTCGAGGCCCGGCGGCGCCGGCGAGCCGCCGCCCGAACTCCGGCGCGGGCCGCGATCGGCGCGAGCGGCGGGTCGCCGGCGCGGCGGCGGCGACCGTGGCGGGGTCGAGCGTCCGCGGCAGGCCGCGGGCGCAGCGGTCGGCCTCGTCGAGCGGCGCGGCAGGCCATTGGGCCCGCGCGACCTCGCGCGAGCCGCGCGGAAGCCGAGCGTCGGCACCGTCGACAGCAGCGCGACGCGGTCGCCATCGAAGCGGCGCGCGACGAGGCCGACGGCTCGTCGCGGCGGCGCGCTAAGTCGAGGTCGACGTCGAGGTAGCGGGTCGCCCTCGCCGCGGCGGAAACGGTCGGCGTTGAGGAAGCGCTCGAAGCTGGCCGGTAGCGCAGCGAGGTCGGCGTCGGTGACGAGGCGGTGCGCGACCAGGCTGTCGGCGGCCGAGCCGCGGCCGAACACCGGGATGCCGTGGGCGCGGGCGAGCTGGACGATCTCGTCGACGACGAGGAAGTACGGCGCGAAGCCGAGCTCGGCGATCGTGCCGAGCTCCTGCTCGAGCCGGCGCCGGGCCTCGGCCGGGCGGCTCCCGGGCCGGCGCTCCGGCGCGATCGAACAGCCGCGGAAAAGACCCGGCCTCGGCGCGGGCGCGCAGGACCGCGGCCGCGCGCCCCTCGGCCTCGGCGGGGTCGCCGCCGAGGGCGCCGGCGGCCGACGGGAACACGATGCGCCGCGGCCGCGACAGGTCGAGGGTGCAGCGCAGGGCGAGGCGCTCGGCCTCGGCCAGGGCCGCGGGCCGGTCGGCGTAGCCCTCGCGGAGCTCGGCCGGCGTCGGGAAGAACGAGCCGCGCAGGGCCAGCGCGCGGTCGCCGACGAGGTCGACCAGCGTGCCCTTCTTGCAGGCCGTCGCGAGGCGGTGGCGCGCGCGGTCGCCGGCCCGCCGTAGGCGACCAGGGCGCGGCCACGGCGACCACGCCACGGGCCTCGGCGAAGGCCAGCAGGCGGTGCCGCGGGTCGGGCCGCGGCAGGTCGAGGACCTTGCGCGCGTCGGCCGCGACGTCGTCGCCCGGGGTCGGCCGCGGGCGCGCCCGCCCGGGCCGGCCGCCGTCCGCGACGCTCGAGCGCGGGCGCGCGCCGCGGCCTTCGCCGAGGGCGCAGGCGGTCAGGCCAGGCTGCAGCGGCGGGGCCACGCGCAGGTCGTCGGGCCCGAGCGCGGCCAGCAGCCCGGCGACGCGCTCGGCCAGCACGAACAGGCCGTCGCGGTTGGCGGCGACGAGGTCGACCAGGGCCGCGACCCGGTCGGCCACGCCGAAGGTCTCTCGAGCCGGCCAGTCCGACACGACGCGGCCAGAGCGAGCAGGAGGCCGTCCTCGTCGCCAGGTATGACGTGACCATGCCGGCGCCGCCGCCGAGCACGACCCCGTGCAGGGCGTGGAGGCCGACGCGGGCGGCCTCGGCCGCGAACAGCGGGCTGCATGCAACCGCCCCAGTCGCACAGCCCGACGTGGGCGACGTCGTGGCGCGCGGCCAGCGAGCACAGCTCGCTCGGCGCCAGCGTCCCGGTCAGGAAGCTGAAGTGGCTCAGGCAGCGCAGCAGGGCGGTCACAGGCTCAGGGACGGGGCGTAGAGCCGGAAGCCGTCGCGCGTGCGCGGCAGGCTCCCGAGCAGGGCGATCGAGGCCCCGGCGACGACGGCGCCGAAGCCGTGGCGTGCGCGGACGGCGTCGAGGCTCTCGTCGAGCCGGCGCGCCCGCAGCGCCTGAAGGCCGTCGCCGCGGAGGCCCGCCCCGCCCTCGGCGACCAGCAACGCGAACAGGTCGGCCCCTGGCGCGGGGGTGCGCCGGCTCGAGGTCCTGCAGGCACACGCCGGCGCCGCCGGCGAGCAGCCGCCGGGACCCGACGGCCTCGTCGAGCAGGGCCAGGGCCACGGCGACGAGCTCATCGCCGCGCCGGCGCTCGCTCGCGCAGCCGCCGCGCCGGCGCGCCCACTCGAGGCTGCGCGCGCGCGGCGCAGCGCCGGCCGGGCGGCCGCCTCGGCGGCCCAGGCCGCCAGGCGCAGCTCGAGCCGGCCGGCCAGCCGGTCCTGGCCGCGCAGCCGGTGGCTCGCGCGGTCGACGAGGTACGACAGCATCGCGCGCAGCAGGCCGGGGTCGGCCGACGGCTCGACCAGGGTCGTCTCGCGCGACAGCTCCTTGGCCAGGCCGTCGGCGCCGAAGGCCCCGCCGGCGCGCCCGTGCTCGGCGCCGCCGTGCACGACGAGGTCCTTGGAGCCGGCCGGCAGCCCGCGCGCGCGCAGCCACAGGTCGCCGCCGCGGCGGCCGAAGCACTCCTCGAGCAGGGCGCGGTCGACGAGGCGCAGCTCGCCGACCGTGCGGATGCGGTAGCGCTCGAGCTCGGCCGCGGTCCGGCGCCCGACGCCCGGCAGCTTGGCGACCGGCAGCGGGTCGAGGAAGGCGCGCTCCTCGCCGGGCCGCACGCGGAAGGTCCCGCCGGGCTTGGCCCGGTCGGTCGCGAGCCGCGCCAGGGTCCGCGTCGGGCCGAGGCCGAGCGACACCGACAGGCCGGTCTCGCCGCGCACCCGCGCGCGCAGCGCCGCGGTCCACGCGGCCAGCGCGTGGTCGAGCGGCGCGAGGCCCGTGGCGTCGGGCGGCGCCTGCCACAGCTCCTCGGCGAACAGCCCCGACAGGTCGGCGTACATGTCGTCGAGCGAGCCGACCTCGACCAGCGGCGCGAAGCCGCCGAGGATCGCCGCGACGCGCCGGCGGAAGCGCTCGGCGACGAAGGCGTCGCCCTCGCGGAGCACGAGGCCGGGGCAGCGCCGCATGGCCTCGGCGATCGGCATCGCGGTCTCGACGCCGCGGGCCTTGGCCTCGTACGAGCGCGAGGCGACGACGCCGCTGCCGACGACGACCGGCAGGCCGAGCAGGGACGGCTCGACGAGCTGGGCGACCGAGGCCAGGAAGGCGTCGATGTCGAGGTGCAGGAGCAGCGCCGACCGGGTCGGGGAGCGCCGTCGCGCTCCCCCCCGCCCGGTCGCGGGGGAAGCCCTTTCCATGGCCGGGACGCTACCCGAACACAACCCTGACATCCAGGGCCTGCCGGGGGGCCCCGGGGCCCGGCCTCAGGGCATGTCGTCGCGCAGGCAGAGGGGGTGCCAGGAGCGGAGCACGGCCCCGTCCCGGAACACGTCGAGGATGCCCAGGGCCGCGGCCGGCAGGCTCAGGGCCGGGGCCCGGCGCAGGGACAGGCCGAGCAGGCGGGCCGCCAGCCCGCCGAGGATCGGGGCCGGCAGGACCAGGAGCCAGGTCCGGCCGCGGGCCGCCTCGGCCTGCTCGTTCCACCAGTCCAGGGCCCGGTCGACGGTGTCGGCCAGCCGCTCGCCGCCGGGCGGGGCCACGAGGCCGTAGTCGGCGAAGAAGTCGCGCAGCAGGGCCTCGTCGCGGGCCCGGATCTCGTCCCAGCGCAGCCCGCTCCAGTCGCCGAGGTCCTGGTCGGCCAGCCGCTCGTCGACGCCGACCTCGAGCTCGAGGTCGGCGACCAGGGCCGCGGCCGCCTCGCGGCAGTGCCGGGCCGGGGCCGACCAGACCGCGTCGAGCCGGAGCCCGGCCAGGGCGCGGAGGACCTCCAGGGTCTGCGCCCGGCCGCGCCGCGCCAGCTCGCCGTCGCGCCGGCCGAGCGCGAGCTCGCGGTCGGGGTCGGCGAGTTGGGGGTGGCGCAGCAGGATCAGGCGCGCGAAGTCCTCGGGCTCGGACAGCATGAGGTCAGTATGCTGGCCGCCTTCCGACGAATCGAACGGAGAGCCAGTTGTTCTCGACCATCCAGACCGGCATCGACGGTCTCGACGCGATCCTCGGCGGAGGCATCCGCTTCCCGTCCGACTCGGCGGCGTTCATGTTCGTGACGGGGGAGCCGGGCGCCGGCAAGACCCTGCTCGGGCTCGAGTTCCTCGTCCGGGCCTGGTGGAGCGACGACCGGGGCGGGCGGACCTTCCTGTTCTACTCGGTCGAGCAGAGCCCCAAGGACCTGCACAAGAAGCTCGTCGAGGACTTCGGCGGCTTCTACGGCGCCCCCAACCCGGTCGAGACGGCCGAGGGCGAGACCTCCCACCGCATCGCGTTCGAGACCGAGGCCCCGTCGGGCGGCGTCAACCGCCTCGTCCTGACCCAGGCGACCCCGGGCGCCGGCGGCACGCTGGGCCGCGAGTTCCGCGTGGACCTCGACTGGATCCAGACCGAGGTGTCCAACTACCTGCGCGCGCAGGAGATCGGCATGGTCTGCCTCGACAACGTCGGGCTCCTGCTGACCGACCTCGACTACTACGAGAAGCGCCAGGCCCTCGTCGCGACCCGCAAGGAGCTGCTGCGCCACCAGATCCACTCGATCTTCATCCTCGAGGACCAGCCGGCGGTCCGGCAGAAGTTCCCGAGCGCCGAGGAGCTGTCGACCGACGTCATCCTCCACCTCTCGCTCGAGGACATCGGGACCTTCAAGTCGCGCACGCTCGAGATCCGCAAGGCGCGACACCAGTACTACTACCGCGGCAAGCACCAGTTCTCGATCGCCGGCCGGGCCATCCGCCGCGACCTCTACCTCGGCGCCCGCGGGGAGCGCGGGCCGGGGGTGCACGTCTACCCCTCGGTCGCGGCCCAGCTCTCGCTCGTCCGCGACACCAGCCAGCTCCAGGTCCCCCCGCGCGGAGACGAGCCCATCCCGTTCCTGACGCCCGAGTTCCACGAGGCCTTCGAGGCCGGCAGCGGCCCGGTCCAGCTGTCCTCGACCGTCGTCCTGGCCGAGCCCGGCACGCGCTACACCCTGTTCGCCCTGCGCTTCCTGGCCGCCGGAGCGTCCCGGGGCGAGACCGGCCTGCTGGTCTCGACCAAGGAGGACGACGACGCGGTCCTGCGCATCTGCCGCCGCCACGCGTCGCTGGCCCCGCTGCTCGAGGGCGGCCGCTTCTCGGACCGGTTCCGGCTGCTGTACCTCCACCCGGAGTTCCTGTCGGCCGGCAAGTTCCTGTCCGACATCCAGCGCATGGTCGCGCCCGGCGACGACCCGGAGCGCGACCCCGGCATCCGGCGGCTGGCCTTCGACAACGTCTTCCAGCTCCACCGCCGCTTCCCGCTGCTCGAGGGCCCGGACTACCTGATCCCGGCGCTCCTCGACGTCCTGCGCTATCGCGAGGTCACGCCGCTGTTCGTCGACCTCGTGCCCCCGGGCCGCGGCGAGCTCGTCGTCGACCCCTCGGCCTACCTGACGACCTTCGACTCGGTCCTGCACCTCTTCATGCGCGAGGACGCGGACTCGACCCAGACCATGTGCCGGATCCTCAAGTCGGTCGGCAACGAGTACCGCCGCCGGCCCTTCCCGATCTCATGACGACCAAGATGCTCACGCACAAGCTCGCCGCCGCCGTCACCCTGGGCCTCGCGACCCTGCCGCTCGCGGCCCAGGACTCCAAGCTCCAGGACTTCGCCAAGGTCGTCGAGGGCATGCAACGCGCCCCCGACGTGCCGAGCAAGGAGGGGCTGTTCAACCTCTACTACAAGGACGGGCGGCTGCTCGCCGAGCTGCCGCGCCCGGTCATGGACCGGCCGCTGCTGATGATCTCGACGCTGGCGTCCGGGCTCGGCAAGGGCTGGCTCCTGTCGGGCATGCCGATCGACGAGTGGGTCGTCAAGTTCGTCCCCGGCGAGGACAAGGTCTACCTGCTGCGCGAGAACCCCCGCTTCGTCGCCAGCAAGGGCGAGGCGCTCAAGAAGGCCGTCAAGATGGGCTACCCCAAGTCCATCCTGGCCGTGCTGCCGCTGCTGTCCAGGTCGCCCAAGGGCGGCATGGTCGTCGACCTGACCGGCTGGCTCCTGCGCGACCCCCACGACCTCGCCCGCCAGGTGTCCAAGGACTTCCAGGGCGCGTACCGCTTCGACCCGTCGCGCACGACCGTCGACT
Organism: Planctomycetota bacterium; assembly: GCA_041398545.1. GTDB lineage: Bacteria > Planctomycetota > UBA1135 > UBA1135 > JAWKUM01. The sequence goes on along the minus strand of JAWKUM010000003.1, from coordinate 249,035 downwards.
ACTGCAAGGCCTTCGGCCAGAACGTCGAGGTCCGCGTCGACTGCGCCTACAGCGGCCAGAGCCAGGAGCAGGTCTACACGAGCGGCGACGCCCGCTACATGACCCTGGCCGTGCACACGAGCTTCCGCATCCTGCCGCCCCCGGGCTCGTACCGGCCGCGGCTGGCCGACGATCGCGTCGGCTACTTCCTGACGGCCAAGCGCGACTTCGCGCGCATGCAGCAGCTCTCGAGCTGGGTCCGCTACATCAACCGCTGGAAGCTCGAGAAGGCCGACCCCACGGCCAAGGTCAGCCCGCCCAAGGAGCCGATCATCTTCTGGATCGAGAACACGGTGCCGATCGAGTGGCGCAAGGCCGTGCGCGAGGGCGCGCTCGGCTGGAACAAGGCCTTCGCCGAGGCCGGCTTCGTCAACGCCATCGAGGTCCGGCAGCAGCTCTCCGACGACCAGTTCGACCCCGAGGACGCGAGCTACAACAGCCTGCGCTGGATCACGTCGCACGAGTCGACGTTCGGCGCGATCGGCCCGTCGCGGGTCGACCCCTACACCGGCCAGATCCTCGACGCCGACATCCTGTTCGAGGAGAGCCTCATGCGGGGCTTCTGGTTCGAGTACCAGTTCCAGATCCCGGCCTACGACCCCAAGGCCTCGATGGCCGAGGTCCTGGCGATCTCGACGGCCGAGAGCCTCGGCCAGGACCACAAGCTGCGCGCCTACTGCACCCAGGGCATGCACCGGTCGCAGGAGATCACGCTGATGCACATGCTGTCGGGCATGCTCCCCGACCCGTCCGAGGGCGTGCAGCCGGTCGACCTGGCCGACGCGACGCCGGCCCGCAAGGTCCCCTTCACCTACCTCGAGCAGGCCCTGCGCGAGACCGTCATGCACGAGGTCGGCCACACCCTCGGGCTGCGCCACAACTTCAAGGCCTCGACCCTGCACGACGGCAAGGAGATCAACGACGCCGAGAAGACCGCCAAGGAGGGCCTCGTCGGCTCGGTCATGGACTACAACGCGATCAACATCGCCCCCGAGGGCGAGACCCAGGGCGAGTACTACGCGAGCTGCGTCGGCCCGTACGACGTCTGGGCGATCCGCTACGGCTACACGCCGATCGACGCCCCGGCGCCCGAGGCCGAGCTGCCCAAGCTGCTCGAGATCGCGTCCGAGGCCGGCAAGCCCGGCAACGCCTACGGCACCGACGAGGACGCCCTGCACTACATGCCGTTCGGGGCCGGCGTCGACCCCGACTGCAACGCCTGGGACATCGGCGACGTCTCGGAGTTCGCCGAGGAGCGGATGCAGCTCGTCGCCAAGCTCCTGCCCGAGGTCGCCGACCGCCTCGTGCGCCCCGGCGAGGGCCACCAGTTCGAGCGCATCGGCGTCAGCGTCCTGCTCGGCCAGGCCGCCTCGGGCTGCCGCTTCATGGCCAAGAAGATCGGCGGCGTCCGCGTCAGCCGCGTGCACAAGGGCGACCCCGGCGTCGAGCGGCCGATGGACCCCGTGCCCCCCGACGAGCAGCGCGAGGCCCTGGCCTTCCTGCTCGAGAACTGCTTCGCGAGCAAGCCGTACAGGCTCCCGGCCGACCAGCTCGCGCGCATGACGCCGTGGCGGTGGAACCACTGGGGCATGCAGCTCGACGGCCCGATCGAATGGTCGCTCGTCGACCAGGTCAAGGGCTTCCAGACCTCGGTGCTCTACCAGCTGTTCCACCCGCTCGTGCTCGACCGCATCGTCGAGGGCGAGCTCATGGTCCCCCAGGGCCAGACCGCGTTCACGGTCGCCGAGCTGTTCCGCGGCCTCCGCGAGGGCGTGTTCTCCGAGGTCGCCGCCGGCCAGGACGTCGACGTGTTCCGCCGCAACCTGCAGCGGGCCTACGTCGAGGTCCTGCTCACGCTCGCGACCGAGGACGTCGGGGCCGTCGTCCCCCACGACGCCCTGGCCGCCGCCCGCGCCAACCTCATGGAGCTCTACTCGAGCCTGGCCGGGCTCCAGGCCGGCAACCTCGGCGAGACCACGCGGGTCCACTACCAGGACCTCGTCCGCCGCATGAAGCAGGCCCTCGACGCGACCCGGATCCAGCAGGGCTGACCCGGGACGCATGACGACCCCCCAGCCCACAGTCGCGATCGCGGTCGGCGGCGGCCCCGCCCCCGGGATCAACGGCGTCATCGCCGCGATCACGATCGAGGCCCGCAACCGGGGCTGGCGGGTCCTCGGCCTGCTCGACGGCCTCAAGTGGGTCTCGCGCGGGGACTGCGGCCAGGTCCTCGAGCTCGACATCGCCGACGTGTCCCGGATCCACAAGACCGGCGGCTCGGTCCTGCGCACGTCGCGCGAGGGCGCGGTCGACCGGCCCGAGATCCGTGACCGGGTCCACGACTGCCTGCACGGGCTCGGGGTCCACGCCCTGATCACGATCGGCGGCGACGGCACGGCCTCGGCCGCCGACGCGCTCTACCACAACGACAAGCACGGGCTGGCCTACCTGCACGTGCCCAAGACGATCGACAACGACATCGACCTGCCGGGCGGCTTCTCGACCTTCGGGTTCCAGACCGCCCGCCACGTCGGCGTCGACATCGTGCACAGCCTGGCCGAGGACGCGCGCACGACGCGGCGCTGGTACCTGGCCGTGACGATGGGCCGCCACAGCGGGCACCTCGCCCACGGCATCGGCAAGGCCGCCGGCGCGACGCTGACGCTGATCCCCGAGGAGTTCCCGGCGGGCAAGCTCCACCTCGACGACATCCTCAAGCCGATCGAGGGCTCGATGATCCGCCGCATGGCCGAGGGCCGCGCCGACGGCATCGTCGTCATCGCCGAGGGCCTGGCCGAGCGCATCGACCCCGACGAGCTGCCGTCGACCGAGGGCCTCGAGCGCGACCCCAAGGGCAAGATCCGCCTGACCGACCTGCCCCTCGGCCGCATCCTCCGCGACGAGCTCGTGGCCCGGTTCCGGAGCCGGGGCCGCGAGGTCAAGGTCATGGAGAAGAACATCGGCTACGAGCTGCGCTGCGCCGACCCGATCCCGTTCGACGCCGAGTACACCCGCGACCTCGGCTTCGGCGCGATGCGGGCGATCCTGCGCCACGGCATGCAGGGCGTGATCTGCCGCGTCGGCAACGAGATGCTCGTCTACCCCTTCGAGCACTTCCGCGACGAGCGCACCGGCAGGACCCGCGTCCGCTACGTCGACACGACGCTCGAGACCTACACCTGCTCGCTGCGCTACCAGATCCGCCTCGACCGCGAGCACCTCGAGGACCCCGTCCAGCGCGCCCGCCTCGCCGAGGCCTCGGGCATGCCCGAGCAGGAACTCGTCGCGCGCTTCGGCTGAGCCCTCAGATGGACCCACTTGCATGGGTCCCGCCGCAAGCGGGCCCGTGCAAGACGAGACCCTCGCCTGTCACCACTGGCTGACCGCGACCGAGCGGATCCGGCCAGCGAATGTTGCGTTCTATTTCTCCAGCAGCAGCGGGACCCAATCGCTGACCGTGGCGATCCCCGTGTTGCCGAAGACTACGGCTGCGTGATCCATGCGCAGGCCGGCCAATCCAGCAGGAAAGCCCGCTCCAGCCACGAACTGGATCTTGGCCGTCCCCTTTGCATCGAGCAGCCCGAGTGAGCCCTGCAGGAAGGGGCTGTTGGGCACGGTCGCCGTCCAGACAAGGTAGGGATCGAGGTTGAGAGGAAGGAGATGCGTACCTAGTTGTAGCCCTGGGTTGATCCCGGCAAGGCTGCCGAGCACGAGATAGGGGTTGCCCGCCTGGCCGGCCCCGGCCTCGAGGGTCAGGACCTGCATATCCTGAGCGGCCACAGAGACCCTGTGCGTATCGCTCCAGAGCGAGCGGCCGGCGCCGGAGTAGCACTTGAAGTACCACAAGTTGTTGCTTGCCCAGGATGCTGGCGACAGACCCGCGACCAGATCCCGGACGCCGTCTCCGTCGATGTCTCCATCGGCGTTCAGGCACGATCCCAATCCCATATCAACCTTGTCGTCGACAATGGTGGCGAACTCCTTTCCGTCCTTGCCAGAAATGACTCGCACGACACCTGCAGCTTGATTGCCTGGAAGAAATGTTTGCCCACCACAAGCCAGATCAGGATAGCCGTCCCGGTTCCAATCGCCCACGTTGGCCCCCGACCACCCCAAGTATGATCCTGCGACAGGGCCGTGCAGGGTACGATAGAGATTACCGGTCTTGCCCGAGTAGATAAACACGGCGCCGGCGTCCGTGCCGTTGCCGTCGAATCCCGGGCACCCGATGGCGAGATCGGGAACCTTGTCACCGTCAAGATCACCGCAACCGCATACGGAACTCCCAAAGCCTGGCGACGGAGACGGAAGTTTGTAGGTCGTGTCCCAGAACGTGTAGATGACCCCTCCGTTCGCCCCAGAGAACAACCATGCGCGTCCTGGCCCGTAGAAATTATAGGTTGGATTGCTTCCGAACAGCGGATCGCCGACCAGGAAGTCCTCGATCCCGTCTCCGTTTACATCTCCAGCCCTTGAAACCGAATGGCCAAAATAGGTGTAGTTGAGCCCGCCAGGCTTGAGATCCAAGATTATCTTCCCTGACTTTCCAGATACGATCACGACCCGATCAGAGTTTGAATACTCTGAACTACTAATAATAACGTCGGGAATATTGTCGTGATCAAGATCTGCAATTGGGCGGATTTTTCCGTTTTGTAGCGACAAGGGCCAAGATCCCTTGGCAATCATCTGCATGGTTTTTCCTGAATGAAACTGATATCCAATCAGCACCGTCGTATTGATCAAGATCCCGAAGTCAGCATGGCCGTCACTGTCCATGTCCCCCAACCCAGATACTGATGTGGCGCTCCCGGGGCCAGGCAGCGGCACCTTGCCGATCAAATGCCCGTCTCGCCCTGAGTACAGCCGCACCGCATCTCCACCAGAGGCCGAAGGCGGGTACCACTCCGAGGTGGTCGCGTAGTCATCGAACCCATCCCTGTCGGTATCGCCGACGATGGCGACGCTACCACCGAACCACTGTCCGGCCTTGTCCCCGTAGTGGGTGTAGAGATGTGTCTGCGCCTCCGGGTTGGCGACCAGGAGCAAGGTAGCAAAAAGCAGAAGCATGCACCTGCCCACGGAGCCGGGGAGCCATGCCCATCCGCATGGGGGCCTGCGAGTGATCCAGCGTGACATGGATTCTCTCCTAGAATCCGGTGTTGTTGGTTTTGGTATAAAATCCGAAGATCATCGGCCAAGTTCTGTCGGAGTTGAGATAGGTCCCCGCTCCCGTGAAGAAGTTGTTCGTAATCGTGATGTCCTGCGACTCGGTAAAGAACAAAAGAGACTCGGCAGCGTACCGATCCCTCCCCCCATCTTGTGGATCTGCTGTTCGATCCGTGAGCAAATATCCAAGATCATTACATGCACCCAGGGCGCACTGATCGATCGTGAACCTGTTCGTGGACCGGACGCACACCAAGGCACCCCCAGAATCCTGGATCGTCAGGTTCCTCAGGACGACGTCCTGGATCGAGCCCACAGGACCGGTTGTCCAAGCTCCATTGACAAACTTGTGTGTTTTTACGCTGATCGTACCCTCAGTGGCTCCCCCGTCGTGTAACCCCCAACCGCGGTTGCAATATTGTAACAGGGAGCCTTCGACCAGGACGTTCGACCCGCCAGGCCCTTCGTCCCATAAGCCAATCGAAGGAGAGACCACGATCCCGGAACCGGTGATCCATTCAAAAAGGCACTGGTCGACATGGGTGTTCCTCCTCAGGATCAACCCCATGCCACGATTCCGGGCGACGGTTGTCCCGACGATCTCTGTCGTATCCGGAAAATGGGAAAGATTGCAGACGTAGGCTATGTTCCCAATAGGGACGCTAGCGAACGTCAACAGATGGGTGGATGGATTCGTGACATTCTGCGAAAGGACGAGCGGTCGTGTCCCAAGTGGGATCATGTCTTGATCGTAGAACTCCCAGGTCGAACCAGGGTCGAAGATCCACAGGGGGAACCGGGGCACGGCGTTTACGGTGGGAACCCCGTTTGAATAGACGATTGCTGTTACAGGCAGGGCATTCACGTACGAATTGAATCCATCGTCGAGCATCCCCTCGAGGTGGCAATCATGGACCTGCAAAGTCCCTGCGGTGTTGGCGACATGGATGGCATCGGCAGTAGTCGTAACCGGCCATGGCCGTGCCGGATCTGGCAGAACCTGCAGGCCATCGATGACGACATCTCGGTCGCGCAGGAGATTGACCGCCATTCCCGGCCAGGTGTGCACCGTGAGGCTTGTGAGAAAGCTACGGGTGCAATCCACGAACATGAACGCGATGTAGTAACTAGACTGATGCGCAATCACGACTTGGTCTCCGAGCTGCAACCTCCCATGATCATCTGGCCCGATGGCTCCGGGAGCCTTGAGCTCGTTCATCATTACCCAGCCAGGATCGTTAGGAAATGTGCCTGGCCCAATTGGGAACCTCCCCTTGATGTCGTGAATCGTTCCAGATGTAATCTGGCCAACATAAAAGTCAGAGCCAAACGTTTTTGCTGGTTGCTGTTGGACGTAATAGAAATTCTGGCCGTTCGGATGCCCAGACCGCCAATTCAACAGGGTGTGCATTGTCATGTTTTGCAGAGACCCGGTGGCAAAGAAGCTCGGATCGATGTCGATCCTGAAATACCTGTTCGCTACATTTGTTACCACTGGGTCGCCGGCAATCTGCGTACACGTTCCGATCGTGTACGGCAGTCGCGACATGTTGACCGTCAGGTCCCTGATCTCGATGTCGGTGCAATCGGTGCAAGCAAACAGGTTGTAGTAGCTGGAGTTGATCGGCTGGTCGGGCAGGAAGTCATGGCACATCAGGACTGCGCCCTGGCCGTCAACGGTGATCCTCGCTTTGGACACGAGGCCGAACATGGTCTTGACCGGGAACACCCCGGCCGGAGTCGGGGTTCCGAGTCCGGTAGGAGGCTCCTCCCGTGGATAGAGATCGTAGGTTCCGATCTCGAAGCGCAGGATCGCGTCGGAGGCGGGCAGATCGTCAATGGCAGCACGGATCGCTTGAAGGTCATTCTGGCCGTCGTTGACAACAGCGCCATACGAGGAAACTTGGATGACAGCCTGAGCCCTGACTCCCACACCGAGCCAAGACAAGCCCAGAGATGCTAGACCGACAATGAAGACCGAATTGAGCCGCATCTGGTCTCCCCCTATTGCCTGATGACGTCGAAGCGGGCTGAAGCGCGCCCCATGGCTGAGCATTGACCTTTGTCGGTGAGGCTGGCCACGGCCAACCCGTGGATTTCGATGATCAGCCCGGTCGGGTCAATGGAGACGTTGGGAAGTACCGTTTTCGCGAAGCGCTTGTCGCTGCTCGAGGCGAGTTTCTTGGACCATCCATCCCCTTTGACGACGATATCGAACTGATCCGTCGCGCCCTGCGTGCTACGGCCGGAGATCGTCAAGGTCAGTGTTCCAGTTGTCTTGACTGGTGCCGTCAGCTTGAACTCGAACCCATGTTTGACAGGGTTCGTTGTGTCTGCGGCGGTGTGGACTATGGCATTGGCCTTCTTCGACAATCGGAGTGACACTGCGCTCGAGACGTAAACCATCGTCGTCGCGCGAGTGGGTGTTTCTCGCGTCCAATGCCCTGCCGTAACGTCCGCTCTGGCGTTGGATTCGGAGGAGGCCACCTTCACGGACCTCGCGAACGCCTTGTCAGCGGGAACTTCCTTGACCCGTGCCTCCGACTCAGCCTTGGCGTAGCAGTTGACCTTGGTCAGCGTCCTTGCCGTGACCGAAACTCCGGGAGTGCTGGTCTGAGGGCAAGCGCAAAAGCCGGAAGGCACGATGACCAAGGAACACAGCAGCGATGCAATCCCTCGCGAGATCACCATTGCTCGGCGTGAAGGGAGCTGAACCCGCATGGTTGACCTCTCGGTCCAAGGTCCAGAAGCGCAGATTGGCATGCCAGAGGAGCCAGGTCGGACGGACCTGAAGCTTGAAGCCTAACCTCTGCCCCCGAATCCACAATGCCCCCTGGGAGGGGGCCGATGGCCCGCTGGGGGGGCCAGGAGCCCTCAGACCGCGATCTTGCGCGCGGCGTCGCCGCGGCCGGCCGGGAGGCTGCCGGGGCCCCTGCGCAGGCGCGACCAGTCGCGGATCGCGCGGGCGACGCGGCGCATCTGGCGCTCGCTGAGGATCGGGTAGACGCAGATCTCGAGGATCGAGGTCTCGGTCGGCGTGCGGTCGGGCGGCAGGGTCGCGGGGTCCTTGCCCTCGCGGAAGGCCCGGAGCTGGGCGCAGTCGCCCATGTCGGTCTTCTTGGCGTCGACGCCGCGGCGCAGCAGGAAGTGGCGCAGGTCGTCGCGCAGGGCCGGGTCGACCCGCAGCGGGTAGTAGACGTAGATGTGGTCGCCGTCCATCGGCGGCGCGGTCACGCCGGGGACGTCGCCGAGCTCCTCGGTCAGGACCTCGGCGTTGCGGCGGGCGCCCGAGTTGAACCGGTCGATGACCTCGAGCTGGCGGAGGCCGATCGCGGCCTGGAGGTTGGCGAGCGGCTGGATCCTGGGGTCGGAGGCCCTGAAGCGCTCGAGCAGGGCGTCGCCGACCTCGCTGTCCATCAGCGGCTGGCCGCCGCGGAGCTTGAGCTTGAGCACCTGGTAGGCCGTCAGCCCGAACACCAGGGGCCGGGTCGCCAGCCAGTGCAGCCACACGCCGGTGCCCTCCTGGCGGACCTCCTTGGCCGACGGCCTGGCGGCCGCGGCGAGGACGGCCCGCGCGCGCGCCGCGATGCCCTCGTCGGCCGTCGCGATCGCGCCGCCGCCCATGCAGGGCATGTTCTTGCCCTCGGCGAAGCTGAAGATCCCGACGTCGCCGAAGGTCCCGACCGACCGGCCGCCGACGCGGACGCCGAGGGCGTGGGCGCAGTCCTCCATGAGCCGGAAGCCGCGCTCCCTGGCCAGCGCCGCGATGTCCTCGATCGGGCACGGCATGCCGAACAGGTGCGTCGCCAGGACGGCGCCGGTCCGGTCGCTGAGCACGGCCTCGATCTCCTTGCGGCCGGCGTTGAAGGTCCGCGGGTCGACGTCGCAGAACACCGGCTCGTAGCCGAGCAGCTTGGCGACCATCGGCATGACCGGGAACGTGAAGCTCGGGAACACGATCTCGGCGCCCTGGGGCAGGTCGAGGGCCATCAGCGCGAGCTGGAAGGCCGAGCGGCCCTGGGCCGCGCCGAGGACGTGGCCCGTGCCGAGCCAGTCGGCGAAGCGCCGCTCGAAGGCCGCGAGGTCGGGGCCGTCGACGAGCCGGCCGCGCAGCGTGCAGCCGACCAGAGTGCGCAGCGCGCCGCCGGGCAGGTTGACGGCGCGACGGGGGATGGTGCCGATCAGGGCCATGGCTGCTCCCGGTGCCCGCTCAGCTCGTGGCCTTGCGCTCGACCTTGGTCCGGCCGCCGCCGACGCCGACGAGCTCGGGGGCCTCGTCGGCCGCCGCCGGGGCCTGGGCCTCGGTCGCCCCGGGGCGCGCGCGCTTCTTGGGCGCCTCGCCCTCGGGCTCGTCGTGGCCCTTGGTGCTGAAGATCTTCCGGATGCCGAGCAGCGTCAGGAAGATGTCGGGGTTCTTGAGGTAGAAGCCCTTGTGCTTCCACATGTGCCGGAGCGCGAAGCCCGGCCGGAACAGGTAGCGCTTGTAGAACCGGGACCGGATCTCGAGCAGCTCGTCCGGGCTGACCTCGGCCAGCGAGTAGACCGGCTTGGCGTAGTGGAACATCTTGGTCGGGTCGAGGTCCTCGTAGACCTCCTTGTACTCGTTCCAGTCGGCCGAGCCGGGGTACGGCGTGTGGAAGTGGACCTGGATCGAGTCGGCGTTGAGCTCCAGCGCCAGCTCGATCGTCTGCTCCATCTCCTCGCGGGTCTCGGTCGGGTTGCCGAGCACGTAGTAGGCGTTGGTGCCGATGCCGAGCTCGTGGCAGGCTTTGAACGTCACGCGGCAGAGGTCGGCCCAGGGCTTGGGCTTGTACGTCTTGCGCACGCGGTCGACGATGCGCTGGGCGCCGGCCTCGACGCCGATGCCGAGGAAGATGCAGCCGGCGTCGCGCATCATCCGGAGCAGCTCGTAGTCGACCTCGTCGCTGCGGACGCGGGCCATCCACGGGATGCGCGAGCCGCGGCGGATCAGCTCCTGGCAGACGTCCTCGACCTGGCGCTTGGACGACGAGAACGAGTCGTCCTGGAACGAGATGATGTTGGCGCCCTCGCGGACGAGGTGCTCCATCTCGTCCGCGACGTTGCGGCCCGAGCGGACGCGCATCTTGGTCCCGATCGAGACGCGCATGACCTCGCTGCAGAACGTGCAGGCGTACGGGCAGCCGCGGCCGGCGATCAGGAAGCCCCAGATGACCCGCTTGGCCAGGCGCACGGGGTAGATCGAGCGGTAGGCCTCGAGCTCCTCCTGCGTGTAGCTCGGGAACGGCAGGGCGTCGAGGTCGAGGACCTGGAAGCGCTTGCCGTCGTCGAAGAGCTGCTTGTAGTGCATCCGCCAGGCCTTGGAGTCGGTGCCCTCGTCGAGCATCCGCTTCAGCAGGACCTGGAACTCCTCCTCGGGCTCGCCGAGCAGGATGACGTCGTAGTACTCGGCGTGGCCCTGCGACCAGTCGCGGTTGAGGTACTGGCCCTGGCCGATGCCGAGCACGATCGGCTTCTTGGCCAGCTTGCCGAGGCCCTCGGCGAAGGCGTTGGACACGTCGACGTCGAAGCTCGACGACGACACCACGACGAGGTCGGGCTGCAGCTCCTCGGCGATCGCCAGGAGCTCGGCCGTCGGCGTCGGGTGGATCCAACAGTCGTGGATCACGACCTTGGTGCCCGGCAGGCGCTCGAGCTCGGCCTGGATGTACTTGAGCTGGTACGAGGGGTCGAAGAACTGCGGGTGGTCGACCTTGTCGACGACCGAGGAGACCCGGACGAGCAGCGCGGACTGGATCTGCATCGATGACTCCGGTCTAGCGTGCAGGCTCGAGGGCCTGCGGAGTTCCGAGGGGAGGTGCGGCGACCTCGCGCCAGCTCCGGAGCCCGATCTTCCTGCGGAAGATCCAGGTCAGGAGGCCGAGGACGAGGTGCAGCCAATAGTCCAGGAGGCGGTTCAGGACCATGATCGAGACGGCGACGGCGGCCGGGACGCCGAGGGCGACGAGGCAGCCGTAGAGGGTCAGCTCGACGACGCCGGCGCCCGATGGCGTCAGCGGGAAGGCCGAGGCCAGCAGCGGGACCGAGGCCAGGAACACGAGCTGGATCCCGTCGAGGTGGATGCCGAACGACAGGGCCAGGAGCCCGAGGAAGGCGAGCTCGAGGGCCCAGATCAGCACCGTCAGGACGGCGATCGGCAGGTACTCCCGGCGCCCCGGCCACATGCCCGACTGGAACGCCCGGATCCGCTGCGCGAGCTGCTCCGGCATCCAGGCCGGGAGCTTGTGCTTCCACAGGAAGAACGTCAGCAGGGCGAGGCTGGCGGCGACGGCGATCAAGCCGCCGAGGATCAGGGCCCAGAACACGGTCTCGGGCAGGTGGCCCGAGAACAGGAGGAACGACGCGGCCGCGGCCAGGCCGAGGATGACCCAGGCGTCGATCATGCGCAGGAACACGATCGAGCCGAGGCCGATCGAGCGGCGGATGCCGAGGTTGATGCGCAGGAGGTGGGCCGCGTAGAGGTCGCCGAGCTTGCCGGGGACGACGTTGTCGACGGCGTTGTAGAAGAACACGAACAGCCCGAAGCGGCCGCCGCCGGCCGGCGGGTCGAGGTGGGCCAGCGTCCGGCGCCAGCGCAGGCCGCGGACCGGATAGGTCGCGTAGTGGCAGAGCGCACCGAGCAGGGCGATCGGCAGGGCGGCGTCACGGATCCGGGCCCAGGTCGCGGCCCAGCCCCCCTCCTGCTCGTGCTCGATCCAGTACGCGAGCCCGACGAGCAGGGCCACGGCCACGGCGATGCCGAGGAAGGTGTGCCAGCTCCACAGGCGCAGCGGGGCCGGGGTGCCCTCGCCGGGGGCCGGCTGCCCCTGGATCGTGCTGTCCTTCTGCATGCCGCTGCCTGTGAACGCCGGGGACCGGCCCCCACGAAAGGATGGGAAAGCGGGGACCGAAGCGGATCCCTCCCTGGACATGGTCCTGCCGACCGCCTCGGCTGGACCGGATGGCGCGGGATTCTAGCCCTGTCCCGGGCCTTCTTCGAGGCTCGGAGCCGCCTCCCTGGGGTTTCCGCCCGGGACGGGGGTCGGGTCCGCACCCCCCACCGGGGCCGGCGCGGGCTCCCGGGCCGGCAGGACGTAGGGCCGCTCCACACCCTTCCCACTGCGCCGCCGGGCCAGGGCTCCGACGACCCGGCCCTCGACCTCGCCGACCTCGATCCGCTGCATGCAGACGTTGTCATGGCACGTCGAGACCCGGTTGTTGTAGGCGTTGACGCAGGGGCTGCAGGCCGTCCGGGCCCAGACGATCGTCGTGGCCGGCGACAGGCCGCCGAACAGCTCGGGGGTCTCGGGCCCGAACAGGACGACGACGTCGACCGGGGTCAGGGTCCCGAAGTGGGCCGGCCCGCTGTCGTTGGTCACGAGGACGTCGGCGCACTCGTAGAGCACGAGGAGCTGCCGCATCGTCGTCTTGCCGGCCAGGGACGCGCAGCGCGGCGAGGCGATGGCCTCGACGAGGCGGCCGACGTGCGGGGCCTCGTCGGGCGCCCCGGTGAACGCGATGCCGAGCCCGGGCTCGCGGGCCAGCAGGCGGCGGGCGAGCTCGACGTAGCGCTCCTCGCTCCACTTGCGCAGCGGCAGGAGGTCGCTGCAGTTGGCGTTGAGCAGGACCAGGGCCTGGGGCCGGTCGCCGCCGAACGCCGTCGCGATGATGCCGCGGACCTCGGCGAGCTCGCCCTCGCCGGCCTCGAGCCGGCCGCGGGCCAGCTCGGCGATCGGGGTCGGCACGAGGTCGAGGGCCGGGAAGCGCTCGGCCGGCTCGCGCAGGGCCCGGACCTGGAGGTCGAAGACCTGGGCCGTGTGCAGGTGCGGGTTGTAGAGGACGCGGTGCGTGAACAGGTCGCCGCGCCACGGGCCGTCGCCGGCCGAGGCGTGCAGGCCGCTGCGCAGGCGGGCGCCGCTCAGGTAGGTCAGGATCGCCGACGAGCGGGCGAAGAACTCGAGGTCGACGGCCGCGTGCAGGCGCAGGCGGCGGAGCTTCCACACCGCGGCGAGGGTCGCCCGGAGCGTCCCGAGGAGCCCGGCCGTCCGGATCGCGACGACGTTGGCCTCGGGGATGACGTGCATCGCGTCGAGGATCGGCCGGTTCTGGGCGAACACGAGGAACCAGACGTTCTCGCGCCCGTACTCGGCCACGGCCCGCTGCAGGGCCGCGTGGGCCAGCACCGTCGAGCCCTGCTCGGCCAGCTTGACGAACAGGATCCCGCGCCGGGCCCGGCCCCCGCCCTGCTCGCCGACCCGGTGGTCCTCGAGGACGAACAGGCCGCGGAGCCTGCGCCACAGGGTCAGGACCGCGCACAGCGGGACCCCGAGCCAGGCGTCGACGCGGCGCATGGTCTGGACCTTCATCGGCGAGAGGTTAGGTCGGGGCCGGTCCGGCCCGCAATCGGCCGAGGCCGAAAAACCCCGGCCCGACCGGCGGCCCACCGTGCTGGACCGCCGGCCGTCAGCGGGAATACTGGGCGCCCCCCACCGGGCGCGCGGAGCGACAGGCGCCGCGCCATCGGAGCCTGGGCCCCGGACCCCTGATGAACCGACGCCTCGCCGCGATCCAGCCGTACCCCACCGTCCGCCTCGACGAGCGCAAGGCCGCCGTCCGGGCCAAGGGGCTGCACCTCTACGACTTCGGCACCGGGGACCCCAACGAGCCGACCCCGGAGTTCATCCGGGCGGCCCTGCGGGACAACGTGCCGACGAGCAGCACCTACACCAGCGTCCACGGCAGCGACGAGCTGCGCGAGGCCGCGGCCGGCTACGTCGAGCGGCGCTTCGGCGTCGCCCTCGACCCGGCCCGCGAGGTCCTGGCCACGGCCGGCTCGATGGAGGCCATCTTCCACATGCCGATGGTCCTCGTGCACGACGAGGACCCGCGCGACCTCGTCGTCTACGGCGAGCCCGCGTACAGGGTCTTCGAGCTCGGCGCGCTGTACGCCGGGGCCGAGCCCCACGGGCACCGGCTCGGGCCCGACAACGACTACCTGCTCCGGCCCGCAGACCTCGGCGAGGACGAGCTGGCCCGGACCGCGCTCGTCTACCTCAACTACCCGCACAACCCCAGCGGCGCGACGATGCCGGGCGAGGTCTACGCGGCCTGGGTCGAGGCCCGCGACCGGCACGGCTTCGCCCTGGTGTCGGACGAGTGCTACTGCGACCTGTAGGTTCGAGGGAGCCGCCGCGGAGCCTGTCGAGCAGAGGCCGCGGTGGGCTGCGTCGTCGTCCACTCGTTGAGCAAGCGTTCGACCGGCTACCACCGGCTTCGCATGGCCGGCGACCCGGCTCCTGATCGCGACCCTGCGCCACCATCGCGCCGGCATGGGCATGCAGTCCCCGGTGTGACCCAGGCGGCCGCCGCCGCGGCCCGGCGCCGACCAGGCCCACGTCGACGAGCGCCGCGAGGTCTTCGCGGCCAAGGCCGCGTCCTGCCTGACCCGCTCGCCTCGCGGCCTCCGGTCGCCCTCCGGCACGGCCTCGCTGCTCCTCCGGGTCGAGGTCCCCGAGGCGAGACCGACGTCGCCTACGCCGAGCGCCTCGGCGACGCCGGCATCGTCGTGTCCCCGGGCTCCTTCTACGGCCCCGGCCAGGAGCGCTTCTTCCGCATGGCCCTCGTCCCGACCCTCGACGAGTGCCGGGCCGTCGGCGACGTCTGGCCGGACTGAACGGCGGTCCTTCCCTCGTGGGCGTGGGTTGCCGGCTCGTGGCTGGCGCGCCCAGCATCCTGCAGGCGTTCGGGCGTCTCCTCGAGGGCGGGAGATGATCGACGGGCCGGAGAGGCGCTTTGCAACGATGCGTGGGACCCCATAAGGGTTGCACGCAGCGTGGCAATGGGACGATCTCCGGCAAGGGACGACACGACCCTCGATCGGAGACGATCGCTCGACCCGCATGAACCGGGCTGGTGCGCTCTGGCCGCGATCCGGTCTCACGTCATCGAGGGGAAGACCGCTCCGCGGACATCTTGTCGGGCTCAGCCTCTCCGCTCTCTCCGAGCTCGCTAGCGAGCTAGCGGGACGGGGCGCGGAGCACGACGTAGGGGCGGCGGCCGGCGATGAGGTCGTCGCGGACGATCGCGGTGCGCCAGTCGTGGCGGGTCGAGGCGAGGATGGGGTCGAGCTCGGAGGCGGCGACGACGCAGAGGGAGTCGGGGTGGTCGGCGAAGAAGGCCTCGATGTCGGCCTCGGACTTCGTCAGGACGATCCAGCCGTCGAGCTCGTAGGCGAAGGCGCCCATCTTGTGGAAGCCGAGGTCCAGGTAGTGCAGCGCGACGTGGCGCTCGCCGGCAGGGAGCTGCGCGCGCAGCCAGCGGCCGGCCGGCGCGTAGGTCTTGAGCGGGTCGGCCGCCGGCAGGACGAAGGCCTGGACGACGACGAAGGTCGCGGCCATCGCCGCGGCCAGGCGCAGGGCGGCGGACCGCGGACCACGCGCCCACGCGGCGTGGGCCAGCCAGGCCGCGGCGGCGAGGACGACGACGCCGAGGATGCGCAGCGGGCCGGCCAGCGCGGTCAGGGCCTCGGCCTCGAAGGCCGGCCGCGGCTTGTGCGCCAGCACGGCGGCGAGGATCCACGGCGAGGCCAGGGCGGCGAGGCCGGCGGCGCCGAGGATCACGGCCAGGGCGCGGAGGCCGACGCGGGCCGCGCGGGCCATCGCGTCGGCCGGGGCGGTGGTCGCGAGCCCGGCCAGCCAGCGGCCGATCAGCAGCGCGAAGGCCGGGTAGGCGACGAGCAGGTAGACCTGACGCTTGGTCGCCGCCAGCGACAGGAACGCCACCGAGGTCAGGGCCCAGATCACGAGCAGCCGTGTCCGGGGCTCCCTCCACAGCTTGTCGCGGACGAGCTGCCAGGCGACGAGCGGCAGGAACAGGGACCACGGCGCGAGGTCGGCCCACAGGACGCCGACGTAGTACAGGAGCGGCTGGCCGTGGCCCCGCTCCTCGCCCGACAGGAAGCGGGCGCAGTTCTGCTCCCACACCTCGGTCAGGATCCCGGCCGAGAGGCCCTCGTCGACCATGACCTTGCCGCAGGCGACGAACCACGGCAGGTACAGGGCCAGGCTGACCAGCGACAGCGGGGCCAGTGCGAGGATGCGCCGCCACTCCCGGCGCGAGCCGTGGTACAGGACCAGGATCAGGCCCGGCAGCAGCAGGCCGAGGACGCCCTTGGCCAGGACCGCGAAGCCGAACAGCGCGAAGCCGGCGATCCGCGGCCCGGCCCGGGCCCGCTCGCCGACGCCCTCGGCGTACAGCAGCAGGCCCCCGGCGAAGCCGAGCGTGAACAGGACGTCGGGCCGGTAGCTGACGGCGTTGTACGCGAACTGGACCATCGTCAGCAGGGCCAGGGCGCTCCACAGCGCGGCCTCCGCGCCGAACCAGCGCGCGCCGGCGCGGAGCACGAGCCACAGCAGCGCCAGCGCGCCGAGGGCGGAGGCCATGCGCAGGGACCACTCGCCGACGCCGCCGGCGAGGAACGCGACGCCGCAGCCGACCCAGTACAGCATCGGCGGGTAGTCGACCCAGACCGTGCCGTTGCGGCGCGGCGCGACGAGGTCGCCGCTCTCGTACATCTTCTGCGCGACCTCGCCGATGTCCGGCTCGTCGGGATACCAGAGGTCGCGCATGCCGTTGAACGGCACGTACAGCACGAGGGCCAGCAGCAGCACGAGCCAGGTCCGGTTGCGGACCGCCCGGTCGACCGCGCCGCCGCTCACCAGCGCCCCTGCAGCCGGAAGCCCTGGGCGACGCGCCAGAGCTGGAAGCGCATGCGCCGCCCGTCGCCGATCAGCGCGTGGACGAAGGGCCGGAACTCCTCCTCGACCTGCGGCAGCAGGATCGCCAGGAAGGCCAGCGACCAGCGGCCCAGGCCCTGCAGCCTTGCCTCGGGCGGGGCCGGCGGCATGTCGGCCATCGGGGCCGGCGGCCCTGGCTCGCCCGCGGCCTTGACGAGGGTCAGCAGGTCTCCGCGCGCGCTCTGCGGCCCCATGCCCCCGATGCGCTCCCCGATCGCCAGGACGACGGCCTGGCCGGCGAGCTCGGCGTCGACGACGAGCAACCCCGGCTCGTCCTTGACCGCGATGTCGCCGCCGAGGAGCTGGCCGGCGCGGGCCAGGGTCACGAGCGACGCGCGCAGCGCGGGCGCGCGCGCGAGCGCGGCCGCGAGGTACGCGCCCGACTCGGCCAGGTCCCGGCCCTCCCCGAGGGCGCCCTGCGGGTCGACGAGCACCCACTCGTCGCCGAAGCCGCGCCACAGCTCGTTCTGCAGCAGGATGCCGAGGGTCCGCGAGACGCCGGCCACGGCCTCGCCGGCCTGACCCCGCCCGCCGAGCAGCCGCTGCTTGAGCGCGTCCATGTACGTGCCCATGCGGAAGTCGACGCGGATGAAGCCCGAGGCCTCGTCGAGGCCCGGCAGGGCGACCGGCATGAGCCGCTCGGGGACGACGTCGAGCGCGGCGGCGATGCCGAGGGGGTGCGCGGCGAGGCGCACGAACAGGTCGATCTGGCCGCGCTCGGCCGACACGCTCGGCCGGAACGCCAGCGACAGGCCGAGGAAGCCCTCGATGCCGGGCAGGACCTTGAGGCCGGCGACGATGCGCTCGCGCCCCGTCTGCCGCGCGATGTCCTGCAGCCGCCGGAGGTCGAAGTGCATCTCGACCTCGAGCTCGTCGGTCGGGTCGCGCCCGAGACCGGCCACGCCCTCGGCGAACCAGGGCTGGGCGTCGAGCCGCGGGCCGCCCCGGCGCGCGAAGCCCGCCAGCGCCTTGGGCAGCAGCCACAGCTCCTGGCCCCGCTGCTCGAGCACCCGGTCGTCGCCGAGCCGCGCGCGCAGCGCGGCGACGCGGGTGTCGGCCTCGCCGAGGGCCGGCAGCTCGACCCAGGCGACGGTGGCGCTCTCGTGGGTCTCGGGGTCGGTCCAGCCGGCCAGGATGCCCGGGCCCTCGAGGAAGAGGTCGGGCACGCCGCGGCCGAGCAGCTCGCCGAAGAGCTTGCGCGCCGGCCCCCCGGGGGCGTGGTTCCAGGTCAGGAGCGAGTGGCAGGCCTCGGGCAGCCGCCCGGCCCGGTGGGCCGTCAGCGGCTCCTCGGCCGGGCTGCAGCACGGCAGCAGCAGGCCGAGGGCCGCCGCGCCGCCGAGGCTCAGCGCGCGCCGACCCACTCGACCAGGGCGCGGACGCCGAAGCCGGTCGCGCCGCTCTGGTAGTAGTCCTTGGCCTTGGCGCCCCACGCCGTGCCCGCGATGTCGAGGTGGACCCAGGGCCGGCCGTCGACGAAGTACTCGAGGAAGGCGGCGCCGGCGATCGTGCCGTTGCCGTCCGCCTTGCCCGAGTTGATGTTGCGCAGGTCGGCGTAGCGGCCCTTCATCTGCTGGCGGTGCACGTCCCACAGCGGGAGCTGCCACAGCCGGTCGCCGGCCCGCTCGCCGGCCGCCATGACCTCGGCGACGAGGCCGTCGTCGTTGCCGACGGCCGCGGCGACCTCGTGGCCCAGCGCGATGATGACCGCGCCGGTCAGCGTCGCGAGGTCGACGATCGCGTCGGGGTCGTAGTTCTTGACGGCGTAGCACAGGGCGTCGGCCAGGACGAGGCGGCCCTCGGCGTCGGTGTTGAGGACCTCGATCGTCTTGCCGTTCATGGCCGTGACGATGTCGCCGGGCTTCTGGGCCTTGCCGTCGGGGAGGTTCTCGCTCGAGCCGATGACGCCGACGACGCGGCAGCGCGACCGCGCGGCGCCCGACGCGAGGGCGTGGAACAGGCCCATGACCGCGGCCGAGCCGCACATGTCGTAGCGCATCTCGTCCATGGCCGCCGAGGGCTTGAGCGAGATGCCGCCGGCGTCGAAGGTCAGGCCCTTGCCGACGACGCAGAGCGTCTGCTTGGCCCCCTTGGGGTTGTAGTCGAGCACGATCAGCCGCGCCGGCTCGGCCGAGCCCTTGGACACGCCGAGCAGGGCGTGCATGCCCAGCCTGGCCATGCGCGCCTCGTCGAGGATGGTGACCTTGATGCCCGGGCCGGCGAGCTTGCGCGCCTCGCGGGCCAGGATCGACGGCGTGAGCAGGTTGCCGCCCTTGTTGCCCAGGTCGCGGGCGAAGCAGACCGAGCGGGCGCGGCCGGCGCCGGCCTTGACGCCGTCGGCCAGGGCCTTGGCGACCTTGCCCGTCGGTGCCATCAGCGCGCCCTTCTTGACCGCGAGCGGCTTGCGCTTGTCGCCGGTCGGGTGCTCGTAGCGGTACGCGCCGAGGACCGCGCCCTCGCCCGCGGCGACGCCGAGGGCCCCCGCGTCGACGGCGTCGAGGACGCCCTTGGACGGCACGACGACGTAGTCGCCGGCCTTGCACTGCTCGGCGAGGCGGCCGGCGTGGGCGACGAGGCGGCGGACGCGCTCGGCGTCGAGCTTCTTGCCGCTCCCGGCGCAGAGCAGCAGCACGCGCTTCTGGCTCGCGCGGCCCGCGGGGTACAGCAGGCAGTGCTTGCGGAACTCGCCCGGCAGGTCGCCGGCGGCCTTGGCCGCCTTGTGCGCCCCGTCGAAGGCCTTCGGCGGCTCGCACCTCTCCCCCTCGAGGTGCAGCAGGACGAGCATGTCGGTCTTGGCGCTCGTCGGGGACCCGGTCCGGCTCGTGAAATTCATCCGCACTCCATCCTTGGCTCCGGGAACGAGCGCGCCGTTCTAGCCCCTGGCCCCTTTCCAGTCCAAAGCCCGGCCCCGGATCAGGCCTGCGGCAGCTCCCCGACCCAGCGCTCCCCGCCGTCGGCGAGGCGCTCCTTCTGGAAGATCGGGACCTCCCGCTTGAGCCGGTCCATGACCTCGCGCGCCGCGTCGAACGCCGGGCCGCGGTGCGGGGCCGAGACGACGACGACGACCGAGGCCTCGCCGATCGGCACCTCGCCGAGGCGGTGGCGGACGGCGATGCGGCCGAGCTCGTGGCCGGCCAGGACCTCGGCGAGGATCGCCAGCATCCGGCGCCGGGCCATGTCCTCGAAGCACTCGTAGGCCAGCCCGAGCACCTGGCTGCCCTCGTGGTGGTCCCGGGTCACGCCGAGGAAGGTCACGACGGCCCCGTCGCTGTCGCGGCGGACCTCGGCCTCGAGGGCGCGGGGGTCGAGCGGCCCCTCGACGAGCTCGAAGCCGACCCGCGCCTCCGCGCCGCCCCCCTCGCCGCTGCCGCCGCTGATCGCCGGGACGAGGGCGACCTCGTCGCCCTCGGCGAGCGGCGTGTCCGGCGCCGCGTAGTCGAGGTTGTGGGCGAACACGAACGGGACCCGGTCGAGGGCCGGCCAGCGGCCGACCAGGGTCCGGCGCAGGGCGGCGAGGTCGGCCCCGGCGTCGAGCTCGAGCTCGACCCGGTCCCGGCCCGCGGCCTCGCGGCAGGCGGCGAACAGCAGCACGGTGACCCTCATCGCCGTGAGCCTACACGCCGCGCCGGCCGCGCCGGAGGGCCTCGGGCCGCCGGTACGTGCAGAGGCCCGCCCCGGCTACGCCGGCGCGGGCCCCGAGCCCGGGAGAAGCGCTGGGCTCACTCGCCGATCGCGGCCGCGACCAGGCAGCCCTTGGCGACGGAGGTCAGGGCCTCGTCGGCGCGGCGCACGTCGCGGATCGGGATCGGGAAGTTGATCTTGGAGAACTCGTCGCGGAAGACCTCGATGAAGCCGCCCACGAGCGAGGTGCCGCCGGCGCAGACGATGTCGACGGGCTCCGGGAAGGTCGGCATGTCCGAGCCGGCCTCGAAGCGGACCTTGAGGTTCTCCATGAGGTAGTGGATCAGGTTGCGATAGTAGATCGCGACCGCCTCCTCCTCGCGGTTCTTCGGGTCCCGGATGTCGATGTTCTGCTCCTTGATGTGCGTCGCCTTGCTGGCCTTGATGCCGAGCACCTTGGCGACGTTCATGTCGATCCAGTCGCCGCCGCGGGCGACGGAGAAGCTCAGGCAGGGGATGGTCTTGTAGGCCACGCAGGCGTTGACCATGCCGCCGCCGAAGCTCAGGCCGATGCCGGTGAAGTCGCTGTCCGCCAGCTCGGCGAAGATGACCGCGTGGGCCTCGTTGATCGCCTTGGCGTTGTAGCCCATCTTCCGCAGCATGCCCTCGAACAGGCCCTGGTGGTAGACGATGTTGTTCTCGGCGTCGATCGACTCGGCCGGGACCGAGAAGTAGCAGTTCTCGCCCGCCTCGGCCGGGTTGCCGAGGACCTTCTCGATGATCAGCTTGATCATCGGGAGCGCGTCGGCGTCGTTCGGCGAGATCAGGCCGTCCTTCATCGGGCGGCGGGTCTCGCGCGAGAAGATGTTGGCGAGCTCGAAGGCGGCCTGACCGATGACGATCATCTGGCCGTTGTGCACCACGTAGGGCACCTTGAGCTTCGTCAGCATGTTCTTGCTGTAGACGTCCGCCTTGATGTCGAGGAAGGCGTTCCGCTCGACGGTGACCTGGATGCCGCCGTCAGGGTCCTGGATGGCGGCGGCCAGGTTGGCCGTGCCGATGTCGAGGCCCTTCCCGAGCAGCTTCTCGGTCGAGGCCCCGGAAGAGGTCTGGGTGCCGGCCGAACCCTCGGTGGCGTCCTGGAACCCCTCGTTGGTCTCTTCGTGGGTCATGCTTCGCTTCTCCCCGGAATGAGGTGTGTCGTATCCATGCATCGGAGGGTCTGCCGCCCGCCCTTTACCCTTTCCTGGCGGGCCGGCCTCCGGGTGTCTCAGTCGCCGCCCTGAGCTTCTTCATCCGCTCCAGGTTGGCCCCGATGCCGCCGCCCTTCTTGGTCTTGACCTTGACGTCGTCCATGTTCGACTCGAGCTCGACGTCGAAGCTCTCTCGAACAGCGAGGTCATGTCGACGTCCGAGTCGACGGCGCTCGAGACGCCGATCTTCTTGCCGAAGCTCTCGAGCTTCTTGTCGAGGGAGCCGACGATCGCGTCCAGGCGCGATGCCAGCGTGGCCTCGGAGTCGCCGCCGGCGGGCGCCGGGGCGGAGGCCTGCGACTTGAGCTCCATGAGCTGCTGCATCATCTGCAGCATCAGCATGTTCTGGTCGACCCCGGCCGCGGCCTCGCCGCCGGCCGCGGCCCCGCGGGGCTCCCCGCCAGGGCGCCGCCGCGCAGCCGCTGCTCGAGCTCGTCGACCTGCTTCTGCAGCGTGGCCTTGGCCTGGCGGAGGCGGTCGATCTCGGCGTCGCGCTCGCGCTCGGCCTGCTCCCGCTCGCGCCAGCGCTGCTGGAGCTCCTGGAATTCGGCCTTGCTCTTGTGGGTCAGCTCCTCGACCTGGTCCTGGGTCAGAAGCGAGGAGTCCTGGATCGCCCGCTGCACGGCCTCCTGGATCAAGGCCGCGATGTCCTTGGCCCGGATGACCTTGACCTTGGTCTTGCCCTTGGCCTTCAGCTCGTCGATCGACTGCTGACGGGCCTTGGCCTGGAGGGTCGCAAGGACCTCGGGATCGGGTTCCATGCCGGGCTTCTCCTCTTGCTGGACGCGGATCGGGCCCCGGTGCCTGTGGCCACATCGACCCGGAGCGTCCAGAACTTGAGCAGTGCCGCCCGGCCCCGGATCCGGCCTTGTCGTCGGCAGGATCCGGCGGCGCCCGGCGCCGTCAATCCGGGCTCAGAACGGGATCTCGCCCTCGGCCTCGTAGCCGAAGCCGCCGCCGTTGCCGAAGCCGCCCTCGTCCGGGGCCCCCGCCCCCTGCCGGCCCCCGCCGCCCTGGCCCTGACCCTGACCCTGGCCCTGGCCGAGGAACTGGAAGTTCTCGACGATGACCTCGTGCTTGGACCGCTTGCCGCCCTGCTGGTCGGTCCAGGTCTGGTACTCGAGGCGGCCCTCGATGAACAGGCCCCGGCCCTTGCGCATGTACTGGGCCAGGACCTCGGCCTGCCGGCCGAAGGCGGTGCAGTCGACGAAGCAGGTCTGCTCCTGGGTCTGGCCGTTGGCCGTGAACTTGCGGTTGACGGCCATGCCGAACTTGGCCACCTGCGTCCCGCCCTGCGTCGTGCGGACCTCGGGGTCGCGGGTCAGGTTGCCCATCAGGAGCACCTTGTTGAAGTTGGCCATGTCCGGTCTCCGTGCTGCAGGTCGGGGCGACGCCCACGCGCCGGGAGGGGCGCGCGGGTCCGGGTCGGTGCCAGGCCCGACTCCGGAGCCGCGATCCTAGCCGCGGCCCAACGGGAGTCCAAGACGACCGCGTCCGCCTTCGGGACGCCCGAGGTTCCCGCCCCGGACCTCTCCTGCTATCGTCGTGCCCGAGCGACGTTCCTCGTCTCCCTCTCCAACGGAGGATGCCCTTGAGCGCCACCTCGTCGTCGAGCTCCAAGCCCACAGGTCCAGAGCGCCGTCGTGCCCCGCGCGCGGCGGCCGAGATCCCGATCCGCCTCGACGCGCTCGGCTCCGAGGGCTCGGGCCACCTGCGCGACATCTCGACCAACGGCATGCGCTTCTCGTTCTCGCACCCGATCCCCGAGATGACCCTGGTCAAGCTCGGCTTCGAGATGGCCGGCGCGCCGGTCGACCTCGAGGGTGCGGTCGTGCGCTGCGAGCGCGTGCCCAAGGGCTACGACATCGCGATCTTCTTCACGCACGTCCCGGGCGACCACCTGCGGGCCATCGACCGCTTCGTGCAGCAGCGCCTCTCGGCCGTCGCCGACTGAAGGACCGGGCCCGACCCGGCCCCTAACCCTGGCCGACGAGCCGGTCGAGGCGCTCGGCCCAGCCCTCGAGCAGGGCGCTGACGCTCTCCCCGCCCACGCCGTCGAGCAACCCGAGCTGTCCCAGCAGGGACACGGCGTCCTCGGTCCCGCGCCGGGCGGCCGACAGCAGGCGGTTGTCGGCCTGGAGGCGGGCCTCGGACCGGGCCTTCTGCAGCAGCGCGCCGAGCTCGGCGCAGAGGTGGTCGGCGGCCTGCCGGGGCTCGACCTCGCCGTCCGTGCCCGGGAACGCGGACCGCTCCCGGCCCCCCAGGGCCAGCTCCTGCTCGACCGAGCGGAGCACGCAGTCGCGGAAGATGGCCAGCGCGCCCTCGGCCGGCGGCGACAGGGTCACGCGGTCTTCGCCCTTGATGAGCCGGCTCTGCGTGCGCTCGCCGTCCCGCTGGCCGCGGCGCCGCGACCAGTCCGCACCGGCATCGCCTCGGCCCTCGCCGATGGGTCCGGGTTCGGGAATGCCTCTGAGCTCGCTCATCGCGGTGTCCTGGTGAGGGCGATCCTCCCTGGAGGGATGAACGGCCGGAGGGGTCGCGGCTTGAGCGCGACCAGGGTCGGGCCCCCGCTCCAGCACCCTTGAACGCGCCCAGGACCCCGCCAACATGGCCGCCATGGAAGCCTGGTGCGTCGAGGTCGCGGTCCGGGAGCCGTGGGAGGACCCGGCGGCGGCCCCCCTCGCCGAGCGGCTCGCCGCCCTCGGCCTGGAGCTCTCCGGCCGCCCCCTCCCGCTGCGCGGCTACCTCCTCCCGGGACGACTGCCCGAGGCCGCCGCCGAGCGCGCCGGCCGCGAGCTCCTGGCCGACCCGATCAGCGACGACTTCCGCGTGTTCGCCGCCGGCGGGGACGCGGCCGAGGCCACCAACCTGTGGCCGGGCTACGCCGGGGCCCACCGCCTCGTCGTGCGCCGCCTGCCCGGGGTCATGGACCCGGTCGCCCGCTCGGCCCGCGAGGCCCTCGACGAGCTCGGCATCGAGGCCGACGTCGTCGCGACCTACCGGAGCTGGCTGCTGCCGCTGGCCGGCGGCGACGCCGCCGCCCGCGACCGCCTGGCCGCCATCGGCCGGGAGCTGGCCAACGAGGTCATCGAGGAGGTCCTCGTCGACGCCCTGCCCCCGGGCCTGCCCGACCCGGGGCGGGCGGCGCGGGAGGGCCGCGTCGAGGTCCCGATCGCCGGCCTCGGCGACGACGCCCTGCGCGAGCTCAGCGAGCGCGGCTGCCTGTCGCTCAACCTCGCCGAGATGCGCGCGATCCAGGCCCACTTCGACGGCCTCGGCCGGGCGCCGACGCTGACCGAGCTCGAGACCCTGGCCCAGACCTGGTCCGAGCACTGCAAGCACAAGACGCTGACCGGCAACGTCGTGTTCCGCGACGAGACGACCGGCGAGACCCGCGAGTACGGCAACCTCCTGCGCGAGACGATCGCGGCGGTGACCACCGAGCTCGACCGCCCGTGGTGCGTGTCGGTGTTCGTCGACAACGCCGGCGTCGTCGACCTCGACGGGCGCGACTGCCTGTGCATCAAGGTCGAGACCCACAACCACCCCTCGGCGATCGAGCCGTTCGGCGGCGCCGGGACCGGCGTCGGCGGCGTGATCCGCGACATCCTCGGCACCGGGCTGGGCGCGCGGCCGCTGTGCAACCTCGACGTGTTCTGCGTCGCGCCCCCCGACCACGACGACGCGGCCCTGCCGCCCGGGACGCTGCACCCGGCCCGGGTGCTCGACGGCGTCGTCGCCGGCGTCCGCGACTACGGCAACCCGATGGGCATCCCGACGGTCACCGGCGCGGTCCACTTCGACGAGGGCTTCGTCGGCAACCCGCTCGTCTACTGCGGCACGGTCGGCATCCTGCCCCGGTCCAAGGTGTTCAAGGCCGCCGAGCCCGGCGACCTGATCCTCTGCGCCGGCGGTCGCACCGGCCGCGACGGCATCCACGGCGCGACGTTCTCGTCGGTCGAGCTACACGAGGAGAGCGAGACCGTGTCGTCGGGGGCCGTGCAGATCGGCGACCCGATCACCGAGAAGAAGGTCGCCGACGCCATGCTCGAGGCCCGCGACCGCAACCTCTACCACGCCGTGACCGACTGCGGGGCCGGCGGCTTCTCGTCGGCCGTCGGCGAGATGGGCGAGAAGGTCGGCGCCTCGGTCGAGCTCTCGACCGCGCCGCTCAAGTACGCCGGCCTGACGCCGACCGAGATCTGGATCAGCGAGGCCCAGGAGCGGATGGTCTTCGCCGTGCCGCCGGCCAAGGTCGAGGCCTTCCGCGAGGTCTTCGCCAAGTACGAGGTCGAGACCGCCGTGCTCGGCGAGTTCACCGGCGACGGCCGGCTCCGGATCGCCCACGAGGGCAAGGAGCTCTGCGACCTCGACATGGGCTTCCTGCACGACGGCGTGCCGCGGCTCCGGCGCGAGGCCGTGTGGCGGGGCCGGGA
The DNA here is from genome assembly GCA_041398545.1 of Planctomycetota bacterium. GTDB lineage: Bacteria > Planctomycetota > UBA1135 > UBA1135 > JAWKUM01. The sequence goes on along the minus strand of JAWKUM010000003.1, from coordinate 222,707 downwards.
GCCCGGCGAGCCCGTCGCGACGAACGGCCTCGACCTCGGCGCCGAGCTCACCGGCGTCCTCGGCGACCTCGCGGTCTGCAGCCGTGAGTGGATCACGCGCCAGTACGACCACGAGGTCCAGGGCATGTCGGCGGCCAAGCCCTTCGCCGGCCCGCGCCAGAGGGGGCCCGGCGACGGCGCCGTGCTCGCCCCGTCGTCCGACAGCCCGCTCGGCTTCGCCGTCGGCACCGGCCTCAACCCGCGCTACTCGCGGCTCGACCCGGCCGCGATGGCCGAGGCCGCGCTCGACGAGGCCATGCGCAACGTCGTCGTCAAGGGCGGCGACCCCGGCCAGTGTGCGATCCTCGACAACTACTGCTGGGGCAACCCCGAGCGGCCCGAGACCCTCGGCGCGCTCGTGCGCGCGACCGAGGCCGTCTGCGCGCTGGCCCGCGCCTACGGCACGCCCTTCGTCAGCGGCAAGGACTCGCTCTACAACGAGTACCGCGTCGGCGGGCAGAGCCTCGCGATCCCCGGCTGCCTGCTCGTCACGGCCCTGGCCCCGGTCGCCGACGTCACGCGCGTGCCCGACTCGGCCCTGACCGGCCCCGGCCGCGGCGTGTTCCTCGTCGGCGTGACGCGCGACGAGCTCGGCGGCTCGGTGCTGGGCCGGCGGCAGGGTCGGCTCGGCCGCGGGGTCCCGCGCCTGCACGGGCCCGAGGCCTGCGCCGCGGCGTACCGCGCGCTGCACGAGGCCATCGGCCTCGGCCTGGTCACGGCGGCCCACGACCTCAGCGAGGGCGGGCTCGGCGCGGCCGCGGCCGAGATGGCCTTCGGCGGCGAGTGCGGCCTCCTGCTCGACCTCGCGGCGGTCCCGGCCGAGGGCGCCCTCGACGACGCGACCCTGCTGTTCAGCGAGAGCCTCGGGCGCGTGCTCGTCGAGGCCGCGGCCGGCGCCGAGGCCGAGCTCATGGCGCTGCTCGGCGGGCGCGGCGTGACCGTGGCCAAGGTCGGCGAGAGCCTCGCCGAGCCGCTCCTGCGCGTCGACGGGACCGGCGGGGAGCGGGTCGTCGAGCTCGACCTCGACGTCCTCGAGCGGGCCTGGCGCGAGCCCCTGGCCCGCGGGCCGCTGGCGCTGGCGCCGAGGAGGCAGGCATGAGCGCCCCCAGGGCCATCGTCGTCAAGGCGCCCGGCACCAACTGCGAGCTCGAGAGCCGCGACGCGCTGCGCGTCGCCGGGGCCGAGGCCGACATCGTCACGACGGCCGAGCTCTACCGCGAGCCCGAGCGCCTGCTCGCGGCCCGCATCCTGCTGCTGCCCGGCGGCTTCGCCCACGGCGACGACGTGGCCTCGGCGCGCATCCTGGCCAACCAGATGGCGACCCGCCTCGGCGACGTCCTGCGCCGCTTCGTCGACGACGAGGAGGGCCTCGTGCTCGGCATCTGCAACGGCTTCCAGGCCCTGGTCAAGCTCGGCCTGCTGCCGCGCGCCCCCGGCGAGCCGCTGCGCCAGCGCGTGTCGCTGGTCCACAACGCCTCGGGCCGCTACGAGTGCCGCTGGGTCCGGCTGCGCGTCGAGGACGGCCCCTGCCGCTTCCTGCCGCGCGGCACCACGCTCGAGATGCCGGTCGGCCACGGCGAGGGCAAGCTCGTCTTCGCCGAGGACTGGGGCGCGGCCGGCTCGGTCGCCCTGCGCTACGTCGACGCGGACGGCCGCGCGACCGACGGCTACCCCGCCAACCCCAACGGCTCGCTGGACGCCATCGCCGGGCTCACCGACGCCACCGGCCGCGTGCTCGGCCTGATGCCGCACCCCGACCGCAGCTACCTGCCCTGGCACCACCCGCGCCACCACCCCGAGCCCGGCGGCGCCGTCCTCTTCCGCCACCTCGTCGAAACCGCTCGGTAGGTCTCTGAGACTCCGAGGGAAGGGTTTCCCGGGAAACCCTTCCGGCCGAAGCCCCCGATCCGGAACAGTTTCATCCCCAGATGAGCCCCGGCAAGGACGACAGCTACGCCGACCGCATGAAGCGGGACTGGGACGAGCGGGCCGCCGAGAACGCGCGCTACTACATCGCGACCGACGCCTGGGAGGACCCCGAGGCGTTCTGGGCCTCGGGTCTCGCCGACGTCGCGCACCTGTTCGAGGGGCTCGAGGACCTGCTGCACGAGGGTGCGACCGCCGTCGACCTCGGCTGCGGCATCGGTCGGATGGGCCGGCACGTCGCGCCCCGCGTCGCCCGCTGGGTCGGCGTCGACGTCTCGCCGGTCATGCTGGCCAAGGGCCGCGAGGCGCTGGCCGACCTCGCCAACGCCGACTTCGTCGAGACCGACGGGTTCACGCTGGCCGGGCTCGGCGACGCCTCGGTCGACCTCGTCTACAGCCTCGTGACGTTCCAGCACCTCGGCCCGTCGGTCGTGGCCGCGTACGTCGCCGAGGCCCGGCGCGTGCTCCGGCCCGGAGGCAGCCTGCTGTTCCAGGTCCCCGGCAAGGGCGAGGGCACGCCCGAGAACCCGCCCGACGAGGAGACCTTCCAGACGCGCTTCTTCGACGAGCGCGAGACCGTCACCGCCCTCGAGGCCGCCGGCTTCGCGCGGGTCGAGGTCACCCCCTGGCGCATCGCCGGCACGCCCGACTGGTTCCGGCACTACCGCTTCCGCGCGATCGCGCCTACCTGATCCGACGTCCTCGTCCGACCTCCTTCGAAGCAGGGAGCGGTCGAGCAGGTCCTCAGAAGTCCAGGCGGGTGACGAAGCCGTCGTTGAACTGGACGTAGTAGCCGCGCTCGCCGAAGTCGTAGCACCAGGTCTGGCCCGACCCCTTGGCGGCGATGCTGGTCGGCGGGCCGAAGCGGGCCAGGACCTCGGCGTAGGTCAGGAAGTTGAGCGAGCGGCCGGCGAGCTCCTCGGCCTGGGGGTCCTCCGAATCGCGGTAGCGCGCGAGCGTGCTGCGCTCGAAGTCCCGCCACACGCCAGGGTCGGGCTCCGGCGGCGTCTGGCCGGACCACATCCGCATCGGCGCGCGACCGGCGCCCGGCGCGGCGACCGCGACCAGCCGCTCGAGTCGGGCCAGGACCGCGGCCATGGCCTCGCTGCCGGTCGGCGTCACGGCCTCCTCCTCGATCGGCTCGCGGGGCGCGGCGCCTCCGCCGCCCGTCCCGGCACGCCGGCCGAGCGCCAGCCGCAGCTCGCGCAGCTCGGTCAGGAGGGCGTCGAAGCGCCGCGCGAGGTCGGCGTCGCCCGCGCCGGCCGCACCGGCGCCGCCTGACTGGGCCGGCAGGAGCGTCGCCCCCACCGGGCCCGCCTCGGGTCGGGTCAGCCACGACAGGCCGACGAGGACGCAGAGCATCGCGAGCAGCAGGTTCTGGATGCGGGCTTCGGGCATCGAGGTCTCCCCCTCGGGCCGGCGGCCCCGCTCCCGGGCCCGGAGCGCGGCCGACACCGTCCAGGATCTTCGCCGCTCCAGCCCCCACGCCAAGGCCCCTGCACGGGCACGGCTCCTCGCCCGACACCCGACGGGGGCGGACTCCCGATAGAACCCCCGATGACGAGTCTGCTGCAGCTGCAGAAGAACCTGTGGTGGAGGGTGGCCCGGCGGGCCCGGGCCCTGTCCACCGCGGGCAACGACCGGCTCGGCGCCGCGCTCGAGGACTTCGAGCGCAGCTTCCCCGACAAGTTCCGCCGCGTGCCGCGCCGGACCTTCCTCGAGCGCGCCAAGGGCGCGGACTGGATCTTCGTCGGCGACTACCACAGCCTGCCCCAGGCCCAGCTCGAGACCGCCCGCCTCGTCGAGGAGCTCCTGCCCGAGACCCTGGCCCTCGAGGCCTTCCCGTCGTGCTACCAGGCCGCCCTCGACCTCTGGGCCGAGAGCCGCCGCAGCGCCGCGAGCCTGCTCGACATGGTCGAGTTCGGGCGGCTCTGGGGCGACGTGCCGCGGGCCGGCTTCGAGCGGCTGCTCGAGACCGCGCGCCAGCTCGGCGTCCGCCTCCTGGCGATCGACCACCCGCTGCGCGCCGCCGACCTGCCGGCCCCGTTCGAGGAGCGCGACGCCCACATGGCACGGGTCCTGTCCGACCACGCCAAGACCCCCTGCATGGTCCTCGTCGGCGACGTCCACCTCTCGCCCAACAGCCTGCCCGGCCGACTCGGCCGGTCCCGCTCGGTGCTGTTCCACCAGAACCACGCGCCGTACTACTTCCGGCTGCTGCAGGAGGACAAGGACATCCCGGCCCTGCTGCAGATCTCGTCGCGCCGCTACGTCTGGCAGCACACCCACCCGCTCCTCGTCGAGGAGAGCTTCCTGCACACCGTCGTCGGCGACGGCATGGCCCAGGAGCTGGCCGCCGAGGAGTTCCTGCCGGTGCTCCTGACGGCGCTCGGCGAGCTGTTCGACATCGAGCCGCCGCCCGAGCCGACCGTGCTCGCGACCTTCGACGCCGAGCAGCGCGACCTCCTGGCCCTGCTCGTGCCCGAGGGCGCCAAGACGACGCGCCTGTTCGAGCGGCTCCGGATCCAGGGCACGGCGGTCCTCGGCGAGGGCGGCCCGGTGCTGCTCCACGTGCCCGGCGTCAACCACATGACCGAGGCCGCGGCCAAGTGGATGTTCCACTGCCTGGCCGAGCCGCTCGCGCCCCGCGCGGGCCGCGGGCCGACGTTCTTCCACGAGCTGCGGCGCGAGGCCTTCGGCTTCCTCGGCTCGTGCCTGATCAACCCGCTGCGCCAGGTCCGGGGACTCGACTGGTTCCGCGAGAAGCTCGGGCTCCGGTTCGACGAGGACCACGCGCACCGGCTCGAGGCCGCCTTCGGCCTCGCCCTGGAGCAGGGTCGCGACGTCCCGCTGCACCGCCTGCCGGCCAAGGACTCGGTCGAGTACGTCGTCCTGGCCCACGTCCTCGGCCAGGAGCTCGGCAAGCGCCTGCTGCCGGTGTTCCGCTCCGGCCCCGAGGGCCGCGCCGGCATCGTCGCCGCGATGCTGTCGCCGGCCCCCGACGACGAGGCGATCCAGGAGGGCGTGCGCTCCCTGTCACGCCTCGCGACCATCCGCCAGCCGGCGGCCGCGCGGCCGTCCTGAGCCCCGCGCTCAGTGCGCGCCGTGGGCCTCGAGCAGGGCCCGGAGCGCCTCGTCCTCGTGCTTGCGGGCCCAGTCGAGGGCGGACTGCCCGTCCTTGTCCTTGGCCGCGACGTCGGCCCCGTTGAGGAGCAGGTAGCGCGCCATCGCGAGCTGCTTGTTCTCGCAGGCCAGCAGCAACGGGGTCCGGCCCTGGGGATCCTTGAGCTCGAGGTCGCCGCCCCAGACGAGGCCGAGGCGCACCTGGGCGAAGCTACCCGTCCTGGCGCCGTCGAGCAGCGACATCGTCGGGCGCGGCAGCGTGTCGCCGGCCTGGCGCGTCGCGGTCTCGAGCTGCTTGACGCGTCGCTCCATCGCGGTCAGGTCGCGCTCGAGCCGCGTGACCTTGGTCTCGAGGCGGACCTGGGGCGAGGGGGTGGAGGCGGGAGAGAGCAGGGCCGCGACGACGAGCGCGCCGGCCAGGAACCTGGTGGTCATCGGCATCTCCGGGGACGGGACCGCGGGCAGGATAGCAGGCTCAGGCCTCGAAGCAGGCGAAGCGGTGCGCGTCGCCCTCGAGCAGGGGCTCCTCGACGCGGCACCGGTCGGTCGCGATCGGGCAGCGGCTGGCGAAGGCGCAGCCGACCGGCTCGCGGTCGGGCGACGGCAGGTCGCCGGTCAGGATCGTGCGCTGGCGGCGGGCCTCGACGCGGGGGTCGGGCACCGGGACGGCCGACAGCAGGGCCTTGGTGTACGGGTGGCGGGGCCGCTCGAAGATCGCGTGCTTGGGCCCGACCTCGACGATCTTGCCCAGGTACATGACCGCGACGCGGTCGGAGAGGTGGCGCACGACGGCGAGGTCGTGGGCGATGAACAGGTAGCTGAGCCCGTGCTCGCGCTTGAGCTCGGCCAGCAGGTTGAGGACCTGGGCCTGGATCGACACGTCGAGGGCCGAGACCGGCTCGTCGAGGAGCAGCACGTCGGGGCTCAGGGCCAGGGCGCGGGCGATGCCGATGCGCTGGCGCTGGCCGCCGGAGAACTCGTGCGGGTAGCGGTTGAGGAAGCGTGGGTCGAGGCCGACCTCGCGCATGAGCTCGATCGCGCGCAGCTGCTTCTCCCGGCCGCGGGCAAGGCCGTGGATCTCGAGCGGCTCGGCCAGGACGTCGCCGACCGTCATGCGCGGGTCGAGCGACCCGTACGGGTCCTGGAACACCATCTGCATGCGCCGGCGGATGCGGCGGAACTCGCCCTCCGGCAGGTCGAGGATGTCCTCGCCGTCGAGCGTGGCCCGGCCCTCGGTCGCCGGCGCGAGCCGGATCAGCGCGCGGGCCGTCGTCGACTTGCCGCAGCCCGACTCGCCGACGAGGCCGAGGGTCTCGCCGTGGTGCAGGGCGAACGACACGCCGTCGACGGCGCGGATCGGCCGCGCGGCGCTGCGGCCGGGGAAGTGGACGCGGAGGCCCTCGACCTCGAGCAGCGGCGCGCCCTCGACGACCCGCTCGCCGGGCCTGCCCTTCCAGCGGCTCACCGCGCCGCCCCCGCGGCCGTGGGCTTCCACGGCTCGAGCTCGACCCAGCACGCGGCGCGGTGGCCCGCGGCCCGCTCGGTCAGGTCCGGGTCCTCGGCCGCGCAGCGGTCGACGGCGTACGGGCAGCGCGGCCGGAACGGGCAGCCCCGATCGAGGTTGCCGAGGTCCGGCGGGCGGCCCGGGATCTGGTAGAGCTCGCCGCCGTCGTGGTCGAGGCGCGGGACCGAGGCCAGGAGCCCGCGCGTGTACGGGTGCCTCGGGTCGGCGAACAGCGCGTCGGTCGTGGCCTCCTCGACGATCCGGCCGGCGTACATCACGGCCACCCGGTGGGCGCTGCCGGCGACGAGACCGAGGTCGTGGGTGATCAGCACGATGCTCATGCCGCGCTGCTGCTGCAGCGAGGCGAGGAGCTCCATGATCCAGGCCTGGACGGTCACGTCGAGCGCCGTCGTCGGCTCGTCGGCGACGAGGACCTCGGGCTGGCCGGCGAGCATCATCGCGATCATCGCGCGCTGACGCATGCCGCCCGAGAACTCGTGCGGGTACTGCTCGACGCGGTACGCGGCGTTGGGGATCTGGACCTCGTCGAGGGCCCCGACGACGGCCTCGCGCAGCCGGCGCCCGCGCAGGCCACGGTGCAGCCTGAGCATCTCGGCGATCTGCGTCCCCAGCGTCGTGAACGGGTTCAGCGAGGTCATCGGGTCCTGGAAGATCATCGCGATCTCCTTGCCCCGGAGCCGCCGCCGGTCCTCGCCCGACATGCCGAGCACGTTGCGGCCGGCGATGCGCAGCCCGCGGGCCCGGACCTCGGCGGAGGGCGGCAGCAGGTCCATCATGGCCATGTGCAGCACCGACTTGCCCGAGCCCGACTCGCCGACGACGGCCAGCGTCTCGCCGCGGGCCAGCGTGTAGCTGACGCCGCGGACGGCCTCGACGACGCCGTCGTCGGTGTGGAACCGGACCTTGAGGCCGTCGACCTCGAGGGCGTGCTCGTGCAGCTCGCTCACGACGTCTCCTCGATGATCCCGCCCGCGCCGGCGACCGGGGCCTTGCCGCTGATCTGCGCCAGGCGCGGGTCGAGCGCGTCGCGCAGCCCGTCGCCGAGGAAGTTGAGCGCGAGCAGCGTCAGGCCGAGGGCGAGGCCGGGGAACAGCACGAACCACCAGTAGACCTCGAGGCCGTTGATCGCCCCCATCCCGTCGGCCGCGAGCATGCCCCAGGACACGTCGGGCGGCTCGACGCCGAGGCCGAGGAACGACAGGAAGGCCTCGAACAGCATCACGCGCGGGATCGTCAACGTCAGGTAGACGAGGACGACCGAGAACACGTTGGGGACGATGTGGTGCCGGAGGATCCGGAACGTCGAGGCCCCCTGGGCCTGGGCCGCCTCGACGAACTCCCGGTGCTTGACCGACAGGACCTGGCCGCGGACGACGCGGGCCATCGTCAGCCAGTAGATCGCGCCGATGACGATGAAGAAGGCCGTGACCCGGTCCAGGCCGTAGGCGTCGAGGACGTCCTTGCGCTCGCGGATGACCGTGATCAGGAAGATCACGACGAAGATGAACGGGATCGCGTACAGCATGTCCACGATCCGCATCATGAGGTTGTCGGCCCGCCCGCCGAGGTAGCCGGACAGGGCGCCGTACGAGACGCCGATCAGCAGCGACACGAGGGTCGCGGCCAGCCCGACGAGCAGCGACATGCGGCCGCCCCAGACGATGCGCGACATCAGGCAGCGCCCGCTGGCGTCCCGCCCCATCCACGGCCCGAGCTGGAAGTCGCCGAAGATCGAGGCCCGGGCGTGGATCATCCACCGGGTCACGGCGTTCATGTCGTCGAGGCCGACGTACTGGTCCTCGCTCCACGGCTCCTCGGTCGAGAAGCCCGGCGGCGCGTAGTTCCGGTCGAGGTGGGGCTGGTGCGGCGAGGCCAGGGGCAGCAGCGGGGCCAGGAAGCTGACCACGGACAGCAGCACGAGGAACCAGAAGCTGGCGAAGGCGACCCTGTTGCGCCGGAAGCGGCGCATCGCGTCCGACCACAGCGAGTTGCCGCGGAGCTTGCGGGCCTCCTCGAGCAGCTCCTCGAGCTCTGCCTGGCTGCGCTGGCGGGTCTCGGCCATGGGTCAGTCGAGCTCCACGCGGGGATCGAGGACGGTGTAGCCGACGTCGACGAGGAGGTTCATGAGGTAGACGAGGGTCGTGTAGAGCAGCACGCAGCCCATCGACAGCGTGTAGTCGCGGTTGATCGCGGCCTGGACGAAGTGGGTCCCGAGGCCGGGGATCTGGAAGATCTTCTCGACGACCAGCGAGCCGGTCAGGATGCCGGCGATGGCCGGGCCGAGGAACGACACGACCGGCAGGAGCCCGCCCTTGAGGGCGTGGGCCGTCAGGACCCGCAGCTCGCCGACGCCCTTGGCCCGGGCCGTGCGGATGTAGTCCTGGGTCAGGACGTCGAGCATGCCGGTCCGCGTCAGGCGGGCCACGTAGGCCGCGAACGGCGCCCCGAGGCAGAACGCCGGCAGGATCAGGTGGCGGAAGTCGCCCCAGGTCGCGGCCGGGAACATCGGGACCAGGATCACGAGGAACAGGATCAGGATCGACGCGATGACGAAGTTGGGCAGGGCGATGCCGATCGTCGCGAAGACCATGAGCGTCGTGTCGAGCCAACCGCCGCGGCGGACGGCCGAGACCATGCCGGCCGTGATGCCCAGCGTCAGGGCGAAGATCAGCGCGACGACGCCGAGCGACGCGCTCTTGGGGAAGCCCTCGGCGATGATGTCGACGACGTCGTAGTCCCGGTTCTTGTAGCTCGGGCCGAGGTCACCCCTGAGCGTGTCGGCGAGGCTGCGCAGGTACTGCTCGCCGATCGGCCGGTCGAGCCCGTACTTGGCCTCGATCCGGGCCTTGATCGCCGGGTCGATGTTCTTGTCGCGGTCGAATGGCCCGCCGGGGATCGAGCGCATCAGGAAGAAGCTGATCGAGAACACGATCAGCAGCGTCAGCGCCATCCACTCGAGGCGCCGGCACAGGAAGCGCATGCTCCCCCAGGGCGACCAGCGGCCGCTGGCCCACAGCCCGGCCATGATCGCCAGGAAGACGCCGATGGGCTGCAGGATCCCCATCTCCCACGTCCAGACGAGGAACGCCCACGAGCTCGTGATCCAGCCCATCCGCCCTCAGCGCTCCCCGGAGCGCTCGCGCTTCTCGGCCTCGTCGATCCACACGAACTTGAGCGGGTGGATGTTCTGCACGTTGGGGTGGAAGCCCTTGACCCAGGGGCGGACGAGGTTCTTGGTCACGTAGTAGTAGATCGGGAGGACCGGCAGGTCGGTCAGCAGCAGCTCCTCGGCCCGGCGCAGGATGCGCATGCGCTCGGCCGGGTCGCGCTCCTTGCCGGCCTTGCGGATCAGCCCGTCGTAATCCTCGCTGGCGTAGCCGGTGTTGTTGTTGCCGCCGCCGGTCACGAACATGTCGAGGAAGGTGTTGGGGTCGGCGTAGTCGCCGATCCACGCCGCCCGGCAGATGTCGTAGTCGAGCTGGCGCTGGCTCGTCAGGTACGTCCCCCACTCCTGGTTCTCGATCTTGACCGGGATGCCGAGTTCCTTGGCCCACTGCACCTGGATGACCTCGGCGATCTGCCGGTGGGTCTCGTGGGTGTTGTAGAGGATCGTCAGGGTCGGGAGCTTGTCGACGTGCAGGTCGCGCTTGACCTCGGCCACGAGCCGCCGGGCCTCCTCGAGATTGCGGTCGGGCAGCATCGGTCCGTCGTAGCCGTCGATGCCGGGAGGCACGAGCGAGCGGGCCGGGACCTCGCCGGCCTTGGTGATGCTCTCGACGATGGCCTGACGGTCCATCGCGAGGTACAGGGCCTTGCGGAACCGCGGGTCGCCGACGAGGCGGCGCTTGAGCAGGTCCTTGTTCTGCAGGTTGACCCGGTAGAAGTACGAGCCGAGGTACGGCTTGGGCTTGAAGTCGGCCCGCTTCTTGAGCTCGGGGATGACGTGGTGCGGCACGTCGGTCTCCCAGTCCACGACCCCGGTCAGGTAGAGGTTCAGGCCGGTGACGTGGTCGTCGACCGGGAGGATGTCGACGCTCTCGAGCCTGACGTTGGCCGCGTCCCAGTAGAGGACGTTCTTGACCAGCCGGACGCGGTCGCGGAAGCGGCGCTCCTCGAGCTTGAAGGCCCCGTTGCCGACGAAGTGCTCGGGCCGGATCCACTCGTCCCCGTACTTCTCGACGACGTGCCTGGGCACGGGGTACAGCGGGTAGAAGTGGGTCAGGTCGAGGAAGTACGGCGTGCTGGCCGCGAGCTCGACGACGAAGGTCCACTCGTCGGGTGCCCGGACGCCGACCTCGGCGAAGTCCGTGACGGTCTTGTCCTGGTAGTAGGCCTTGGCGTTCTTGACGACGTCGAGGATGTAGGCGTAGGTGGCCGGCTCCTCGGGGTCGAGGAACCGCTTCCAGGCGTACAGGAAGTCGGCCGACGTGACCGGCTCCCCGTCGGTCCAGCGGGCGTCCTGGCGCAGGTGGAACGTGTAGACGAGGCCGTCGTCGCTGACGTCCCAGCTCTCGGCGACCCCGGGCACCGGCCGCAGGGTCTCGGGGTGCGGGTTGGCCAGGCCCTCGAGCAGGCAGCGGAGCACGCGCCCCTCGGGCACGCCGGTCACGACCTTGGGGTCGAAGCTCTCGACCTCGGTCGCGTTGTTGAACGTGAACTGGGCCTTCTCGTCGGTCGTCCCCGACAGGGCCGCGGCACCACCCCCGAGGAGCACGGCCACGAAGCCCAGCGCCAGCAGGTTGCGGTTCCGGTCCCGTCTCATGGCCCGGCAGGATAGGGGCACGGCCGGATCGGGGGAACGCCCGGGTCGGATCCGCGCTATCGTCGGCGCGCCATGGAACCCGCGACCAACAGCGCCCTCGCCCCGTTCGGCACGTCGATCTTCACCGAGATGACCAAGGCCGCGGTCGACGCCGGGGCCCTGAACCTCGCGCAGGGCTTCCCGGACTTCGAGGGACCGGCCGAGATCCTCGACCTCGCCCGGCAGGCCATGGCCGAGGGCCACAACCAGTACGCCCGCTCGGCCGGCCACCCCGAGCTCGTCGGCGTCCTGGCCCGGCACTTCGAGGAGGTCTACGGCCTCACCTACGACCCGCTGACCGAGGTCTGCGTGACCAACGGCTGCACCGAGGCCCTGGCCGCGACCGCCCTCGGCCTGCTCGAGCCCGGCGACGAGGTCGTCCTGCTCGAGCCGTTCTACGACAGCTACCCGGCCGTGGCCGCGATGGCCGGCTGCAAGGTCCGGAGCCTGGCCCTGCGCTTCCCCGACTTCGCCCTCGACCTCGACGCCCTGCGCGCCCTGTGCGGGCCGCGGACCAGGGCCCTGATCCTCAACACCCCCCACAACCCCAGCGGCAAGGTGTTCACGCGGGCCGAGCTCGAGGGCATCGCGGCGATCGCCCAGGAGCACGACCTCTGGGTCTTCGCCGACGAGGTCTACGAGGCCCTGACCTTCGACGGCGTCGAGCACCTGCCGATCGCCGGCCTGCCGGGCATGCGCGAGCGGACCGTGGTCCTGTCGAGCACCGGCAAGACGTTCTCGCTGACCGGCTGGAAGATCGGCTGGGCCGCCGGCCCGGCGCGGCTCATCGCCGGGACGGCCGCGGCCAAGCAGTTCCTGTCGTTCGCGACCGCGACCCCGCTCCAGGTCGCGATGGCCCGGGCCCTGGACCGGTTCCGCACGGCATACCTGAGCGGGTTCCGCGCGGCCTATCAGGAGCGGCGCGACCGGCTCTGCGCGGTGCTGGAGGCCGCCGGCTTCGCGATCTCGGTGCCCAAGGGCGCCTACTTCGTCCTCGCCGACGTCTCGGGCCTGACCGACGAGGACGCCCGGACCTACGCGTTCCGCCTGATCCGGGACAAGGGCGTGGCCTCGGTGCCCACCGCGAGCTTCTACCTCAGCGCGCCCGACGAGGGCCGCAGGCTGCTGCGCTTCGCGTTCTGCAAGGAGCTCGGTACGATCGAGCGGGCCGCCGCGCTGCTCGGGGTCTGAGCCCGCGCGCGCCCGGACCCGGCCCCGGCCCGCGAGGCAAGTCGATGCGCAAGTACTTCTACCTGTCGTCCATCGCCGTGTTCGCCTTCGTCGCCTGGCTCGCGACGAGCTGGCCGCCCATCCTCTGGTCGCTGTTCGTCCTCGTGCCGCTGTTCCTCGTCGGGCTCACCGACTGCCTCCAGACCAGGCACGCGGTCCGGCGCAACTTCCCCATCGTCGGCAACTTCCGCTACCTGCTCGAGGGCATCCGGCCGGAGATCAACCAGTACTTCGTCGAGAGCAACACCGACGGCCGCCCCTACAACCGCGAGGATCGGAACGTCGTCTACCAGCGGGCCAAGCGGACGCTCGACACGCTGCCGTTCGGGACCCAGCGCCTCGTCTACCAGCCCGGCTACGAGTGGCTCAACCACAGCATGCACGCCAAGCCGGCCGCGGACCCGGCGCCGCGGGTCCGGATCGGCGGCAAGGACTGCGACAAGCCGTACGAGGCCTCGCTGCTCAACATCTCGGCCATGAGCTTCGGCTCGCTCAGCAAGAACGCGATCCAGGCCCTCAACCGAGGGGCGCTGATGGGCGGCTTCGCCCACAACACCGGCGAGGGCGGCCTGTCGCCGTACCACCTCGGGCCGGGCGGGGACCTGATCTGGCAGCTCGGGACCGGCTACTTCGGCTGCCGCGACCGCCTCGGCGGCTTCGACGCGGTCGCGTTCCAGGAGCGGGCGACGCTGCCGCAGGTCAAGATGGTCGAGGTCAAGCTCAGCCAGGGCGCCAAGCCCGGCCACGGCGGCATCCTCCCCGGCGTCAAGGTCACGCGGGAGATCTCCGAGATCCGCCTCGTCCCGATGGGCCACGACGTCATCTCGCCGCCGGCGCACTCGGCCTTCGGCACGCCGCGCGAGCTGCTGCTGTTCGTGCAGCGCCTGCGCGAGCTCTGCGGCGGCAAGCCGGTCGGCATCAAGCTCTGTCTCGGCTCCCGGACCGAGTTCATGAGCCTGTGCAAGGCCATGGTCGAGACCGGGCTCAGGCCCGACTACATCGCCGTCGACGGCGGCGAGGGTGGGACCGGCGCCGCCCCGCTCGAGTTCTCCAACTCGATCGGCACGCCGCTCAACGACGCCCTGGCCTTCGTCCACAACGCCCTGGTCGGCTGCGACCTGCGCGAGGACCTCAGGCTCTTCGCCGGCGGCCACATCGCGACCGGCTTCCACATGGCGACCAAGCTCGCGCTCGGGGCCGACATCTGCTACGCGGCCCGCGCGTTCATGTTCTCGCTCGGCTGCATCCAGGCCCTGCGCTGCAACACCAACCACTGCCCGGTCGGCGTCGCGACCCAGGATCCGGGCCTCGTCAAGGGCCTCGTCGTCTCGGACAAGTCCGTGCGCGTCAAGCAGTACCACGAGGGCACGGTCCACGCCCTGCTCGAGCTGATCGGCGCCGCCGGCCTCGACCACCCCGACGAGCTGCAGCCCTGGCACATCTACCGGCGCTGCTCGGCGACCGACGTCCGCCACTACGGACAGATCTATCCCCAGGTCGAGAAGGGCGAGATCCTGTCGGGCACGCCGCCGGGCGGCTTCCGCTTCACCTGGGCCCACGCCTCGAGCGAGCGCTTCGGCCACTACGTGGAGAAAACCTGGCACTGAGCGCGGCCACGTGGGCCGGGCCCGTGCCGCAGCAGCCGCCGAGGATCGTGGCTCCGGCCGCGACCCACGTCGCGGCGAGGTCGGCGTAGCGGGCGGGCGCGAGGGGGTCGCTGGTCCAGCCCATGCCCTCCTCGGCCCGGCCGGCGTTGGCGTACGCGCCGAACGGGACGCCGTGCCCGGCGGTCGCGGCGAGGAAGCCCAGCGTCTTCGCGGCCGGCACGCAGTTGACGAGCACGGCCGAGGCGCCGAGGCGGACGGCCTCGGCGAAGCCCACGCGCATCGCATCGACGTCGAGGAGGTCGGCGTCGGGGCCGGCGGTCAGCGCGAGCCAACACGGCAGCCCGGTCGCGAGCGCCTCGTCGACGGCGACGAGGGCCTCGCCGACGTGCGGGAAGGTCTCGACCAGGATCAGGTCGCAGCCCTCCTCCGCCAGGGCCCGGGCCAGGCGGCGGTGCTCGGGGGCCGGGTCGGGCGGGCTGAGCCCGGGCGCATAGCAGTCCTCGAGCGGGGCCATGCTGCCGGCGACGAGGTCGCCCGGGCCGGCGGCGGCCCGGGCGGCCCCGACCGCGACCCTGACGAGGTCCCGCCAGTCGTCGGGGCACCAGCGCGGCTGGGTCCGGAAGGTGTTGGCAGTGTGCACGTTGGCGCCGGCCGCGGCGTACGCCTCGTGGATCGCGCGCACGACCCCGGGCGCCTCGCGCAGGGCCGCCGCCGACCACTGCGGCAGCGGGGTCGGGACGCCGCGGGCCAGGAGCTCGGTCCCCATCGGCCCGTCGAGGAGTCGGATGCCTTGGCCGCCCATGCCGCCATGCTAGCCTGTCGCTGCCCTGCGCTCCGACCTGCCGAGCCCGAGATGCCGTCCACAGTCCCGTCCTGCCTGCTCCTCGCCGTCCTGACCGCCGGCGCCGCCAACCCGCCGACCACGGAGCCCCCGCGGGCCGCCCCGGCCGCCGTGCAGGACCGCAAGGCCACTCTGGCCGAGTACGACCGGCGCTGGGCCGCCTGCGACAAGAAGGACGCCGCCGCGATCCTGGCCCTGATGGCGTGGTGCGCCGACAACGGCCTGGCCGACAAGCAGCGCTACCTCGCGCGCAAGGTCCTGCGCCTCGAGCCCGACAACGAGGTCGCCAACGGCGTCCTCGGCAAGGTCCGCCACAAGGACCGCTGGGTCACGCCGGGCGAGAAGAAGAAGCTCGAGGTCGAGGAGGCCGAGGAGGAGGCCCGTCGTGCGGCCGAGGCCGAGCGCCTGCGCATCCTCAACATGCGGATCCTGCCCGACGAGGTCGCGGCCAAGCGCACCGTCACCGCGCGCATCGAGGCCAACGACGGCTACTGCGCCGGCCTCGTCAAGGCCCTGCTCGACAAGACCGGGGCCCCGGGCGGGGACACGCACGCCGCGATGGCCGACCGCACGATCGTCATCGGGGACTTCCCCAAGGACCGCGTCGACCTGCTCGTGCAGATCGGCGAGTACTCCTACCGGCGGCTGTGCTGGCTCGCCCGGGGCCAGCTCGACGCGGACGTGTTCGCGACGAGCAAGGCCACGAGCGGGCGCCAGGTGTGCTGCTTCTGCGACCCGTCGTACTGGTCCGACACCAACCAGTTCCTGGCGGCGTTCTTCAAGAGCGACTTCCCGGTCTCCGAGGCCAAGCGGCTCAGCGAGGACCCCGACGGCGCCCGCAACCTGTACTGGAGCTACCCCGGCCTCCCCCTCCACAGCTTCCGCGACCGCGAGTACGCCGAGTCGTCCGTCGCCAACGCGACCGGCCACCAGTGGCTGTACTTCACGGCGCGGGCCGCCTGCGCCGAGCCCGACCTGCGCACCCGGGCCGAGCAGGGCATCACCGGCAAGCACCGCATGCACTGGCTGGCCGAGGGCCTCGGCGTCTGGACCTCGCTCGACGCGATCGGCAAGAACGAGTTCTGGCGGGTCGGAAGCCCGCCGGCCTTCCTCGAGCGCTACGCCAAGAAGTCGACCAAGAAGAAGACCCCGCCCGGCGAGCAGTCGGAGCGCGCGATGTTCCGCGAGGTCGCCCTCGACATGGCCAAGGGCAAGTGGCCCGAGGGCTCGACGAGCCGCAGCTTCTACGAGCTGACCCGCCTCGACCTCTACGGGCTCGAGGCCGCCGACCGGATCCAGGCCTGGTCCTTCGTCGACTACCTGCTCATCGGCCGCACGCCCGAGTGGCGCGCCCTCGTCGCCCTCCTCGCCGAGGGTCCGTCGTTCCGCACGGCCTTCGTCAAGGTCTTCGGCACCGACGACGACCGCAAGGCCCTCGCCGACGCGCTCCGCACCGGCGGCCACGACCACCTGCTCGACGACATCTACGCCAGGGTCTGCGGCCGCTTCGACGAGGCCTGGAAGGCCTGGGTCCTCACGACCTACACCCGGCCCGACGACCACCAGGTCCCGTTCCCCGGCAAGACCTGATGAAGCCGGAGAACCAATCCGCTTCCGGAAACGGTTCCGGTTCCGGAAACGGTTCCGGATCCGGATCCGGTTCCGGTTCCGGTTCCGGTTCCGGTTCCGGTTCCGGATACGTCTCCGGTTCCGGTTCCGGTCTGCTCCTCGCCCTCCTCGCCCTCACTCCCTCCCTTCCCGCCCAGTCCCCTCGTGAGTTCAAGGAGCTCCGCGGGATCTACGAGCAGGCCCGCGTCGCCCTGCCCCAGGGGCGCATGGGGATCGCGGTCTCGGTCGACGGGCAACCGCGCATGCAGGTCCTCGATGGCGGCCTGCGGGCGGACGAGCCCGTGCCGGTCATGTCGGTGACCAAGTGGATGGTCGCCGCGGTCGTGCTCCGCCTCGTCGACCGCGGCCTGCTCCGCCTCGACGACCCCTGCGGCCGCTACCTGCCGTCGTTCCGCGTGCAGCACGGCCAGATCACGCTCCGGCAGCTCCTCTGCCACACGTCGGGGCTGCCGAGCGTCCACCCTGCCCTGTTCTTGCAGGGGCTGACGCTCGGCCAGGCCGTCGACGCCCTCGGCGCGACCCCGCTGCTGACGCTGCCCGGCGCCGAGTTCCGCTACGGGCACTGCTCGTACCAGGTCGCGGGCCACATCGCCTCGCTGGTCACCGGCAAGCCCTTCGCCCGGCTGTTCCACGACGAGCTCGTCGCGCCCCTCGGGCTCCGGAGCACCGACCTGGAGGCCTTCGGCCGGACCGAGAACCCGATCCTCGCGATGTGCGCCCGCTCGTCGCTCGACGACTGCCTGCACTTCGTCGAGGCGCTCGCGGGCCGGGTCGGGGACCGCAGCCGGCCGTACCTGTCCCCGCGGATGCAGGCCGAGATGTTCCGCGACCAGGTCGGCAGGCTCCCGCGCGCCGCCCACCCCTTCGCCGACGGCCGGCCGTACGGCCTCGGCGTGTTCCTCGAACGGACCGACGGCCGGGGCCGGGCACTGCGCGCGGCCCACCCCGGGGCCTTCGGCTTCTGGCCCTGGGTCGACTTCGACCGCCGGCTCTGCGGCGTGCTCGCGATCCAGGGCAGCCTCCCCCAGGTCGGCCCCTGGGTCGTGGCGATGCAGGACTGGCTCGAGCACGAGGTCTGGCCCGACGGCGTGACGCAGGTCGGCCACTCCACGCCGGGCTGCGACGGGGTGCTGCGGCTCTGGGTCCCCGGCAGCCCCCGGGCCGGCGTCCCCGGCTACGGTCTGCGCTGCGAGCAGGCCCCGCCGGGCGGCCTCGGCCTGCTCCTGCTCGGCGCCTCGGCCCGCAACCCCGGCCTCAACCTGTTCGGCAGCCGCGTCCTCGTCAGCCCGGGCCCCGGCCTGCTGCAGCTCGTCGTCGTCGCGGACCCGGCCGGGACCCACGCGATGCCGCTGCCGCTCGAGCACTTCGCCCCCCGGCAGGGCTTCGCCCTGCAGTACGTGTGGCTCGAGCCGCGCGACTGCCCGGCCCGGACGCCGGTCCCGATGAGCCCGGCGATCGCGACGAGCCCCGCGCTCGCGCTCGAGCTGCGCTGACGTCCCCGGCCGCGGCGGCGGCTCAGCCGAGCAGGCGTGCGCGCAGCCGGCGCGGGACCACGACCATCAGGACCAGCGACAGGGCGACGAGGTAGCCGAGGCTGACGAGGCAGGCGCCGCCGAGCTCGCCGGTGCAGCAGGCGCGGACGAGGCGCACGCAGTGGTACAGCGGCGTCAGCGACGCGATCTCGGCCCCGGCCGGCAGGCGGGAGACCGGGAAGAACACGTCGCTGAACAGGAACAGCGGCGTCAGGAACAGGCTGTAGTAGTACGAGTACAGGTCGATGACCCGGATCGTCGCCGTGTAGAGCTGGCCGATCAGGCCGAAGGTCCACCCGGTCAGGGCCAGCGCCAGCGGGAGCAGCAGGGCCGTCCACGAGCGCAGGATCTCGTAGCCGAGGAGCTGCAGGGCGAGGACGACGACGAGGAAGCCGACGCCGTAGATCAGCGCCCGCGTCGTGCTCCACAGGAGCTCGCCGAAGCCGATGTCCTCGACCTCGCAGGGCGTGGTCAGGTACGCGTCGTAGAGCCGGTGCATGTTCATCTTGACGAACATGTTCCAGGTCACCTCGAGGCTGGCGCCGTTCATCGCGTTGGCGGCCATGAGCCCGGGCGCCAGGTAGACGAGGTAGACCTGGCCCTCGACGCCGCCGCTCAGGTACGAGCCCAGCCCGAGCCCCATGCCGACGAGGAAGACGACCGGCTCGAAGAAGTTGGGGAAGATGTTGCGCTTCCACGTGTGGCGGTAGTTGACGAGGTTGCGCGTCCACACGGCCGCGGCCATGCGCAGGTCGACGGGGCCGGGGCGGTACATCAGGCCTCCAGCCCGTGGCCGGTCAGGACGAGGAACACGTCCTCGAGGTCGCTCGGGCGCAGCGCCGCGCGCTGGCCCGGCCACAGCTCGAGCGCGCGGTGGATCAGGCCCTCGCCGTCGCGGCCGTACAGCAGGACGCGGTCCGGTCGCCGGCGCCACCGCTCGACGAGGCCGGCGAAGGCGCCCTCGTCGAAGGCCGCGCCCTCGTCGAGGCGGACCTCGACGACGAACGGCGGGACGTGCTCGCGGACGAGGGCCGCCGGCGCGCCCTCGGCGACGATCCGGCCCCCATCCATGACGACGAGGCGGTCGCAGAGCCGCTCGGCCTCGTCCATCGCGTGGGTCGTCAGGACGAGGGTCTTGTCGCGCTTCTCGAGGGCGAGCAGCCGGTCCCACAGCCGCTCGCGGGCCTGGGGGTCGAGGCCGGTCGTCGGCTCGTCGAGGACGTACATCAGGCCGGGGCGCGGGGGCTTGCACAGCTCGGCGGCGAGCTTGAGGCGCTGGGCCTCGCCGCCGGACAGGGTGTGCACCCCCTGGCCGAGCTCGAGGTAGCCGAGGCCGACGTCGACGAGGGTCCGGACGACGCGGGCGATGCGGCGCTGGGCCGCGAAGAACTCGACGGCCTCGCGGGCCTCCATGCGCAGCACGTCGGCGATCGTGCGGCCCTTCCAGCGCACCTCGAGCGTGGCCGCGTCGTAGCGGCGGCCCTTGCACAGGTCGCAGGTCACCCAGACGTCGGCGAGGAAGTGCATCTCGATCAGCAGCTCGCCGCGGCCCTCGCAGGTCGGGCAGGCGCCGTCCCCGCCGTTGAACAGGAACCGGCTCGGGCCGAAGCCGAGGCGGCGCGCGTCCTCGGTCTTGGCGAACAGCTCGCGGATCGGCGTCCAGATCCCGGTGTAGGTCACCGGGCACGAGCGCGGGGTCGTGCCGACCGGGTCCTGGTCGACGACGACGAGCTCCTCGATGCCGCGGCCCGTGAGCTTCCACGGCCCGTCCTCGCCGCGCAGGGCCGGGACCAGGGAGTCGATGACCAGCGAGCTCTTGCCCGAGCCCGAGACGCCGGTCACGGCCGTCAGGCAGCCGAGCGGGAAGCGGGCGTCGATGCCCCGGAGGTTGTGGGTCCGGACCTTGCCGAGCTGGACGAAGCCCTTGGGCTCGCGGCAGCCGTCGCGGGCCTCGAAGGTCCGGCGGCCGGCGACCCAGTCGGCCGTGTGGCCCTCGGCCCCGGCGAGCCCCGCGGGCTCGCCCTGGTACACGACGCGCCCCCCACCGCGGCCGGCCTCGGGCCCGAGGTCGACGATCCAGTCGGCCCGCCCGAGCACCTGCGGGTCGTGCTCGACGGCGACCACCGTGTTGCCGAGGTCGCGGAGGCCCTCGAGGTTGCCGAGCAGCCGCTCGGTGTCCCGCGGGTGCAGGCCGACCGTCGGCTCGTCGAGCACGTACAGGGTCCCGGTCAGCCGCGAGCCGAGCTGGCTCGCGAGCCGGATGCGCTGGGCCTCGCCCCCGCTCAGCGTCGAGGCCTTGCGGTCGATGGCCAGGTAGCCGAGCCCCATCTCCTCGAGGAAGCCGAGGCGCTGGTCGAGCTCGCGCAGGACCTCCCGGCCGATCACGGCCTCCTCGCCCGCGAGCCCGAGCCCGGCGAGGAAGGCGCGCAGGTCGGCGACCGTGCGCCGCGACAGCGCGCCGATGTGCTCGCCGCCGAGCCGCACGCCGAGCACGGCCGGCGACAGGCGCGAGCCGCCGCAGGTCGGACAGGCCTCCTCGGCCAGGACCGACGCGAGCTGCTCGTGCGCCGACGCGCTGCCGGTCTGGGCGAGCCGCTCCTCGAGCAGGGGCCGCAGCCCGGGCCAGCGCTCCTCCAGGGCGTACTCGCGGACCGAGCTGCCGCGGGTCTTGCGCAGGACGACCTCGTAGGCGCGGTCGCCGGTGCCGTCCATGACGAGGTCGCGCTGCTTCGCCGTCAGCTTGGACCAGGGCGTGTCGAGGACGTCGAAGCCGTGGGCCCTGGCCATGGCCTGGGCCGTGCGCGCGACCGAGCGGTCGGGGTGCAGGAGGCGGTTGAGGCCGGGGCCGAGGCGCCGCGTCAGCGCGCCGCCGAACAGCGGCTGCTCGGGCCGGCGCACGAGGCGGTCGAGGGACACGCGCATGCGCGTGCCGAGGCCCTGGCAGGCCGGGCAGGCCCCGGACCAGTGGTTGAACGAGAAGAAGCGCGGGTGCAGGTCGAGGGGCAGGTGGAAGCCGCAGCGGCTGCACGAGCGGTCGAGCGACCAGGTCTCGGCCGGGCGCTCGGGCTCGGCCAGGGCCACGAGGCCGTCGCCCCAGCGCGAGGCCAGCTCGAAGGCCTCGGCCAGCCGGCTCTGCGTGCGCCGGCCGAGGCTCAGCCGGTCGACGACCAGGTGGAAGCCGCGGCGCAGCTCGGCCGCCGTGGCCGGCTCGTCGAGCCGGCGCTCGGCGACGAGCGAGGCCGTGGCGGTCGCGCCGGCCGCGGGCGTGCCGTTGCCGCCCGCCTTGCGGCCGCGACGCGGCCGGCCGTCCTCGGCGCCGACGGCGTAGCGCACGAAGCCCTCCTCCCTCCACTCCTCGACCCGCTCGCGGAAGAAGTCGCCGAGGTCCTCGTCGAGGATCCCCTGCGGCAGGCACACCGGGGCGAGGACCCAGCCCCGTCCCCCCTCGTGCTCGGCCGCGACCCGGGCCGCGAGGGTCGAGGGGCTGTTGCGCACGAGCGCCTCGCCATGGTCCGGGCAGTGTGGCCGGCCGACGCGGGCGAACAGGAGGCGGAGGTAGTCGAGCACCTCGGTCGAGGTCCCGACCGTCGAGCGGGGGTTGCGGCCGGCGCTCTTCTGGTCGATCGCGATCGCCGGCAGCAGGCCCTCGATGCGGTCGACCGGGGCGCGGTCGAGCCGGCCGAGGAAGCGGCGGGCGTACGTCGACAGGCTCTCGATGAAGCGGCGCTGCCCCTCCTGGAACAGCGTGTCGAAGGCGAGCGAGGTCTTGCCCGAGCCCGACAGCCCGGTCACGACCGTCAGGCTGTCGGCCGGGAAGCGCGCGTCGACGCCCTGGAGGTTGTGGCGGCGCGCGCCGAACACGCGCAGGTCGCGGTCGCGGTCGGCCGGCCGGCGGCGGCCCCGGCCCGGCCGCGCCCGGGCCCGGCGCCGGCGGAGCCGCGGCTTCAGCGCCTGCCCCGTGTGGCTGGCCGCCACGGCGGCGACGTCCTCGGGCGTGCCCTCGGCGACGAGCCGGCCGCCGGCCTCGCCGCCCTCGGGGCCGAGGTCGATGACCCAGTCGGCGCACTGCACGACGTCGAGGTCGTGCTCGATGACGAGGACCGAGTTGCCGTGGTCGACGAGCTCCTGCAGCGCGGCCAGCAGCTTGCGCACGTCCTCGAAGTGCAGGCCGGTCGTCGGCTCGTCGAGGATGTAGAGCGTCCGGCCCTGGGTCGGCCGGGCCAGCTCGCCGGCCAGCTTGACCCGCTGGGCCTCCCCCCCGCTCAGCGTCGTGCTCGTCTGGCCGAGGGTCACGTAGCCGAGGCCGATCCGGACCAGGACCTCGAGGTAGCGCTGGATCCGCGGGTGGTGCGCGAAGAAGCCCTGCGCCTCGGCGATCGGCATCTCGAGCACGTCGTGGATGTTGCGGCCCTTGAAGTGGATCTCGAGCGTCTCGCGGTTGAAGCGCCGCCCCTCGCAGACCTCGCACTGGACCTGCACCGGCTCGAGGAACTGCATCTCGAGCAGCTTGACCCCGGCGCCCTGGCAGGCCTCGCAGCGCCCGCCCTCGACGTTGAACGAGAACCGGCTCTTGCTGTAGCCGCGGACCTTGGATTCCGGCAGCGAGGCGAACAGGTCGCGGATCTCGGTCCAGACCCCGGTGTAGGTCGCCGGGTTGCTGCGCGGCGTGCGCCCGATCGGGCTCTGGTCGATCTCGACGACCTTCTCGAGCGCGTCGATGCCGTCGATCCCGTCGTGGGCCCCGGGCACGGTGTCGGCGCCGTTGAGCTCCCGGGCCAGGGCCCGGTGCAGGACGTGGTGGACGAGGCTCGACTTGCCCGAGCCCGAGACCCCGGTCACGCAGACGAAGCGCTCGAGCGGGATGCCGACGTCGAGGTCCTTGAGGTTGTGCTGGGCCGCGCCGCGCACGACCAGGGCCTTGGCGGCCGGGCCGCGCCGCTCCGGCAGCTCGATGCGGCAGTCCCCGCGCAGGTACGCCGCCGTCAGCGAGCGCTCGCTCGTGAACACCTCGGCCGGGGTCCCGGCCGCGACGACCTCCCCGCCCTCGACGCCGGCCCCCGGGCCGACGTCGACCAGGAAGTCGCTGGCCAGCATCGTGGCCTCGTCGTGCTCGACGATGCAGACCGTGTTGCCGCGGTCGCGCAGCTCCTGCAGCGTCTCGAGCAGGCGGGCGTTGTCGCGGGCGTGGAGCCCGATCGAGGGCTCGTCGAGGACGTAGAGCACGCCGCGGAGGCCGGAGCCGACCTGGGCGGCGAGCCGGATCCGCTGGGACTCCCCGCCCGACAGGCTGCCGGCCTGCCGGTCGAGGCAGAGGTAGCCGAGGCCGACCTTGCCGAGGAACTCGAGCCGGTCGGCGAGCTCGCGGAACAGTTCGCGGCCGACGGCCTCGGCCCGCCCGCCGGCCGCGGCTACGCGCCTGGGCGCCGGCGCACCAGGCCCGGGCCTCGTCGATCGTCAGGCCCGACAGCGTCGCGACGTCGTTGCCCTCGAAGGTCACGGCCAGGGCCGCCTTGCTGAGCCGGGCCCCGCCGCAGGCCGGGCAGGGGCGGACGTCCTGGAAGCGCTGCAGCGAGCGCACGTGGTAGTCCTCCCACAGCTTCTGCAGCAGCGGCACGAGCCCGGGCCAGGGCTTGCGCTCCTTACCCCGGACCTTGCCGCGCCGACCCTCGAACCGGTACTCGAAGTCCCAGACCTTGTCGCCGGTGCCGTCGAACAGGGCCCGGCGGGCCGGCTTGGACAGGTCCCGGAACGGCGCGTCGACCGAGCCGCCGTGGGCCCGGAGCACGACGTCGAGGTGGTCGAGGTGGTAGCGCGAGTAGTGGACGAAGCCCTTCTTGTTGAGGCAGTACAGGGCGCCGTCGCGGATGGACCGGTCGCGGTCGGCGACGAGCAGGCGGGCCGCGACGCCGCGGGCCTCGCCGAGGCCGTCGCAGGCCGCACAGGCCCCCTGCGGGCTGTTGAACGAGAACAACCGCGGCTCGAGCTCGGGCAGCGAGCCGTGCCCGGCCGGGCACGAGCGCAGGCTCGACCACAGCTCGAAGCGCTCCTCGCCCTTCTCGCCGAGCAGGGCCGCGACGAGGCCCTGGCCGACGTCGAGGGCCTGGGCGACCGAGTCGAGCAGGCGCTGGCGGCGCTCGGGCCCGGCCTTGACGCGGTCGAGGACGAGCTCGATGTCGTGGGTGTGGTAGCGGCCGAGGGTGATCTCCTCGTCGAGGCGCAGGATCCGCCCGTCGATCCGGGCGCGGACGAAGCCCTTGCGCCGCCACTCGGCCAGCTCCTTGCGGTAGCTGCCCTTGCGCCCGCGCACGACCGGGGCCAGGACCTGCAGGGCCTCGCCGGGCCGGGCCGCGGCCAGCATGCGGTCGACGATCTGCTCCGGCGCCAGGGCCTGGACCTCGGCCCCGCAGTCGGGGCAGTGCGGGACGCCGAGGCGGGCGAACAGGAGGCGCAGGAAGTCGTGGACCTCGGTGACCGTGCCGACCGTCGAGCGCGGGTTGCGGGACACGACCTTCTGGTCGATCGCGACCGTCGGGGACAGGCCCTCGATGTGGTCGAGCTTGGGCTTCTCCATCGTCCCGATGAACTGCCGGGCGTAGCTCGACAGGCTCTCGAGGAAGCGCCGCATGCCCTCGCGGTGGATCGTGTCGTAGGCCAGCGAGCTCTTGCCCGAGCCCGAGACGCCGGTGAAGCAGACCAGGGCGTCCCTCGGGATCGTCAGGTCGACCCCCTTGAGGTTGTGCTCGCGCGCGCCTTCGACCCTGAGGTGGTCCATGGTCCTTCTGCTTCGCCTGCCTGTCGTCCCCGGTCGCAGCGCCGCAACTCGGCGTCGACGTGGCCGTTGGCGGCCAGGACCTCGTGGCGGTACAGGGGTCGCCGCCCGCGCCGAGGTCGGTGACCGTGCCGCCGGCGGCGGGATCAGGGCGGCGCCCGCGACATGTCGTAGGCTCGAGTGCAGCTCCAGGAGAGCAGCGTCGTAGCGGCCGGCCGCGACGAGGGCGAGGTCGAGGGCGGCCGAGCCGCAGCGGCGGATGCCGCGGACCTCCATCAGGACCTTGCCGAAGTTGCCGAGGTTGGTGTTGACCCCCGGCTCGTTGCGGTTGTACGCGAAGCCGGTCCCGACGACGGCGTCGCGCAGCCTGGCGGTCCCGGACACGCGGATCGGCCGGTCGTCGAGCCAGGCCCCGTGGCCGACGGCGCCCCAGTAGCTCTGGCCGCCGTCGCGACCGCCGAGCGCCGGGGCGTGGACGACGCCGGCCCAGGGCGCGCCGTCGCGCAGCACGCCTACCGACACGCACCAGAACGGGTGCCCGTGGACGTAGTTGGTCGTCCCGTCGATCGGGTCGAGGACCCAGCAGACCTCGTGGTCTGGTGGGCCTTGCCGGCCGGGGTCTGGACGCCCTCCTCGGCCAGGATGGCGTGCGCGGGGAAGCGCTCGCGGATCCCGTCGACGAGGACGTTCTCGGCGGCCTTGTCGGCCGCGGTCACGAGCTCGCGCCGGCCCTTGAACTCGACCGTGCCGTCGGTCTCCCCGCGCCCGTCGAGGTGGGCCATGGCCACGCGGCCGGCGGCGGGCCAGGCGCAGGGCCTGGCCGGACCTCGCGGAGGTCGGCCGGCAGGGAGGGGTCGACGATCGGCTCATGTCTTAGAGCCTGGCAGCCGCCGGGAGTGGTCCGAAGCGGGCAGGTCGGCCTCGCGTCCGCTGCAGCCGGCCCGTGGGCCCACCCGAAGGCCCGCATGCGCTTCCTGTCAGGGTGTCAGGGACTGCCGGATCGACAGGAAACTGTTCCTTCCACGTGGCCTGAACGGAAGGGTTTCGGGAAACCCTTCCCTCGAGTCTCTTCTATGAGAGGGCCGGTCAGTTCAGCTGGTTTCTCTCTGGCTCCTTCCGGCGAGGGCCGGCACGCGGCGGCGCCTGTCCGGGGTGGCGTCAGCTCCGCAGGCTTCTATCCGCACTCGCTGGGGCCTCGCTTCGAGGCCGGTGCACCTTGGAATCCGTCCGATCCGGCGCTGCCGATCTGAGACGCGGCCTCGAGGGCCAGAGACTGTCGCAGTCGCGCCGGGATCGGGCGGTGAGTCCTCTGCTCATGGGATCAGGCGCTGGGCGCACTCCTCTCCGTGTGTTCCTCGGTCGGGTCGGGCTCAGGCCGACAGGCGAGCAGCCTTCCCTGTCGGCGTCATGGAGCCGGGTCGTAGCTCAGGCCGTGACGCCACAGGCGGTGCAGCAGCACGGCCAGCTTCCTGGCCAGCCGTGACCGCGCGTTTCTTCGCGGATCGTCATCCCCCTGGCCGCGAGGCGCAGACCGAAGCGTCGCAGGTCGCCGTCCTTGCCGAAGGGGCCCGGGATGTGCTGCGCACTGGACGAGCAGCCGCCTCAGGTAGCCGTCGCCCGACTTGCTGATCCCGAGCTCGAGGCCTTGTCGCCGGAGGCCTGGCTCCGCGGACACAGGCCGACCCAGGACCCCACGCGCCGGCTGTCGTCGAAGCGGGTCGGCTCTTCGATCGTCAGGGCGAAGGCCATCGATGTCAGCGGTCCGACGCCGTGGACCTGCTGCAGCGGCCTCGGGGTAGCGCTCCTCGGCGGCCTTCCCGATGCAGCGGTCATGGGTCGGATCGTCGCCGACAGGGCCACGATCTGATCCAGCAGCGGCTCGACCGCAGGCAGGAGGATCTGCGGCACGAGTCCGCGGACCTTCTTGCCGAAGCCCTTCGTCGAGGCAGAGGGCAGGCGGAGACCGAAGGACCCCGGTCAGGCTGACGCACTGCACGAGGAGGCACGGGCCGCACGACCTGGTCCCGGGCCCGGATCATGGCCAGGTCCGCGCCTGGGCCTGCTCGCTCCGGTGGTGGACCCGGCCGAGCAACTCGGGCATGCCGTGCTCCGGGCCAGGAGCTCGGCGTCCCGCCGGTCGGTCTTCCTGGGGTCCTTGGCGATCAGCTGGACCCGCCTGGGATCGGCGACGTGGACCACGAAGCCGAGACCCAGCAGGTGCCGGGACATCCACGGGGACTGCGAGCCGGCCTCGAGGATCACCCGGGAGCCGGCGTGGGCCTGGAGGCGCGGTCGAGGCCCTTCCCGGTCGTCAGGGAAGTGTCCCCTGCCGACCTCACGGTCCCGGAGCAGGCAGTAGTGGGTCGTGCGGTCGCCGACGTCCAAGCCGATGGTCAGATGGGAGGAAGTGGTGGTAGCGTGAGTCATGGGTCGGTCGTCTCCTATTCATGCAGCCCCATTTGGGGTGACTGCGTGGAGCGACCGGCCCTCTCATTCCATCTGAGACCCTCAGTAGAGCTTCTGGAGCACGTCGGAGGCCAGGCGGCCGGCGGCCATGCCCTGAGTAGCTTGGGCAGAAGTCCGCAGCTTGTCCATGAGCTTGCGGCGCTGGCAGTCACCTACTCCGGGTCGTAGGTCTTCTGGAGCTTGCGCAGCTCGCCCGATGGCCTTGATCTCGGCCGGAATGTCCTTGTCGCTGCGGAAGCTGCGCCGGAGCTGCTCGGCCCGGTCGGCGATGGCCAGGCCCGCATCCTGCTCCGTGATCCTCGAAGCGCTGGAAGGCCGCCCAGTAGTCGGGGCCCTTCTCGAGCAGCTCCAGCTCGGTGCCGACGTTGCGGAGCTGGCCGGTCAGGGACTCCTGGGCCTTGTCGAGGACGCCCTTGACCTCGGCGTCGTCCCCGGCGGCCTCCTTGGCGGCGACGATGGCCTCGGCGACCTCGCCGAAGTGCCGGGCGTCCCAGGCGGCCTTGATCGCCGCGTAGCGCGCGTCCTCGGGCAGGGCCAGCGGGGCCACGTGCCGGGCCAGGAAGGACTCGATCCGGGCCCGGGACGGCTCCTCGCCCCAGTCCCGCTCGAGCACCTTGCGGTCGCCGGCGACGAGGTAGTACGAGGGCGTGACGGCGACCTTGAGCGCGTCGTAGACCTTGGGCCCGGACACGATCGGGAACTTGATCTTGTACTCGTCGACCCACTTGCCGAGCTGGCCGGCGCCCTCCTTGAACACGCACAGGACCAGCAGGCCGCGGTTCTTGAACAGCTCGTACCAGCCGTTGAGCTTGGCGACCTCCTCGCGGTCCCGCGCGTACTTGCCGTGCAGGAAGTACAGCAGGACGAGCTTGCCCTTGCAGGCCTCCATGTCCTTCGGGTCCGACTCGAACACGGTCTCCCACTCCATGTCCGGGACCTTGCGGCCGACCGGGACCTGGGCCGGCAGGGCGTGGGCGAGCAGCAGCAGGGGCAGGACGGCGAGCCGGATCGACATCGGGCGCTCTCCTGGGATCGGGTGCGCGGGTGGGACGGGTGGCGGTCGACGCGGGGCCATCCTAGCGGTTCCGGACGGGTCCCTGGGCCCGGGCGGGTCGCTCAGAGTCGGGACTTGATCCGCACGACGATCCGGTCCTGGATGTCCTTGAGCGCCTTGTTGAGGCCCCCGCGCCGGCGGTTGTAGTTCATCAGGATCGAGAACACCGCGACCTCACCGGATTCGCAGCGGACGTAGCCCGACAGGCTCGAGGCCCCGGCGATCCAGCCGGTCTTGGCCAGCACCCGCCCCCGCATCTCGCCCTGCAGCCGGCGCAGCAGGCTGCCGGAGACGCCGCTGCGCGGCAGTGACGCCACGTAGGCCTCGCGCCACGGCCGGCCGTAGACCTCGGCCAGGAGCTTGCCGACCTGCAGCGGGCTCGTGAGGTTGCCCCGCGACAGGCCCGAGCCGTCGGCGGCGTGCCAGGCCTCGGCCCGGGGCGCCGTCCCGGCGAAGCGCTTCTGCAAGAGCTCCCGGCCGGCCGCGAGGCTGGCCTCGCCGTGCCGGCCGGCGACGATCCGCAGGCACTGCTCGGCCGTGAAGTTGATCGACTCGCCGAGCATCCGCGCGAGCGCCCCCGACAGCGGGGCCTCGACCTCGTGGACGGTCTCCCCCTCCGACCGCGGGGCCGGCGCCGCGGGGTCCGTGATCCGGACCCCGGCCGCGGCGAGCTCGCTCGCGAGCACCGAGCGGTAGACGAGCTCCGGGTCGTCGCAGGCGATGCGCTCGCGACGCGGCTGGGCCCCCGACCAGTAGCGGCCCCAGACCTTGATCCCCTGCTCGCGGACGAGGGCGCCGAACACCCCGCCCTTGGCCTTGTCCGAGGTCAGCAGGATCTCCCCGTCGACCGGCAGGTCGAGGCCGACCGGTTCGAAGGCGAGGGCGCAGGGTCCGCGCTCGGCCCCCTTCGGGTCGAGGATCAGCGTCACGCAGCCCTCGTCGAGGACGAAGGGACCGGTCGGGGCCTCGTACCAGCGGTCGGTCTGGTTGTCGGGCCAACCGTCGGGGCGGGCCGGCCCCTTGAACGGGCCGGGGTCGAGCCGTAGCGCGACCTCGCTGATCCCGCGCTGCTTGAGCTCGGCGCCGAGGCCGGCGAAGGCGGGCTTGCCGTCGAGGCCGAGCAGCGGGTGGCCGCCGGCCGTGACCGCCAGCACGCCCTCCTCGGCGTGCCACCGGAACCGCTCGACGAAGCGGTGCTCGGCCCCGAGCTCCTCGCAGACCAGCGCGGCCGTGAACAGCTTGTGGTTGCTGGCCGGGCTGAAGCTCTCCTCGGACCGGTGCCGGTAGTCGGGCGCGTCGTGCTTGAGCAGCCGCACGTAGACGCCGGTCCGGACGTCGAGCTTCTCGGCCTCGGCGACGATCGCGTCGAGGCCGAGCCCCTTGGGCTCGTCGCTCCGGTCCTGCAGCGGCACGAGCGCCAGCAACGCGACCAGGACGGAGCTCACGGCGCGACCTCCGATGAGGTCCTCGAGCACGACGACGCCGGCGAGTCCTCGAAGGTCTCGACAGCCGTCCTCGGCGCACGCAGCACAGCGGCGGAAGCGGCGTCAGCGCGAGGCGCCGAGGCCGGGCCCGGGCGACGAGCTGTGCGGATGCCGGCCGGGGTCAGGTGGCTGTCGTCCTCGCTGCCGTCCTCGAAGCTCAGCCGACGACCGCGAGGTCGGCGTCGCGGCAGCAGGCGACGACGCCGTCGCCGAGCCCGGTGTCGCCCGAGTAGTACAGGACCGCCGTCACCGAGCCGAGCCGGTAGCGTAGGCCGGCATCGAGTGCCGGGCCGGGAACGCTCGCCGCGGAGCCGGCCGTGGGCGAACGCGCCGAGGCCGAGCTCGACGACCGGCTCGTCGAGCCAGGGCCTGCAGAGCCCGCGCCGGGGCAAGTCGATACCCGCCCAGCCGCCGCTCGGGCCTGAGCACGGGTCAGGGATCCGGTCGACGAGGCTCGGGTTGGGTGCGTGGAACAGAGCCCGAGGAGGTCGGCGTGGTGGTCGGGGTGGAAGTGCGACAGCAGGACCCGACCGATGCGCGACGGGGCGACGCCGGCCTGGGCCAGCCGCAGCAGCGTCCCCGGTCCGCAGTCGATCAGGGTCGCCTCGCCCCCGTCGACGAGCAGGTAGCCGGCCGTGCCGCGGCCGTCCGCGAGGAGCATCGACCCGGGCTGCCGAGTAATAGGAGCCGCGGACCTCCGGAGAGGTCGAAGGCCTCAGCGCGCGTCCCCGTCCCCGTACCCATCGGGATGGAGCCTATGCCAGTTCCACGCGGTTTCCAGGATGCTGCCGAGGTCGCCGAACTGCGGCCGCCACCCGAGCACGTCGGTGGGCTCGCCGAGACCTGACCAGCTGCGGCGGGTCGCCTGGCCGGCGGGCCTCCTCGACGGCGGGGATGGCGTGCCCGGTCACGCGTCGCGCCGCCTCGATGACCTCGCGGACCGAGTGCCCGGCCCCGCTGCCGAGGCCAGCTGGGCCTCGCCGAGGATGCGGCCCTCGCGCATCGCCTTCCTCGAGCTCGAGGCAGACGTGGCTCTCGGCCAGGTCGACGACGGGATGTAGTCGAGACGCAGGTGCCGTCGGGCGTACGTAGTCGGTGCCGAAGATCCGATGTCCTGGCGCTGGCCGAGGGCGACCTGCAGCACGTCGAGCGGGATCAGGTGGGTCTCGGGTCGGTCCGGCGCCGATCTCCCCCGAGGGCCCTTCGTCGTGGGGCGGCGTTGAGTAGCGCAGCCGCACGCCGCGGCAGGTCGTGGGGCGACGGCGTGGTCGTCGAGCAGGCCTCGGTGCAGCTTGGTCCGGCCGCATGGGTTGATCGGGGCCTGCACAGGTCCTCGGTGATCGCGCGGCCGGCACGCCGTAGACCGCGCAGGTCGAGCTGAATACGATGGCCTTAACCCCGGCGGCGAGCATCGCGTCGCAGAGGTTGAGGTGCTGATGATACGGTGGCATTTGCCCGGGTCGGTCACCGACCCGCCGACGTAGCAGTTGGCGGCGAAGTGGAACACGGCCTCGGGCCGGCACTCGAGCAGGGCCTCGGCCGTCGCCGCGCGGTCCTGGAGGTCGACGCGGAACAGCCGGACGCCCGCCGGCACGGCCATGCGTGCTCCCTCGCTGAGGTCGTCGAGGACGGCGACGTCCTCGCCCCGGCTCCCGGAGCAGCCGGACCGTGCGAGCCGATGTAGCCGGCCCCGCCGCAGACCAGGATCGTCATCGCCCCCTGCCCTCCGCCTCGCCTCGAGGGGCATTCGGAGCCGCCTCGGCCCAGAACGTCCGCAGGGCCTCGCGGACCTTCGCGTCGCGCTCGTCGCCGGGGGCCAGGTAGCGGTTCTGCCGGTGAGCTTCTGCAGGCTCTTCGTGCAGCTGCCGAACAGGCCCGGTCGTCCTCGGCCCGGAGGGACCAGCTCGACCTGGGCGTCCTCGGCCGGGTCGATCCGCGCCAGCAGCGGGGCATGCCGTGCGCCGGACCTCGGGGACGGTCGGCGACCGCGGCGGTCAGGGTCGCGGTGCGTCGGCTCCTCGCATCCGGAGCAGCTCGATCAGCAGCTCGTTGCGGTTGGCCGGGTCAGTCCTTGGCCAGCGACCTCGATCAGACGCTCTGCTCGACACCGACGAGCCGAGGATGACCTCGGCCGGGCCGGCGCCGGTGGGCCGGGTCGGGGCTGTGGACGAGGTCGGCGGCGTAGTCGACCTCGGAGTAGTAGGTGCGCCGGCTGCCTTTGGCCTCGGCCACGAGGTCCTCGCGGGCCTGGCGAAGCGGTCGGCGTCGAAGCCGGCCTCGGTGCTGCTCGCGGGCGAACGCGGGGCCGCGAAGCGGTCGAGCGCCTTGCCGGCCTCGTCGAACAGGCCGAGGGCCCGCAGCGGGTTCGAACCGCAGCAGCAACGCGTCACCCTGCTGGGGCCAGGCCTCGGCGCAGAGGCTGCAGCATCAGCGCGGCGTCAGCCGCCCTGGCGCCGCTGAACCGCCAGCGCGCAGTTGCTCGCATCACCGGCGGCGTGGCGCTGTCGCCGAGCGCCGCGATGCGCTCGCTGCGTGCAGCAGGGCCTCGGCCACCGGGCTCGAAGCGGCGCATGCGACCCTCGGCCAGCACGCGGATGGCCAGGTTGCCGAGCCTTGTCGTCGACGAAGCGCCCATCGTCGCCGCCCTCGTCGAGCCCGTCGCCGTCGCCGGCGACCAGGGCCTGGGCCAGCTCGAAGTCGACCTCGTCATCGGGCCCGCAGCTTGCGCGCCTCGCGCAGCTCCGCGACGGCCTTGGCGGTCTCGGACAGCAGGAACTGTGCCCGCCTGCTGAGCTCGAGCCGGGCGTAGAACGCTGCTCCTCCTCGCAGAGGCGCTGCAGCACCTCGCGCTCGCCCTCGAGGCGGCCGGCCCGGCCGAGCCAGTACGCGTGCGCCAGGTGCTCGACCCGGCCGTCGAAGGCGGTCCGCGCCGGGTCGAGGTCGCGGGCCATGGCCTCGGCCGCCTTGCGCTCCTCGGCCTGCGCCGCCCGCTCCTCGGCCGACAGCGTCCCCGGCGCGACCGTCGCCGCCGTCGAGGCCTGGGCCCGGCCCGGGTCCAGCAGCCGCCCGAACGCGCGGTAGGTCTCGACCGGGTCGCGGTCGGGCCGGGGCTCGGCGGGTCGGGTCGGCCCCGCGCAGGCACAGGCGAGGACGAGGAGCGCTGTGGTCGCGGGGCGGTTCAAGGCTCGGTTCGTCGGGGCTTCGTCGCTGCCATGGGGACCAGGCCCCGGGTCGGAGATGGGGACGACGGCAGGGCGAACCAGGTCATCGCCGGGTTAGGATATCCACGCTTCCGCCGACGAGAACACCGGTCTCCCCTTTCGACCCCGATGAAGCTACCCACCCCGCTGCTCGCGCTCCCGCTCCTGCTGCTCCCGGCCTGCTCGCAGGGCGGCGAGGAGTTCAACTCGTCGAGCGAGGTCAAGCTCGCCGACGAGAACTTCCACTGGGGCTGGTTCGCGGGCTACCGCCGCTACCTCGAATACCCGGTCGCGCAGCCGGCCTCGGGCGTCGTCCTGGCCGACTTCGGGACCCTGCTGTTCAAGAAGGACGGGACCTACGCCCCGTTCCTCCCCGGCACGAGCTTCCCCGAGGGCAACCCGTACGACCTCAAGTCGACCGGCCAGCTCACGATCATCGAGAAGAACTCCGGCCAGGTCAGCCGCCGCTACCCCGGCTGGCTCGACCTCGACGGGGACCTGTTCTTCTACCTCGACGGCAACAACGACAACGTCCCGCTCGACAAGGAGCGGCTGTTCCTGTTCGCCGGCGTCCGCGAGTACACCGGCACGCCGGTCATGTCCGGGGTCTGGCGCCACTACAGCCTGACCCTGGCCTTCTCGCCGTCCTCGACGACCCCGCACCCCGACCGCATCGCGCGGGCGGCCTTCGGCAGCTTCGAGTTCGACGCCACCGGCACGATCGTCAACTCGAGCTGGGAGGACAGCAGCGGGTCCAAGCCGACCGCGACCGGCAAGGCCGTGCCCGCGGCCAAGGGCATCGTCGACCTCGAGGTCACCCAGACCGGCGGCATCGAGCCCGGCAAGCGGATCTTCCACGGCGGCGCCGGCAAGTTCTTCGCCCTGCTGTTCGACGAGGTCGCCTCCGACGGCCACGTCGGTGTCATGGCCATGGTCCGGACGACGGACACCGACCTGATCAAGTCCAAGGTCGTCGGCAAGTACGCCCTCGGCAACTTCGCGATCTTCCCCGAGCCGACCCTGGCCGGCACCGACGTCGCGATCGGCGACATCGAGTTCGAGCTCGGCGGCGGGTTCAAGATCGCGATGAACGGCTTCGGCAACGCCAAGTTCTCGTACGCCGGGACCTGGGACGTCGGCACCAAGGGCGAGGTCGTCCTCCAGCTCGACAACGCCAACTCCAACCAGATCTGGCGGGGGTCGATGTCCGAGGACTACCGCGACCTCGTCATCCTCGACGCGACCAACGAGAACACCGCGGCCAAGCACCTCAGCGTGTTCCTCGGCGTCCGCAAGGACTGAGCCCCGGCCTCGCCGCCTCAGTCCCAGACGTCCTGCTGCAGCGGGGCGCCGTCCCCGAGCCAGCGCAGGAAGCCGGCGTGGTACGGCGCGTGGAGCACGGCGACGAGCCGCCCGCGCGGGCACCACAGCACCGAGTGGATGTCGTCGCCCGGCTCGGGCTCGCCGTCGGCCTCGACGGCGAAGAAGAACGAGCGCCAGGCGTAGCGCCGCCGGCCGTCGACGAGGCGCAGGCCCTCCTGGACGAACAGCAGCCGCCCGGGTCGGATCGCGAGGCCGCACTCCTCCCCCCACTCGCGCTCGAGGGCCTCGACGAGGCGCTCCCCGGGCTCGACACGGCCGCCGGGCAGGTCGAAGACCAGGCTCGGCTCCGCGTCGGGGCGGAGCCGCCGCCGGTTGCCGACGAGGAGCGTGCAGCCGTCCCGCTGCCACACGCCGAAGGCCCCGACGAAGTCCCCGTGCACGCCGACCTCGCTCATGGCCCCGAGCTTCGACGCGGTGCCGGCCCGAGGGAAGCGTAGACTCCGCTCCATGGCACGCCTGACGCTCCGCCTGGCGATCCTGCTGCTGGCCCTGTTCGTCGCGGCGGGCCTGATCGAGCGCCTGTTCCTCGACCTCGAGCGCAGGGCCGCGGCCTTCGACGTCGCCGGCCCGCGGGTCCACGACCCCCGCGTCGGCTACCGCCGGCCCGGCCCCTGGCCCTCGGCCGCGCCCGAGCCGGCGGGCCCGCGGTCGATCGTCGTCCTCGAAGCCGCACCCCTCGACCCGGCGCGGCTCGACGAGCGCCGGACCCGGCTGCACGGCCTGCTCGCGGGCGGCGGGACCGGGCCGGTCCGGCTCCAGGTCCTGCACCCGCCCGGGGCGGGCCTCGTGCAGCGCCTGCTCTGCGTCGACCCGGTCGCCCCGGGCACGGTCGTGCTGTGCCTGTCGCTGGCCGACGTCGCCGACCAGGGCGGCGACGAGGACCGGGGCTGGCCGGGGACAAGGATCCGCGAGGCCCCCGACGGCGGGCTCGGGGTCGTCGTGCCCCCGCCGGGCGCCGGCGCGCCGCGCCCCGCCCTGCTCGACCGCATCCCGCTGCTGCGCCTGCTCGGCCGCGACCTCGGCAGCCCCCTCGGCCGGGGCCGCCTGCCGAAGGGCCTGTGGCCGCTCGTGCGCGACGGCGTCCCCGACGAGCCGGCCCGCTACCGCGGCCTCGAGCGCACCCTGCGCTGGGCGCGGGACCGCTGCCGTGCGGCCGGCGGCCGCCTGCTCGTGCTGTACATGCCGAGCGCCCTCGAGGTCGACGGCGCGACGCGCGAGGCCTTCCTCGCCGACTTCGCCCTCGACGCGGCACGGATCGAGTCGACCCGCCCCTCGGGTCGGGTCGTCGACCTCTGCCGCGTGCTCGAGGTCGCCTCGGTCGACGGCACGCCGATCCTGCGCCGCCTGGGACGCGCCGACGACGACCTGTTCGAGGCCGGGTCCTCGCTCCCGACCCTCCGGCCGTACGGCGCGCGGGCCGAGCAGGCCCTGCTCCTGGCCCTGGCCCGGGCGCTCGAGGGCTGAGCCGCGGGGCGACCCCGCCCTAGATCGCGGGCTCGAGCCCGGACAGGTCGACCTCGCGCGTCAGCGCGGCCTCGAGCCGCTCGAGGTAGGCCCGGCGCGGGATCTCGCGGACGCCTAGGCCGGCCAGGTACGGGGTCGAGAGCTGCACGTCGAACAGGCCGATGCCGGCCCGGAACAGGCTGCGATGGCACACCAGCAGGGCGACCTTGCTGGCGTCGGCCCGGCGGTGGAACTTGCTCTCGGCCGCGAACAGGGCGCCGCGCCGGACGCCGTAGATGCCGCCGATGAGCTCCCCGTCGGCGTCCCAGACCTCGAAGCTGTGCGCGTGGCCCAGGGCGTGCAGCTCCTCGTACGCCGCGATGATCTCGGGCAGGATCCAGGTGCCCTCGCGGCGCTCGGCGGCGCACTCCCGGATGACCCGGTCGAAGGCCCCGTCGAAGGTCAGCGTCCACTCCCGGCGGCGGAGCGACCGCTGCAGGCTGCGCGAGACGTGGAAGGCCCCCTCCTCGAGCACGGCGCGCGGGTCCGGCGACCACCACAGCGGCAGCTCGAACTCCGAGTACCACGGGAAGATGCCCTGGTCGTACGCCGCCAGGAGTCGCTCGATCGAGAGGTCGCCGCCGACGGCGACGAGGCCCTCGGGGGCGCCGCGTCGGGGGTCGGGGAAGCGGACCGGGGAGCCCGGCTCGAGGAACGTCACGTCCACGCCCGGATGATAGCCGGGGCCGTCAGATCGAGTGGGACTCCTCCCGCAGCCGCTCCTTGAGCCGCTGGAGCACGCGGCCGTGGATCTGGCAGATCCGCGCCGGAGACAGGTGCAGCTCCTCGGCGACCTCGCGGAGCTTGAGCCCGCGGAAGTAGTGGAGCTCGACGAGGGACCACTCGGTCTCGGTGCAGAGGTCCTGGATCCGGGCGATCAGCTCGCGCCGGTACATCGGGTTGAGGGGGTGGTCGTCGCCGTGGGCCTCGCGGCCGCGGAGGCCGAGGCTGACGATCTTGCCGTCCGGGCCGCCCTGCTCGCGGTCCTCGCCCTCGAGGATGTTCCAGGCGACCGTCGGCGCCTCCTTCGGGTACGAACGCCGGTAGCGGTCGAGGTCGACGTCGAGCTCGGTCGCGAGCTCGTTCTCGGTCGGCTCGCGGCCGAGCTCGGAGCGCAGCCGCTCGGAGACCCGGTTGCGGTGCTCGATCCGCGCGCGGAGCAGCTTGGGCAGCCAGTCCATGGCCCGGAGCTCGTCGACCATCGCGCCCTGGACGCGGATCCGGAGGTAGACGCGGAAGCCGCCCTTCTCGGGGTCGTAGGTCTCGAGCGAGCGGAGCAGGCCCCAGTAGCCGGCGTTGCACAGGTCCTCGAGGTGGACGCTGCGCGGGAGCCGGACCTGGAGGGCCCGGGCCAGCTCGAGGACCTGGGGCAGGTGGCGCTCGACGAGGGCGTCGCGCCAGGCCGTGTCCCCGGTGTCCTGGAACAGCTTGAACAGCTGCTCCGAGCTCAGGTCCTCGGGCGCGGCGGCGTCGCCCTCGAGGTCGTCGAGGTCGATGAGCGCGTGCTCGTCGAGGTCGGCGAGTGCGTCGAGCTCCTCCTGGAGGCCGGCGTCCCCGGCCTTGGTCCCGCGGCCCTCGGGGCCCGCGGTCCGGCCGTTGCGCTCGTCCTTGCGCCGGGCCCTGCCGTTGCGCTTCTGGCGGTCCGCCTTGGGAGCCTCGCGGTCCCGACCGTTGCGTCGGTCACGCACCCCGCCGTCGTCGGCCGGCTGCTCGATCCGGTTCTTGCCGCGTCCGTTGCGCCCGATCATCCGGTCGTGGTCATGGGCCTCGTCTTCGTTCAAGGCCATGCATCCACCTCCCTACACCGATGGACCAGTCGCCGCAGTGTACTGATCGCGCTCCGGAATCCAGCGGATTTTCTACCGCGTGTCGTGTTCCGCGACACCCGGGACGCGTGGCGTCGTCGCGTCAGCGCGCGTCGTCGTCCGCGTCGGGACCGTGACGGCCCGCGACCTGCAACGACAGCGCGCGCATCGCGTCGGCCTCCCGGCGCTTCATCTCGGCCAGGTCCTCGGGCTCGTGGTCGTCGCAGCCGCTGAGGTGCAGCACGCCGTGCACGAGGTACAGGGCGACCTCGGCGAGCCAGGCGTTGCCGTGCTCCTCGGCCAGCCGCCGGGCCTCGTCGACGTCCACGACGAGCTCGCCGTCGGCCTCGTGCTCACCCTCGGGCTCGAGCGGGAAGCTGAGCACGTCGGTCGGGCTCGGGTCGTCGAGGAAGCGCGCGTGCAGCTCCCCCATCGTCCGGTCGCCGCACAGGAGGACCGACAGGCGCAGGCGGCGGCCGCCGCTGGCCTGGGCGGCCTCGAGGACGCGGACGACGAAGACCTCGTCGAGCCCGGGCGGCAGGGCGAGGTCGTCCTCGATCGCGATCGCCGGCCAGTCGCTCACCGGCGCTTCCGCCCGCGGACGGGGTTGTGGCCGCGGTCCTCGGGCGAGGGCCGGTAGTGCTGCGAGCGCTCGTAGGCCTCGACGATGCCCTGGACGACCGGGTGGCGCACGATGTCGGCCTTGCCGAGCTCGACGACCGTGATGCCCTTGACGGCGTGCAGGCGCTCGACGGCGTCGACGAGGCCCGACGGGACCCCCTGGGGCAGGTCGACCTGCGTCACGTCCCCGGTCACGACGACCTTGCTGCCCTCCCCCATCCGGGTCAGCACCATCCGCATCTGCGACACGGTCGTGTTCTGGGCCTCGTCCAGGATGATGTAGGCGTTGTTGAGGGTCCGGCCGCGCATGTAGGCCAGCGGGCAGACCTCGATCAGGTCGCCCTCCATGTAGCGCCGGAACACGCCGGGGTCGAGGAGGTCGCCGAGGGCGTCGTAGAGCGGGCGGAGGTACGGGTTGACCTTGGCCTGGAAGTCGCCGGGGAGGAAGCCGAGCTTCTCGCCGGCCTCGACCGCGGGCCGGGTCAGGACGATGCGCTTGTAGCTGCCGCTGCGCAGGCCGGCGACGGCCTGGGCGACGGCGAGGAAGGACTTGCCGGTGCCGGCGGGGCCGATGACGAGGCAGACGTCGTGCGTCTGCATCGCGCGGAGGTAGTGCTTCTGACCCTCGGTCCGGGGCACGACGCCGGCGGGCTTGGGCACGTCGGCCTTCGGCCGCGGCGCCGCCCGCTCGGGCTCGGGGCCGCCGGCGACCTCGCCGTCGCCGGCGATCCAACTCGCGATCTCCCGGTGGGTCAGCGCGTGCCCGCGGCGGATGTGCTACAGGGCCCGCTCGAGCAGGGCGCGCACGGCCTGGACCTTGTCGTCCGGGCCGAGGATGCGCAGCGCGTCGCCGCGGTGCACGAGGTCGACCTCGAAGGCCTCGCGGAGGAGGTTGGCGTTGCGGTCCAGGGGCCCGAGGATCGTGCGGGCCTCCTCGACGTTCTTGAGCCGGACTTCTGCCGTCATCTAGGCCTCAGGGCAGGGACTGGAAGACGAAGTAGAACAGGGGGACGGAGAACAGCAGGGAGTCGACGAGGTCGAGCACCCCGCCGTGCTCGGGCAGGAGCCGCGACGAGTCCTTGATCCCGCAGCGCCGCTTGAGCAGGGACTCGACGAGGTCCCCGCACTGGGTCGCGACGTTGAGCAGGAGCCCCAGGATGGCGAGCTGCCAGCCGGCCACCATGGCGGTCTCGAGCGGGATCAGGGGCTCGGCCAGCAGGACGGCCAGGAGGCAGGACACGGCCGCCGAGCCGACGGCCCCCTCGACCGACTTGCCGGGGGAGACCTGCGGGCAGAGCTTGTGGCGCCCCAGCGCCGTGCCGGCGAGGTAGCCGCCGATGTCCCCGCCCTTGCTGCACAGCACGACGTAGAGCACGGCCTGCGGTGACTGCAGGGCCAGGGTCTGGCCGAGGTAGAGCGGGATCGAGACGAGCACGAAGCCGAGCAGCGTCCCGCCGAGCCGCTCGGGGCCCTGCTCGGTCCGCTGCCGGCCGAACGAGTGGACCGCCGTGGCGAAGCACAGCGCGAGCAGCAGGACCATCGGGGCGACGAGCCGGTGGCCGAGCAGCGGCGCGTCGCGGAACGGCGCGAGGTGCAGCAGCGCGGCCGCGACGAGCAGGGGGAGGCCGGCGACCGGGAGCCCGGCCCCGCGCGTCATCGCCCGGTACTCCCCGACCCCGGCGAGGCCGAGGAGGCCGAGCAGGGCGGCCGACCAGCGCCCGTCCCCGCCGTGGCTCGTGTCGATCCAGTAGATCAGGCCGACGGCGCAGAGCAGCAGGGGCGCGACGACCAGGCGGATCCCGAGGGCGCGACGGCGCTCCACGGTCAGCGCCATGTCAGCGGCCGCGCTCCTCGGCCGGGACCCCGTCCGCGGCCCCGGCCGCCGGGCCCTGGTCGGGGAGGCCGCCGTAGCTGCGCACCCGACCCTCGTACGCGGCGAAGGCGCGGTGCAGGTCCTCGACCCCGAACTCGGGCCAGCAGCGCTCGGTGACCCAGAACTCGGCATACGAGATCTGCCACAGCAGGAAGTTGCTGACCCTGAGCTCGCCGGCCGTCCGGATCAGCAGGTCCGGGTCGGGCAGCTCGGGCCGGTACAGGCGCTCGGCGAGGCAGGCCTCGTCGACGTCCTCGGGGTCGAGCAGGCCCTCGCGGACCTCGCGGGCGACCCGGCGGGCCGCGTCGACGAGCTCCTGGCGGCCGCCGTAGCTCAGGGCCAGGCACAGCCGCAGGCCGTCGTTGCCGGCCGTGAGCGCCTCGGTCTCGCGCAGGGTCGCGAGCACGTCGTCAGGCAGCTGCTCGAGGCGCCCCATCGACAGCAGGCGGACGCCGTTGTCCATCAGGGTCGGGCGCTCCTCGACGAGGAAGCGCTGCAGCATGTCCATGAGGAAGCGCACCTCGCGCCGCGGGCGCTTCCAGTTCTCGGCCGAGAACGCGTACAGGGTCAGCGCCTCGAGGCCGAGGCGCGCGCACTCGGTGACCGTGTCCCGGACCGCGCGCACGCCCTGCTCGTGCCCCTTGGTCCGGAGCAGGCCCCGGCGGCGGGCCCAGCGGCCGTTGCCGTCCATGATGATGGCCACCGCGCGCGGCAGGCCCCGGGGGCTCTTCGGATCGGCCAAGGGCGGTCAGCTCCTCGCCTGCACGTGCCGGTAGATCACGGCCTCGCGGCCGGGGCCGATGCTGAGGATCGGGATGCCGACCCCGAGCTCGCGCTCGAGCCGCTCGACGTAGGCCTGCGCGGGCGCCGGGAGCTCATCGAAGCTGCGCATCGCGCCGAGGTCCTCGGTCCAGCCTTCCATCTCCTGGTACTGTACCTGCGCCCTGGCGAGCCCCGGCAGGCCGGCCGGGAAATCATCGTGGCGCCGGCCGTCGATCTCGTACGCCGTGCCGAGCCGGACGACCGGCTGCCCCGACAGCACGTCGAGCTTGGTCAGGGCCAGCTCGGTGCAGCCGGTGACCTCGATCGCGTAGCGCAGCGCGACGAGGTCGAGCCAGCCGCAGCGCCGCGGGCGCCCCGTCGTCGTGCCGAACTCGCGGCCGCGCTCGCCGAGCATCGCGCCCTCCGGCCCCGTGAGCTCGGTCGGGAACGGCCCCTCCCCCACGCGTGTCGCGTAGGCCTTGGCGACGCCGAGCACGCGCGCGACGGCCCGGGGGGAGACCCCGGCCCCGCCGCCGACGCCGCCGGCGGCGACCGAGGTCGAGGTCACGTAGGGGTAGGTGCCGAGGTCGACGTCGAGCATCAGGCCCTGGGCGCCCTCGAACAGGACCTTGGTGCGGCCGTCGCGGAGCGCCCGCCGGAGCATGAGGCTCGTGTCCTGGATCGCGGGGACGAGCTCGGCGCAGGCCGCGCGGAGGTCGTCGTACAGCCGGTCGGCGTCGAGCGGGGGGTGACCGAAGCCGGCGAGGAAGTGGTTCTTCCAGACCACCGCCGCGGTCAGCCGCTCCTTGAGGTACGCCGGCTCGAGCAAGTCGCCCATGCGCAGGCCGGTGCGGTTCGCGCGGTCCTGGTAGCAGGGGCCGATGCCGCGGCCGGTCGTGCCGATCTTGCCCTTGCCGCGCACCTCCTCGGTGATCCGGTCCTGCTCCTTGTGGTACGGCAGGACCATGTGCGCGCAGGGGCTGATCAGCAGGTTCTCGCCCGGCACGACGGGGACGCCGAGCCCGCGCAGCCCCTTGATCTCCTCGGCGAGGTGCCAGGGATCGATGACGACCCCGTTGCCGATGATGTTGCGCGTGCCCGGACGGAGGATGCCGGACGGCAGCAGGTGGAGGGCGTAGCGGGTGTCGCCGACCACCACCGTGTGGCCGGCGTTGTTGCCGCCCGAGTACCGCACGACGAGGTCGGCCTCCTCGGCAAGGAGGTCGATGATCTTGCCTTTCCCCTCGTCGCCCCACTGGGCACCGAACACCAACGTCGCCATGCGTCTCCCTGCCGGACCGTCGACGGCCCGGC
The DNA here is from genome assembly GCA_041398545.1 of Planctomycetota bacterium. GTDB lineage: Bacteria > Planctomycetota > UBA1135 > UBA1135 > JAWKUM01. The sequence goes on along the minus strand of JAWKUM010000003.1, from coordinate 180,220 downwards.
TCCGGACCGACGAAGGCGACGATCTTATCGACGCCCAGTGGTCGTTCCACGCGCCGCGGAGCTTCCCCGTCGCGGCCTGCGGGCGCCGGCCACCGCGGCCGCGCGCGTCGGCGACGCCGGAGCGGAGGCCGGCGCGGCCACGGGGAAACCCTGCGCACGGGGCGACGATCGGGCCTGCGGTCGCGGGCTTGTCGCCCCGGCCGCTCAGTTTACGCTGCTCCGCAATGCCCGCCACCCGCAACCTCGACCGATGCCGCACGGCCAGGGTCCTCGACGAGGTCCTGCCCGAGCTGGCCCGCAGGCTCGACGACCCCGCGCTGGCGCAGGTCCTGCGCGAGGCCTTCCTCGGCGCGCTCGGGAGCATGGCGCGCTTCCGCTTCACCGACGTCGACCGGCTGCGCTCCGGCGAGGAGGGGCTCGAGCTCCTCAACGAGCTCGTCGTGGCCGTGCTGTCCGGCGAGACCGCCGTGGACCCGCAGCGCAGCGGCAGCCGGGTCGTCGCCAACGCCGGCTATCGGCTGCTGCGCCGGCCGCGGCTCCGACGCGCCGAGGGCGGGCCCGAGCCCGTGGCCCCGCGGGCGACCGGAGCGGCGGCGCACGACGAGGCCGCCCTGACCCCGTCGAGCCGTGCGCTCCGGGACCGCCTCCAGGCCCTGCCGCTCGGGGAGCTCTGCAAGGGTCGGGCCGCCTCCACCTGGCCGAGGTCGGCCGGAACCTGGACCTGCCGGTGCGCGTGCTGCGCGAGCGCCTGCGACGCCTCGGCCGCGAGCTCGGCCGCGACGCCGAGCACCAGGAGTTCTGGTTCGCGCGGCTGGCCGACGCGGTCCACGAGCTCCTGCGGGAGCGCACCGAGCAGGAGCTGCCCGACCTCTGCGGGACGCGCCCGCGGCCCGGCCCGGCGATCCAGCGCCTGCGCCGCGTGCTCGAGCGCTTCACGTCGCTCGGCGGCGAGCGCAGCTTCGCCCCGGGCTCCGCGCCCGGGACCGCAAGCGCCGGGCCCTGCGCTGGCTGCGCCGCCTGTCCCGCGAGCCGGCGCCCTGCCCACGCGCCCTGCTCGCCGCCGGGCGGCTGCTGCAGCCGGGCCACCCGCGCTTCGCGTTGATCCAGGCCGAGCGGCTGCGCGCGGCCGGGCGCGCCGACGCGGCCCTCAAGGTGCTCGCGGCCAGCGGTCGGCAGGACCCCTCGCCGCGGACCCGCCTGCTGCTGCGGCTGGCGAGGGCGCGCTGCCTCGAGCGGCTGGACCGACCGGGCGAGGCCTCGGACCTGCTCGAGCGGCACGCCCCCGAGCACCGCGGCGACGCCCTCTACGACTACAACCGTCACGTCCTGGCGCTCCGCGCCGCCGCCGGGGCCGCGCCGTCCGGGCGCTGGCCGACCTCAGGCGGCGCGAGCGGGAGCACGCGGCGCTGAGCCCGCTGCTGCGGCGCGGGATCCGCCTCGCCCTCGCGGCCGCAGGCGGGTAGATTCCGCGCCCTCGCCGGTCGCGTGCCGCGCGAGCTCCCCGGACCATCGCCATGCCCGCCTACCGCGTGTTCGTGCTCGAAGACTTCGAAGGCTCCGAGGGCCGGGAGGAGGTCTGGAACCTCCCCTGGGAGCGCCTCGTGTTCGACCAGCGCTTCGACCACGCGAGGCAGCGCGGCGCCGAGCCGCTGCGCTGGGTCGTCCGCGAGATCCGCGCCATGCCCGAGGGTGAGCTCTTCGTCGTCGCGCCCAACCCCGGCACGCTGCGGGGCGGCGACCCCAAGAAGCACCGCGTCCCCTGACCCGGGATGATCCCGCTCGCGGACAGCATCCCGAGCCGCTGCTTCCCCAAGGTCACCTACGGCCTGATCGCCGCCAACGCCCTCGTGTTCCTGCTCGAGTTCCGGCTCGACCCGGACACGCTGCAGGCCCTGATCTACGCGCTCGGCGTCGTGCCGGACCGGGCCGCGCTCCCGGTCGGGCTCCAGGGACCGCAGGTCCCCGGCTGGTCGCTCGCGACCCTCGTCACGAGCCAGTTCCTGCACGGCGGGGTCCTGCACCTGCTCGGCAACATGTGGACCCTGTGGATCTTCGGCGACAACGTCGAGGACCGCCTCGGCCCCTGGCGCTACCTGCTGTTCTACCTGTGCTGCGGTGCCATCGCCGGCTTCGTCCACGCCACGATCACCCACGGCTCGGTCGTGCCGACGGTCGGCGCCTCGGGCGCGATCAGCGGGATCATGGGCGCGTACTTCGTGCTGTTCCCGACGAGCCGCCTGGTCATGCTCGTCCCGATCCTGTTCATCCCGCTGTTCTTCGTCGTCCCGGCCCAGGTCTTCCTGCTGCTCTGGCTCGGCCTGCAGCTCTGGAGCGGGGCGTCCGAGTCGCTCGGGGGCCAGCAGGTGTCCAACATCGCGTTCTGGGCCCACGTCGGCGGCTTCGCCGCCGGCATCCTCCTGCTCCTGCTGTTCCTGCCCGGCACGGGCCGCCGCTGCCTGCAGCCCGACGAGTTCGGCCGGGAGTCCGCCTGGCTGCCCAAGGGACGCCGGTCGTCCCGCTATCGCTGAGGTCGCTGGATGGAATTCATCTGGATCCTGTTCCTCCTGCTGATGCTGCAGCCGGTCCTGCGGCAGAAGCTGCTCGAGAACTCGCGCCAGCGCCTCATCGGCCGGCTCGAGAAGGAGCGCGGCTCACGCGTGATCCTGATGGTCCACCGCCAGGAGACGATGGGCCTGCTCGGGTTCCCGATCTTCCGCTACATCGACGTCGACGACGCCGAGCAGGTCCTGCGGGCGATCCACCTGACCGACCCGTCCCTGCCGATCGACCTCGTGCTGCACACCCCGGGCGGGTTGGTCCTGCCGTCGATGCAGATCGCGCGGGCCCTGGCCCGTCGCGAGGGCGAGGTCCGCGTCCTCGTCCCCCACATGGCGATGTCCGGCGGGACGCTGATCGCCCTGGCGGCCGCGCGGATCATCATGACCGAGCACGCCGTCCTCGGGCCGGTCGACCCCCAGCTCGACGGCATGCCCGGCGTCTCGCTGCGCAAGGTCGTCGAGCACAAGCCGATCGAGCGGATCGACGACCGCACCCTCGTCCTCGCCGACCAGGCCGAGAAGGCCCAGGTCCAGATCTGCGCCGCCATCAAGGCCCTCTGCGGCCCCCGCCTCGGCGACGCCACGGCCCAGACCCTCGCCGACACGCTCTGCGCGGGGAGCTTCACCCACGACCACCCGATCCTCGTCGAGGACGCCAAGGCCCTCGGCCTCCCGATCGAGACCGACATGCCCGAGGCCGTCCTCGACCTCATGGCGTTGTATCCGCAGCCGACGCGCCACCAACCGTCGGTGGAGTACCTCCCCGTGCCGAGGGGGCCGGAGAAGAAGGGGTAGGGCCGGAACCGGAGACGGAACCGGAACCGGAGCCGGAGACGCATCCGGAACCGGAACCGTATCCGGAACCGTATCCGGAACCGGAACCGGAGCCGGAGACGGAACCGGAACCGTATCCGGAACCGTGTCCGGAGACGGAACCGTGTCCGGAGACGGAATCGTGTCCGGAGACGGAACCGTGTCCGGAGACGGGACCGAGGATTCGTCCTACGGCTGGACCGCGTCGGTCGAAGTGCCGTTCGTGGTCGAGGTCTCCGGGGTCCATGTGGTGATGAGGCATCGACCTGGTTTCGGAACGTCAGGTCGGACGGTCACGATCGCGGGGATTCGTCCTCTGACAGTCGTGAGGGTGTCCCGGTGCCAGGGCAATGAACTTCGTTCGTCACGGAGTCGCCGTCCCTGCAACGCAGGGTGTGTCCACTCGTGTCGTCGGGCATCCGGTGGACATCGCGGCGCAGTCGACTTCGGTGACGGGCCCCGGGTCTCTTCGCCTGTGCTCGTTGACCCCGTCACCGCGGAGACCAGCGCGATGTCCCCGGTGCACGACGACGCGTGGAGTCTCACGCATCGTTGCAGGGACGGTCCTCGGGCCGGCGAGCGGGTCCAATCGCCCATGGCCCGGACGGTCACACCACAAGTACAGGGACGTACCATGTGCGTGGTCCGAAGCGTCCCGAAGTCCGGACCGGTTCGGGCCTCGCATTACCAGGGACTCCCGAACCCCGGTCGATAACGAGTCGGTCACGCACGCGGGGGCCGAAGCCGCCGCCACCGGGAGTCTCGATGCGGAGGCGCTGCCCGGGCTCGAGCACGAAGGCGCCCTTGGCCGGGAGGGGCTCGTCACGATCGGGGTGGAGCAGGGCCTGGTCGCCGGGCGCGCCGGGCAGGCCGCCGGCGCGGCCGGCCGGGCCGTGGCGGCGGCGCTCGGCGAGGAGGCTGACCGAGAGGCGCACGGGCGAGCTCAGCTCCTTGACCAGGCCGTCGCCGCCGGCGTGGCGACCGGCCCCGCCGGTGCCGGGCCGCAGCGCGAGGCGCTCGACGACGAGGGGCATGGACAGCCTGCACTCCTCGATCGGCGTGTTGCGGGTGTTGGTCATGTGCGTCTGGATGCCGGAGGCTCCCGCCGCCTCGGCGCTGGCGCCGGCCCCGCCGCCGAGCGTCTCGTAGAACGCGAAGGCCTCGCCGCGCCGGTCGTCGTAGCCGCCGAGCGAGAGGTTGTTCATCGTCCCCGCGCTCTCGGCCGGGACCTCGGCGCCGGCGCGACCGAGGGCCTCGAAGCAGAGGTCGACGAGCCGCTGCGAGGTCTCGACGTTGCCGCCCGCGACGGCCGCCGGGAAGCGCGGCTCGCACAGGCTGCCGGGGCGGGTCAGCAGGGTCACGCAGTCGAGCAGGCCGGCGTTGGTCGGGACCTCGCCGGGCACGAGACAGCGCAGGCAAGTGCAGGATCGCGGCCAGCGTGATCGCCGGGTTGGCGTTGAGGCAGCCCGGCCCCTGGTCGTCGGTGGCCCGGAAGTCGAACGTCAGCCGGCCGCCGGCGAGGACCTCGAGCGTGAGCCGCAGGACGAGGTCGGCGTCGGTCACCCCGTCGCCCTCGAGCACGGCCTCGGCCGCGTGGCGGCCGGGCGCGAGGCCGCGCAGGTGCTCGGCCAGGATCCTCCGGCTGTAGGCGTGCAGGGCCCGCACGGCGCGCCGGCAGGCCTGCAGACCGCGGCGCCGCCACAGCTCGTCGAGCCTGCGCTGGCCGAGGCGACAGGCCTCGAGCTGCGCGCGCAGGTCGCCCTCGCGCTGGGCCGGCGTCCTGGTGTTGGCCTGGACCAGGTCCCAGACCTCCCGGACCGGGCGGCCGCGGCGCAGCAGGGCGACCGGCGGGATGCGCAGGCCCTCGGCCGGGAGGTCGGCGGCCGGCGCCATCGAGCCGGGCCGGCTGCCGCCGACGTCGCTGTGGTGGGCGCGGACGACGATGCACCAGGGCCGGGCGTCGGCGCGGGGGAAGGCCGGCGCGACGACGGTCAGGTCGGGCAGGTGGGTCCCGCCGGCGTACGGGTCGTTGAGCAGGAAGGCGTCGCCGCGGACCATCGCCGGGAAGCGCTCGCGCACGGCCGCGACCGACAGCGCCGCCGAGCCGAGGTGGACCGGGATGTGGGCGGCCTGGGCCACGAGGCGGCCCGCCGGGTCGAACAGGGCGCAGGAGTAGTCGCGGCGCTCGCGGATGTTGACCGAGGGCGCGGTCCCGTGCAGGAGCTCGCCCATCTCCTCGGCGACGGCGGCGAACAGCTCGTGGAACACGGTCAGCTGGACCGGGTCCACGCGGGGCCCGTCGGACTCGGCGCGGCGCCGCCCCATCGGCTCAGGAGCCGCGGGCCCGCAGCTTCTCGTCGACGTCCTTGTAGCGCCGGTGCAGCGCCCGGATCTCGCGCCACAGGCCCTCGGCCTCGTCGAGCTTGCCCTCGGCCTCGAGCTTGGCCGCCTGGCCGTAGAGCTCCTCGACGCGCTTGAGGGTCTCCTCGATCGAGCGGATGCGCTTGGTCGCCTCGTCGCCGCCGAGGCCGTCGACCAGCCCGCGGTAGATCTCCAGGGCCTCGTCGAAGCGGTGGTCGCGCTCGAGCCGGCGGGCCTGCTCGAAGGCGGCCTTCGCCCTGGCGTTGCGGATCTCGAACCGCAGCTCGGTGAAGCGCACGCGGTCGTGGTGGCACAGCGGGTCGGCCTGCTCGAGCAGGGCGACGGCGTCGTCGAAGCGGCCCGAGATCAGGCGCATCCGCGCCTGGTCGAGCAGGGCGTCGGCCTCCTGCTCCTGGTCCATCTCGTCGGCCTTCCCGCGCAGCTCCTTGGCCGTGGCCGGGTCGTTGCGCTCCTCGTAGTCGGCCGCCAGCGAGAACGCCCGCGACGCGGCCCCCCACAGCTTGGCCGCGCGGGTGTCCTCGGCGACGCGCACGAGGAGCCGGGCGATGCGCTTGGACGCCATGAGCTTGAGCTCGCGGGCATCCTCGCGGTCCGGGTCGTAGCTGCGCGCGATCTCGGCGTAGTAGAGCACCTGCTGCCACTCGAGCTCGGCGCGGGCGTCGACGGCCTGGAGGTAGAACCGCTCGGCCTTCTCGAGGTTCCGGAGGGCCTGTTCCTCGACCCTGGCCAGGCCGTCGCGGGCCTCCTGCGACTCGGGGTCGAGGTCGAGGATCTGGAGGCAGAGCTGCTTGGCCTCGGCCATGCGCCCGGCCGTGAGCTCCATCTCGGCCTGGAGGAGCAGCTTGGCCGTCTTCTTCTTGATGCCCTTCTTGAGCCAGCGGCGGGCGTCGGCGTTGGCCGGGTCTTCCTCGAGGACGCCGCGCAGGATCGCGATGCCCTCGAGCTCCTTGTCGACGTGGATCAGGTCCCGGGCCCGGTCGAGGGTCGCGGCGAGGTTGAACTGGCGGTAGAGCTCCGCGAGGCGCGCGTCGCCGGGGTTCTCCTCGACGGCCCGCCGGGCCAGCTGCTCGGCGACCTGGTAGTTGGCCATGGCGAACTCCTGCCGGGCCCGCCGCTCGTAGGTCGGGGTCGTCGAGCCGCAGCCCAGGAGGATCAGGAACGTGAGGGTCGCCAGGGACTTGTGCATGCCGGGAGCTTCCATCGGGGCGCCAACCCTACCCGGACCCTCCCCCTCCTGACCACGGCGGAGGCGGGGCGGCCCATGGCGACGCCCGGACGGCCCTGGGACGCCCGGGCGCCGGAGTTCTTCCCGCGGCCGCTATGCTCCCCGCTCCCCTCCCTCGCCACCCGCCCCTCGCCGATGGTCCGCCGCAGCAACCGCCGCTACCACGACCGGGTCGCCGGCCGCTACGACGCGGTCTACGACCGGCCCTACTGGCGCTTCTACCGCGAGCTCAGCTGGCGCCACCTCAAGCCCTTCCTCCCAGCCGAGCGCCCGGCCCGGGCGGCCGACCTCGGCTGCGGGACCGGCTGGTTCGGGCGGCGCCTGCTCAAGGCCGGCTTCGACCTGGTGTTCCTCGACCCCTCGGGGGCCATGCTCGAGCAGGCCCGGGCCCGGGTCGAGGAGGACGGGACCAGGGGGCGCGAGCTGGCCTGGGTCCAGGCCGGCCTCGAGGACATGGCCGAGGTCGCGACCGACAGCCTCGCCTTCGCGACGGCCCAGGGGGACCCGCTGTCGTTCTGCGACGACCCCCGCCGGGCCCTGGCCGAGCTGGCCCGCGTCGTCGCCCCGGGCGGCGTCGTCGTGCTGTCCGTCGACAACCGCGTCGCCGGCGTCCGCTCCCTGCTCGGCGCGGCCACGCCCGACGAGGCCCTCGAGCTGTGCCGCACCGGCAGGACCGCGTGGCTCGCCCGGCGCAGCGAGGAGGCCTTCCCGATGAAGATGTTCGAGCCCGGCGAGCTCGAGCACCTCTTCGACAAGGCCGGCTTCGAGCCGCTGTCGACGATCGGCAAGACCTGCATCGTGCAGCGCGACCAGGAGCGCTGGCTCGAGGACCCGCGCTGGCGCAAGCTGCTGCTCCAGGCCGAGGAGCGGGTCCACGCCCGCCCCCACTGGCTCGGCCTCGCCAGCCACCTCCAGGTCGCCGCCCGGCGGCGCTGAGGACCCGCCATGGCCTCCCCGCTGCGCCAGGAGTACGGCTCCCTGTTCCGGCTCGCCGTGCCGGTCGCGACCGTCAACCTCCTGCTGATGGCGATGGGCCTCGTCGACACCGCCATGGTCGGCTTCCTCGACGAGGGGGCCGGCCGCGCGCTGGCCGCCGTCGGCGTCGGCGGCCTGCTGTTCATGCTCGTGCACCACGTCGGCCTGGGCGTCCTCCTCGCCCTCGACCCGCTGCTGTCCCAGGCCCTCGGCGCGCGCGACGAGCCGCGCTTCCGGCTCGGCCTGCAGCGCGGCTTCGTCCTCGCGGCCCTGTGGTCGCTGCCGTCGATGGCGCTCCTGGTCCCGGCCGGGACCTGGCTCGAGCTCCTCGCCCAGGACGCCGACGTGATCCCCGGGGCGCGGACCTACGTGCTGTGGTCGATCCCCGGCCTGATGCCGATGCTCGGCTTCCAGGTCCTCCGCATCAGCCTGCAGTCCATGCACCGGCTGCGCCCGCTGCTGCTGATGCTCGTCCTCGCCAACCTGCTCAACGCCCTCCTCGACTGGCTGCTGATCTACGGCCGCTGGGGCTTCCCGGCGCTGGGCATCGAGGGCGCCGCCCTGGCCTCGACCCTGTGCCGGTGGTTCCAGTTCGCCTGCACGATGCTGTTCGCCTGGCCGCTGTTCCGGCCGTACCTGCGCGGCTCCTGGCGCCGGGCCTTCGCGCCCGGGCCGCTGCTGCGCACGGTCCGCCTCGGCCTGCCGCTCGGCGGTCAGATCACCGCCGAGTTCCTGGCCTTCGCCTCGGTCATGCTGTTCATGGGCTGGATCGGGGAGGACGCCCAGGCGGCCCACCAGGTCACGATCAACCTCGCGGCCTTCGCGTTCATGCTCCCGCTCGGGCTCGGCATGGCCGCCTCGGTCCGCTGCGGCCACGCCGTCGGCCGGGGCGACGCGGAGGGGCTCCGGCGCAGCGTCCAGGCCGCCCTCGGCATGTCCCTGCTGACGATGCTGGCCTCGATGCTGTGCTTCCTGCTCGTCCCGCAGCTCCTCGCCGCCCTGTTCACCGACGACGGCGAGGTGCTGGCCGTGGCCGTGCAGCTCATCGTCATCGCCGGCCTGTTCCAGCTCGGCGACGGGATCCAGGTCGTCGCCGCGGGCTGCCTCCGCGGCATGGGCGACACCCACGGCCCCCTGCTCGTCAACCTGCTCGGCTTCTGGCTGTGCGGGGCGCCCTGCGGCCTGCTGCTCGCGTTCCCGGCGCTCCGGGCCGGCCGCCTCGGCTGGCCGCTCGACGACGCCGGCGCCGACCCGACCGGGCTGTGGTGGGGCCTCGCCGTCGGCCTCTTCGTCGTCGCCGCGGTCCTCGTGCTGCGCATCGCCCTCAGGCTGCGCCGCGACGTCGTCCGCGTCTCGGTCGACTGACGCCCGGGGCGCGCCGCTCAGGCGTGGCCGATGAAGACCTCGAGGTCCTTGCGCAGGTCGTCGAGCCCGTAGGACGGCACCGTGATGCAGCGGTAGATGATGTCCTCGAGGCCCTGGGGCGTCTTGGGGTTGAGCAGCCGGGGCGGCTGGTAGCTGAGGAAGAACGACAGCGACAGCCGGATCGTCTCGCCGCCGAGGTTCTTCCCGGCGTGCTGCCACGGGACCTCCTCGAACGGCAGGGTCCCGGTCAGGATCTCGTAGATCATGATCCCGATGGCCATGACGTCGGCCTTGCTCTCGCGCAACACGAGCGGGTTGTAGTACGGCGTCGTCGACACCGTCCCCTCGTCCTCGCTGCGGTAGGCCGGGTCGAGCATGACGACCTTGCCCGACGGCTTGACGACGATGTTCTCGGGCTTGAGGTCGCCGTGCCAGCCGAGGGTGTCCTCGGCCGCGAGCGCCTGCAGGGCGCGCACGATCGACAGGAACCAGTTGAGGTGGATGCCCTCGAGGTTGCGGATCTTCTCGCGCAGGGTCTTGCCGCGGACGAGCTCGAGCACGAGCACCGGCCGGTCCTCGAAGGTGAACAGCTCCTTGGCCTTGACGAGGTTCGGCGACACGACCCGCGTCAGCAGCTCGTGCTCGCGGCGCAGCAGGCGGTCGATCTCCTCCTGGTCGAGGAAGTCGACGCGGACCCCCTCGCCGCCGAAGAAGATGGCCTCGCCCGGCGTCTCGTCCGGGCTGATGCCCTGCGAGCTGCGCTTGTTGGTCACCTCGAGGAGGCGCGTGACGTAGTGTCCGCCGCCGGCCGTGTTGCCGAACTTCAGCGCGACCTTCTCCCCCGAGCTCCGGTCCTCGGCGAGGTAGACGTACGAGAACCCGCCCCTGCCCAGGAAGCGGGTGATCTGGTACCCCCCGACGACCTCCCCGATCGCGATCTTGATCATCCGCGTCGCCTCGGTCTTCCCCTTGTCATCCCCTGACGTCCGGTTACTTCGTCCGCGGCCGGACGGGAGTTGAGCCCGCTCGGGGCCCGGCGCGGAGGCGCGCGCTTGCCGCCCTTGGGAGGGAAGGAAGGGGGCGGGAAAATCGCGGGGACGGGCGGCCGCGGAGGCCGCGTCGTGCGAGGATCGTGCACGCGCCCCGATCCTGAGGGATGCTTCCAGGGGGAGTCGCTGGAGGCGGGACCGGGGACCTGCCGATGGGAAGGGACGATTCCCCCCTCCAGCCGATGCACCCGAACGTGACAGGGAGTCCGAAGCGCCCGCTCCGCGGCAGGCTCGCCGCCGCCGTCCTCGCCCTGGCCACGGCCTGCGGCGGCGGCGGAGGCGGCCCTGTCATGGCGGCCTCGCAGACGACGCTGGCCCAGGCCGTGTTCATCGGCAGCTCGCTGAGCGACACGCACCCGGACCCCGGCGAGCTCCTCGTCCTGTACTTCTCCGGCGACGTCCTGCTCGAGGCCGGCGCCTACCTCGACGACGGGGACCTCGTCCTCGACGAGGGGAGCGTCGGCGTGCAGGCGGTCCCGCCGACCGCGGTGACGACGCGGGCCGTCGTCGTGACGCTGGGGACCGGCTGCACGTTCACGCCGGGGACGACGACGGTCCGGCTCCCCGCCGGCCAGGACCTCGTCCTCGACGGCCAGGGCGCGGCGCTGCAGGCGTCCCCCGAGCGCACGATCCAGGTGTCGGACGGTGACCTGCCGAGCATCGACTCGCTGACCCTCGACGGGGTCCCGGCCGAGCTCAACGGCGAGGGCCCGGCCGGCGGCCTGATGTGCGTGCCGCGGAGCGGCTTCCGCGTCGACGTGGCGTGGTCGGACCCGACGAGCCCGATCGTCCCGGGGGGCGTCGTCGTGACCTGCTCGGCGCCGGTCGAGCACGCCTCGACCCTGCTCCCGCCCGGCTCGGACCTCGCGCCGTTCCTCGCCGGCACCCCCGGCGCCGCGACGGCCTCCCTCGTCGTGCCGCCCGAGCTCCGCTTCGCGACCGGCGACCAGGCCCTCGCCGTCAGCGTGCCCGACGCCAGCGGCAACTACGCCGTCCCGCGGCTGTTCGCGTTCACGGTCCGCGAGGCGACCGACGACCTGCGCCCGTTCGAGCACGGCCAGCTGTGGTTCCTCGACGTCTCGCGGGACGTCGAGACCCTCGGCAGCACGACCTTCGACGGCGGCTCGACGATCAGCTTCCCGGCCGACAACGGGCCCTTCCCCAACGGCGTCCCCGACTTCCTCGAGGCCCTGACGATCCTCGGCCTGCGCAGCCCGTCCCCGATGGCGTCGGTGTCGGGCGGCAAGGACAGCAACGAGGTCGCCCTCGACCTCCTCCGCGGGCGGATCCTGGCCCGGCTCGGCGAGCTGTTCACCGGGACCGGCGTCGGCTTCACGTTCGACCCGCCGGGCAGCTTCCCGGCCGGCCAGGCCTCGGTGCCGTACGCGAGCCACGGCTTCTCGGCGATCAGCCTCGGCGGCAGCAGCGACGTCGCCGCCCTCGGCGTGGCCCAGTACGACCCCTGGAACCGGCGCCAGGAGGACGACCGCCTCCACCCCTCGAGCACGCCCTCGGCGACGTTCCGGCTCGGGGTCTTCCCGCACACGCTCACGGCCAACGGCATCAACCTGCCGGGCGGCTACTTCCGCGACACCTTCGACCCGATCCTCGACCACCGCGGCACGCCGGTCGGCGAGGCCAGCGGCGACGACGACCGCCTGCGGAGGCTGCTGGTCGGGACGGCCGGCGACGCGCGGCAGGAGCAGCTCGACACGGCCCTGACCCGGCTGGCGCGCCTGCTCGCCGTCGTGCTGGCCCACGAGTGCGGCCACTCGATGGGGCTCGTCCCCGACGGGCCGCCGCCGAACGGCATGTTCGGGGGCAGCCCCGACTTCCCGGGCTCGACGCCCGGCCACCTGTCGCTGTCCTCGACCTCGATGTTCCCCCCGGGAGCCCAGGAGGTCATGGCGCCGGCGATGTCGTTCCAGGCCGCGAACCACCCGGCCACCGACTTCAACCCGTTGCTGCGGGCCTGGCTGCAGGAGAAGGCGCTCTATGGCAACTAGGCGCGCCAGACCCCCGCTCGCGGCCGCGCTCGGCGCGCTCCTGCTCGCCGCCGCGCTGCCGGCCCAGCACGCCGACGAGGACGCGCGGCCGGACCTCGACCTGGCGCTACGCGAGGCCACGCTCGTGGTCCTGGCCCGGCCGGCCGGGACCGACCGCGCCGCCGTCGTCGAGATCCTCGCCGGCGCGACCGGCGACGAGGTGCTGACGCTGTTCCAGCCGCGGAGCTACTGCTTCCACCAGCGCTTCCCGGCCGAGGGTCCGGTCCGTCTGCTGTGCCTGGTCCGTCGCGCCCAGGGCTGGGTGCCGCTGCAGCGCCCGGGCCTGATGCCGGTCGTCGCCCCCGACGGCGCCGAGGCCGAGGGCCTGCGCTCGCTCTGCGCGCTGATCCGCCGCATGCACGCCCACGGGCCGCGCGAGGCCGCGCGGGACGGCGCGGCGCGCATCAACGCCGCCCTCGCCGCCGAGCTCGGCGCCTGGGTCGGGCGCTGGCGGACGCGCCTGCCGGTCCAGGCCGAGGCCGCCCTGCTGGCCCTGGCCCGTCGCCCCGACCTCGCCCGCCACCTCGAGGCCACCGGGCGCGCGACGCTGGCGTCGACGCTCGAGGACGCCCGCAGCCCCGAGGGCCTGCGCGACCTCTCGGCCCGCGCCCTCGTCGCCGCGGCCGACCCCGAGGTCGGCGCTCGCCTGCTCGCCCTGCTGCGCGACGACGCCGCCGGCGGGCTCGCGCCGGTGTTCGGCCGCCTGCTCCGCCAGGTCGACCCCGAGCACGCGGCCGCGCGCCTGGCCGAGGTCTTCGAGCGCGGCGGCCCCAAGGCCCGCGAGGCCGCGGTCACGGCCCTGGCCGCGACGAGCGACCCCCGCGCCCGCGCGGTCCTGAAGCGGCTCGCGACCCGCGACGACCTCACCCCGACCCTGCGCCACCGCCTCCGCGACCGCTGAGGATCCGCGGGCAGCGATCCGGCGAGCCCGTACCTGCAGGGATCCCGGTCCGGAATCCGGCTCTTGGTTTGTCCGCCGGCCTCGTGGTCAAGAAGATCGCGACCGCTCTCCGTCCCCGATCGAGCCCGGACCCTTGCCTACGAGGAGGCTCCCATGCGCCTCTTACCGTTCCTCGCCGTGCTTCTGTGCGCCCCCCTCGCGGCCCAGACGCCGTACCCGGTCAGCTACAAGGACTTCGCCTTCTCCAACACGACATCGAAAGGCTCAAAGTCGCTCCTGGCCCGTGTGTTCTATCCGGCCAAGACCCAAGCCCCCGACCAGCCTCTCCTCACCAGGACGGGTGGTTGGCCGACGATCATGTTCATGCACGGCTACCAGAAGTATGGCAACCAGTACTGGGAACTCGCGTACTGGGCTGCTTCGACCGGCCGCGTCATCGTTCTGGCGGACACTGCCCCAGATGACCTTCAGCTCCAGATCGACGACGCGATCGCGATCTACCCCTCGCTCGTAGCCGCCAACAAGGACTCGAAGTCGTTCCTGTACGGCGCGATGCGCACCGATCGGATGATCTTGTCCGGACATTCGACCGGTGCGGCTCACGTGTTCCACGTCCTGGCCGACAATCCCGGCTATATCGCGGGCATCTCCTATGGCCCGTTCCTCGGCTTCGACCTGAAGTACACGCAATCGGTCACACCGAAGGTCAAAGTCCCCGTGCTGATACTCAGCGGGACAGGCGAGAAGATCACCCCTTGGCAGCAGCACGCCCTCGGGGCCTTCAACCAGCTCACCTCCTTCGAGGGCATCAAGCTCCTCTATCTCCTCGGTGCCGAGTGCAACCACTACAACGTGATCGCATACCAGCTCGGGACGACGACGGACAAGGAGTGCTTCGACGCGATCCATGAGACCGTGGGCGGCTTCGTCGACTTCATCGTCGACCAGGATCCGCAGACGCTCGAGCAGGTCTGTGGCGAGGCCTCTCGGCAGCGGAAGCGCTGGTACGGCACCTTCATCGACGTCGTCGAGCCGTACGAGTGGCGCACCGGCTCCCTGTCCATCGGCAAGCTGGCGAGGATCCAGGTGGCGGCCAAGCCGGGGCAGGCCTTCCACATGCTCGCGTTCGGCAACCCCGTTGCCCTGCCAACCACCTGGGGCATTCTGCGCTGCGACCCGATCTCGATCGCGTTCCTGGGGTTCCAACCCGTACCGACCAGCGGGCACCAGGTCCTGCCCATGCTGATCCCCAACCTGCCCGGCTTGAAGGGCCTGCCATTCGTGTTCCAGGTCCTCGCACCGGGCCGGAACGGGGATCGTCTCGGGAACGCGATGCTGTTCCCGATCGACAAGTAGGCGCTGAACACACGCCCGCCGCTATCCTCCCGGCATGAGCGAGGAGGAAGCGGAGGAGCGCGGCCACGACGAGGGGACGCCGAACGCCGAGCCGAGCCGGCCCAAGGTCTCGCTCGGCGCCGTGTGGCGCGAGGTCCGGGCGCTGCAGATCGACGAGAAGCTGTGGGTCTGGAGCGCCGTCGTCTTCCTCGGCGCCGGCGTGCTGCCGTGGCAGGTGCAGCCGGGCACTGCGCTGGGCTTCAACGCCTGGGCCCTCGGCGGCCTCGAGACGCTGGCGATGCTCGTCGTCCTCGCCGGCCTGCTGCGGCTCCTGGCCGGGCTCGGCGGCCTCAGGCCGCGCGCGCCGGGGACCTGGCTGCGCTGGTACCGCTACGGCCTGCCGGTCGTCCCGGTCGCGACGCTGTGGGACCTGCTCCGCATCTCCGAGCGCGGCTTCGGCCTGTGGATCGCCCTGATGGCCGTCGTCGTCCACCTCCGGACGAGCTGGGTCCTGCTGGCCAGGAACGACCTGCTGCCGTTCGAGGTGGAGCGCTAGGGCCCCGGCTCAGCGGCGGCCGGCGGCCTCGAGCGGCACGCCCTCGGCGCGCTCGACGAGCCAGGGCGCGAGGCGCTCGAGCGCGATGACACGCTGCGACGGGGCCGCGAGCGGCCCGGACCACTGCCACGCCGCGCCGGGCTCGTCGTCGAGCTCGATGGCCTTGCCGAGGTAGCGCGAGCGGGTCTGGAACCGCTCCGCGAGCACGCGCTGGACGGCCAGGCCCGCCGGCGTCGCCTGGTACTCGAGGCTCGCGTCGGCCTCGGGTGCGAGGTGCAGCGACAGGACCAGGGCCTGGCGGTCGGGCTTGCCGAAGCGCCCGATGCGCAGGCGGGCGTCGCCGAGCACGAACTCGGGCTCGGTCCCCGGCTGCAGCCGCTGCTTGCGCGTCCGCGGCTCCTTGGGCGGGAACTGCTGGATCAGCCAGCCGGAGATGGCCTGGGCCTGCTTGCGGGCCAGCGGGTACTGCACGCTCTCGCGCGGGCTCTGCTCGTAGATGCGCTGGGCCCCGCGCACGATGCGGTCGCCGAGCAGGACGAGGCGGTCCTCGAACCCGCGGCCGTGCACGGCGATGGCCTGGACCCAGACGAAGGCGCCGAAGTCGACGAGCTGGAGCAGCAGGTCGCCGTCGCCGGCGACGTAGTAGCGGAGCCCGTGGAAGGCCTCGGCGCGGGTCCGACCCTCGACGACGCGGTTGCGCCGCCGGAGGAGGTACTGGATCCCGCCGTCGACGATGGACACCTCGCGCGGGCCGAAGCGCTCGTCACCGGGGTCGAGCCGGAGCTCGCTGCCGTCACCGAGGCGCAGGCAGAGGCCGTGCAGGGCCGGCTGGGTCAGCGGGCCGTTCTGCCCGTGCACCCGGCCGCGGGCGTCGACCTCGAGCGTCGTGCCGCCGGGCAACCTGACGACGATCCGGGCACCCCCGAAGTCGCACAGCGCGCCGCCTCGGGTCCGGACGACGCGGTCCGTCAGCCGGCGCGGCTCCTCCTCCCAGCGCTTCGCCGGCAGCATGCCGTCGCCCAGGCCGAGCTCGGCCAGGCCGATCGGGCCGGGGCAGCCCGCTCTGGTCTCGACGAGCAGGGGGACGTCTGGCTCAGCAGGAACAGCAGGGGAAGGGGCGGGGCCGATGCCAGCGGCCCCTGGATCGGCATTCCCGGCCGCGGACTTGCCCGGAAACCCGCGCCCCTGCTCAGGGCAGGGGATAGGCGGCCGCCAGGTCCCGGACGCGGCTCCGGACGGCCTGGACCTCGCCCCCGCCCCCGGTGATGAGGCGGTCGATCTGGGCCGCCAGCTCGACCATCTCGGGCTCGGTCATGCCTCATGTCGTTCACGGCTGGGGTCCCGAGGCGCAGCCCCGAGGTCTCCATCGGCTTGCGCGGGTCGCCGGGCACGAGGTTCTTGTTGACGACGAGGCCGGCGCGGGCAGCGCTCCTCGAGCTCACGGCCGCTGAGCTCGGCGACGCCCGAGGGGCGCACGCGGAGGTCGAGGACGACCATGTGGGTGTCGGTGCCGCCGGTGACGACCTGATAGCCGTGGCCGATCAGGGCCTCGGCCAGCGCCTTGGCGTTGTTGACGACGCGGACCCCGTACGCACGGAAGTCCTGCGTCAGCGCCTCGCCGAAGGCCACGGCCTTGGCGGCGATGACGTGGAGGAAGGGGCCGCCCTGCCCGCCGGGGAAGACCGACGCGTCGATCGCCTTCGCGTGCTTGTTGCTGCACAGGATCATCCCGCCTCGCGGGCCGCGCAGCGTCTTGTGCGTCGTCATCGTCGTGACGTCGGCGAGGCCCACCGGCGTCGGGATGACGCCGGCCGCGACGAGGCCGGCCGGGTGGGCGATGTCGGCCATGAGCCGGGCGCCGACGCCGTCGGCGATCGCCCGCATCCGCGCCCAGTCGACCGTCCGAGGGTACGAGCTGCCGCCGCCGACGATGAGCTTGGGCCGGTGCTCCTCGCAGAGGCGCTGGACCTCGTCGTAGTCGATCAGCCCGGTCTCGGGGTGGACGCCGTAGTGGTGCGCGGCGAACAGCCGCCCGCTGTGGTTGCGGGCGAAGCCGTGCGACAGGTGCCCGCCGGCGTTGAGCGCCATCGCGACGATCGGGTCCCCCGGCTCCAGGAAGGCGAGGTAGGTCGCGAGGTTGGCCTGGGTCCCGGAGTGCGGCTGGACGTTGGCGTGCTCGACCCCGAACAGGATCTCGGCCCGCCGCGTCGCCAGCTCCTCGACCTGGTCGGCGACCTCGCAGCCGCCGTAGTAGCGGCGGCCCGGATAGCCCTCGGCGTACTTGTCGGTCAGGACCGACGACATGGCCTCACGCACCGCGGGGCTCGCGTGGTTCTCCGACGCGATCAGGCTCAGGCAGCGGCTCTGCCGCTCGGCCTCCCTCGTGAGCAGCACGGCCAGATCGGGGTCACGTTCGGACAGGGTCATCGCGGCTCGGTACGGGTCGAGGAGAGGAGGGCGCGGCGGGGGCGGTCCCCGGACGCAGGCCTCCCATGATCGGGCCCGGCCGGGGGCGATGCCAAGGGGGCTTCGAGAATCGGGTTCCTGGCGCGGACCCGAAAGGCTGGGCCCTCTTCGGGCCGAAATACGGGGCATGGCCCGCCCCGGCACCCGGACCGTCCACGACCGGGCCTCGTTCCTGGTCGTCGTCTCGATCACGCTGCTCGTGATCGGGCTGAGCCTGTTCAGCAGCAACCCGACGGTCGAGACCTTCCTGCGCCCGCTGTTCTTCGTGGCCCTCGTCCTCTACTTCGTCGGCCTCGGCCAGGCCGAGCCCGACCTCGGCTCCGAGGGCTATCGCCTGCTCGTGGCCGGCTTCTCCGTGCTGTCGATCGGCAGCGTCGCCGGCGTGCTGCTCCGCCGGCAGCAGGGGCCCGTGGCCGACGCCCTGGCCTTCAACCTCGACCAGGGCCCGGGCTTCCTGCTCGGCCTCGCCCTGATCGCCTACGGCATCGTCCTGTGGGTCCCCGAGGTCGTCGCGTCGCAGCGCCTGCTGCGCGAGAACCTCAGCCGGATCCAGGACCAGAGCCGCGAGCAGGGCCAGGCCCTCGAGCGGGCCCGCGACCTCATGGAGCGCCGGGAGGTGCTGGCCAACCTCGGCGAGCTGGCCGCCGGCCTGGCCCACGAGCTCAAGAACCCGCTCGCGATCGTCGAGTCGGCGCTGCGCACGCTCGAGGAGCCGGACCTCGACGAGGACGAGCGGCGGCACTGCCAGACGGTCCTCGACCGCGCCATCCGCAAGGCCAACCGCAACATCACCGGCCTGCTCGAGCTCGGCCGTGAGCATCCGTACCGGCCGGGCCTGCACCCGGCCCTCGAGCTGCTGCACAAGGCCAGCGACCTCGCCCACGTCGACGCGCGGCGGCAGCGGGTCGGCATCGAGCTGGCCGGCGCCGACGCCGCGTCGCGGTTCTGGGGCGACCCCGACCTCCTGCTCCAGGTCCTGATCAACCTGCTGCGCAACTCGGTCCAGGCCGGCCCGCACCTCGGCCCGATCCGCCTCTCCTTCGAGCAGCACGACGCCGCCACCGGCGCCTGCCGCATCGCGGTCGAGGACCTCGGCGCCGGCATCCCGGAGGGCGTCCTCGACAAACTCGGGACCCCGTTCTTCACGACCAAGGAGGACGGCACCGGCCTCGGGCTGTCGATGTGCGGGCGCATCCTCGACCGGCACGGTGGGAGCTTCGGCCTCCGGCCGCGCGAGCCGGTCGGCGCCATCGCCGCGCTGGTCCTGCCCGGACGGAGCGCCGCCGAGGAGGTCCTCGCGCAGGGGCCCGCCGTGGCCGGGGCCGCGGGCGCGGAGGTCGGCCATGGCTGAGGGCCCGCGCGAGCGCGTGCTGCTGGTCGACGACGAGGAGGACCAGCGCTGGCTGATCAGGCGCTTCCTCGAGAAGCGCGGGCTCGAGGTCCTCGAGGCCGAGGACGCCGAGGCTGCCCTGGCCCTGTACTCGGCCGAGCAGCCGCAGGTCGTGATCTCGGACGTCCGCATGCCGGGGCGCTCGGGCGTCGAGCTCATGCAGGAGCTCCGCGCCGTCGACCGGGACCTGCCGATGATCCTGATCTCGGCCGTCGAGGACGTCGCCACCGCCGTCGAGGCGATGAAGATCGGCGCCTACGACTTCCTGACCAAGCCGTTCGAGAACGAGCGCCTGCTCGGCCTCGTCCACCGCGCCCTCGAGACCGTCGCCCTGCGCGAGGAGCTGCGCCGGCTGCGCTGCGGCGGCGTGCTCGGCGACCAGCACTTCGGCGCCTCGCAGGACGCCCGGCGCCTGCTCGAGCGGGCCCGCCTCGTCGCCGAGACGCCCGGGATCTCGATCCTGATCCAGGGCGAGTCGGGCACCGGCAAGGAGGTCCTGGCGCGGACGATCCACGAGCTCTCGCCGCGGCGCGAGGCCCCGTTCGTCGCCGTCGACTGCGGCGCCCTGCCCGAGACCCTGATGGAGAGCCTGCTGTTCGGGCACGTCAAGGGCGCGTTCACCGGCGCCGACCGCGACCGCGAGGGCCTGTTCCTCGAGGCCGACGGCGGCACGCTGTTCCTCGACGAGCTCGGCAACCTCCCGGTCGGCCTGCAGTCCAAGCTGCTGCGCGCGCTCCAGCAGCGCGAGGTCCTGCCGCTGGGCTCGGACCGGCCGCGGAGCTACGACGTGCGCCTGATCGTCGCGACCAACGAGGACCTCGAGGGCGCCGTCGAGGCCGGCCGCTTCCGGCTCGACCTGTACCACCGCGTGCACGAGTTCGACCTGCGGATCCCGCCGCTGCGCGAGCGGCCCGAGGACGTCCTGCACTTCGCCCGGGTGTTCCTCGCCGAGGTCGCCGAGGAGCTCGCGCGCGACCAGCTGTCCCTCCCGCCCGAGACCGAGGAGGTCCTCGTCAAGCAGGCGTGGACCGGCAACCTCCGCGAGCTGCGCAACACGATCCGCCGCGGGGTCATCCTGGCCGGCAACGGCCCGCTGCAGCCGGCCGACCTCGGGCTCGACGCGGCCGCCGCCCACGGCCCGGCCGAGGCGCGGCCGGACTTCGTCGAGGGCCGGAGCCTCAAGGAGCAGCTCCAGGAGGCCACGGCCGAGCTGAGCGGAGCTGGATCGCCTCCGTGCTCGAGGACTGCGGGGGCAACAAGGCCGAGGCCGCGTGGCGGCTCGGGGTCGACTACACGACCCTGCACCGCAAGCTCAAGCGCTACGGCCTCGACGGCTGAGGCCCCGGTCGGGCCTACGGCCATGGCCGCCCCACCATGGCAGCGCTGCCATGGTCGGCCCTCTCCGAGGGGTCCGGCGGCCCCGGGCTCCGCGCCCCTCCCGAGGCCCCCGGAGGCTCGCGGCCATGCCATCGGCGCCTCGCTCCGCGCCGGTTTTTTGCGGTTCCCGGAGGCCACCTGGCACCGCGCTTGTTACTGGTCTCCCGCACCTGATTCCCGGCGAACGGACCGAGGGGGTGACCTTGCGGCAGGGTCATCCCCTCTGTTCTTTTCCGGCCGGGCCTCGCGAGCCGCCCCCCGCCGTTGCCCCCGCCCCCGTGGAGGCCTATGCCAGTCCCGATGCGCGTCCCGCCGAGCATCCTGCTGCTGGCCCTCGCGGTCGCCGCCGCGGCCTTCCTCGTGCCGTCATGCGAGAAGGGCGGCGAGGGGCGGACCGAGAGCCGGGACCTCGTCCTCGACCGGGCCTTCGTCGACTTCGGCAAGGTCCTGCACGGCACCGAGCCGGTCGAGCGGTTCCGGCTGACCAACAGGAGCGCCGGCAAGCGGCTCGTGCTGCAGAAGGTCGCCAGCTCCTGCTCCTGCGCGAGCCACGCCTTCCGCGTGCTCGACGCCGAGGACCACCCGGTCGAGCGGGAGGTCTACGACCCGCCGCGGCCCCAGCCCGACGGCTCGACGGTCGTGACCTGGCTCGAGCCCGGCGAGACCCTCGAGCTCTCGATCACGGTCCACAGCGGCGACCGACCGCCGGTCGCCCGCGTCGAGGAGCCCGAGACGGTGCTCGTGTTCGACTCGCCGGAGGTCGGCGTCGTGCGCGTCGGCTACCGCTTCGCGATCGACCCCCGGCTCGAGGTCCTGCCCGGCGCCGAGATCCCGCTGCGGCCGATCGGCGGGGCCAGCCCGGGGGTCGAGGCCATCGAGCTCTTCCCGGCCCAGGGCAAGCCCGGCTTCGAGGTCACCCGCATCGACGGGACCGGCGACGGCTTCGCGCTGACCCCGATCGAGGCGACCCGGCCCGGGGGCCACCGCTACCGCCTCGACTACGGGCCGTTCCCGGCCGACAGGCGCCGCTTCGTCCACGACCTCGACTTCCACACCGACCTCGCGGGCGGCTACGCGGTCAAGGTCCGGGTCCTCGTCGACGTCGTCGCGGAGCTCCAGCTGATCGGGGGGGTCCGGAGCCTGACCTTCGGGCGCTTCGACTTCACCGAACCCTCGTACCGGGACCTCGAGCTCCGCTACCACGGGGACCTGGAGAAGCCCCTGCTCGGCGTCCACGGCCTGAGGCTGGCCGACAAGGAGGGCAACGACGTCTCGGGCCGGTTCTCGACCGAGATCCTGGCCAAGGGAGGAAAACGCTGGGCCGTCCGTGTCCACTACCTCGGTGGCCTGGACGCCTCCCGGTTCCAGGGCAGCTTCCTCCTCGAGACCGCCGTCCCCGGCTTCGAGGAGCTCGAGATCAACGTGACCGGCTTTCGGGTGGACCGCTGACGGCCCGGAGCCCCCGCAGGACTCCCGCACGATGGCACACCCCCTCCGCTCGCTCCTGGCCCTGGGCGCCCTGACCCTGCCCCTGGTCTGCGGCAAGACCCCCGCGCCGCAGGACGGCGGCCCGGCCCCGCTGCGCCTGGTCCTGTCGGGCTGGATGGAGGGCCACCTCGAGCCCTGCGGCTGCGCCTCGGCCCAGAGCGGCGGCCTCGACCGCCGAGGCTACTGGCTGCTGCGCAACCAGCACCTCTACGACCTCGCGCTCGAGGGCGGCAACCTCGTCGGCGACTGGAACGCGCTCGAGGACATCGAGCTGCAGACGACGCTGATGGTCTTCGGCGGCTTCCTCGAGCGGCAGGGCTACCGCGACCAGCCGCTGGGCCCGGCCGACCTCGCGGCCGGCCTCGGCGTGCTCGGCGACTACGACCAGGCCTTCGGGCCGGCGTTCTTCGCGACCGACCTCCGCGCCGTCGACGGCGACAAGCGCGAGGCCCCGTTCCCGACCTTCCGCAAGGTCGAGGCCGCCGGCTACAAGCTGCTCCTGCTCGACCTCGTCGGCGGCGGCGAGGCGCCGGCCGGCACGGCCTTCGAGCCGCCGGCCGCGGCCGTCACGGCGGCCATGAAGCAGGCCGGCCAGCGCGGCAAGGACTGGGACCTGGCCCTGTGCTTCGCCTACGAGCAGGGCCAGGACCTGCGCAAGCTGGCCGCGGCCCTGCCGGGCATCGACGTCTTCGTCGGCTGCGTCCGCGACCACCACATGCCGGGCAAGCCCAAGCCCGAGGTCATCGAGCGCGAGGGCGACCCGTACGGCGTCGCGCGCACGACGCTGCTGTTCCCCGAGGCGCGCGGGCGCCGGCTCCTGCTGTGGCAGGGCCTGCCGGACGGCCATGGCTCGTGGAAGACCGTCGACGCGCCCCAGGCGATCGAGCTGCCGGCCTACCGCAACGAGGCCCGCGACGAGGCCGGCGTCCCGGTCCGGACCAACAAGGATATCTGGCAGGCCCTGCGCGACGCGCGGCGCCGCGTCGCCGAGGAGGGCGTGCTCGCCAAGCTCGCCGGCCGGGCCGAGCCCGACACCGGCGGCCGCTACGTCGGTAACGCGGCCTGCAAGGACTGCCACGCCGCGGCGTACGAGGTGTGGAAGAACAGCAAGCACAGCCACGCCTGGGACTCGCTGGTCCAGCGCGCGAAGGACGACGACCTCCCGGTCACGAAGCACCCCGACTGCGTCGGTTGCCACACGATCGGCTATGGCGACAAGACCGGCTTCGCCGGGTTCGCCAAGACCCCCGACCTCGTCGCCGTGGGCTGCGAGACCTGCCACGGGGCCGGGTCCAAGCACGTCGAGGCGTTCCGGGCCCTGCCCGAGGGCGCCGCCGCCGAGGCCGTCGCCGAGGCGCGCAAGCGGGGCGCCCTGCGCAAGCTCGAGGCGAGCTTCTGCTTCCGCTGCCACAACTTCGAGCAGAGCCCCGGCTTCCAGTTCACGGACCGCTGGAAGGTCATCGAGCACCGCTGACATTCACCCGCGGGCGGCCCGCGGCCCGCACTGGGGCTTCTCCCCGGGGGCCTCGTCCGGATACCTTGGGCCCGGCTCTCCAGTCCGTCCCCCAGCTACCGAGGTTCCCCATGCAGTCCAAGACCACCGGTCGCCTGGCCCCCCTCGCCCTCTGCCTGTCCCTCGCCGCCGCCCCGCTCGCCGCCCAGACCAAGGTCTACGACGACTTCACGTCGTCCAAGCTCGGCAGCACGTGGTTCGCCTGGGGCAACAGCCAGTACTGGTCGCTGAGCGGCGGGTACCTGCGGCTCGTCCAGCCGGTCAACCACAACGAGTACGGCTTCGTGACCCTCGACGGCATCGACGGCGACTTCGAGGTCGTGCTCAAGTTCGCCAACTACAACAGCACCAACCGCGCCGGCAACGAGGAGCTGACGCTGCACGTCTTCGACTTCATGGGGCCCGCGGACAAGCGCGCCGAGGCCGAGGTCCTGATCGGCCGCAAGTGGGTGCAGCAGGGCACGACCCAGGTCTGGCGCACCTTCGTCGGCGCCGTGGCCACCGACCCCAAGGCCGTCCACAAGCCCGGCGAGGCCCTGGCCAACCAGATGGCGGCCGGCGAGCTCCGCATCGCCCGCGACAAGACCGGCATCACCTGCGCGTTCCGCGAGGCGAGCACGCTGGCGTGGACGACCGTCGTGACCTGGCCGGACTACCTCCGGTCGATCGTCCACGTCGAGATCGAGATGAACACCGGCCAGGCCAACGCCGTCACGGTCGACGTCGACAGCCTGTCCTACAGCGGCACGCTGCGGCCGGGCCCGATCCGCATCGGCACCGGCTGCGGCGCGATGGACGCCGTCGCGGGCAGCATCCCGTTCCTCGGCAACGCCGACTTCTTCATCTACGGCGGCAGCACCGCGCTCCCGGCCAAGGTCCCGACCCTCGGCATCCTCGGCGGGACCCAGTACCAGCAGGGCCTCCCCCTCGGGCCGATCGCCCCGGGTTGCTCCCTCTACACGCTGCCCGACTTCGTCGCCGCCGCCGGCCTGACCGACTCCGAGGGCTTCGCGGTCTTCCCGTTACCGATCCCCACCGACCAGCAGCTCCTCGGCGTCGGCTTCGTGACCCAGGTCCTGGCCGTGCGCTGCGGCTTCAACCAGCTCTGCGGCATCCTGTCCAACGGCGTCCTGGCCAAGGTCGAGAAGCCCTGAGGCTCCTACGGCTGACGATCCCGTCAGCCCGGCAGGAACTCGAGCACGCGGACCTCGTGGGGAGCGAGCCTGCCGATCCACAGATCGCCGCCGAGCCGGACGAGGGCCTCGTCGGCGCGGATCATCGTCACGCCGGCCGGACGGCCGACGAGCCGCGAAGGGTTGCCGCACAGCCGCTCGCGGACCTCGACCTGGGCGCCGGCGCCGAAGCCGTAGAGCCGAGGATCGAAGCTCCCGGCCCAGCGTGCTTCCGCGCGGGTCCAGTTGGCCAGCACGAGGCCGAGCCGGCCGTCCCGGTCGCGCCACATCGAGTGCAGCACCCGGGGAACGGGGAACTCCGCGAGCGGATACGTGGCGCCGATGTAGCTCGGCGGCATGAAGCCAAGCGAGTGCGCCGGATCGACCCGCTTCCAGGCCGCCGTCGGATTGGGTGCCGTGTCGATCTCCCCGCCGTCGAAGTCGAGCACGAGCGGCCGCTCCATGCGCCCGTCGACGACGAAGGTCCCGGCCATGGTGTCGGCATACCCGGTCCACAGGTTGCGCAGCGCGGCCATGACGCGGAGGCCGACCCCGGTCGGATCGGCCTCGGGATCGGTGGCGACCTCGTCGTCGTCGAGGTCGACCGTCGGCGGCCCGAAGTCCATCTGGTCCTCGAACACCGGCTTGTACCCGGCGACGAAGGACAGGAACGGGAACAGCACCGTGAAGTCCAGGAACTCGTCCGGGGTCAGGCCCGTGAAGCCGCCCGGATTGGGGTAGTAGCGGGGGTTGCTGCCGAGGGCCACGAGGTTCATCGGCGGCTCGAGTCGGAACGTCGGCTGATGCTCGTGGTAGACCGCCGACCACAGGGGCGGCGACAGATCGCGGGCCTGGACCGGGATCTCCGGAGCACCTGGCGATGTCAGGACCTCCTCGGCGAGCTGGAGGTGTCCGGGTGCCCAGAGGTAACCGTCCTGGTTCAGATCCAGGAGGCCGACGAGCCCCTCCATGACTGCTTCCGAGATCAGGAACAGGTCGCCATCCGGCTCCGCGCCGCTGATGAACGTGCTGGCCTCCCGTGAGCTGTTCCGGATCGCAGGCAGAGCTGCTGCCCGGCCGGGGATGTCGCCGAGGTTGCCGGGGTGGGTCGCCTCCAACCCGGGCGGGGGCGTGTACAGCAGCCAGGAGGGAATCCCCGAGATCAGGTCGAGGTACATCCCGCCGAACCCCGTTTGCGACATCTCGGGACAGAGTCGATCGACGTAGAACCGCTGTCCCCTGGGATTGCGGTAGTCGACGAGGTTGCCCCGGGTGTCCTGTCCGGTGAACTGGTTGCCCGAGGCGACGTGATCGCGCCGGTAGACGAAGGCGTCCGAAGGAAAGCCGTCGTATCGGAGCGAGCTCGGGCTGATGACCATCGGGATCGTGTAGGCCGAGCAGCGCACGTCGAGCCTCCTGGCCCACTGCATGACCTGGGCCCAGCCGGTGTCGAGGTCGTCGGCGATCGGCGGCTGGGGGTTGGGGGGATCGCTGTCGACGCCCTGTCCCCCGTAACGGTAGATCTGCGCGTGGAGGTAGGCCCGCGACAGGTCGACCCAGGGGTTGGACAGGGACCTCTGCCACGCCAACAGGTGCCGCAGCATCGCGTGGTAGACCCCGGGATCGGGCGGCGTGACGTTCCGATCGAAGAACGTCGTCGAGAACAGCGACGGCCCGCTCAGCCTCGAGGTCAGGGCCGGGTTCTCGGAGATCCTCGGCCCGGCCGCTCCCGAGGCCTGGGCCCAGTCGCGGTACAGGGCGCAGGCGTCGTACCAGAACGCATCGGTCTCGGCCTTCAGCACGCCGACGACGGCCGGATAGGGCGAGGCGAAGCTGTTGCCGAACTCGTCGAAAGGTCTCCTCCCGTCGGGACCGTCCGGAGCGAGAGCGTCCTCGTACGGGGTCCGGTAGCAGTGCCGCCAGCGGTACCAGCCCTCGTCCCCGGCCTCGGTCGAGACGACCTTGGTCCGGTGCTCGAAGGCCTTGTGCTCCCCGACAGCATCCTCGCTGCCGACGTAGAGCATGCGCCGGTGGCTCTGCAGGTCGCCGGAGTCGGCCGCGTACAGGCACGAGAACTGCAGGATCTGCCCGGCCGAGGGGTGCTCGAAGCGTCGGTCTGCCTTCTCCTGATAGGTAAGCCAGAACAGGAGTGGGCTGTTGGCCGAGTTGAAGGGCTGGATCCCGGTCAGGCCGGTCGGGATCAGCAGCCGGGCCCGCACCTGGGCGAGGTAGTGCGGCTCGAATGGTCGCTGTGCGACCGGGCCCTTGACCCACAGGACCGGAAGCTGGACCTCGTCGATCGAGAACCCCCGGTCCTCGCGCCGCCCGACCCACAGGTCCCAGCGACTGCGGGGGTCTCCGTCCCTCAGCCGGACCCGGACCAGGACCCAGAGCACCTGCCGATCGGTCGTCCCGGTGACCTCGACGTGGGTCCAGCCGAACAGCAGCGACTGCTCGCCTGCGGTCGGCCGGCCGGTCCGCGCGAAGAACCCGTCCGCCGTCGGCCCGACCCGGAGCTCCTCCCCGCTCTTCTCGAGCGTCCCCCGGACCTCGAACAACCTCCCGTCGTGCCCCGACTCCGGCGGCGGATCGGTGTCCCAATCGAATCGCTCGTCCCCGTTGATCTGCGTGATCGCGACGAGCCGAACCCCTACCTCGGGATCGGCCTCGAAGTGCAGCGCGATCCTGTCGTTGGCCAGGGTCCGCGACAGGCCGGCATCGCCTCCGGCCATCCGGGCCAGCAGGTCCGCGAGGGCCCTCGGGATCCACGGCTGTGCCGGCAGTGGCCGGAGGACGTACGGCCTGAGCAGTGCGTCGCTCATGCCGAGCGCGTCACGCTCAGGATCGCGTCGAACACGACCGAGGTCCCGACCGCGGGCGCCGGTAGGGTGTTCGGGTCCGAGGTCGCGATCAGGTACTGGAGCTTGATGTACTTCGAGCTGATGCCGTTGATCGAGATCGTGTAGGTGCCTGGCTGGGGGACCTCGAAGAGGTAGGTGGGTCCCGTGGTCGGATCGGTCGGATCACCGGTCTCCCAACTGTAGAGGTCGTTGCTGCGCTTCAGGTAGACGTAGAGGCGCTCGTATCCGGTCGCGAAATTGACCCCAAGGGCCCGGATCTCGAGCGAGACACAGTTACCGTTCCGCATCTCGATCGGTGCAGAATGTTCCTCGTACGACACGACGTTGCCCGGAGCGCCGGCATAGGGATCCGTCATCTGCTGCACGATCACGATGCCGCTCCGGGCCAGCTCGTAGGTCGGCATCGTCGGCTCCTGCTATGCCAGGATCAGGTGGTCGAGGAGAGTCGGATCCAGGCGGAGCCAGCGTTCGGGCAGGCGGGGAGCCAGTGGCTCCGGTGCCTCAGGGATGAACAGGGGATACCTTGGCAGTGCTGCCGGCCTCGAGTCCGTGACGACGGTGACGGAAGCGGTCCCGGACGGCGTGGCCCGGATCAACAGGCGCCAGTAGATCCCCTTGCCCTGGACCGCATGGGCGGCGTCTCCGAGCCCGTCCGGCCCGAAGGTGTCGACGTAGGCCCACCCGACACCGTTATTGCTTGCATGCACCTCGGTCAATACACCTGTGGCTCCCGATTCTAGCGAGGTCACCAATAGGTCGTAGACGACTTGAGCTGTGTCCGGGAGCCAGAACTCAGCTCGTTGCCCTGATGTGCCTACGATGAAACTGAGCGAGAAAGGGTCTTGAGAGGGAGGGCAGTGGTCAGACATTGATTGGCGCCACTATAAGATCGCAGTGGATCGAAGGGCTTCCTGAACCAGCGGCTAGCGTTAACTTGAGTTGAACATATCTTTTTCCGAGATAATCCGAAGGTGGAGCAAATAATAACACTTCCGCTTGTCCTGCGGTTGGAGCGGTCGAAAGCGGCAAGGTGCCCGTCTCTGCTCCCATGCCGGGCGTTCCTGCTTCGATGAGGGTGATGTTGAGACTGGTAGGAGTACCGGAAACGGAGATCACATCGCCTTGGACGCTGAGTGCATTGAACCCGCTCATGTCGATGTGCCCGACTGGGTGGTAGGTGGCTGGCGTGGCACCACTGAAAACGATGTTCCTGTAATTTATCTCGCTCATGTTCGGGCCTTCTAGATGTTGGTTACTTTTCCGTTGAGGGTGATCAGTATTATGTTTGTTAGTCCGACTAATCCTTGAGCCCGGATCATCAGCTTGGAGCCTCGGGGAACAACTAGCGGAGTGCTCAGGTGATAGCTTGAGTCTTCCATGTCATTGGTATTTGAAAGAGCCAAAGGCTTTACCCGCTCTGCCAAGTGACCAAGTCCAGCCATTGGTAGCCTCAAGATACACCCCGTCCCCGGCCTTAAGGAAGTGGCGCCCTCTCCTTGCGGAAGGTTGCCTGTATATCCGTGACCAGCATCGGAAACATTTGTTCTCCTGAGTCCATTCGGCCGTTCTTGTCGAAGTCGACGAGGACCTCGTAGGTGCCGCTCTGGGTGATCGTCTCGGTCCAGGACCAGACGTTGGAGCCGTCGGGGGTGACCTTGATGGCCGTGCCGAAGGGGAGCCAGTTGCAGGCCCGAGTAGGTCATGACCGGGCCGGCGAAGAAGGCGACGGTGCCGAGGCCGAGACTGGCCGAGAAGGCGATGAGAGCGAGCTTGAGCATCCTGTCCTCCAGGCAGGGGACCCGAGGACGCCGGGTGGCGCCCAGGCATGATCCCCCCTTCGCTGTCAACCCCCTCGGCACCAGGTAAGGCTGCAACCCCGCTCAGGTCGACGACCCAGCAGAAGCGGCGCTTGCCGGCCTGGACGAGGTAGCGGCCGGGGCCGACGACGGCCCGGGGGTCGGCGACGGGCTCGTCATCGAGCTTGAGGCCGCCGCCCTGGACGAGCCGGCGCGCCTCGGACGACGACGCGCACAGCCCGGCCAACACGGCCGCGCGCACGACGAGCGCCTTGCCCTCGCGCAGCTCGTCGCCGGGGACCGTGAACTCGTCGATCTCGCTCGGCCGGTCCTTGTCCTTGAACACGCGGTCGAACTCGGCCGACGCGGCCTCGGCGGCCTCGGGCCCGTGGAGCCAGCCGACGATCTCGCGCCCGAGCCGGGCCTTGGCCTCGCGCGGGTGGCCGGCGAGCAGGGCCTCGACCTCGGCCTCACCGACGTCGGTCAGCAGCGTGAAGTACTTGGCCATCAGCGCGTCGGGCACCGACATGACCTTGCCGAACATGTCGGCCGGCTCGTCGTGGATGCCGATCGTGTTGCCGAGGCTCTTGGACATCTTCTGCACGCCGTCGAGGCCCTCGATGATCGGCAGCGTCAGGCAGACCTGGGGCTCCTGGCCCTCCTGGGCCTGGAGGTCGCGGCCGACGAGCAGGTTGAACAGCTGGTCGGAGCCGCCGAGCTCGACGTCGGCGCGGACCTCGACCGAGTCCCAGCCCTGCATCAGCGGGTAGACGATCTCGTGCAGCGAGACCGGCAGGCCCTTCTGGATCCGGTTGGCGAAGCTGTCGCGCTCGATGGCCCGCGCGACGGTCATCCGCGACAGCAGGCGGACCCCGTCCATGAAGCTCATCTCGTCGAACCACTCGCCGTTCTCGCGGTGCTCGGCGTCGTCGATGTCGAGGACCTTGGTGATCTGGGCCTTGTAGGTCCGGAGGTTGTCGAGGA
Organism: Planctomycetota bacterium; assembly: GCA_041398545.1. GTDB lineage: Bacteria > Planctomycetota > UBA1135 > UBA1135 > JAWKUM01. Next base: position 149,969 of record JAWKUM010000003.1, on the reverse strand, counting down.
CCTGGGCCTTGTCGAGCTGGGGCCGGGTCTTGTCCTTGCCGGTCGGGTCGCCGACCCGCGCCGTCGCCGTGCCCCAGATCACGACCGGGAGGTGGCCGAGCTCCTGGAAGGTCCTGAGCTTGCGCAGCACGACCGTGTGCCCGACGTGGATGTCGGGGCTCGACGGGTCGATGCCGAACTTGACCCGGAGCCGCCGCCCCGACGCCCGGCTCTGCTCCAGCTTCCTGCGCAGCTCGTCCTCGCCGACGAGGTCGACGACGCCGCGCCGGATGCGCTCGAGCTGCTCGTCGACGGGGGCGAATCCTCGGGCGCTCGTCATCCGTCCTTCCTCCCGCCGTCGCCGGCGCCGTCCTCGGCGTCCCCGCCGCCGGCCTCCGGCTTCGGCAGCCTGCGCTCGCCGCGGCCGTGGCTCTGGGCCCAGCCTAGCCAGCCGTCCCGGTCGCGCGCCAGCGGGCCGCCCTTGGTCACGAGGCGGTTGAGGGCCCACAGCAGCGTCGGCTCGGCCTCGAGCGGCGCCGTCGGCAGGGCCGCGCAGAGGTGGTCGACGGCCCGCTCGCGGTCCTCGTCGCTCCCGTCCCGGACGAGGAACCAGCAGGCCACGAGGACGTGCCCGGCGTAGCGGTCGGGCGCGAGGAGGGCGTTGGCCAGCGTCTTGAGCGGCTGCGCCCGGATGACCTTGAAGCCCTTCGGGAAGCGGTGGTACTCGAGCGGGTCGAGCAGGAGCTGGCCGACGCCGAGGGCGTCGCCGTCCCAGCGGAAGCCGGCGGCGAGGATGCGGCCCTCGATGCGGATGCTGCGCACGTAGACCTCGGGGCTCGGCTCGAACAGCGGCGGGAGGTCGACGACGAAGGGCGCCGCGTGGGTCAGGACGAGGTCCTCGCGGATCGGGATCGTGTCGGGGACCTTGCGGGTCAGCCGGGAGCCGTCGGCGAGGAGGTCCTCGACGATCGCGTCGAGGAAGACGCGCGAGTGGACGCCGTCGGGGCCGACGGCCTGGAGGACGGCCTCGTGGCCCTCGATCGGGTCGATGACGAGGGCGACGCGGCGGCGCTCGCTCATCGTGAAGTCACGCTCGTCGTCGGCGTCGGCGCCCTCGGCCGCGAGCAGCCGGAAGCCGAGCCGGGCCCAGCCGCGCTGCCGCACGCTCTCCTCGCGCCACAGCGCGTCGAAGCGCTGGTAGCGCCACTCCTGCTCGGGGGCGGCCCCGGCCCGCGGCTGGGCCAGGAGCTGCTCCATCCGGTCGAGGTCGCGGTCGTTCCACGCGTCCCCGAGCTGCGTCAGCAGGCTCTGGTGGTACGTCTCGGCCGCGGTCAGCCGGCCCTCGTCGAGGCGGGCCTGGAAGCCGTCCTCGAGCGGCGCGGCGCAGCACGCCAGCAGCGCGAGCGCGAGGACGGACCCCGCACCCGCGTTGTGGCGGCCGGCGCCGCGGCGGGGGCGACGGGGCCCCCGCCCGCGCGGCTGCTCAGTCCTTGTCCTCGCCGGAGCCAGCGTCGTCGCCCTCCTGCGGCTCGGCCGGGGTGTCCTCACCCTCCTGCGGCTCGGCCGGCGTGTCCTCGCCCTGCTTGATCCCCAGCTGCTTGAGCTGGGCGGCGAGCGAGGAGTCGTCCTCCCGGTATTCGATCGGGGATGGGGCGGACTGGGCGGGCTCGGCGACGGGCCGCGGGGCGCTCTCGTCGTAGTGCGCCTGGATCAGCGTGAGGCCGACCTTCCGCGCCTCGGGCTCGATCTTGATGATGCGGACCTCGACCTTCTGCCCGGCCTTGACGACCTCCTCGGGGTTGTCGACCTTGTGGTCGGCGAGCTCCGAGATGTGCAGCAGGCCCTCGAGGCCCTCCTCGAGCTGGACGAAGGCGCCGAAGTTGGTCAACTTCGTGACCGTGCCGGTGACCGTGTCGCCGATGTGGTAGCGCGCCGGGATGTCGTGGACCCAGGGGTCCTCCTCGAGCTGCTTGAGGCCGAGGGCGATGCGCTTCTTCTCCTTGTCCACGGACAGGACGACGCACTTGACCTCGTCGCCCTTCTTCACCTGCTCGGACGGGTGCGTGATCTTCTTGGTCCAGGACATGTCGGAGACGTGCAGGAGCCCGTCGATGCCCTCCTGGAGCTCGATGAACGCGCCGTAGTTGGTCAGGTTGCGGACCTTGCCGGAGATGATCGTTCCCGGCGGGAAGTTCTCCTCCACGAGGTCCCACGGGTTCGTCTCGACCTGCTTCATGCCGAGACTGATCTCCTGCTTCTCCTTGTTGACGTCGAGCACGACGACCTCGACGCGGTCGCCGATGTTGACGACCTCGCGCGGGTCGTTGACCCGGCGCGTCCAGGACATCTCGGAGACGTGGACCAGGCCCTCGACGCCGTCCTCGATCTTGACGAAGGCGCCGTAGGACATGATGTTGACGACCTCGCCCTCGACGCGGGTGTTGACCGGGTACTTGTCCTCGATCCGCGACCACGGGTCCTCGGAGAGCTGCTTGAGGCCCAGGGCCACGCGCTCCCGCTCCCGGTCGATCTTGAGGACCTTGACCTCGATCTCCTGGTCGATGCGGACGACGTCGCTGGGGTGGTTGACCCGGCCCCAGGACATGTCGGTGATGTGCAGCAGGCCGTCGAGGCCGCCGAGGTCGACGAACGCGCCGAAGTCGGCGATGTTCTTGACCACGCCCTTGCGGACCTGGCCCTCCTCGATCTCCCCGAGCAGCTTGGACTTGAGGGCCTCGCGCTCCTCCTCGATGAGGCGGCGCCGCGAGACGACGATGTTCATCCGGTCCTCGTCGATCTTGATGATCCGGGCCCGGATCTCCTTGCCGATCCAGTCGCCGATGTCGTCGGTGCGCCGGATGTTGACCTGGGAGGCCGGCAGGAAGGCGTTGACGCCGATGTCGACGAGGAGGCCGCCCTTGATCTTGCGGGTCACGGCGCCCTTGACCTCGTCGCCCTCCTTGTAGGTCGAGATGACCTTCTCCCAGTTGCGCAGGCGGTCGGCCTTGCGCTTGCTGAGCGCGACCATGCCCTCGCCGTCGTCGAGGGCCTCGATCAGGACCTCGAACTCGAGGCCCGGGGCGACGACCGTCGGGTCGTCGAACTCGGAGACGTGGATCATCCCCTCCGACTTGTAGCCGACGTCGACGTAGACGAACTCGCCGATCGTGCGCACGACCTTGCCCTGGACGATCGAGTCGGGCTTGTACTCACCGACCGCGTCGAGGAGGGCCGTGTCGAGGGTGGCGACGTCGCCAATGAGCTCGTCCATCTGCGCCTCGAGCTTGTCGTCGGCGAGACGGAGCTCCTTGACGAGCTTCTTTCCGTAATGCATGGAGGTCCTGTCTGGGAAACGGTTCTGGGACGGGTCCTGACGTCGCCGGGCTCTCCGCGGAGCGGCTCGACGGCGTCCCGCGCCCGGTCGGGAATGGTCCTCCCGGGCGGAAAAGGGGGGAGAGTCTAGCCGGGACCGGAGGCCCACGGAACGCGTGCGGCCGGGATTCCGCGGCGATCAGGGGGTCGGCCCCCCCGCTTCGGGTGACGCGCCGGCCCTGGCCGGCGCCTCGGGCGCCGCGGATCCGGCACCCTCGTGCGGGGCCCCGAGCAGCGCGAGGACCCGCGCGCGGAGGCCCTCGACCCCGAGCTCGGCGACCTCGGCGGCCGGGATCGGCGCGCCGAAGCGGACCCGGACCTTGCGCGGCCGGGGCAGCCTCACCCCGCGGCCGAAGGCCTCGCCGCTGCCGTGGATCGCGGCCGGCACGACCGGCACCCCGGAGCGCCGGACGAGGAGCTCGACCCCCCGCTTGAACGCGCCGACCGACCCGTCGACCGAACGCGTGCCCTCGGGGAACAGCACGAGCACGTGGCCGGCCCTGAGCTGGTCGATCGCGGCCTCGATGCTGCGCCGGTCGGCCGCGCCGCGCTCGACGGGGAAGGCGCCGACGGTCCGCAGCAGCCAGCCGAACGGCGGGAACCGGAACAGCGAGGCCCGGGCCATGAACGCGCAGAACCGGCCGGTCCCGAAGCCGATGAACGGCGGGTCGAGGAAGCTCGCGTGGTTGGCCAGCACGAGCAGGCCGCCCTCGCGCGGGACGGTGCCGCGGTACTCGGCCGCGTGCCAGAGCTTGGCGTAGAGCCCCGTGAGCAGCCAGCCCATCCAGTAGATCAGGTGCATCCCCGCTCCCCGCGGACGGCGTCGAGGACGACCTGCAGGACCTGGTCGGCGTCGAGCGCCGTCGTGTCGATGCGGCGCACGCCCTCGGCCAGGCGGAGGGGGGACAGCGGTCGGGTCGAGTCGAGCCGGTCCCGGCGCTCGAGGTCGCGCGCGACCTCGGCGGCCTCGCGCTCGGCGCCGGCCGCGCGCCAGTCCCGCTGCCGGCGGCGGGCGCGCTCGGCCACGTCGGCGTCGAGGTAGAACCGCCAGCGGGCGTCGGGGAACACGACCGTCGTCATGTCCCGCCCCTCGGCCACGAGGGGCCCGCGGGCCGCCTGCGCGCGCTGCAGCTCGACCATGCGCGCCCGGACCCCGGCCAGGGCGCTGACGGCCGAGACCGCGGCGTCGACGTCGGGCCCGCGGATCGCCCCGGCGACGTCCTCGCCGTCGAGCAGGACGCCCCCGACGTCAGGGAGCTCGATCCTGCGTGCTTCGACGAGGGCGACGACCGCGGCCTCGTCGTCGGGCCGGACCTTGGCGCGCAGCACGGCCAGGGTCGCGGCCCGGTACATGGCCCCGGTGTCGAGGTGGCGCCAGCCCAGCGCCGCGGCCAGGCGGCGGGCCAGGGTGCTCTTGCCCGAGCCCGAGGGGCCGTCGATGGCGACGACCTCGAGGGTCACCGGCCGCCCTCCAGGCCGTACTCCTTGAGCTTGCGGTACAGCGTGCGCTCGCTGATGCCCATGGCCTTGGCGGCCTGCTGGCGGTTGCCCCCGTACATCTCGAGCGTCACGCGGAGGTGCTGCCGCTCGACCTCCTGCGCGTCCTTGCCGGCCAGGAACTGCCACGAGTCCTGGTCGTTGCGCGGGTGCGGGTCGAGCTCGGGCGGGAGGTCCATCGTCGTCAGGATGTTGCCCCGGGCGCGCACGACCATCGACTCGACGACGTTGCGCAGCTCGCGGACGTTGCCGGGCCAGTCGTGGTTGCTGAACGCCACGAGCACGTCGCGGTCGATGCCGTCGACGTGCTTGTCGTGCAGCTCGGCGGCCTCCTTGCGGAAGTGGTCGGCCAGCAGCGGGATGTCCTGCTTGCGGTCGCGGAGCGACGGGACGCTGATCGTCACGACCTTGAGCCGGTAGTACAGGTCCTCGCGGAACCGCCCGTCCTCGATCAGCCGGGGCAGGTCCTGGTGGGTCGCGGCCAGCACGCGGACGTCGACCGGCCGGCCCTCGTTGCCGCCGACCGGGACGACGCTGCGCTCCTCGAGCACGCGCAGCAGCTTGACCTGGGCCGCGACCGGCATCTCGGCGATCTCGTCGAGGAAGATCGTCCCGCCGCGGGCGAACTCGAAGCGCCCCTCGCGGTCCCCCACCGCCCCGGTGAAGGCCCCCTTGCGGTGGCCGAACAGCTCGCTCTCGAGCGTGCCCTCGGGCAGGCCGCCGCAGTTGACGGCGACGAAGGGCCGGTCCCGGCGCGGGGACAGGTTGTGGATCGCGCGCGCGACGAGCTCCTTGCCGCTGCCCGACTCGCCGAGGATCAGGACCGAGGCCTGGGTCGGCGCGACCTGGTGCACGAGGTCGACGATGCGCATGACCTGGGGCGAGCGGCCGACGAAGCCCTCGATGCCCTGCTGCCGGGCGACGTCGCTCTTGAGCTGCAGGTAGGCCTGCTCGCGGTCGAAGCCGGTCAGGCCGCGCTCGACCTTGACCCGGAGCTCGTCGAGGTCGACCGGCTTCTCGAGGTAGTACACGGCCCCCTTCTTCATGGCCTCGACGGCGACCTCGCGGCTGCCGTGGCCGGTCAGCATCAGGACCTGGGTCGCGGGGTCGCGCTCGACCGCGGCCTCGAGCACGGCGAAGCCGTCGGCGTCCTTCATGCGGAGGTCGGTCACGACGACGGCGAAGGTCGCCTCGTCGGCGATCAGGGCCACGCCCTCCTTGCCCCCGGTCGCGACCCGGACCTCGCAGCCGGCCCCCTGCAGGGCCTCGGCGAGGACCTCGGCGTGACCCTCGTCGTCGTCGACGACCAGCACGCGTCGGTTCATGCGTCCTCCTCGATGGCCGGGCCGCGGCTCGGCAGCCTCACCGTGAACCGGGTCCCGTGGCCGGGGTCGCTCTCGACCTCGATCGTCCCGTCGTGGTCCTCGACGAAGCGCCGCGTGATCGCCAGGCCGAGGCCGGCGCCGCCGCGCTTGGTCGAGAAGTACGGGTGGAAGCAGCGCTCGCGCGTGGCCTCGTCCATGCCTGGCCCGTTGTCGAGCACGCTGACGAAGTGCCGGCCGCCGCCGGGCCCGTCCTCCCAGCCGGTCGAGACCAGGATCTCCCCGCCCGCGCCAGCGGCCGCCAGCGCCTGCTCGGCGTTGGTCACGAGGTTGAGCAGGGCCTGGTGCAGCAGCGTGCGGTCGGCGAGGAGCGGTGGCAGCTCCTCGGCCAGGAACAGGCCGAGGCGGACGCCGCCGGCCTCGAGCGTCGGGCCGACGAGGTCGGCGATCTCCCGCACGAGCTCGTTGAGCCGCAGCTCGGCGAGGACCGGGCGCGGGGCGCGGACGTAGTCGAGGAACGACTGGAGGATGCCCTGGAGCCGCGCGACCTCCTTGGACAGCCGGCGGGTCCGCTCGAGGATGCGCTTGTCGCGCGGGGACTCGGGGCCGGCCAAGTCCTCCTCGAGCAGGCGCAGGTTGAGGCCGATCGTCGACAGGGGGTTCTTGATCTCGTGCGCGAAGCCGCCGACGAGGTGGTGGAGGCGCGAGGTCCGCTCGCGCCCCTCCCCGCCGCCCTGCTCCCTGCCGTCGCTCCGCTCTCGCTGTTCCACGCGTGATCGTCCTGCCGCTGCACCGGGCCTGCCGCTAGGCTGCTGCGGGCGGCCGACGCTAGCCGAGCCGCGTGGGTGCTGCAACGGAAGGCGAGGACCGGCCCCTATGGCGAAGCAGGTCGTGGACGAGGACCGGGGAGCCCTGCTGGCCGAGGCCCTGGGCGTCCTCGAGCGCGGCGGACTGGTCTGCGTCCCGACCGAGACCGTCTACGGCATCGGCTGCCGGTCGGACCGGCCGGAGGCCGTCGAGCGGCTCCGGGCCTTCAAGGGCGCGCGCGGGGACAAGCCGTTCACGCTGCACATCGGCGAGGCCGCCGAGGCCTTCGCCCGGGGCCGCTCGACCCCTGCCGCCCACCGCCTCGCCGACGCCTTCTGGCCCGGCCCCCTGACCCTCGTGCTCGACCGCAAGGACGGCCGGGGCAGCCTGGCCTTCCGGGTCGTCGACGAGGACTTCACGCGCGAGCTGTGCCTGCAGAGCCCGGCGCCCCTGTGCCTGAGCTCGGTCAACCGCTCCGGCGGCGAGCCGGCCCTCGACGCGGCCACGGCCGAGGCCGTCGCCGGCGACGCCGTGGCCCTGGTCGTGGACGGCGGCCCCTGCCGCCTCGGCGCGCCGTCGACCGTCGTCGCGGCCCCGGCCGACGGGTCGATCGAGGTCCTCCGCGCCGGCGCGCTGCCCGAGAACCAGGTCCTCGCCCGCGCGGCGACGCTGGTCCTGTTCCTGTGCTCGGGCAACACGTGCCGCTCGCCGATGGCCGAGCTGCTGGCCCGGCGCCTGTACGCCGAGCGGCTCGGCTGCGCGCCCGAGGAGCTGCTCGACCGCGGCGTCCTCGTGACCTCGGCCGGCTGCGCGACGATGCCCGGCCAGCCGGCCAGCGCCAACGCCGTCGCCGCCATGGCCGAGCTCGGCCTCGACCTGTCGGAGCACCGTACCCGCGCCCTCGAGCCCGCGCTGCTGGCCCGGGCCAGCCGGGTCTGGTGCATGAGCCACCACCACGTCGACATCGCGCGCGAGCTGCGCGAGCGCGTGCCGCTCCCGGGCCAGATCGACGGCCTCCCGCCGGCCCTGCTCGGCGGCGACGAGGAGATCCCCGACCCCTTCGGCGGCCCGCTCGAGGTCTACCGCGAATGCCGCGACCGCATCGCCGCGCTGCTGCCGGCGACCTTTCCGCTCTGACCCGGCCGGCTCAGGCGTCGCCCTCGAGCTCGGCGATCCGCTTCTCGAGCTGGTCGATGCGGCGGAGCAGGTCGGGCAGCCGGTGCTGGGCGGCCCACATGCGCTTGGTGTCGCGCGCCGGGCGGGCCGGGACGCCGAGGTAGAAGCCGGGCTCCTCGAGGCTGCTCGGGACGCCGGTCATGGCCCCGATGACCGAGTCGGCGGCGACGCCGAGGTGGCCGGCGAAGCCGGCCTGACCGCCGATGAGGCAGCGCTTGCCGATCCTGGTCGAGCCGGCCAGGCCGACGAGACCGGCCAGGCCCGCGTGGGCGCCGACGACGCAGTTGTGGCCGATCTGCACGAGGTTGTCGATCCGCGCGCCCTCCTCGACGACGGTGTCGCCGAGGGCCCCGCGGTCGACACAGGCGTTGGCGCCGAGCCGCACGTCGTCCTCGACGCGGGCCTTGCCGAGGTGCGGGATGCGCACGAAGCGACCGTCCTGGCGGGCGTTGCCGAAGCCCTCGCTGGCGACGACGCAGCCGGCCTCGACGTAGACCCGGTCGCCGAGGACCGCGCCGCCGAGGATCGCCGCGAAGGGCTGCACGACGCAGTCGCGGCCGAGCACGGTGCCGGCGCCGACGTGGCACTGGGCGACGAGCACCGTGCCGCTGCCGACCCGGGCCCCGGCGCCGATGACGCAGAGGGGACCGACGTGGACCGGGGCCTCGAGCTGCGCGCCGTCTTCGACGAAGGCGCTCGGGTGCACGAAGTGCTCGACCGCGCGCGGGTCGGGATGCAGCAGGCCGGCGACGACCGCGAAGGCGAGGCGCGGGTCACGGTGCACGAGGTAGTGCTTGCCCTCGCGGACCTCGGCCCCCGGCTCCTCGGCGACGATCAGGGCGCGGACCGGGGAGGCCATGAACTCCGCGCCGGGTCGGCTGCGGGTCTCGAAGGCCAGCAGGCCCTCGCCGGCCTCGCCCGCGAGGTGCCAGTCGCAGACCTCGCGGATCTCGTAGTCAGGATCACCGAGCAGGTCGGCCCCGAGCCGCTCCGCGATGTCACCGAGTCGAAGCCCCATCGTCGCGCACCTCCGTGTCGAGCCCGAATCGTGGAGGATCAGCGGCCGGTTTGCGAGAGCTTCCGGCGTAGCTCCCGGATCTTCTGCCGCAGCAGCGCGGGGTCGAGGGTCGGGTCGATCGCGGCCGCCTCCGGCCAGCGCCGGCCGAGGATCGCCAGGGCGTGGCGCAGCAGCCGCGGGGCCTCCTCCCCGGCGCAGACCTCGCACAGGAGGTCGTCGACGTCGTCGCGCGCCTCGGCCCCCTGCAGGAACGCGGCGCGGTCCTCGACGCCGCCGCGGGCCAGGGCGGCCAGCCAGTCCGGCAGCGGGAGCACAGCGGGGAAGCCGGCCATCAGGGCGCGCGCCTGCGGCGGGTGCAGCAGGCCGAAGCCGCGCAGCCGCGCGAGGCCGCCCGGGCCGAGGCGGCGGGCGAAGCGGACGAACGCCTCGGGCTCGGGCACGAGCCCGCCGCCCTCGAGCTCGCGGAGGACCCGGCCGACGAAGCGGCGCGGGGCCTTCAGCGACGCGGCCGAGCGGCCCTGCGCCAGGTACGTCGCGACCGGGTCGTCGTCGGCGACCGACCGCTGGGACAGGAACGGCTCGGCGAACAGCGGGCCGAGCCCGGCCTCGCGGCGGGCCGCGACCTCGGGCAGGGCCCGGTAGCCGGGGTCGATCGCGAGCAGCAGGGCGTGGGCGGCCAGGGCCTCGTCCCGGTTGCCGAGGGCCTCGGCAGCCGCGGCCTCGACCGCCAGCAGCTTGACCGCGCTGCCGCCGGCGGCGAGGCCGAGCCGCGCCTCGCCGAGGGCGCGGCTGGCCAGCCCCGGGCCAGGGCCCGGGTCGCGCGGTGCTCGTGCACGAGGGCCAGGGCGGCCTCGTGCTCGCGGTGCAGCAGCTCGCTGCCGGGGACCAGGCTCAGGGCCTGGCGGAGCCTCGCCAGGGCCTCCTCGGCGCCCGAGGACAGCGGGTCCCACAGCGCCTCGGCGCGCTGGACCGCGGCCTCGAGCCGGAGCCGGCGCGCCGGTCCGAGCTCGTCGTCGAAGCTCCCGACCTCGAGCAGCCACGAGAGGTTGCGGCCGAGCCACGCGGCCTTCTCGGCCGGCGGGGCGAACACGGCAGCCTCGATGAATGGGCGGTCGTCACCCAGGTTCCAGAGGATGAAGTCGCGGCCCAGGAGGTCGCGGTCGATCGTCAGGCCCGCCAGCGCCCGGTCGGTCGGCGTGCACAACCCGCAGAGCCAGGCGTCGGCCACGCTCGCCGCACACGTCGCGCCGCCGGGCGCAGGCGTCCCGGGACCGCCGCCGCGCGTGCTCCCGGGGTCGGTGTTCCGGCCGACGAGGACGGTGCTGTCGTCGAGCAGGAGCAGGTCGAGCCCCCCGAACACCCCCCACATCGTCGCGATCAGGGCGCGGTAGCGCTCCGGGGGGAGGGCGTGGGTCGGCAGCCACTGCAGGCACAGACCGCCGACGGCCAGCGCCCTGCGCGCGGCGTCGTAGAACTCGTGGCTGTAGAGGTGCACGCTACCGGGCGCCTGCGGGAGCAGCGGCTCCAGCGTCAGGGCCGCGAGGCTGCCCTCGGGACGCAGCTCGACGAAGCGCCGGCCGTCCTCGATCCACAGCTCGAGCCGCGGGTGCCGCGACCAGCTGGCGAAGCCCGGGAAGTGGTCCGACAGGCCGACGACGGCCGGCGACAGCTCGACGACGTGCAGGGTCCGGGCCGGGGCGGCACCGGAGCCGGTGGCCCCGAGGTCCGCCCGCGCCAGGGCCGCGGCCGTCGTGCCGGTGCCGAGACAGACGACGGCGAGGTCCCCGTCGGGGACGCCGAGCTGCAGCGGCAGGAAGCCGAGCGCCAGCATGTACGTCGACCGCGCGCCACCGGCGGCCGTGAACTCGTCGGTGTAGAGGCGTAGCTCGCCGCTGGTCCGGTCCCGGACGACGCTGGCAGAGGTCACCGGGTCGCAGCGTTCGGCGACGACCTCGCGGCGGGCCTCGCCGACCTCGGTGTGCCGGGCGGTCTCCAGCAGCGGGCGTGCCGTGAACCCGAGCAGCACCGGCAGGGCCAGGGCGACCGCGGCCGGCACGAGCGCCGCGGGCCTGCGGACGAGGAGCAGGCAGGGCAGCGCCGAGGCCAGCAGCACGGCGGCGAGCCCGAGCTCGAACACCGGCGGCAGCAGCACGGCCGCGACCCCGGCCCCGACCGAGAACCACAGGAAGGCGCGGCCGGCGTCGTTGGCCGGCACCGGTCCGTCGCGGCGGGGACCGGCCAGGACGGCCGGGAGCAGGGCCCCGAGCGGGAGCGTGGCCGGCAACACGAGCAGGGCCGGCACGAGGCTCGCGCCGAGCAGGGCCGCGAGGTCGCTGGCCGGCCGGGCCTCGGCCAGGGCCGGGCCGACGCTCTCGACGAGGAGGAGGGCGAGCCCGAGGCCGGCGGCGACCGCAGCCGGCAGCCGCTCGGCCGGCAGGTGGCGGCGCAGGGAGCCGAGGCCGGCCAGGAACGAGCCCAGGGTCAGGCCGCCGAGGACGGCGACGAGCGTGCCGGCGAGGCTCGGCAGGAAGCCGCCGACGAAGAACACGAGCCGGCGCGGCATCCACAGCTGCAGGCCGAGCACGGCGAAGCCGCCGGCCACGAGGAGGACAGCGCTGCGCCGCGGCAGCGGCCGGTCGGGACCGGACTCGTCGACCACGCCCTCGCCGCTTCGCCACGCCAGCCAGACCAGGACCGCGGCGGCGAAGTAGCACGACGCGGCCACGAGGGTCGCCAGCGTCATGCCCGCGCGCGGGACCAGGAGCACGGCCCCGAGCGAGGCCCCGAGGACCGAGCCGGCGAGGTTGCAGCCCTGCAGGGCGTGGGCGCCGGCCGGGCCCAGGCGCCGCGTCGCCGCCGGGAACAGGTGCGGGAACGCCCCGCCCATCGGGACGGCCAGCCCGGCCACGAGCAGGGCCCAGACCAGGGTCTCGAGCGGGGCCCAGGGCAGCCGGATCGCGGTCAGCACGACGAAGCCGAGCGGGAGCAGCAGGACCAGGGCGAGATAGAGCAGGAACGGCGCGCGCAGGCCGACGCGGCGCAGCCGCGGGTCGGCGCCGAGCCAGCGGCCGCCGAGGCCGAGGCCGAGCAGGAAGCCGGCCACGACGACGGCCACGCTCCACGAGCCGGCGCCGAGCGCCAGGGCCGCCCGGCGGATGCACACGACCTCGAACAGGAGGCCGCCGAAGCCGGTGCAGACCGCGGCCAGGAGCAGCGGGGTCAGGGCGGGCCTCGAGGGACGGGTCACGACCGCGGGTTGTAGCAGGCGGCGGGCGCCGGGGGGGCCCCCGGCCTGGGCTTCAGGCCACGAACAGGAGGACGTGGACGACCAGGATCGGGAGCAGGATGAAGACCGACCACAGCATGTAGCCGAAGAAGCTCGGCATCTTCAGGCCGGCCTCGTTGGCGATCGCGCGGACCATGAAGTTGGGGCCGTTGCCGATGTAGGTCATCGCGCCCATGAACACCGCCCCCAGCGAGATCGCCCGCAGGATGTCGACCGGGATGACGTAGATCGTGTTGTCGGTCGGCCAGCCCTGCTGCACGACGTGCTGGACGGCCTGGGCGTGGGTCAGGACCGGCTCGATGTGGGCGTGGCCCTTGGTGAACACGAGGACCTGGTTGGCCAGGTCGGCGCTCCAGTGGTCGATGCCGGCGGCCATCTCGAGGAAGGACAGGTAGGTCGGGGCGTTGTCGAGGAAGCTCGACAGGGTGCCGGTGGCCCAGAAGAAGGCCGACGGCGTCGCGACCCCCATGTTGGCGCCCTCGGCGTTGAGCAGGGCGAGGGCCGGGATCATCGTCGCGAAGATGCCGGCGAAGACGACGATGACCTCGAGGATCGGCCCGAAGCTGAACTCGTTCTGGTGCCGGTAGTCCGGCCGGGTCGAGCGGAACGCCAGGAAGGTGCTCAGGGCCATGACCCCCTCGCGCAGCCCGAACGGCAGGGACAGGGCCACGGCCGCGACGACGCCGCCGAGGAACAGGAAGTTGTGGGCCCCCCGGACGACCAGGGGCCGCTCGTGGGCGACGTCCTCGCTCAGGGCCCGCGGCGGCTCCTTCCGGTAGCGCAGGGTGTCGATGACCCAGTAGATCCCCAGCAGGCTGCCGCAGACGAACAGCCACTCGGGCCACAGCCCGAAGGTCCACTCGAAGGGCACCCCCTTGAGGTAGCCGAGGAACAGGGGCGGGTCGCCGAGCGGGGTCAGGCAGCCGCCGCAGTTGCACACGATGAAGATGAAGAAGATGACCGTGTGCAGCTTGTGCGTGCGCTCCTCGTTGGTCTTGAGCAGGGGCCGGATCAGCAGCATCGCCGCCCCGGTCGTGCCGATGAAGCTGGCCAGGAGGCCGCCGACGGCCAGGAAGCCGGCGTTGACCGAGGGCCGGCCGATGAGGTTGCCCCGGATCACGATCCCCCCGGAGATCGTGAACAGGGAGCCGAGCAGGAAGATGAAGGACAGGTACTCCTGCAGGCTGTGGCCGATCGTGTGTCCCGGGTCCGGCGCATCCAGGAGGGTGAAGGCCACGACCGGGAGCCCGAGCACGGCCGAGACCAGGCCGCGGTTGCGGTTGTTCTCCCACCAGTGCTCGTTGACGAGGGGGGCGACCGCGATCGTCAGGAGCATCAGGACGAACGGCAGGACGGCCCACAGCGGCACGCGCCAGGCATGGCCCTCCTCCTGGTCGGCCTCGGCGGTCGGGGCGGGTTGGCCGTCGGCCCGCTCGTGGGCCTGGGTCGGTGCCGCCTGCAGGGGCCCGGCCATGGCGACGACCGGGCCGGCGACCGGCGCCTGGGCCTGGAGCGGCGCGGCGCCGAGCAGGAGCAGCAGTCCCAGCAGGGACAGGATGGCCTCGCGCACTGCCATGGCTCGGTCGGAGTCCTCTCCCGGGGCGCGGACCCGGGCCGGGTCGCAGGGAACGGGCAGGTGCGGGGGACCCCGGCCCGGAGGAGCCGAAAAGGAAACGGAGCCCCCGTCCCGCGTGCAACCATTTTCATCGGGCTCGCAGGCCGGCTCCGACCTTCGTTGATTTCCGGGGCACCGGGAATAAAACGACCGGGTCAGAGTCCCAGGCGTCTCGATCCGGGTCGACCTCGCACCGAGGCCGGCCGGATGGCCCCGACGAGACCCGTGGAGGTACGGCCGATCGTGCGAGCTCCCGTCCCCGCCCGCAGCCCCCGCACCCGCGGGCTGCTCCTCGTCCCCTTCCTGGTCCTCGGCGTCCTCGCCCGCGCCCCGCTCCCGGCCCAGCCCGGGACCGGCGGTCAGGACACCCCCTCCCCCCGGATCACGGTCGAGGGGGACAAGGTCATCTTCGCGATGGATGAGCGGGAGGGCGTGCCCTTCCTGCAGTTCGTCAAGTTCGCGCAGAAGATCACCGGCAAGGTCTTCCACATCGACTACAACTCGGCGCCCGAGCTCGACCCGCGCATGCAGGCCGCCGGGGCCGCCGGCCAGGCCCAGCAGCACACCATCCAGCTGATCGGCAACCTCGTCATCGACAAGTCCGAGTTCTTCGACTTCTTCCAGACGCTGCTCTTCATCAAGGACTGGGCCATCGTCCCGCGCGGCGGCGACACCCCGCAGTTCTACGACCTGATCAAGAAGAGCGGCCGGCGCGCCAACGACATCAAGAAGGGCGTCGTCTTCGTCAACGAGAGCGAGCTGGAGAAGTACCGCAACCAGACCGGCGTCTACATCCTGACGACGGTCAAGCTGCAGTACGTCGACTCGAACCTCGCGGCGACGACGCTCCGCGGCAACTTCTCCGACCAGCAGGGCCTCGACCAGCTGATCGCCATCGCCGGGTCACCGACGATGATGATCACCGGCTTCGGGCCGTCGGTCTACACGCTCTACCAGCTGCTCAAGATCGTCGACACCAAGGTCGAGTCGCCGTCGGCCGAGCTCAGGGTCATCAACCTCGAGCACGCCTCGGCCGAGGACCTCGAGCCGATCCTCAGCGAGCTGCTCAACACGCAGCGGGCACCCCAGCGGCCCCAGGGCCAGGTCTCCCCCGAGGAGCAGGTCCCGGTCAAGCTCATGGCCGACCCGACGACCCCGCGGCGGCTGATCGTGTACGCCCACAAGGACAAGATCCGCGAGATCGAGAACATGGTCGTCCAGCTCGACGTCGCGCAGGACCTCGAGGTCGACAGCAACTACCAGATCATCCGCCTGCGCAACACGCTGGCGAAGGACATCCGCGAGAAGGTCTCGCAGTTCGTGACCCAGTCGACGACCCAGCAGCGCCAGGCCCAGCAGGGCGGCGGGGCCCCGGGCGGGGCCCAGGCCCGCCGCGAGCCGACGCCGGTCATCATCGACGACGAGAAGAGCAACTCGCTGCTGGTCTCGGCGACCAAGACCCAGTTCCAGCGCATCAAGGACCTGATCTTCAAGCTCGACGTGCGCCAGCCGCAGGTCCTGATCGAGACGGCCCTCGTCGAGCTCGGCACCCAGGACATCGAGAAGATCGGCGTCGAGCTCGGCCTGCTCAAGCTGCCGACCGAGGGGAGCAACGACCGCAACCCGTTCGGCTTCACGAGCTTCGGCCTGACGAGCTTCCAGGACACCGATGGCGACAGCCTGCCGGACACGCGCCTGCCCGACTTCGAGAACCCGCTCTCGGGCCTGACCGGCGGCATCATCTCGGGCAAGGACTTCGAGCTGCCGGTCCTCGTCAACCTGCTCAAGTCCAACTCGACGGCCAACGTGCTGTCGATCCCGAGCGTCCTCGTCAACAACAACGAGAACGCCTACGTGACGAGCAAGGAGTCGTTCCCGACGCAGACCCAGAACCAGGGCACGGCGACGACGACGACGACCTTCGGCGGGTTCCAGGACGCCGGCATCGACCTCAAGATCTCGCCGTCGATCTCGGAGGGCAACCACCTCAAGATCAACCTCAGCCTCGAGGTGTCCAAGTTCACGGGGCAGTTCGACTCCAACTCGCAGGTCCCGCCGCCGAAGACGATCCGCACGATCTCGACCGTCGTGACCATGCCCACCGGGCACACGATGATCCTCGGCGGCGTCATCGAGGACCAGTCGAGCGACGTCGACGACGGGATCCCCTTCCTCAAGGACATCCCGCTGCTGGGCTTCCTGTTCCGGTCGCAGGAGAAGACCAACCGGAAGACCAACCTCTACTTCTTCCTGACCCCCCACATCCTCGACGAGGACGACTTCTCGGACCTCGAGGAGCTGACCTTCCGCAAGAAGCTCGAGGCGGCCCAGAGTACATCGGCCACCGCCGGCTCAGGATCGTCGACCGGACCTGGCAGGGCTCGGAGTCCCTCCGGCTCGAGGACAGCAAGTCGACCATCGAGGACCTGGACCGGCTCGGCGGGTTCAACATCCCCAACTACAATCGCCCGCCCAGGGGCGTCTACGACGGGCCGAAGGACGACCTGCCGCAGGCCCCGGAGCAGCCGATCCGCGACGAGAAGAAGTGACGCGGGCCGGGCCCCGGGCCCGGCACCCCGCACGGAGACCGACATGCGCGACCGCCTCAAGGAGACCCTGCTGGCCAAGGCCGGCCTGACGCCGGACAAGGTCCGCGACGTGCTCGACATCGAGCAGGAGTCGGGGCAGTCCATCGACCGGATCCTGCCCGGTCGGGGCTTCCTGAGCGAGC
Source organism: Planctomycetota bacterium (assembly GCA_041398545.1). Taxonomy (GTDB): domain Bacteria; phylum Planctomycetota; class UBA1135; order UBA1135; genus JAWKUM01. The sequence goes on along the minus strand of JAWKUM010000003.1, from coordinate 133,166 downwards.
GCGACACGCTCGGCTTCCTGGCCGACTACCTCGGCCTCGAGCACCGCGAGAACCTCCTCGGGGTCAAGGTCCCGCCCGACTTCATCCACAAGGTGCCCGTCCAGTTCGCGCGCACGTACAACCTCTGCGCCCTGTCCGAGTCCGGCGCGAGCTTCGAGGTCGCGACCTTCGCCCCCCTCGACGTCCAGCCGCTCGACGACCTCGCCGGCCTGCTCGGCCGCGAGGTCGTGCCCGTCCTGGCCCCCAAGCAGGAGATCACCAACCTCATCAACCGGGCCTACCGGCACAAGGCCGACGGCGTCGACGAGGCGCTGACGGACATCCGGGAAGAGGACATCATGGGCGTGGCCAACCAGATCGAGGAGTCCGAGGACCTCCTCGACGTGGCCAACAAGGCGCCCATCATCCGCCTGGTCAACATGCTCCTGTTCCAGGCGCTCAAGGTGCGGGCGTCGGACATCCACCTGCAGCCGTACGAGGACCGCCTCCAGGTCCGCATGCGCATCGACGGCATCCTCTACGACATGGAGGCCATCCCCAAGAAGGCGCAGGACGCGATCACGTCCCGCGTCAAGGTCATGGGCAAGATGGACATCGCCGAGCGACGCCTCCCCCAGGACGGCCGCGCCTCGGTGCGCATCGGCGACGGCGACGTCGACATCCGCATCTCGACGATCCCGGTCGCCAACGGCGAGCGGATCGTCTTCCGCATCCTCGACAAGACCGCCAAGGTCTACCGGCTCGAGGAGATCGGGCTGACCAAGGCCAACTACGAGACCATCCGGCACTACATCGAGTACAGCCACGGGATGATCTTCGTCACCGGCCCGACCGGCTCGGGCAAGACGACGACGCTGTACGCGGCCCTGTCCGAGATGGACCACGTGCACAAGAACATCCTGACCATCGAGGACCCCATCGAGTACAACCTCGACGGCATCTCGCAGGTCCAGGTCAACACCAAGAAGGGCCTGACGTTCGCGGCCGGCCTGCGCTCGTTCCTGCGCCAGGACCCCGACGTCATGATGGTCGGCGAGGTCCGCGACCAGGAGACGGCCGAGATCGCGATCCGCGCCGCCCTGACCGGCCACCTCGTGTTCTCGACGGTCCATACCAACGACTCGGCGTCGACCGTGACCCGCCTCCTCGACATCGACATCGAGCCCTACCTCGTGGCCAGCTCGTTGCTGATGGTCATCGCCCAGCGCCTCGTGCGCACGATCTGCCCGACCTGCAAGACGCTCGTCGTGCCCGAGAAGCGCCTCCTGACCCAGCTCGAGGACCTCATGCTCAGCCCGGACGAGCTGCCCGACGGCAAGCTCGCCATGGGCATGGGCTGCGACGACTGCTTCGGCTCGGGCTTCCAGGGCCGGACCGCGATCTACGAGATCATGCCGATCGACTCGCACGTCCAGAAGCAGATCGTCGAGCGTGCCTCGGCGACCGAGATCAAGCGCGGGGCGATGGAGCGGGGCCTCGTCACCCTCCGAATGGACGGCGTCGACAAGATCCGCACGGCAGAGACGACCCCGCAGGAGGTCCTCCGGGTCACCCAGCTCGACGTGGCCTGAGGGAGGGACCCGGCGGCCCATGCCGATCTTCGAGTACAAGGCCCTGACCGCCGACGGGTCGACCAAGAGCGGGATCATCGACGCCGACAGCGCGAAGGACGCGCGGACGGCGCTGCGCAAGCAGCGGCTGATGGTCACCAAGATCAAGACCGCCCGCTCGGCCCGCGGGGCGTCGGTCGCCCAGACCCTGCGCAAGCTCCAGGGCGTCGACGCGCCCAACAAGCGCCGCCTCGAGCAGGTCTCGGGCATCACGCGCCAGCTCGCCTCGCTGCTGGCCTCGGGCATCCCCCTGGCCGAGTCGCTGCGCGCGATCATCGAGCAGGCCCCCGACCAGCAGGTCGAGAGCGTGTTCCGCGACGTCCGCGAGCGCGTCACGCAGGGCCTCGCGCTCGGCGACGCCCTGTCGCTGCACCCGGCCTACTTCACGCCGCTGTACTGCGCGATGGTCAAGTCGGGCGAGGCCTCGGGCAACCTCGACCGCGTGCTGGCCAAGCTCGCGGAGTTCATGCAGAACCAGTCCCGGCTGCGCAACAAGGTCGGCGCGGCGATGCTCTACCCGATGATCATGGTCATCGTCGGGATCGTCGTCATCGCCGTCCTGATGACCTTCGTCGTGCCCAAGATCACGCAGATGATGCGGACCCAGGGCAAGGAGCTGCCGACGCTGACGAGCGTCCTGATCGGGATCTCGGACTTCATGAAGGAGTACTGGTGGGCGCTGTGCCTCGGCCTCGCCTTCCTGTCGATGCTCTGGAACTGGGTCCTGCAGACCAAGCGCGGCCGGCGGACCTGGGACGCCTTCAAGCTCAAGATCCCGGTCTTCGGCGACCTCCTGATCAAGCAGAGCGTGGCGCGCTTCTCGCGGACGCTGTCGACCCTGCTGCGCTCGGGCGTCGCGGCCGTGCAGTCGATCCAGGTCACCAAGGACACGCTCGACAACAAGGTCCTGCAGGAGGCGCTGCAGACGGTCCACGACCACATCATCGAGGGCGCCGACATCGCGACCCCGATGCGCCAGAGCGGCGTCTTCCCGCCGATGGTGTCGTACATGGTCGCGGTCGGCGAGCAGGCCGGCAACCTCGAGGAGGTCCTCGACCAGATCGCCGACACCTACGACGAGGAGGTCGACCTGGCCACGACCAAGCTCACGGCCGTGCTCCAGCCGCTGATCGTCGTCGTCCTCGCCGCCGTCGTCGCGATGATCATCCTCGCCGTCGTCCAGCCCCTGCTCGAGCTGCAGAAGATCCAGTAGGGGGCTCCCCCACGCGGCCGCATCCTTGACAAGCGCGGCCGGAAGAGCGGGCCGACGACCTCGTCCAACGCGGACGGTGACGGCGCCCCGGATGATCGGGGTCGACCGCGCCGGAGCCGCGTCCAGGGACGGGCGCGGCCGGCGGCGGCGCCGGCCTCGTGACGCGGAGGTCGCGGATGGCACGCCGAGGGTGCAGGGCGAAGGAGCGCGGGTTCACGCTCGTCGAGATCATGGTCGTCGTCGTCATCGTCGGCATGCTGGCCGCGGTCGTGTCGATGCACGTCTTCGGGTCGCAGGACCGGGCCTTCCTGACCCGCGTCCGGGCCGACTTCGCGACGCTCCGGGAGGCCTGCGGCTGCTACCGGCTCGCCCACGGAGCCTGGCCCGAGGACCTGTCCCTGCTGCACCGGGCCGAGGACGGCGGGCGCTTCATCGAGCAGGAGGCCCGGGACCCATGGGGGGTCCCCTACCGGCTCGAAGGCCTGACCGAGGCCGGCGACCCGCGGCTCGTCTGCGCCGGCGCCGACCGGCAGTACGACACCGAGGACGACCTCGACTCGGAGACCGTCGACCGCCTCGACCGGCTGCCGCGCAAGGGTGGGCCCTGAGGCCGATGCCCGGGGGCGGCCGCCCCCCGGCCCTGGCACCGGGCCCTGAGCGCCGCCCTGCCCCCGGGTCGCGCTGGCACCGGCCGGACCGGGCGACGCAAGAAAGCCCCCTCGGCCGCGTCGAAGGGACCGTAGATCGGGTCCTGGGGGTGCCGGGTGCCCTACGGGTAGACTGTCCCGTCCCCGGGCCCTCGATGGGACCGGATCCCGCAACCGAGAAGAGAGACATGAAGGCATCGAACCGACGGAAGCGCCAGGCCGGCTTCACGATCGTCGAGATCATGGTCGTGGTCGTGATCATCGGCCTGCTCGCGACGGTCGTGGCCGCCAACGTCTTCGGCGACGTCGACAAGGCCAACCTCAACAAGGTCAAGGCCGACTTCCAGGGCATCCTGGAGGCCTGCGACCGCTACCGCCTGTCGTTCCACGACTACCCGCAGGAGCTCAACTCCCTGGTCGAGCCCGAGGAGGGCCAGCCCTTCCTCAAGGAGCTGCCGACCGACCCCTGGAAGAGCGAGTACCGCCTCGAGGGCCTCAGCGAGAAGGGCTACCCGATGCTGATCTGCGCCGGCAAGGACCGCGAGTACGGCACCGACGACGACATCACGACCGAGAACTACCGGAGCCTGACCCAGCTCCCGGGCACCGAGGCCAACAAGTAGGATCCAGGGCACCATGGACCAGCCCCCGAGGCAGCGACGCGACGGCCGGGCCGGCTTCACGCTGGTCGAGGTCATGGTCGTCGTCGCGATCCTCGGGATGATGTTCCAGCTCGTCGTCCCCAACCTGCAGCGCGACATCCCCGAGACCAACCTCCGGTCCACGGCCAACCGGCTGACGTCGATCCTGACCTACCTCCGCGACGAGGCCCGGCTGCAGGGCGGCGAGTACGGCCTCGAGCTCGACCCCAAGAACCGGCGCTTCCGCATCGTGCTGCCCCCCGAGCAGCGCAAGGTCGAGCTCGGCGAGGAGGCCCCCAAGGCCTTCCCGCTGACCTGGATGTTCTTCGACGAGGGCGTCGCGCTCGAGGCCGTCCACATCGGCGACAAGGAGCCGCGCAAGGACGAGCAGACCCGGATCGTGTTCGACTCGCGCGGCGCGACCGCGCCCAAGGTCCTGTGGCTCGCGACCAAGACCGAGCCCCCCGTCCAGATGTCGATCCTCGTCCCGGCCCTGGCCGGCCGGATCGAGTCCCGGAAGGGTCAGGTCCAGTTCCCCACGGCCACGGACCTCGACTTCTGATGCGCGCGCACCCCACCACCCCCGCCCGCCGCGCCGCCGGCTTCACGCTCGTCGAGATCCTCGCGGCGCTGATGATCCTGGCCCTGGCCCTGATCCCGCTGATGGGCCTGCGCATGGGCAGCGTCGAGACCTCGGTCGAGGCGCGCAACAAGCGCATCGCCGCGGGCATCGCCCAGCAGGTCCTGTCCGAGATCCAGGCCGGCCTGCACCGGGCCTGGGAGCTCCGGCACGAGCGCCACCCGTTCGAGGGCTTCAACGGCTTCACGTGGGAGGTCCTGATCGGCGAGACCGAGATCCAGAACGTCCTCTCGGCCCACGCCGAGGAGGAGGCCAACGTCCAGGACTCTGACGACGCCTACCGCCGCCTCGAGCGCTGGCAGTGGCTCGAGGACCGGATGAACCGCAAGCGGGCCAGCCGGCTCGGGGTCGACGTCGACCAGGCCGAGGACATGGAGACGGAGGTCGACGACACCCCCGACGAGGACACCGTCGAGGAGGTCGCCGTCATGGTGAGCTACTTCTCGCCGCTGCGGCGCGACGGGCAGGGCCTGTTCCTGCTGCGCGGCGAGGCGACGACGCTGGCGCTGAGCGGGCTGACCTCCGAGCAGGCCAAGGAGCTGAGCAAGGGAGCGGAAGATGGCGGCCAGGACTGACGGTCTCCCCTCGGGCATGACCCTGATCGAGGTCCTGCTGGCCTCGGCGCTGATGGCGGTCCTGATGACCGTCGCGCTGACGATCTACCAGGCCACCTACATGGCCCGCGAGGACCTCGACGTCCTCGCCGAGCCGATGTCGATCGGCCCGATGATCATGGACTCCATCGAGGAGGACATCCGCAACCTCTGGGTCTTCGACATCAAGGAGGGGCGGGCGCTCGAGGGCGTCAATTTCGACATCGTCGGCGTCGAGGCCGACAAGCTGCACATGATCGTCGCCGGCCGGACCCTGACCGCGGTCCCGCTCGACAACCAGGAGGAGCGCAGCCTCGACCTGGCCGAGGTCAGCTACGTGCTGCGCAGCAACCCCGACAACCCCGACCTGCTCGAGCTCTGGCGGCGCGAGGACCCGAGCGTCGACGAGGAGTGGACCAAGGGCGGCACCTACGCCCTGCTGAGCAACCGCGTGCGCAGCTTCAACATCCGCTACTACACGGACTTCGGCAAGGAGGCCGAGCCCAAGGAGGAGTGGCGCAGCCGCGACGAGAAGAAGCTGCCGCGCCGCATCGAGGTCGAGCTCGTGCTCGAGCGCTCGGCCGACACGTTCCGCGAGGGCTTCCGGCTCGAGTTCCAGGAGGTCGGCGGGCGCACGATCAAGCACTCGCGCCAGATCCTCCTGCCCAGGGAGTACGTCGACATCCTCGGCGACGAGCTCGCCCTGGCCCCGGTCATCCCCGACAAGGAGCCCGACAAGGAGAGCTCCGGCGGCGGCCCGCTCGGCCCGGGCGGCCCCGGCCAGGGGCCCGGCGGTCCCGGCGGACCGGGGCGGCCCGGCATCCCGGGCGGCCCGGGCACGGCCACGAAGGCCGAGGGCTCCGGCCAGCGGCAGCCCGGCACGACCGCGCCGCTGCCCGACACCGGCAACCGGACCGACATCGAGGACCTGCTCCGCCGCATCGGCGGTCGCGCCGGCGGCGGCCGCTAGGCGCGGCGCCGGCTCAGCCCTCGCCGCGGGTCCCGGTGGCCGGCATCTCGACGCGGATCGCCAGCTCGGCGAGCTGGGCCGGGTCGACCTCGGACGGGGCGTCGGTCATCAGGCAGGTCGCCGAGGCCGTCTTGGGGAAGGCGATGACGTCGCGGATCGAGGTCAGCCCCAGGGCCATGGCCACGATCCGGTCGATGCCGACCGCGAACCCGCCGTGCGGCGGCGCCCCGTACTGCAGGGCCCCGACCAGGTGGCCGAACTTGGCCTCGACCTCGTCCCGGCCGAGCCCGAGGAAGGCGAACAGCCGCTCCTGGACGTCCCGGCGGTGGATCCTGATCGAGCCCGAGCCGAGCTCCCAGCCGTTGAGCACGAGGTCGTAGGCGCGCGACGCGACGCTCCCGGGGTCGGCCTCGAAGTCGGCGTCCCAGTCGAGCGGCGCGGTGAACGGGTGGTGGCTCGACTGCCAGCTGCCGTCGTCGCCCTGCTCGAACAGCGGGAAGGCCGTGACCCAACAGAACCGGAACACGCCCGGCTCGATCCGGTCGAGGTCGCGGGCGAGGCGGTTGCGGAGCTGGCCCAGGGCCCGGAGCACGACCTTGCGCTCGTCGGCCCCGAACAGCAGCAGGTCGCCGGCCTCGGCCCCGGTCGCGGCCAGCAGCGCATTGCCGCGGGCCGCGTCGAAGAACTTGGCGACCGGGCCGGTCAGCTCCCCGTCGGCGACCTTGAGCCAGGCCAGGCCCTTGGCCCCCTGCTCCTTGACGAAGTCGGTGAGCCCGTCGATGTCCTTGCGGCTCAGCGACGCGCCCTCCTCGACGCGGATCGCCTTGACGATGCCGCCGCGCTCGAGGGCCCCGTCGAAGACCTGGAACCCGCAGCCCCGGACGACCTCGCCGACGTCGACGAGCTCCATGCCGAAGCGGAGGTCGGGCTTGTCCACGCCCCACCGCTCCATGGCCTCGGCGAACGGGATCCGCTCGAACGGCGTCGGGACCTCGTGGCCGAGGACCTCGCGGAAGGCGTGGGCGACGCAGCCCTCGACGGCCTGCAGGACGTCCTCCTCCTCGACGAAGCTCATCTCGAGGTCGAGCTGCGTGAACTCCGGCTGCCGGTCGGCGCGCAGATCCTCGTCGCGGAAGCAGCGCGCGATCTGGAAGTAGCGGTCGACGCCGGCGACCATCAGGATCTGCTTGAACACCTGCGGGCTCTGCGGGAGGGCGTAGAAGCTGCCCTTGTGGACGCGGCTCGGGACGAGGTAGTCGCGGGCGCCCTCGGGCGTCGCCTTGGTCAGGATCGGCGTCTCGACCTCGACAAAGTCCTGGCCCACGAGCCAGTCGCGGAGCGCGTGCACGAAGCGCGAGCGGACCTCGAGCGCCTCGAGCATCGGCCGCCGCCGGAGGTCGAGGTAGCGGTACTGCAGGCGCAGCTCGATCGACGTGTCGCTCTTGTCCTCGATGACGAAGGGCGGGACCAGCGAGCTGCTGAGCCGCTCCATCCGCGTCGGCAGGACCTCGATGGCCCCGGTCGCGCGGTTGGGGTTGATCAGCTCCGGGGCCCGGCGGACGACGCGTCCGGTGACCGCCACGACGTCCTCGGCGCCGAGGTCCTGGGCCAGGGCCAGGTCCTCGGGCCGGAACCCCTCGTTCTCGGGGTCGAGCGTGACCTGGGTCACGCCGTAGCGGTCGCGCAGGTCGAGGAAGAACAGCTGGCCGTGGTCGCGGCGGTTGGCGACCCAGCCGTTGAGGGTCACGGTCCGGCCCTCGTCCTCGGGGCGGAGGCCCCCACAGCTCACGGTGCGCTTCCAGCTCGATGGCGTCGACATGTCGGTCCTCGGGTTCGGCTCCCGGCTCGTCCGGGGAGGCGAGCGGAGCAGGATTCCCGAAGCCCCCGACCGAGTCCAGCCCGCATCCGGGGGGACCGCGGACGGCGGACGGGCTAGGCTCTCTCCGTGGCCATCGCCTCGGTCCTGGTCCCCGTCCTGCTCCTGGCCGCCCAGACGGCGCCGTCCCTGCCCGAGGGCTGGCCGCTGGTCCAGGCCTTCTACCCCGAGGACTACGGCGGGCGGGGCAACAGCGTCTGGGGCGTCGCCCTCGACCGGCGCGGGCTGCTGTGGGCCGTGACCGAGGCCGAGGGCCTGTGCTTCGACGGGGCGCGGTGGCAGCGCTTCGACCTCGGCCGGAAGGTCCAGTGGTTCTCGCTGGCCCTGGACCACGACGGGACGCCGTACTTCGGCGGCCGGGGCGCGCTCGTGACGCTCGAGACCGGCCCCGACGGGCAGCCGCGGCCGGTCGACCTCCTCCTCGGCCGCCGGCCCGACGACCCGCCGTTCGGCAACGTCCGGTTCCTGGTCATGGCCAAGGACGCGCTGTGGTTCTCCGACGGCGTCCGGCTCGGGCGCTACGTCCCCGCGGACGGGACCCTCGCGGTCCTGAGCCCGCCCGAGCCGACCGCCCCGGTCGGCTACTTCAACCCCCAGGCCTCCGGCGGCGAGGTCTACTGCGGCTGGTTCGGCGAGGGCCTGGGCGTCGTGCGGGGCGGGCGGGTCGAGCTGCTGCCGGGGACCGAGGCCCTGGGCAAGGACTACCCGATCCACGTCGAGCGCCTGCCCGACGGCCGCCTGCTCGTCGTCTCCCACGGCGGCGCGCTGTTCCACCACGACGGGGAGCGGCTGGTCCGGTGGGACTGCGAGGCCACGCGCTGGGCCGACCACAAGGGCATCACGGGCTGGGCCCGGCTGCCCGACGGCGGCTTCGCGCTGGCGACGATGACGAGCGGCGCGGCCCGGTTCGACGCCGACGGCGAGCTGGTCCAGCTCGTCGACCGCGACGCGGGCCTGCCGGGAAAGGCCGTGTACGGCGACCCGGTCCTCGACGACCAGGGCGGCCTGTGGCTTCCGATGCAGCTCGGCCTGGCCCGGGTCTCGCTCGACGACCACCTCCAGCGGATCGGCGCGGCGGGTCAGCTCAGGGGCGAGATCCGCGACCTGTGCGTCGTCGGGGACCGGCGCTTCGTCGCGACCAGCGAGGCCCTGTACGAGGTCCTGCCCGGCGGGGAGGGCGGGCGGCCGGACACCTGCCGGCTCGTCGCCGAGCTGCCGTTCGAGACGACCGACCTGGCCTGGGACGGCCGCTACCTGCTGCTCGCGTCCAACCAGGGCCTGATGCGCCTCGACCCGGACGACCCGACGGTCCAGAAGGTCTTCCCGGTCTACACGACCCGGCTCGCCGTGACCCGCGACCACGTCGTCCTCGGCACGATGGTCGGCCTGTTCGAGCTCGCCTATCACGACAGGAAGTGGAGCGGGGAGCCCCGCGAGCTGCTCCGTGACCGCCAGGTGGTCCAGCTCGAGGAGGACCGCAGGGGCAGGCTCTGGGTCCGCCACCAGGGTCGGGACGGCAGCCAGGCGCTGACCTGCCTGACCCTCGGCGAGGACGGCAAGGTCGAGCCGGTCGAGGGCGCCGGCGGGCCGGTCCCCGGCGTGGGGGTCCGGATGTTCCGCTTCCGGGGGGACCTGCACCTGTGCAGCCCCGACGGGGTACGGGTGCTCGACGAGGACGCCCTGGCCTTCGTCCCGGCCGGCGACCTGCCCGAGGTCATCGAGAGCGTCGCGGTGGACACGGCGTCCCTGCACGAGCCGACCCGGACCGTGCCGCGCGAGCTCCTGTGGCTCGGCCGGGACATGCTCTGGTACCGGGACGGGGTCGACGACCTGCAGCAGGCCTGGCGGGACTCCTCGGGGGTCTGGCGCCGGCGCGAGGCCGTGCTCCCGTTCCCGACGACGCGGGTCGCGTTCGCGCGCTTCGAGGGCGACCACGGCTGGATCGGCACGGTCCGCGGGGAGCTGCTGCTGTGGCACGAGCCCGCGGCGCTGCGCAACCCGCCCCTGGCCGTGCCGCGGATCCGCTGGGTCGACGTCGACGGGGACCGCTGCCTGTACGGCGGGCTCGGCGCGCCGCCCGCGGCCCTCGACCCGCTCGGGCCCCTCCGGTCCCCGCTCCACCTGGCCTGGGCCCTGCCGTCCTTCGTGCGCAGCGACCGCAACGGCTACCGCAGCCGCCTCCTCGGGATCGAGGACGAGTGGACCGAGTGGAGCACCGTCGCCGAGCGCGAGCTGAGCGGCCTGGCCGAGGGCGACTACCGGCTCCAGGTCCTGGCCCGGGACGCCTATGGCCGCGTGACCGAGACGCTCGAGCTCGGGTTCACGATCCTGCCGCCCTGGTACCGCTCGTCCCTGGCCTGGCTGGCCAGGGCCGCCGTCGCGGCCCTGGCCGTCGCCGGCCTCGTGCACTGGCGCGTCCTGCGCGAGCGCCGCCGCGTCGAGCGGCTCGAGCGGGAGGTGCGCAGCCGCAAGCTGGCCGGGACGCCCTGTCGCAGAGCCGGTCCCGCTACATGGCCCTGGTCGAGACGACCAGCGACCTGGTCTGGGAGATGGACCGGGACCTGGTCTACCGCTACGCCAGCCCGCGCTACGCCGACCAGCTCGGCTACGCATCCGACGAGGTCGTCGGGCGCAGCGTCCTCGACCTCGTCGTGCCCGACGACCGCGAGCGGATCCGGGCCCAGCTCGGCTACGCGCTCGAGACCGGGACGCCGTTCACCGGGGTCGGCTTCACGATCCTCGACAAGGCCGGCGAGCCCAGGCGCATCGAGTCGAGCGGCGAGCCGATCCTGGACGGCGGGACCGAGGTGCAGGGCTTCCGCGGCATCGACCGCGACGTCACCGAACGGCACCGGGCCGAGGAGGAGCGGCGGGACCTGGCCCAGAGCCTGCAGCAGGCCGGCAAGCTCGAGTCCCTCGGGCGCCTCGCCGGCGGCGTCGCCCACGACTTCAACAACATCCTCACGGCGATCATGGGCCACGCCGAGCTGGCCCGGGACGAGCTCACCGACCACCCCTCGGTCGACCCCGAGACCCGCGCCAACCTCGAGGAGATCCTCCGCTCGGGCCACCGCGCCAGCGAGCTGACCGCCCAGCTCCTGGCCTTCGGCCGGCGCCAGGACCTCCGCCCGAGGCGGCTCGAGCCCAACCGCGTGATCGGGTCGATGGAGCGCATGCTCGAGCGGCTCGTGCGCGAGGACATCGAGCTGCACCTCGAGCTGGCCCCCGATGCCGGCGTCATCGAGGTCGACGGCGGGCAGCTCGAGCAGGTCCTGCTCAACTTCGTCGTCAACGCCGTCGACGCGATGCCCAAGGGCGGCGACCTCGTGCTGTCGACCGCCCGCCGGGACGTGTCGGAGGCCGAGGCCGCCCGCCGGCCCGGGGCGCGCCCCGGCCCCCACTGCGAGATCGCGATCCGCGACAGCGGCGTCGGCATGGACGAGCGCACGCGCCAGCGCGTGTTCGAGCCGTTCTTCACGACCAAGGCCTCGGGCAAGGGCACGGGCCTCGGGCTGGCCACGGCGCTGGGCATCATCCAGCAGTCGGGCGGCCACGTCCTCGTCGACAGCGGGCTCGGCCGGGGCACGACGTTCCGGGCCCTGTTCCCGCTCGCGGGCCGCGGCGCCGGCCCCGCCGAGGTCGAGGAGCCGGGCGAGGCCGGCGAGGTCCGCGGCGGCACCGAGCGGATCCTGCTCGTCGACGACGACCCGGGGGTCCGCGCGGCCGGCGCGCGCGCCCTCGAGGCCCACGGCTACCGCGTCCGCCAGGCAGGCGACCCCGGCCGGGCCCTCGAGCTCGCCGGGGAGGACGGCCCCTTCGACCTCGTCGTCACCGACGTCGTCCTGCCGGAGCTCGACGGCCGCGAGCTGGCCGAGCGCTTGCGCCGCGACGCCCCCGGCCTGCGCGTGCTCTACACCTCGGGCTACACCTCGGACGTCGTGTCCGAGCGCGGCGTCCCCGAGCACGGCGAGGACTTCCTGCGCAAGCCGTACGGGACCCGGGCCCTGCTGGCCAAGGTCCGCGCCCTGCTCGACGCCTGAGGCGGCTCCGGCGCCCAGGACGGCTCAGTGCGAGCCGTGGGCGCCGTGGTGCTCGTGGTACTTGCCGGCCGCGCGGAGCCTGGCGAGGGCGCGCAGGAGCGCGTACTCGGTGACCATGTCCTCGACCTCGGAGGTGTGGACCTTGCCGCGCATCCGCTCCCGGGCCCGCTCGGCCGCGGCCCGGGCCCGCTCGACGTCGATCTCCGCGGCGGGCTCGCCGGCGTCGACGGCGAACTCGATGCGGTCGTCCTTGACCGAGACGAAGCCCCGGGCGATCGCGAGGCGGGTCTCCTCGCCGCGGTCGTCGACGAGGCGCAGGACGCCCGGCTCGACCGTCGTGATCAGCGGGGCGTGGCGCGGGAGGATCCCGTAGAGGCCGTCCCCGCCGGGGAACTGCAGCGACGCGGCCTCGCCCTCGAAGACGACCCTGTCGGGGCTGATGACGCGGACGTGGAGGCGCTTGGCGGACATGGCGGTCAGAGCTGCTTGGCCCGCTCGATGGCCATCTCGATCGAGCCGACCATGTAGAACGCCTGCTCGGGCAGGGCGTCGTGCCGGCCCTCGAGGATCTCCTTGAACGAGCGCACGGTGTCGGCCTTGGGCACGAACTGGCCCGGGTTGCCGGTGAACTGCTCGGCGACGAAGAACGGCTGGCTCAGGAAGCGCTGCATCTTGCGCGCCCGGGCCACGGTCTTCTTGTCGTCGTCGCTGAGCTCCTCCATGCCGAGGATCGCGATGATGTCCTTGAGGTCCTCGTAGCGCTGGAGCACGCGCTGGACCTCGCGGGCGACCTCGTAGTGCTCCTGGCCGACGATCTGCGGGTCGAGCATCTTGGACGTCGACTTGAGCGGGTCGACGGCCGGGTAGATGCCGAGCTCGGAGATGCGCCGCTCGAGGATGATCGTCGAGTCGAGGTGGGCGAAGGTCGCCACCGGGGCCGGGTCGGTGATGTCGTCGGCCGGGACGTAGACGGCCTGCATCGACGTCACCGAGCCGTTCTTGGTCGAGGTGATGCGCTCCTGGAGGGCGCCCATCTCGGAGGCCATCGTCGGCTGGTAGCCCACGGCGGAGGGCATGCGGCCGAGGAGGGCCGAGACCTCGGAGCCCGCCTGGACGAAGCGGAACACGTTGTCGATGAACAGGAGCACGTCCTTGCCCTGCACGTCGCGGAAGTACTCGGCCATCGTCAGGCCGGACAGGGCGACCCGGAGGCGGGCTCCGGGCGGCTCGTTCATCTGGCCGAAGACGAGGATGGCGTTGTCGAGCACCGAGGCCTTGGTCCCGTCCGGGGCCGTGTACTCGGACTCGGCCATCTCGAGCCAGAGGTCGTTGCCCTCGCGGGTGCGCTCGCCGACGCCGGCGAACACCGAGAAGCCGCCCTTCTCGACCGCGGTGATGCGGATCAGCTCCTGGATGAGGACGGTCTTGCCGACGCCGGCGCCGCCGAACAGGCCGATCTTGCCGCCCTTGGCGAAGGGGCACAGCAGGTCCACGACCTTGATGCCGGTCTCGAAGATCTCCGAGATGGCCTGCTGGTCCTCGTAGGACGGCGGGTTGCGGTGGATCGGCCAGTAGTCGTCGGGCTCGACGCCGCCGAGGACCTCCCCGGTGCGGGGGTGGGCCACGCCCTGCTCGAGCGGGTGGCCGAGCAGGTCGAACAGGCGGCCGGTCGTCGCGGCGCCGACGGGGACCTTGATCGGGGAGCCGGTGTCGTCGACGTCCTGGCCGCGCTGGACGCCGTCGGTCGAGCTCATCGCGACGCAGCGGCAGGTGTCGTCGCCGAGGTGCTGGGCGACCTCGAGCACGAGCGTCTTGCCCGCGCGCAGCGGGTCGGGCAGGTGCAGGGCGTTGTTGATCGCCGGGAGGTGCCCCTCCGGGAAGCGGACGTCGACGACGGGGCCGAAGACCTGGAGGATCTTGCCCTTGGTTGCGGTGGCGGTGCTCACGTCGTTTGCCTCGGCTCGCGTGGTCTCGTGACTCGGCTGGTCATCGCTGCGGATCGCGGGTCGCTCAGCCCCGGAGGGCCTCGGCGCCGCCGACGATCTCGAGCAGCTCCTTGGTGATGCGCTCCTGGCGGGCGCGGTTGTACTCGAGGGTCAGGCCCTTGCGCATGTCGTTGGCCGCGTCGGTCGCGTTCTTCATCGAGATGCGCCGCATGGCGAATTCGCTGGTCAGGGACTCGATCAGCGCGTTGAACATCCTCGTCTCGAGGTAGCGCGGGACGAGGGACTCGAAGATCGTGGTCGGGTCGGGCTCGAGCAGGGTGTCGACGACCCGCCCCTCGTCGCTGCTGACGAGCGGCAGGAACTGGAAGGCCGACGGCTCGAACCGGCTCGAGCTGACGAAGGCCGTGTAGACGACGTCGAGGGCGTCGTAGCGGCCGCTCTTGAACAGGCGGGCGCCGGCCCGGGCGACCTGGGCGGCCTGCTGGAACTCGAGCTTCTCGAGGTTGAGGTCCTCGAGGTAGAGCTCGATCTCGTAGTCGCGCTTGGACAGGAACGACATGCCCTTGCGCCCGATGACGAAGAAGTCGAGGTCGACGCCCCGGTGCTCGGCCTTGTAGTCGCGCACCTTGGCGAAGACGTTGGAGTTGTACGAGCCGCACAGGCCGCGGTTGCTGGTCACGACGAGGACGGCCTTGCGCCTGACCGGCCGGACCTCGAACAGCGGGTGCTCGCCGCCGCCGCCGACGGCCGCGGCCAGGTCCTCGACCAGGCGCGCGATCTGCTCGGCGTACGGCCGGCTGGCGACCGCGCGGTCCTGGAACTTGCGCAGCTTGGTCGTGGCGACCATCTCCATCGCCCGCGTGATCTGGGCGATGTTGCCGACCGACTTGATGCGCTTCTTGAGGTCGCGGACGTTGGCCATGGCGTAGCTCCCCGGGGTCCCTCGGCTCAGGCGCCGATGAACTGGGCGTTGAACTCCTTGAACGCGTTGTCGAGCTTGTCCTTGACCTCGTCGGTGAACTTCTTGCCCTCGCGGATCAGCTGCCCGACCTCCGGCTTCTTGAGCCGCATGTAGTCGAGGAACTCGCTCCGCCAGCGCCGGATCTCGGCCAGCTCGACGGCGTCGGTCGCGCCGGAGGTGCCGGCGTAGACGAACATGACCTGCTCCTCGACCGGGAACGGCGAGTACTGGCCCTGCTTGAGCAGCTCGACGAGGCGCTCGCCGCGGCGGAGCTGCTGCTGGGTCGTCTTGTCGAGGTCGCTGCCGAACTGGGCGAAGGCGGCGAGGTCGCGGTACTGGGCCAGGTCGAGGCGGAGCGAGCCGGCGACCTTCTTCATGGCCGGGATCTGGGCCGAGCCGCCGACGCGGGACACCGAGATGCCGACGTTGACGGCCGGGCGCACGCCGGAGTTGAACAGGCCGGACTCGAGGAAGATCTGGCCGTCCGTGATCGAGATCACGTTGGTCGGGATGTAGGCCGAGACGTCGCCCTCCTGGGTCTCGACGACCGGGAGCGCCGTCATCGAGCCGCCGCCGCGGGCCTCGGACAGCTTGGCCGCGCGCTCGAGCAGGCGGCTGTGGAGGTTGAAGACGTCGCCCGGGAAGGCCTCGCGCCCCGGCGGGCGGCGCAGGAGCAGCATGACCTGCCGGTAGGCCAGGGCCTGCTTGTAGAGGTCGTCGTAGAAGATCGCGACGTGGCGGCCGGCGTCGCGGAAGCGCTCGCCCATGGCCGCGCCGGCGAACGGCGCCAGGTACTGCTTGGAGGCCGCGTCGGAGGCCGGGGCCGCGACGACGATCGTGTAGGCCATGGCCCCGTTCTCCTCGAGCTTCTGCACGAGGGACTTCACGGTCGACTGCTTCTGGCCGACGGCCACGTAGATGCAGATGACCTGGTCCTTGTTGGCCGGGTCGCCGCCGCCGGTGACCTTCTGGTTGATGATCGTGTCGATGATGATCGCGGTCTTGCCGGTCTGCCGGTCGCCGATGATCAGCTCGCGCTGGCCGCGGCCGATCGGGATCATCGAGTCGATGGCCGCGATGCCGGTCTGGAGCGGCTCCTTGACGGGCTGCCGCTCGGTCACCGACGGGGCCTGGCCCTCGATCGGCAGGTACTCGCCCTCGGGCACCTCGATCGCGCCCTTGCCGTCCTGGGCCTGGCCCAGCGCGTCGACGACGCGGCCGAGGAGGACGTCCCCGGTCGGCACCGAGATGATGCGCCCGGTCGACTTGACGACGTCGCCCTCCTTGACGAGCGTGTCGTCGCCGAGGAGCACGGCGCCGACGTTGTCCTCCTCGAGGTTCAGGACGAGGCCGTAGACCCCGTTCGGGAACTCGAGGAGCTCGCTCATCTTGCATTCCTCGAGCCCGAACACGCGGGCGACGCCGTCACCGACCTGCAGGACGGTGCCGACCTTCTCCTGGTCGAGCCCGGCTTCGAAGCCCTGGATCTCCTTCTTGAGGATCGCGGTGACCTCGGACGGCTTGAGTTCCATCGTTTCCTTCCTCTCGTCGGCGCCGGACGCGGCCGGCGCTGCGTTGGTGTCTCGTCGTTCCCGTCGCGGGCGTCAGCCCCGGGGGCCCCCGATGGGCACGCCCTTGAGCCTGCGGCCGAGCTTCTCGAGCTGGCCCCGCAGGCTCGCGTCGAACAGCCGGTCCCCGATCAGGGCCCGGAACCCGCCGAGCAGGGACTCGTCCTGCTCGACGCTCAGCACGACCTTGCGGCCGAGGAGCCGGGCCAGCGTCTCCCGCAGGGCCGCGAGCTCGTCCTCGGGGATCGCCAGCGCCGTGCTCAGCACGCCCTCGACCTCGCCGCGCTCCTCGAGCGCGCGCCGGTGGAAGGCCGCGATGAACGCCCCCAGCATGCCCTGCCGGCCCCGGTCGAAGAGGACCCGCAGGAAGCTCGAGGTCGTCGCGTGGCCGGCCCGCCCCTGGCTGCCGAGCAGCTCGCCGAGGACGGCCTCCTTGCGCGCGCGCGGGACCTCGGGGTTGTCGAGGAACTGGCGCAGGTGCGGCTCCTCGAGCGCGAGCGCGAGCAGCTGCAGGTCGGCGTCGACCTCGCGCGTGCTGCCCTCGTCCCGGCACACGCAGAGGAGCGCCTCGCTGTAGCGGTTGGCGACCGAGGCCATGTCAGCTGCGGACCTCCTGGCGGTCGAGCTCGCTGAGGAAGCCCTTGACCAGCTTGCGCTGGTCGTCGCCGGCGACCTCCCGCTCGAGCAGCCGGCTCGTGGCCCCGAGGCTGAGGTCGACGACGAGGTCACGGATCTCGTCCATGGCCTTGGCCTTCTCGGCGACGATCTCGGCCCGCACGCGGGCCCGCTCGGCCTCGGCCTCGGTCCGCGCCTGGGCGACGAGCTCGGCCTTCTGCTTCTCCGCGAGGTCCTTGGCCTCGCGGATCTGCTTCTTGGCCTCCTCGCGCGCCTCGCGGAGCGCCGCCTCGGTCTCGAGCCGGGCCTTCTCGGCCGCGTCCTTGGCCTCGGAGGCCTCGGAGATCGCGTCGTCGGCCCGCTTGTCGCGCGCGTGCAGGGCGTCGGTGATCGGGCCGAACACCATGCCCCACATGACCGGCAGGGCCAGGACGAAGATCACGACCGTCCAGATGAACACCGACAGCTCCGAGAAGTCGAGGAGGTTGAGGCTCGACTTCTCGGCGGCGGTGGCCAGGACCAACGGGATCGTGCTCATGCGTAGCGCCCCCCGGGGCGGGTCGTGGACCTCAGGCAGCGGCGTCCGAGGCGCCGAGCGTCAGCAGCAGCGCGACGACGACGCCGAACAGGGCGACGCCCTCGATCAGGGCCGACAGGATCAGCGCGTTGCCGCGGATGTTGTCGGTGGCCTCGGGCTGGCGCGCGATGGCCTCGCTGGCGCCCTTGCCGATGTTGCCGATGCCGATGCCGGCGCCGAGGACGGCGAAGCCCGCACCGATGCCGGCGCCGATGCCCATTCCGCTGACGGCGAGGATGGTCGAAAGCATGTTGAGGTTCTCCTGGTCGTTGCGTCGCCCCTGCGGGGCGGAGGTGGTGGATGCGTCCGCCCGGGCACCGTGGCCGCGGGCACGTTCCCTAGTGCTCCGGATGCAGGTACATCCGGACGAAGAGGATCGACAGGTAGGTGAAGATGTAGGCCTGCAGCAGGGCCACGAAGCCCTCGATGATCATGATGAACACGCTCATCCCGACCATCGGGACCGCGACCGCGTAGCCGAGGCCTCCGAGCAGCCCGCCGAAGTAGAAGATCAGGCCGATGAACGACAGGACCACGAGGTGGCCCGCGGTCATGTTGGCGAAGAGTCGGATCATCAACGCGAACGGCTTGGCGGCGACGCCGATGAGCTCGACGACGAACATCAGCGGCCACAGGGCCGCGGGCAGGCCGTGCGGGACGAGGCTCGTCCAGAACCTGAACGGCCCCTGCACGACCATGCCGCCGACGACCATGATCGCCAGGGTCATGAGCGCGAGGGCCAGCGTGACCTGGATCGAGGCCGTGGCCGTCGAGCCGCCCGGGATCAGCCCGAGCAGGTTCTGGAACGCGATGAAGAAGAACACGAACAGGAAGTAGGGCGTGAACTTCCGGGCGTCCTCGTCGCCCATGATCGGGCGGACCATCTCGTCGCGGATGAACAGCACGAAGCCGGCGAAGATCCGCTGGACGCCGTGGAGCGCGCCCTTGCCCTCCAGGGAGGCCACGAGGCCGTTCCGGACCCAGAGGAAGATCCCCAGCATCAGGACGAGGGCGATGACCTGGAACAGGTTGATGTTCCGGAAGCCGACCTCGTCGAGGAACGGCACCCCGACCTCGTGCGGGATGACGTGGTGGAACAGGTGCAGGAACACCTCGGCGCCCTTGAGCTCGCCGTGCTCGCCCTCGGTGGCGTGCTCGGCCTCGGCGGCGTGCTCACCTTCCTGGCCTTCGCCGTGGGCCTGGTCCGCGGCCGCGCCCTCGTTGCCGAGCATCAGGGGCTCGGACGCGTCGTGCTCCTTGGCGGCTGTGGTCCCCTCGCCGTGGACCTGCAACGCGCTCAGCACCCGGCCGCCGAACAGCCCGGTCAGCACGAGGGCCACGACGAACAGGCCGAGGACGCGCTCGAGGCGGGCGGGGAAGGCGTGCTTGGGGTGCTCGGACATCGGCGTCTGCGGGTGGGGCTGGCCCCGGGATCCGGTCTCCGGGTCGGACGCGTCCGGTCGTGCCGGCGCGGACCTCTGAATTCGGGGCCGACAGCATAGTTAGGCCCCTCTCGGATGGAAGGCTCG
This sequence comes from Planctomycetota bacterium, assembly GCA_041398545.1. Lineage (GTDB taxonomy): Bacteria > Planctomycetota > UBA1135 > UBA1135 > JAWKUM01. The sequence goes on along the minus strand of JAWKUM010000003.1, from coordinate 113,740 downwards.
AGGCTCGGCTTTTGGGGGCTTTTGGCGGTCGCCGGACCCACCTGCGGCAGGACGCCGCGCCCGCTAGCCGGGGTCCCGGTCGCCGGCCTCGTCCCGGCGTCGGTGCGCGCGCAGGACCCGGTCGTAGACCGGCAGGAACAGCAGCTGGAAGAACAGCACGGCGAGGACGAAGGCGACGCCGAAGGCGGCCGGGTCGCCGAGCGAGCGTAGCGGTCCGTTGAGCAGGAAGACCCCGGCCGCGAGCAGGAACAGCTTGACCAGGAAGCCCACGGCCATGACGGCCAGGGGTCCGCCTCCCGTCCGGGCGAGGTGGACGACGCGCAGCCCGACGGCGAGGCCGACGACGGTCGCCAGGCCGGTCCCGATCCACGCGCCGTGCCGGACCGCCGTGGCCTCGTCGGCGCCGCCGAGCACGTCCGGCAGGACCAGGGCCAGCAGGGTCCCGACCGCGACCATGCCCGACAGGCCGGCCGCGAAGGCCGGGAGGTACGGCCGGATGCCCTGCGGTCCCTTCGGTGGCGCTCCGTTCATCCCGCGGCCTCGTCGTCGTCGCCCGGACCCTTCGGCCGGCGCTTGGGGAACAGCGTGCCCGGCGAGACGGTCTCGACGAGGTAGATGAAACCGCCGACGCTGCCGACCGCCAGCCCGATCAGCAGGAACAGGGGCAGGGTCCCGAGCCAGCGGTCGAGGGCGAAGCCGCCGAGGGAGAACAGGACGACGGTCACGCCGAACACGATCCCGGCCATGGACTTGCTCTGGCCGAGCTCGTCCATCTCGTCGAGGCCGAGGGGTCGCTTGCGCCGCGCTGCCATGTCCGCGCCGCCGATCATGGCGGGGATGCGGCCCCGAGGATACGCTCTCCCGCCCTTCGTTCCGGAACCCGGATGCAGCCCGAGAGCCTGACCCCCGAAGCGATCGTCGCCCGCCTGGACCAGCACATCGTCGGCCAGGCCAAGGCCAAGCGCGCCGTGGCCGGCCCTGCGCAACCGCTGGCGCCGTCGCCGCCTGCCCTACGAGCTGGCCCAGGAGGTCCACCCCAAGAACATCCTCCTGATCGGCCCCACCGGCGTCGGCAAGACCGAGATCGCCCGGCGCCTGGCCCAGCTGGCCAACGCCCCCTTCCTCAAGGTCGAGGCCAGCAAGTACTCCGAGGTCGGCTACCACGGCCGCGACGTCGAGAGCATGGTCCGGGACCTCGTCGAGGTCTCGATCGGCATGGTCCGCCGCGAGAAGGCCCGGGAGGTCGAGGAACGGGCCCGCGAGGCCGCGCGGGTGCGCGTGCTCCAGGCCCTGTACCGGGCCCTCGACGTCGACCCGGAAGACGACGCCCCGCTGACCCCGACCGAGGGCGAGGTCCAGTTCGTCAGCGACGGCGGGCTGTGGCGGCCGGTCTTCGTCCGCCGCGACGAGGAGGGCGCCCAGGTCGAGGCCGAGGCCCCGACCGACGAGGACCGCCGGCGGCGGGCCGCCGACCGGCAGGCGCGCCGCGACGAGGTCGGGCGCCGCTACGAGGCCGGCGAGCTCGACGAGCAGGAGATCTACGTCGAGCTGCGCGACGAGAGCACGCCGACGCTGTCGATCCGCGGGCCCCAGGGCACCGACGCGATGGGCATCGACGCCCGGGCCCTGCAGGAGCTCTGGGGCCGCAACCCGGGCACCAAGTTCAAGACGCGCAAGCTGACCGTCCGCGAGGCGGCCAAGGCCCTGGCCGACGAGGAGGCCGACGCCCTCGTCGACATGGACGAGGTCCTGCACGTCGCGCTCGACCGCGCGCAGAACGACGGGATCCTGTTCATCGACGAGATCGACAAGGTCGTCGGCGCCGGGGGCTCGAGCGGCCCCGACGTCTCGCGCGAGGGCGTGCAGCGTGACCTCCTGACGCTGGTGGAGGGCTGCACGGTGTTCACCAAGTACGGCGACGTACGGACCGACCACGTCCTGTTCCTGGCCGCGGGCGCGTTCCACTTCCACAAGCCGAGCGAGCTCATCCCCGAGCTCCAGGGCCGATTCCCGGTCCGGGTCGCGCTGAAGGCCCTCGACGAGCAGGACTTCCGCCGCATCCTGATCGAGCCGACGAACAGCCTCGTGCGCCAGTACGAGGCCCTGCTGTCGACCGAGGGCGTCGGCCTCCGCTTCACCGACGACGGCCTCGACCGGATCGCCGCGGTCGCGTTCAAGGCCAACCGGACGACCCAGGACATCGGGGCGCGCCGGCTCATGACGACGATGGAGCGGCTGCTCGAGCAGGTCTCCTTCGAGGCCCCGGGGCTCGGGGGCCAGGAGGTCGTCGTCGACGCCGGCTTCGTCGACGAGCGGCTCGGCGACGCGGGTGACGACCCGGACCTGATCCGCTACATGATCTGAGGCCCGGGCCCCCTGCCCGGATGGCAATCCCCGGGGATCCGCCCTATCCTCCCGCCCCGGCCGCAGGCTCGGCGCCCCGGTCCCCGCACCGCCCTCCTGGATGGACATCCCCTACGAGACCGTGGCCCTGGCCGCCTCGGGCGACCAGGAGGCCTGCCGCAGCATCGTCGAGGCCCTGCACCGACCGATGCTGTCGACGATCCATCGCTTCCTCGGCCGCCGCTTCGCCGAGGAGGTCGAGGACGTCGCCCAGGAGGTGTTCCTGAAGGTGTTCCGGACCCTGGACCGGTTCGACCCCGGCCGGGGGGTCAAATTCTCGACCTGGGTGTTCACGTTCGTCCGCAACCACTGTTTCGATGTCCTCAAGAAGAAACGACTTAGGACGATCTCGATGCAGGAGGACGGGGCCGACGGGGAGGTCCGGTCGTGGGAACTCGAGGATGGCACCGAGCGTAGACCGGAGCATCTGACCCTGAGCGCGGAGCTCGGGGACGAGATCGAGAAGGCGATGGCCACGCTGAACGAGGAGCAGCGGATGGTCTTCATCCTGCGCGAGTTCGAGCAGCTCGACCTCCGCAGCATCGCCGAGATCATGGACTGCAGCGAGGGGACCGTGAAGTCGCGCCTGCACCGGGCCAAGGAGGCCATGAAGCAGCGCCTGGCCCCGTACCTGCGCACCTGAACCCGACGGACATGGACGCCCACGACGACCACGAGCGACCCGAGGCCGAGCCGAGCGCGGAGGACCTGCGCCTGCGCGAGCTGCTGGCCGCGCACGAGGTCCCCGGGCCCTCGGCCGACTTCGTGGCCGACACCCTGCTCCGGCTCCAGCTCGACCAATGGTCGACCCCCGACCCGAGCCCCGGCTTCGTCGACCGCGTCGTCACCGCCTGGGCCGACGAACGCGGGAGCGGGCCGGCCGGGGCCGTCCGCGAGCCTGTCCCGGCTGCGCGGCCCGTCCCAGGGCCCTCGAGGAGCGCCGGCGCTCGTCCCTGGCGCTGTTCCTCGCCGGCGCGGCCTGCGCCGCCGCCCTCGTGCTCGCCTTCCTCGCTGGCCGCGCCAGCGTCGCCCCCGAGGTGACGTCGGTCGCGCAGGACTGGGCCGGCACCCCGGAGGGCTTTGTCCGCGTCGGCGGCAACCGCCTGGGCCGGGCCGTGGCCGTGCTCGTCGACCAGGTCGACGCCGAGCTGCGCCCGTCGAGCGACGGGATCGTGCGGCCGGCCATGCTCGTGCCCACGGCCCCGATGCCCGAGCTCGCCGAGCGCGGCTTCGCCGCTTTCCCGGTGCCCGACGACTTCGGCGCCGAGGTGCTGTTCGACGGGGGGAAACCGCGTTGACCGGGTCGCTCCGGGCCGTCACCCTGCTCGTCACGTGCCTCGCCGCGAGGGCCGGGGCCCAGGAGCGCACCGCCCCGGTCCCGCTGTGGGAGGCGCCCGACCGCCTCGCCGGCATGTGCCCGACCGAGCGTGCCGCCGTCGCCCGCATCGACGAGCTGTGGAACCGCGCCGGGTCGGGCGAGCTTCTGAAGTGGGTCGAGGGCCCGAGCGAGCCGAGCCGCGTCGAGCTCGAGGACCGGCTGGCGATGAGCCTGCTCGGCGGGGACCCCGTCCGGCGCAGCAGGATCCTCGCGCGGGAGGAGTACGAGGGCTACGTCAGCCTGCTCCTGTCCTGCGAGCTGAAGGGGCCCGGCGACGACGCCGAGCCGCGTCGCTTCGACGAGCTCTGCGTGCTCCGCCGCGGCCCGGACGGCCCCCGCCCGGTCTACCTCGTGCAGACCAGCCTGGACTGGCTCCGCCACGTCACCGCCGAGCGCGACGGCAGGCCCCTGGCCGGCCTCGTGCTGAGCAAGGGGGCTCGCTTCACCTGCCCGGCCTGCAACTACCACCTCGAGCTCCCCCGCAAGGGCCGGTGGATGCTGTACCCGCGGCCCGTGGACAAGAGCGGCCACCTCGAGGCCGTCGACCTCCTCGCCCTCGACCGCGACCTCGGCCTCGACCTGTCCCTCGTCCCGATCCCCGAGGCGGGCCTCGCCAAGGACGAACGCCGCGCGCGGGTCCAGGCGCTGCTCGCGCGCTCCAGCGTCCTGTTCCGCAGCTGCGGTGGGCGACGCCTCAACCGGCCCGACATCGTGCCGACCAAGTTGAGCGGCTTCGAGGCCTGGACCTGCACGCTGCTCCGCGTCGAGGGCCGGCAGGGGCGGCGGTTCTACAAGTTCTACGGCATGCCCCACGCGGCCCTGGACTACCTCGTGTCGATCCACGGCTCGGCCGCGCTCCTCGCCGATGACGAGCTGATGATGGCGGTCGAGGACGCGTTCCGGCTCATGGACCCCACGCGCGACGAGGTCGAGGGGCTGACGATCCTCCGGCGCCTCATGAAGGGCCTCGGGAGCTTCGACGGGGACACGTTCCGCGTGGCCAGGCCGGCCCTGTCGATGAAGGGCCCGGCCGGCTGGGACAAGGCGGTGCGGCCCGGCAAGGACGCCTTCCAGGCCGTGTGGGACTGCCCCGTGAGCGGCGCGAACCTCCAGCTGCGGGGGATGCGTCGTCCCATGGACCGGCCCTGGTCCCCCGAGGCCGTGCGCGACTGGGTCGGCCGCTTCCTCGGCCAGAACCGCCGCATGCACGAGGGCTTCGAGTACGGCAAGCTCGCGCCGGTGGACGTCGGGGAGCGCCGCGGCTTCGCCCTCGACTTCGGCTACGATGCCTGCAAGCCCTGCGGCGAGACCTGCGGTCGCGCCGAGGGCAGGCTCCTGCTCGTGACCGTCGACGACCTCCTCGTCGTCGTGGTCGGCGTCTCGCAGCCGGGCCGTGGATGGGAGGCGGTCCGCGACCAGATCCTCGCCGCGATGTCGAGCCTGCGCATCGACTGAGTCCGCGCCCGCCCGGTCGGAAGACCGCGGCCGATCGCCGCGACCCGTTGCCTCACCCCGGGCGAAGGTATACTCCGATCGGACGGTGACCCGCGCCCGCGTGGTGGCCGCCGCGACCCCCCGAGGAGGAGAGAGAGCGACCCCCCATGGCCATGCGGCTCGGACTGACCCAGCACCTGCGCGCCGAGCAGCGGCTCGTGCAGTCCCCGCAGATGATCCAGGCCATGCAGGTCCTCCAGTACCCGCTGCTGGAGCTCAAGGACCGCATCGACCAGGAGCTGATGGAGAACGTCTTCCTCGAGATCCTCGAGAAGGACGGCGCCGACCAGGCCGACGACGGCCTCCAGGTCGACAACCGCGCGGACCGTGACCCCTCCCTCGAGCCGGTCTACGAGAAGCTCGACAACTCGGACGAGAGCGCGCAGAGCTTCGAGGCCCTCGACCTGCTCGAGCAGCGGATGGCGGACTTCCAGCCCCGCCGGACGCGTTTCGACGGGGATGAGGACTCCAAGCAGCAGGCGCTCAACAACGCCCCCGGCCCGAGCGAGACCCTCAGCGAGCACCTGCTCAACCAGTGCGTCCTGCTCGACCTGTCCAACGGCAAGCGCGACCTCGTCGAGCTCGTGGTCTACTCGCTCGACCGCGACGGCCGCCTGGCCTCGAGCGCCGAGGAGCTGGCCGAGGAGGCCGGCTGCGGCCTCGAGGAGATCGAGGAGGCGATCCGCACGGTCCAGGGCCTCGACCCAGCCGGCGTCGGGGCCCGCTCGCTCGAGGAGTGCCTGCTGCTGCAGGTCGAGCAGATCGAGGGCGCTCCACCCCTGATCCGGCGCATCGTCGAGGACCACCTCGAAGACCTCAGCCTCAACCGCATGCCGCGCATCGCCAAGGCCACCGGGGCCTCGATCGAGGAGGTCAAGGACGCCGTCGAGTTCATGCGGCACCACCTCCACCCCCACCCGGGCGCCCCGTACGGCGACGTGCGCAACACGGCGATCACGCCGGACGTCGTCGTGGAGGAGGTCGACGGGCGCTTCGAGGTCCGCATCGAGCGCGAGGGCATCCCCGAGCTCAGGATCTCCCAGGTCTACCGGCGGCTGCTGCGCGAGGCCCAGACCGACCGCAAGGTCCTCGACTACCTGCGCAAGAAGATCGAGTCCGCCAAGTGGTTCCTGGACGCCATCGTCCAGCGCCAGAGCACGATCGAGCGCATCGCCCGGGCGATCGTCGACACCCAGGCCGAGTTCCTCCGCAAGGGCGTCCGCTACCTCAAGCCCCTGCGCATGCAGGACATCGCCGACGAGGTCGGGGTCCACATCTCCACCGTCAGCCGCGCGATCTCGGGCAAGTACATCCAGACGCCGCAGGGCATCTTCGACATGAAGCGGTTCTTCTCGGCCGGCACCCGCAGCGAGTCGGGCGAGCTCGTCAGCCAGCGCGCGATCAAGCTCAAGGTCAAGGAGATCATCTCCGACGAGGACCCCCACCACCCGCTGTCCGACGACGCCATCGTGCATCGGCTGGAGCAGGACGGCCTCAAGATCGCCCGGCGCACCGTCACGAAGTACCGGAAGTCCCTGGGCATACCGTCTTCCTCCCAACGACGCGCCTACTGATCCGGCTCGGGCCGACGCCGGGCGTTGGTGTTCGGACGTCCACTCGAGGGCGGGAGTCCTTCGACGGGCCGGAGACCGGGTCTGCAACGGATCGTGACCTCGCACGCGGTGCCGCGGTCGGGCATGTCCCGCTTGTCTCCGGTGGTGACGGGGTCCACGACGACGGGCAACGTGACCCGGGGCCCGTCACCAAAGTCGACTGCGCCGGGACATGCCCGGACCTCGGCACCCCGAGGGGACACACGATGCGTGGCAAGGACACGATCGCCGGCCTGACCGAGCCCTCGCCCCCGGTCGGAGACGAGGGATCGCCAGCGCAGGAACCACACACGACCGCTCCGGCCGCGATCCGGCCTCACCTCCTCGAGGAAGACACCGTGTGCCCACGATTCCCGGGCTCGTGACGGTCCCCGGGCAGGGGTCTTCCAGAGCGCAGGCACGCTCCCTGGGCAACCGAACCTCTCCACGGAGCGCACATCCCCACCACGGTTCCGGTCCCGGTCCCGGCTCCGTCTCCGGTTCCGGCCCCGGTTCCGACTCCGGTTCCGGATCCGGTTCCGACTCCGGTTCCGGATCCGGTTCCGGCTCCGGTTCCGGTTCCGGTTCCGATTCCGGTTCCGGCTCCGGCTCCGGTTCCGATTCCGGTTCCGGCGCCCCCCTGCTATCGTTCCCGCCCTTCGCGGCCTCCACGGCCGAGCCTCGCCCCCCCGGCACGTCCCCCGAACATCGATGAGCAACGTCCGCGCCACCGAGATCAAGAAGAACATGACCCTCGTCATCGACGGCGAGCTGTTCCAGGTCCTGGACCGAGAGCACGTCACGCCGGGCAAGGGTCAGGCCGTCAACCACGTCAAGCTGCGCAACCTCAAGACCGGGTCGCAGAAGCAGCTGAGGTTGAGCTCGAGCCAGACGGTCGAGCTGGCCTACCTCGACCACAAGAACTGCCAGTACCTGTATCGCGACTCGACCGGCTTCGTGTTCATGGACGAGGCGAGCTACGACCAGTTCCCCCTGCCCGACGAGGTCATCGGCGACCGGATGGGCTACATCAAGGAGAACGAGTCGGTCATCGTGACCTTCTACGAGGGCGCCCCGCTGTCGGTCGAGCTCCCCGCCGCCGTCGAGCTCGAGGTCACCGAGGCCGAGGAGGCGATCAAGGGCAACACGGCGACCAACGTGACCAAGAACGCCGTCCTCGAGACCGGCCTCGCCGTCAAGGTGCCGATGCACATCAAGGTCGGCGAGAAGATCCGGATCTCGACCGACGACGGCAGCTTCCTCGGCCGGGCCTGAGCCCCGCCGTCAGCGCCCCTTGCGGGCGCCCCGGCCGCCGGCGGCCTTGCGCCTGCCGGCCGCGGCCTTGCCGGCCCCGGCGGCCGCCTTGCCGCGCCCGGCCGCGCGCCTGCGGCGCAGCGCCCACTCCCGCTTCCACTCCTTGATCGTGGCGGGGTTCATCCCGACGCCGATGCGGGTGAAGTGCTCGACGACCTCGACGGCCTCCTCGGCGTCGTCGGTCAGGTAGAACAGGCTCGTGTCCCCGGGGCTGATCGTGCCGCGGTCGACCATCGTCTTCTCGATCCAGCGGATGAGCCCGCCGTAGTAGTCCTTGCCCATGAGGACGATCGGGAAGCTGTCGACCTTGCCGGTCTGGACCAGCGTCAGGGCCTCGAAGAACTCGTCCATGGTCCCGAAGCCGCCCGGCAGGACGACGTAGGCCTGGGCGTACTTCACGAACATGACCTTGCGCGCGAAGAAGTAGTCGAAGCTGAGCTCGACGTCCTGGTACGGGTTCGGCTCCTGCTCCATCGGGAGCTCGATGTTGAGCCCGATCGACAGGCCCCCGCCCTTCTTGGCGCCCTTGTTGGCCGCCTCCATCAGGCCCGGGCCGCCGCCGGTGATGACGGCCCAGTCCCGCTTGGCGAAGCGCTCGGCGACCTTGCAGCCGAGCTCGTAGTAGGGGTCCTTCGGGTCGCTGCGGGCGGAGCCGAAGATCGACACCGCGCGGCCGATCTTGCGCAGCGTCTCGAAGCCCTCGACGAACTCGCCCATGATCTTGAACACCTGCCAGGTGTCCTGCCCCGAGCGGAGCTCGGCGAGGCCGTCGGTCGCGAACCTGGAATCCCGGATCATGCTCATGCGGGCGCAAGCTCCTTCCGGAGGGGTCTGGGTGGCGGGGACGCGCGCCGGGGGCCGGGGCTCCCCCCGGTCGGCGCTCCTCCCTGCATCGGGTCTTGGCCGCCCCTCCCTTGGGGCGAGATTGCAGGCTAGCCCCGCCCGCGCGATCGGCGCAAGGCTCGAAGTCCCGGTGGCATCGGGCCCTGACCCCGGGCCCGCGGCCCGCCGTCACCGGGGCGACGGGCTTTCCCAGGGACGCCCCCAGGCGATAGGCTCGGGGAGCCGATGGACACGCGCATGGCCCGCCTCCTGACGATCGCCCTCCTGCTCCTGCTCCCGTCCTGCGTGTGGTTCGACGGGGACTCGAGGGTGTTCGTGAGCTCCGACCCCCAGGGGGCACGGATCTGGATCGACGGCGAGGACTCCGGCCACACGACCCCGGCGGCCCTCCAGCTCGGCGCGCTCAACGGCTCGGACCACGTCATCCGGGTCGTCAAGCGCGGCTTCGACCCCGAGGAGCGCCTCGTCAGCCACTACACGACGCTGGACACGACCAAGCTCAACGAGTGGGTCGGCGCCGTGCCCGACATCCCGTTCCCGACCTGGGCGACCTTCGGCGACCTCCTGTTCCCCTTCGAGGTGCGCTGGGTCTACGTCCCGCACAACCTCCACGTGAAGCTGTTCCCCGAGGGCACCTTCCCGGCCGGTGACCGGGTCCCCGAGGCCGGCACGCGCGAGTGAAGGCCCTCCTCCTCGACCGCGACGGCGTGCTCAACGCGGAGCGCGGGTTCGTGACCGACCCCGACGGGCTCGAGGTCCTGCCGGGGGTCGGGGCGGCCCTGCGCCGGGCCGGCGCGCTCGGCTACCTGCGTATCGTCGTCAGCAACCAGAGCGGCGTCGCCCGCGGCCTGCTCGACCTCCGGACCCTCGGCCGGATCCACGCCCGCCTGCGGGAGCGGCTCGGCGACGCCCTCGAGGCCATCTACGTCTGCCCCCACCACCCCACCGAGGGCGGCGGCGCACTGCGCCGGTCCTGCTTCTGCCGCAAGCCGGCCGCCGGCCTCCTGTCCCGCGCCGCCCGCGACTTCGCCCTCGACCCGGCCGCCTGCCTGATGGTCGGCGACAGCCCGCGCGACCTGGCCGCGGCCGCCGTCCTCGGCGTCCCCGGCGTCTGCGTGCTCGGCCCCAAGCTCGGCTCCGAGGCCGCGTGGCCGGCCGGGACGGCGCGGCCCGAGGCCTTCGTGCGCGACCTGGGCGAGGCCGTCGCCTGGCTCGAGGCCCGCGACGCCGCCGGCCGCTGAGGCCGGCGCCCGCCGCTCAGGCGAGCTGACGGAACAGCGGCTGCCCGATCCAGATCGCCAGCGGCCGCGGCAGCGTCCGCCACAGGACCTGGAACAGCCCCAGGCGCGGGTTGCCGGGGTGGAGCGTCGGCAGCGAGCCGTGCGGGCCGAGGTGGTACTGGTAGTGCATCGGCGTCGGCTCGAAGCCCATGTTCTTCTTGAACCGGGCCGGCCCGGTGTCGCGCCGGCTGCGGCCGAAGTCGAAGCAGCGCAGCCCCTGGCCGCTGGCCCACTCCATGAGCCGCCAGTACATGAAGTTGTTGACGCCGCTGCCCTCGTGGCCCGGCAGCCCGCCCGAGTAGTACGGCAGGATGCAGCCCTCGTGGAGGAAGCTCAGGACGGCGGCGATCGCCTTGCCGCCCCCGTCCTCGACCCGGTGCAGGACCACGCGCTCCGGGCCCAGGCGGCGCGCGAGGGCGTCGAGCATCGTCCGCGGGATGATCGGGGAGCCGAGGCGCTGCTTGTTGACCGCGAACAGGCGGTGGAACACGTCGAGGTCGCAGCCCTCGACGAGGCGCAGGCCGGCGTCGACGCCCTTGCGGCACTCGGCCCGCGCCTTGCGCGGGATCATGCCCAGGCAGGCCCCGGGATCCGCGGGCAGGGCCCGGACGAAGCCGACGTAGAGGTCGCCCTCCTCGAGCGGGCCGGGCCACGGCTCGGCGTGGCGCAGCTCGAGGTAGCGGTTGCCCTGCTCGTCGCTGAGCCTGGTCGCCTCGGCCAGCAGGGCCGCGGCCGCGTCCTGGTCGTCGGCGAGGATCCCGCCCTGGACCGCGAACGGCATCGACACGGCGATGCGGCCGAGGAGCAGCGAGCGGAGGTTGAAGTACGGGAGCATGCCGACGACCGTGCCGCGGCGCTCGGCGACGAGGACGTCGCCCTGGCGGTGGAGGACGTCCTCGCACATGCGGCGCCAGCCCTCGAGGTGGAACACCGTGCCGGCGTCGTGCGAGCCCGCGTAGAGGTCGAGGACCGGGTCCTCGCCCGGCGCGACGTGGCGGATCAGGACCTCGTCCTCGTCGACGTCCTCGTCCTCGTCGATGGCGAGGATCCGCGGCGCGGGCTCGTCCTCGTCCTGCTCAACCCCCGCGTCCGGCACCTCCTCGATGCCGAGGCTCGAGATGCGGTCGATCTTGTACTCCTTCAGGTTGCGCGACTGCGTGAAGATGATGATCTCGCCGACGAGCCCGAAGCCGATGCACTGGAAGCCGAAGGCGAGGAACACGACGCCCATGAGGAAGATCGGGCGGTCCTGCAGGCCGCCGGCGCCGATCACGCGGTCGAGGAACGGCGGGAAGGCCAGCAGCAGGCCGACCAGGATCAGGACGGCGCCGATGATCCCGAAGAAGCGCAGGGGCTTCTGCGTGAACCGCGTCAGGAACGTGACGGCGAGGATGTCGAGCAGGCGCCGCAGGTAGACGCCGATGCCGAAGAAGCCGGTCTTGCCCCGCTCCTCGAGGTGCCGGACCTTGACCTCCTGGACGCGGAAACCGCGCCGCTTGGCCATGATCGGCAGGAAGCGGAACAGGTCGCCGTAGATCGAGATCTCCTCGAGGACCTCGCGCCGCATCGAGCGGAACCCGCAGTTGAGGTCGTGCAGCGGGACCTTGCTGACGTGGCGCAGGAACCAGTTGAAGAAGCTCGACTGCAGGCGGTTGAGCCAGGGGTCGCAGCGCGGGTGGCGCCAGGAGCAGACGAGGTCGGCCCCGCCCTCGAGGGCGGCGAGGTGGATGCCCAGCTCCTGCGGGTCGACCTGGAGGTAGTCCCCCGCCGTCACGAGGAACCGCCCCCGCGCGTGCTCGATGCCGGCCGTGTAGGCGATCGACTCGCCGTTGCCGCCGCCCTGCAGGGCCAGGACCTTGAGGTTCTTGCGGCGGCCGGCCTCGACCTCGAGCCGGTCGAGGAGGGGCCCGGTCGGCCCGTCGAGGATGAACAGGAGCTCGCCCTCGCGGCCGAGCCGGCGCAGGACCTTGGAGTAGGAGTCGATCAGGAGGTCGACGTCGGCCCGGGGGTCCGACAGGTGGATCAGGATCGTGACCTCGGGCCGCCCGATGGCGACGACCGCGGCCTCGCCGCGCCGCTCCGCCCGCTGCTCCGCGGCGCCGCTCATGCCCGGGCCCCCGCCCGCCGGCCGGGCCTCAGCTCCTGGACCTCGATCCCGGCCCCGGCGAAGAAGCGCGAGATGCTGACCGACAGCTCGGACAGCAGGCCGAGCATGAACAGGTTGAGCGACGTGATCGCCAGGACCAGCGCGCCGGTCATGTAGTAGTTGTCCCACTTGCGGGCCAGGCCCAGGCCCGCCTCCCCCCACTCGAACAGGCCGACCAGGGCCAGCGCGACGGCGAGGATCGACAGGGGCACGCTGGCGAGCCCGAAGTAGCGCACCGGGTGGGCCGCGAAGCGGGACAGGAGCCGGACGACGAGCATGTCGGTCATGACCTTGAGGGTCCGGCCGATGCCGTACTTGGAGCTCCCGTGGCGCCGCGGGTGGTGCTGCACCGGCAGCTCGCCGACCTTGGCCCCGACGCCCGCCGCCAGCGCCGGGATGAAGCGGTGCTGGTCGGAGTAGAGGTGCAGCTTGCGCACGACCCAGGACCGGTAGGCCTTGAGCGTGCAGCCCGTGTCGTGGATGTCGACGCCGGTCGACGCCGCGATCATGCGGTTGGCGATCCACGACGGGACCTTGCGCGTGAAGGCGCGGTCCTTCCGGTCCCGACGCCAGCCGCAGACGATGTCGAAGCCCTCGTCGAGCTTGGCGAGCATGGCCGGGATGTCGGCCGGGTCGTTCTGCAGGTCGCCGTCGAGGGTCACGACGACGCGGCCGCGGCAGACGTCGAACCCGGCGGCCATCGCGGCCGTCTGCCCGAACGTTGCGGCTCAGGAACACGAGCACGACGCGCGGGTCGTGGCGCGCTGATCCGGCGGGCATCTGGCGCCGCGGAGCCGTCGGTCGAGCCGTCGTCGACGAACAGGAGCTCCCAGCTCATCGGCAGGGCCTCGAGGGCCTTGACCACGGCCGCGTGCAGCGGGGCCAGGTTCTCGACCTCGTTGAAGATCGGGACCACGAGGGACAGCTCCCTCGGCCCGGTCCGGTAGGGAGACGGGCTGGGCTCGTGGATGCGCATGCCCGGGCGAGTATAGCCTGGGCCCGACTGGCTCCCCGCCTCATGCGGCCAGGGCCCAGAGCGCGCCGAGGAGGCCGAGGACGGCCGCGACGAGGACCGGCGCCCAGGACCGCCAGCCGGGCCGGTGCCGCGGGAAGCGCAGCACGCGCGCGAGGCTGCGGCCGACGAGGGCGTCCGCTTCCTCGAGCCGGCCGGCGGCGATCCGCGCCTCGAGCTCGTCGAGCTCGGCCGCGAGCCGCTCGAGCCCACGCCCCTCGAGGTCGAGCGCGTCGAGCTCGACCTTGAGCTCGCGCCACAGCCCGAGGTCGTCGGCGTCCGGGTCCTCGACGTCCGGCTCGCCCAGCCGTCGACGAGCCGGAGCAGGCGCAGGCCGTCCGGCTCGGGTCCGAGCCAAGGGATCGAGGCCGTCTCGTTCGCTCGGCATGCTGCTCCCGCTATCGGCGAAGGGACCTCCGGAGTCGAGCCAGGGTCCACGGCATCGGCGCGTCGGCGACGCCGGGGCTCCGCCGGGCATCGTCGCACCGACGCCCGCGTCGAATCCTACCCCCTCATTTGTGGGTGTAGTCTCTGATAGGAGTTTCGAAATCTCTCTCGTTAGGATCGCCGCGCTCCGGCCGCCCGGCTGACGCTCTCCCGGGGACCGGCGGCCCGAGGACCCCCGCCGCATGACGAGCGACGACCCGAGCGCGGTCCTGGTCGGACCGGCCGCGGAAGCCCTGCGCAGCCAGCTCCAGGAGCTACAGCCTCAGCTCCTGGTGCGCTGCTTCGACGACCTCTACGAGGCCGTCGCGAGCCTCCGGGACGAACGGCCGCGCTCGTTCTGGATCGACGAGAAGCGGATCACCGGCGAGGACGTCGGCTCGCTGCGCCTGCTGCGCCGCCTGTTCCCGGAGTCCCGCGTCATGCTCGTGCTGTCGGGCCGCAAGTCCAAGCTCGGGGACCTCGCCGTCGAGCTCGGCTTCGCCCTCGTCCCGGCCCGCCCCGAGCTGCGCCAGCTGCTGACCTTCCTCGGCCCGACCGGGACCGGCGTCGACGTCGCCGAGGACCTCGTCGCCGGCATCGCCGACCAGCTCAACAACCCGCTCGCGGCCCTCGTCGGTCGCCTCCAGCTGATCGGCCTGACCCTGCCCCCCGACCTCGACGCCGACCTGACCGACAACCTCCGGCTGGCCCTCGACTCGGCGCGCCGCCTGCAGTCCTCGATCCACAAGCTGACCCTGCTGTCGCGCAGGCGCACGCCGGTCCCGCGCCGGCAGCCGCTCGGCGCGTTGGTCCTGGCCCGGTTCACGGCCCTGGCCGGCAAGGCCGTGGTCATCGAGGTCCCCAAGCCCGACCCCGAGGTCCTCGCCGACGAGGACCCTGCGGCACGGCCCTCGACTGCCTCGGCGCCGGGTCGCCCTCGACTTCCAGCCGCCGGGTCGGCCGATCGAGGCCCACGTCCGCGTCCAGGAGGGGCACGGCGTCGTCGAGCTCGTCCTCGCCGAGCCCCTGCCGCTGCCCTGCCGCCGGACGAGGCTCGAGCCGTACCGGCTGCTCCGCCTGTTCGAGGACCCCGACCTCGGCCTCGACCCCGCGGTCGCGCGGACCCTCGTCGAGGCCCAGGGCGGCCGCCTGGAGCCGTGGACGCGCTCGGGCTTCCTGGCCGGCTTCCAGCTGTCCCTGCCGCTGGCCGGCCGGGCCGCGCCCGACGCCGACGACGCCTGAGCCGGGCGTCGGGCCCGCTGTCCCGGATCACCGCCTGCCGCGCGCCCCTGCCCCCCTTGCGGGCGGGGCTTCCGGCGCGGCGTTGCGGCGATTCAACCCTCCCCCGGGTCCGGTCGATGGAGGCACCATGCAGAGCCCTCCGCGCATCCTGATCGCCGACCAGGACCAGCTCGCCGTCGAGACGCTCGGCCGCTGGCTCGAGGAGGCGCGCTACCTGCCCCACCAGGCCGCGAGCGGCGCCTCGGCCCTCGAGATGCTGGACCGCCACGACTTCGACCTGCTGATCGTGGAGCAGCGGCTCGAGGACATGGACGGCATCGCCCTCGTCGGCCGCGTGCGCGCCGAGCGCCCGTCGCTGCCGGTCCTGATGATGACGGCCTACGGGACGATCGAGGACGCGGTCGAGGCCATGCGCGAGGGCGTGTTCGACTACCTCAGCAAGCCGGTCGTCCAGGACGAGCTGCTCCTCGCGATCCAGCGCGCGCTCGAGCAGGCGGCCCTGGTCCAGGAGAACGCGAGCCTGCGCACGCAGCTCGACCGGCGCCGGCGGCTCGACGGCCTCGTCGGGCCGAGCGAGCGCATGGCCGGGATCCTCGAGGTCGTCGACTCGGTCGCGCCGACGCGGGCCACGGTCCTGATCCTCGGCGAGTCCGGCACCGGCAAGACGCTGCTGGCCCGGACGATCCACGAGCACTCCGACCGCCGGGGCGGCCCCTTCGTCGAGGTCAACTGCGGCGCCCTGCCCGACTCGCTGCTCGAGTCCGAGCTGTTCGGGCACGCGCGCGGCGCCTTCACCGGGGCGGTCAAGGACAAGCCCGGCAAGTTCGAGGACGCAGACGGCGGCACGGTCTTCCTCGACGAGGTCGCGACCGCGAGCCCGGCCCTTCAGGTCAAGCTCCTCCGCGTGCTCCAGGACCGCATCTTCGAGCGCGTCGGCGAGACCCGCACCCGCGAGGTCGACGTCCGCCTCGTCCTCGCGACCAACCGGGACCTCATGAAGCTGGTCCACGAGGGGAGCTTCCGCGAGGACCTGTTCTACCGCATCAACGTCGTCTCGATCGAGCTGCCGCCGCTGCGCGAGCGCATCGAGGACGTGCCGTTCCTGATCGAGCACTTCCTGGCCTCGTTCGCCGAGTACCACGGCAAGCGCGTCGTCGGCGTCGCGCCCGAGGCCCTCGACGCGATGCTCGCCCACGACTGGCCGGGCAACATCCGCGAGCTCGAGAACGCGGTCGAGCGCTCGGTCGTGCTGGCCCGGGGGGACCTCGTCGAGCTCGGGGACCTGCCGACGGCGCTCCGCGGCCGGGACCGCCCCCTCGTCGAGCTCCGCGACCAGGTCCTCCCGCTCAAGCTGGCCCTCGAGGAGCCCGAGCGCCTGATCATCCAGCGGGCCCTCGAGCTCAACGGGTGGAACCGGCAACAGACCGCGGACATGCTCGAGATCAACCGCACGACCCTGTTCCACAAGATGCGCAAGTACGGGCTCATGCCGCGCAAGGCGCGGAAGGCCGACCGCCCATGACCGCGGGCGCGAGGCCCCGGGGGCCCGTCCCCATGCCCGGACGCGGCCGGGCGGACGGCGCGCTTCCCTGCTCCCTCCGGCGGGATTAGCCTGGGACGAAGATGCTGCGCCGCTCCTTCTCGGTCCTGCTGGCCTTCCTGCTGCTGGGCCTGGTCATGATCCTCGGCTACGCGCTGTTCCTCCAGGAGGGCAGCGCCGACGCGCTGCGCCACGCCGCCGAGGAGCTCAGGGCCGGCGACGCCGCCGGCGCCGTGCGCCGCCTGGGGCTGGCCCAGCGGGCCCTCGGGCCCTCGGCCGAGCGCGAGCTCCTGCACGACCTCCACGTGCTCCGCGCCGAGGCCCACGCGAGGCTGCGCAACTGGGACAAGGCCCTGGCCGACATCGAGCTCGTCCTCGGCGAGTACGACGACGTCGACCCCGGGCCCCGGGATCGCCCCGGCTGGCCGTACGCGGACGGGTGGCCGTTCACCGGCGGGCGCGACGAGCTCCTGCGCCGCCGCATCCGCTACATGCTGCGGGCCGGGCGCCTCGACGACGCCCGCGCCCACGCCGAGGCCTTCGTCGAGGCCCACCCCGACGACCACCTCGGCCTCGACCTCGCCGGGCAGGTCATGCAGTCGCTGTACCAGGAGCGGCTCGCCGAGCTCCAGCAGGAGAACCTCGCCGTGCAGGTCTCGGAGCGCATGCGCCTCGAGATCCTCGACGTCGCGATCCCGTTCCTCTACACGCACGAGGGCGACCCCGGCGTCGCGCGCCTGCAGGCCGAGCTCGCCCGGCGCCTCGACCGCATCCTCGACCCGGTCACGGGCCGCGAGATCGGCGACAGCCTCGTCGAGATCCGCCACGACATCGCCGCCTGCCGGCGCTACTACGAGGCCGCCCTCGTGGGCCCGGTCGAGGTCCCGGCCTCGCTCCAGGGCTACGCCGGCATCCTGCTCCGCGCCGGCCGCTGCGACGAGGCCGCGGCCCTGGCCTGGTTGTACCTGCAGCGCTTCCCCGACGGGCGCTCGGCGACGATCGCCGCCCGCCAGGCCATGGAGGCCGAGCTCGACCTCGGCGTCCCGGAGCTCGCCCTCAGGGTCGGGCGGACCTGGCTCGCCTCGCGGCCCGCCGAGGCGCTGCGCTGCGACTGGGACCACGCCCAGGCCTTCGAGAGCCTGGCCCGCGCGCTGCACGAGCTCGGCCAGGCGCAGGAGCTCGCCGACGAGGTCGCGACCATCGACGAGGTCGAACGTCGCGAGGGCCGGCGGCTCGGCCCCGAGAGCGACTGGATCCACGGCCTCCTCGCCGACCTCCGCGGCAACGACGACGAGCTCGAGCGCCGGCTCGCGGCCTTCTGCGCCACGCCGTCGGTGCGCCCGCGGCCGGCGTTCGGCCCGGACCTGTTCCTGCGCGCGATGGAGCTGCGCCTCGCCGCGGCCGAGGACGGCGGGCGCTACGAGGTCGCGGCCGCCGTGCTGCGGGAGTGGATCGGCGTGCGCCCGCGCGAGCCGAAGCCGCGCCTGGCCCTGGCCCGGATCCTGACCGACCGGCTCGGCGAGCACCGGGCTGCGGCCAAGGAGTGCCAGGGCGTGCTGGACCTCCCGCGCGACCAGCAGAGCCGCGACGAGGCCCTGCGCACGCTGCTCGTCGCCGTCGACCGGCTCAACGAGCCCAAGGGCAGCGACTCGGCCAGCCTGTTCCGCCAGCTCGCCTTCGAGCACTCGACGCTGCACCGCGACCTGCCCCACCCGATCCTGCACTACGGCATCGCGATCCAGGCCTGGCTCGCCGGCGAACCCGCGTTCCCGATCCTCGAGGCCAACCTCGACCGCTTCCTGGACGCCTACCCGTACTCGAGCGACGGCCGCGTCCTGCGCGCCCAGCTCGACCGCCTGCGCGGGGAGTACGCGCAGGTCGCCTTCGACGCCGACCGGGTGCTCGAGGGCGACCCGGACCACCTCGCCGCCGGCCTGCTGCGGCTCGAGGCCCTCGAGGCCGGCGACGCCCCGGCCGAGGCGCGCAACAAGGCCCGGCTCGACCTCCTCGAGCGCCACCCGGGTCGGGTCGAGACGGCCCGGCGCATGGGCGAGCTGCTGCTGGCCCGGGAGGCCTGGGACGAGGCGCTCCTCGTCGCCGGTGAGGGCCGCGCCGCCCAGCTCGATCCGACCGGGCTGGCGTGGATCCGCGGACGTGCGCTGCTCGAGCTCGACCGGCCGGCCGAGGCGCTGCGCGCGCTGAAGACGGTCAAGGTCGGCGACGCGGACCGGGTCCCGGCCCTCTGCGTGGCGATCGACGTCGCGGCCGGCCAGCGCTGGTCCGACGAGCTGCCCGGCCTCGCCACCGCGCTCGAGGCGGCCGGCCCCGACCCGGCGGACCGGATGCGGGCGGCCGCGCGGCTGTGCCGCGCGGGCCGCGGGGACCTCGCGCTGTCGGTCCTCGAGCCCCTGCGCCGGAGCCAGGAGGAGGTCGCGATCGAGGCGCGCAACGGGAAGTTCTTCGTGCTCGCGGCGCGGGCCGCGCGCTGCGCCGGCCGGGACCTCGAGGCCCGGGACATGGCCATGCGGGCGCTCGGCTTCGCCGACGCCGGTCCGGCCGGGACGCTGGCCGTCGCGTTCGCCCTCGTCGAGGGGCGGGTCGACGACGCCAGGCAGCTGGCCGAGGACCTGGCGCCGCTGCAGGGCTCACCGCTGCTGCGGGCCTGGATCGCGACGCGGCTCGGCGACCACGCCGGCGCCAAGGCGCTGCTCGCCGCCGCCGGCGTCCGCTCCGAGGCCCTGGCGGCGATGCTGCGCGCCGCGCTGACGGTCCTGGCCGCGCCCGGCGCCGAGCCGGCGGCGGCCGACCGCTGCGGCGTCGCGGCCCTCGACACGCTGGCCGCCAAGCACGCGGCCGACCTCTTGGAGGCCATGGCGATGGCCGCCGAGCCGGCCCTGCGGCCGCGCGGCGACGAGGTCCTCCAGGGCCTGCGCGAGGCCGGGGCCCTCGCCGAGGACGCGACCCTGTCCGGCGCCGTCGCGGGCCTGCTCGGCGCCTGGCAGGCCGAGCTCGCCGGCGACCTGCGCGAGGCGACCCGCCGGCTGGCCGGCCAGCTCGACACCGTGACGTTCAAGGCCGAGGCCCGCGCGCTGTTCCAGCTCGTCCACGGCGAATTCTTCCGTGTCGGCGAGCCCTTCGCCGCCCTGCTCGACAACGACGAGCTCCTGCGCCACTACAACGTCCTGCTGACGTTCGTCGGCCCCGGGCCGCTGCAGCCGCTAGGGATCCCGCTGCGCGCCCTGCTCGGCTCGGCCCGCAAGTGCCGCGAGGTCGGCGCGCTCAGGGACGCCGCCGGCTTCCTCGAGGCGGCCCGCGCGCTGGACCCGAAGGACCCCGCGCTGCTCGGGCGCCTCGCCGAGGTCCGCCTCGCCGTCGGCGACGTCGGCAAGGCCCTGCGCGCGCGCGCGCAGCAGCTCGACCTGCTCGAGGGGCACGACCGGCTCGAGGCGTTCCGGACGACGCTGGACACGCTCGTCGACCTGGCCGAGGCCGGCAAGCTCGACGAGCCCGGGCTCGAGGGCGTGGTCGCGCCGCTCCGACGCATGGTCCAGGATTGGGTCGAGGCCCCGAGCGGTCCCGAGCACCCGCCCCTCGGCCGCGCCGCATTGCTCGAGGTCCGCCAGCGCTGGGAGGGCCAGCGCGAGCTGGCCGACCGGATCGTGCGGGCGACCCTCGACCCGTACCTCGAGGGCCGGATCCCGACCGCGGTCGACCCGGACGGCATCGTCGCCCTGCTGGGCTGGCTCCAGGACCACGGCCAGCCCGAGGTCGGGACCTGGATCGAGACCCTGTGCGAGCTCGACCCTTCGGTCGCCGGCCTCTGGCTCCTCTCGGCCCGCGAGAAGGTCGCCGGCCGCGAGGTCCGGGCCGCCGAGCGCATGCTGTCGCGCCTCGCCGACTACCTGCCGGACCTCGAGGTGCTCGACGCTCTCGGGCGAGTGCGGGGGCGCTTCGGCCTCGGCAGCCACGCGTCGCGCAGCGAGCTCCTCGACCTCCTCGAGCGCAAGGCCGGCTCGGACGAGCGCACGGCCGTGGCCCGTGGCCTGCTGCGGCTCAGGCTCGGCGAGCCGGAGCGCTGCCTGGACCTGCTCGAGGGCACCGAGGACCCCGAGCTCGAGGGCCTGCGCGCCCTGGCCGGGATCCTGGCCGGGCGACCCGACGCCAACGAGACCGTGCTCGCCCTGCTCGACAAGTGGACCCGCGAGCACCGCTTCCTGGCCTCGGCCCCGGTCCTCGCGGCCCAGGTCCGGGCCCTCGTCGACCCCCGCTGAGCCCGCGTGGACGGCGCCTCCACCACCGGTCCGGCCCTCCTCGCCGCGGCCCCGCGCCGGGACCTCCGGCTGCTGCTCCTCGTGCCGTTCGTGGCGGTCGCCGTCGTCGCCCTGCTCCAGCTGCCCTGGGCGCCGCTCGGCGACGACTGGAAGCTCTACGTCGACTTCCACGGCATGGCGGCCAGGAAGGCCGTGCTCGTCAACACGACCGCCGAGGAGGGCCGGCGCTTCCGGCCGGTCTGCTACCTCCTCGTCTGGCTCGAGCAGAGCTACCTGGGCCTGCCGTTCGCGCTGTCCAAGGCCATCGGCCTCGGCTTCCTGGCCTGGGCCGGCGCGAGCCTCGCCGGCCTGCTGCGCCGGCTCGGCGCCGCCCGCCTCACGGCCGTCCTCGTCGGGACGCTGTACTGCCTGCACCCGGCGCTGGCCGAGGTCCACGGCTGGGCCTCGACCCGCGTCGACCAGATGGCCGCGGCCTTCGCGCTGGCCGCGCTGTGCATGGTCCTCGACCGGCGTCCGCTCCTGGCCGGCCTGCTGTGGCTCGCGGCCTTCGGCAGCAAGGAGGCGGCCTATCCGCTCCTCGTCGCGGCGCCGCTCCTGAGCGGGCGCCTGCGCGACCTCGTCCCACCCGGCCTCGCCTTCGCGGCGATCATGATCTGGAAGCTCCGCGCCGTCGGCGTCGTCACCGGCGGCCTGTGGGGCCTGATCCTCCAGGTGCCCCTGCACGTCCAGCTCCAGGGCTGGCTCGGCTACCTCGGGCCCTGGCTGCTGTACCCGCGGTCGAGCGCGGCCCCCGGGCCGGCCGTGACCGCGCTGGCCCTGGCCTGGGGCGTCGTCCTGCTCACGACCCTCGTGGCGCCCCTCGTGCGGGGCCTGCAGGACCGCGGGGGTTCCGGCCGACGACCCCGCCGCCTGCGCGTCGATCCCCGCCTGCGGCTGCTGGCCCTGGCCGCGCTGTGCCTCGTCGTCACCGGCGGCGTCCCGTACCCGCCCGACCTCGCCGGCGGCCGCCTGTGGACCCTGCCTCTGGCCTTCGCGCTCGGCGCGGCCCTGCTGCGCGCGCGGCCCGGCAGGCTGCTCGCGCTGTGCCTGCTGTCGCTCCCGCTGCTCCACGCCAACCTCGCCCCGTACCGCGAGGCCGACCGGATCATGGCCGACACCCTCGCCGTGCTCGCGCGCGAGGTCCCGGCCCACGACGGCGCCGTGCGGATCCACGGCCTGCCCGACCTCCACGGGCCGGTCCCGCTGTTCGCGCTGATGCCCGACGTCTACATGCGGGGCTTCGACGAGGAGGGACGCCCCACCGAGGACCGACCGCTGGTCACGACCGCGGACATGGAGTCGGCCGACCCCGAGGGCTGGGTGATGGCCGAGCAGCGCTGGAGGGCGTTCCAGGACGCCGCCGACCGCAAGATCGCCTACTGGCGCTGGGACCCGGCCGCGGGCCGGGTCCGCAGGTACTGAGCCGGCTCAGCCCTGCTTCTTGCCGGCCTGCTGCTCGCGGGCCTGCTTCTGCTTCAGGCGGCGCTCGAGGTCGCTGGGCTCGGGCCGGAGCTGGACGCGGACGTTTTCGCGGTCACCGCGGACCTCGATGTCGTCGCTGGTCCACTGCAGCCCGTCGATCCAGCCACGCATCCGGTGCGTGCCCGGGGCGATGTTCTGGACCGAGAACGCGAACTCGTCGCCCTCGCCCTGGAGACCGCCGCTGTCGGCCTCGAGCTGGTACCAGCCGCGCCAGCTCTGCTTGTTCTGCTTCCACGCCTCGCGCTGCTTGCGCACCTGCTCGTCGACCAGCGCGCGCTCCTCGGGCGACAGCCGGGACAGGTCGAAGGTGATCGTGCCCTTGACGCTCAGGCCCTTGACGGTGCCGAGCTCGTACGGCCCGGCCTGCCCGGGCTGGACGTCGACCTCGAGCCCGGGCAGCACGATGCCGCGCCGCCGCGCCTCCCAGTCGAGCCGGACGGCGTAGGTCCCGATCTCGATGTCGTCGAAGGTGACGACGCCGTCGGCGTCGCTGCGCCCGCGGTAGCCCGCGTTGGCCGGGCTGGCCTTGGAGGTCCGCTTCTCGAGCCGGAGGCCCGTGACCGGCAGGGGCCCGCCGTCGGGGTCGACGAGCCGGAACGCGAACTTCGTCGTGTGCAGGTCGATGTCGAGGAAGGCGACCTTGTCCTTGGTCAGGTCGACCTCGCCCTGCCACAGCCGGTCCTCGTCGAGCGAGGCCAGGTCCATGTGCATGACGACGACCTGGTGCTTGGCCTCGGCCAGCCCGTCGAACCGGAACCGGCCCTGGGCGTCGGTCGTGCCGGCGATGCGGCCGTTGGCCCAGGCCTGGACGGTCAGCCCCTCGACGGGCCGGCCGTTGCGGCGCACGACGCCCTCGAGGATGCCGGCGCCCTTGACCTCCCGGCTCGCGGTGTCGAGGTCGAGGCGCAGGACCTGGCCCTCGGCCAGCTCGAGCTGCTGGCGGACGCCCTGCTGGCCCTGCTGGGTCGCGATCTGCTCGAAGAAGTGCATCGGCGTGCCGTTGGCCGCGAAGTCCGGCAGGACCTCGAGCCTGTACGAGCCCGGCGTGAGGCCGTCGAGGCGGAAGCTCCCGTCCTCGGCGCTGCGCGTGAACATCGGCATCAGCAGCGCGTGGAACCGGCGGAACGAGTCGCCGCGCGGCTCGACGTAGACCGTGTGCCGCTGCGCGGGCGGGCGGCCGTTCTCGGTCAGGCGGCCCTCGATCGTCGCGGCCGCGGGCAGCACGATGCGGACGACGCCGTCGGGCGAGGCGCCCTGGTCCATCGTCCCGGCCATGCCGTGGGCCGGGTGCCGGGCGATGAAGTGGCTGGCCCCGCGCTCGAGCTCGCGCACGACGAGGCTGCCGTCGGCGCCGGTGCGCCCGAGGAAGACCGGGTTCTCGGCGATCCGGGCCCGCCAGTCGTTGGCCCGGTTGCCGGTCTTGGCCCGGCTCCGGGACGCGATCCAGTGCACGTGGGCCCCGGCGACCGGGCGACCACCGCGGTCCGTGACCTCGAAGCGCAGCGCCTGGGCCTCGGGGACCGTGAGGACGAGCGGGGCCTGGTCGGCGCCCTTGCCGAGCTCGATCAGCCCCGAGGCCAGGCCCGCGCCCTTGGCCCGCGCGACGACGCGGTAGGCGCCGGTCTCGAGGTCGTGGAGCCGGTACGTGCCGGGCTGGTCGTCGATCGGGCTGACGTGGGCGTCGGTGGCGTAGCGCCGGCCCATGCCCGCGACCATGACGAGGGGGTCGCCGTCCTCGACGACGAGGTGGACGTCCTCGGCCGGCGCGCCGGACGCGGTCACGACCCGGACGCGGCCCTCGGCCAGCGACGGGACGACGAGCCGCATGTCCTCGCCCGGCAGGAACTCGCCGGCGACGGTCCACCTCGCGTCGGCCGCGCGGCGGAGCACGACGTGCTGCTTGTTGCGCCCCAGGCCGTCGATGCGGACCTTGCCCTCCGCGTCGCTCCGGACCGGCTTGGGCATGAACGCGAACGGCACCGGGCCGACCCGCTCGCCGGCGCTGACCTCGACCCCGGCGACGGGCTGGCCGGCCTCGTCGACGACCTGGCCCTCGAGGACCTTGCCCTCGCGGATCTTGATCCGCATCGGCCCGGTCGTCTCGTGCGGGTGGACGCGGGTGTTCTTGGTGCAGGCGAGGCCCCGCGTCGGCTGGACCAGCAGCGTGACCATGCCCTCGGCGACGCCCACGAGCTCGAAGCTCCCGTCGGCCGCGGTCCGCGTGGCCGGGAACGGCAGGTCGGGCTCGACCTCGCGGATCCAGGACGGCACCGGCAGGACGAAGCCGAACGAGCCCTGCATCGCGACCAGCAGGCCCTCGAAGTCGAAGCGGGCCAGCCCGACCTCGGCGACGACGAGCGGGACGTGGACCGCCCGCACGACGGCCCCGGCCATCGGCGCGCCGTCGGGCCCGGTGACCGTGCCCTTCACCTTGCCGCGCGGGGCGACGCGGATGTCGCCGAGGTCCCGGCTCTGGCCGGCGCCGAGCGCCATCGTCTGCATGCGGAAACCGACCTTGTCGGTGCCGGCGCCGAAGCCGATGACGTGCCATGACCGCACGCAGAGCCCGGCGAAGCGGAACCTGCCGTCGTCGTCGGTCCGGGCGCGGGCCTTGATGACGACCGGCGACCTCGTCAGCGCGTCCCCGGCCAGCGAGGCGAGGTCGACGAGCAGGGGGTCCAGGCGCAGCTCGGCGACGTAGACCTCGACCCCGGGCAGCGGGGTCCCGTCCTCGGCCTCGACGAGCCGGCCCTCGAGCCCGGCCAGGGCCGCGATCCAGCTCGGGTCCTCGACGACCGCCCCGGCCTCGACCGTGGTCTCGAGCTCCCGCCGTCCCGAGGCCTCCTCGGGCACGCCGCGGGGCGCCTGGCCCTCCTCCGAGCCGATGCCGGCGGCCGGGGCCTCGGTCCCGGTCCCGCCCCCGTCGACCGTCAGCGGGGTCGAGCCCCCGCCGAGGTCGAGGAGCTGCCAGGCGGCGACGGCGACGACGGCGAACAGGGCCAGGCCGAGGAGGAGGCGGGTACGCATGCGGGGCGCCTATGGCTGGGGTCCGGAGCGAGGAGGGGGCCCGCTACGGGAGCGCCCCGCCATTACACGCAAAACCCGCGCTGCGGGAACCCCTGCGCTCAGGAGCAGCCCGAGGTGGCCCCGCAGCTCATGCACTTGAGGCAGGTCCCGTTGCGGACCAGCGTGAACTGCTGGCACTCCCCGCAGGGGTCGCCCTCGTAGCCCTTCTGCCGCGCCTCGCTGCGCAACTCCTCGCGCGACCGGGCCTTCCGGAACGCCTGCAGCGCCGGCCCGGCCTTGCTGAACCCCCGTCCCGGCTCCAGGGCCGGCGCAGGAGGGTCCAGGCGGATCCTACGCAGGCCCTCGGCGGGAGGGTCCGGTGGTCCGTCCTCCCGGGCCTTCTTCTCGGAGTCCTCGGAGTCGTCGGAGTCGTCGATCCGCTCCTCGCTGGGGTCGCGCAGCGGCTCGATGCGCTTGCCCTCGGCCGTGCTCTCGCCCGTGCCGGTGCGGACCTCCTCCGCGAGCAGCTCCTCGGTCTTGACGTGGGCCAGGTCCTCGCGGGCCAGGTAGGAGATCGCGAGGTCGCGGAAGATGTAGTCGATGATCGAGGTCGCGAACTTGACCTGCTCGTGGCCGCGGACGACGCCGCTGGGCTCGAACCGGGTGAACACGAACGCGTCGACGTACTCGTCGAGCGGCACGCCGTGCTGCAGGCCGAGGGACACGGCGATCGCGAAGCAGTTCATGAGGCTCCGGAACGCGGCGCCCTCCTTGTGCATGTCGAGGAAGATCTCGCCGAGGCTGCCGTCGTCGTACTCGCCGGTGCGCAGGTACACGTTGTGGCCGCCGACGACGGCCTTCTGGGTGTAGCCGTTGCGCCGGTACGGCAGCGTCCGCCGGCCGGGGACCCGGGCGACGGCGGCCACGGCCGCCTGGGCGGCCTGGCGCGCGACGGCCTCGACCTCCACGGACATCGCCGTCGCGGGCTCCTCCGCCTCGCCGAGGCCGAGCTCGTCGATAGCCATGCTCGACAGCGGCTGGCTGAGCTTGCTCGCGTCACGGTAGAGCGCGACGGCCTTGAGGCAGCGCTTCCAGGACAGCTTGTAGGCCTCCTCGACGTCGCCCATCGTGGCCTCGGTGGGCATGTTGATCGTCTTGCTGATCGCCCCCGACAGGAACGGCTGGGCCGCGGCCATCATCTCGATGTGGGCGTGGTAGCCGATGAAGCGCCGGCCCTTGCGGCCGCAACGGTTGGCGCAGTCGAACACCGGCAGGTGCTCGGCCCGCAGGTGCGGCGCGCCCTCGACGGTCATCGTCCCGCAGCAGTACTCGGTCGCGGCCTGGACCTCCTCGGCCGTGAAGCCGAGCTCGCGGAGCAGGTCGAAGCTGGCCTCCCGGACGCGCTCGCGGTCGAGCCGCAGGCGCTGGACGAGGAAGTCCTCGCCGAGGTTCCAGACGCTGAACGGGAACGACAGGTCGAAGGCCATCGCGAGCTGCTTCTCGACGCGGCCCAGCGCCTCCTCGTCGAAGCCCTTGGCCTTGAGCGCCTCGTGGTGGACCGCCGGCGCCCCCTTGAGGGTGCCGTGCCCCTTGGCGTAGGCCACGATGTCGGCGATCTCGCGCCCCTCGTAGCCGAGCCGCGCGAGGGCCTGCGGCAGGCTCTGGTTGATGATCTTGAAGTAGCCGCCGCCGGCCAGCTTCTTGAACTTGACGAGCGCGAAGTCCGGCTCGATGCCCGTCGTGTCGCAGTCCATCAGCAGGCCGATCGTCCCGGTCGGGGCGATGACGGTCGTCTGGGCGTTGCGGTAGCCGTGCTCCTCGCCGAGGGCCAGCGCCCGGTCCCAGGCCAGCCTGGCCGCGGCGCCGAGGTCGGCGGGCGCGATCTCGTGGTCGATGCCGACCGGGACGACCGACAGACCCTCGTAGTCCTTCTCGTCGGCGTGGTACGCGGCCCGGCGGTGGTTGCGGATGACCCGGAGCATGTGCTCGCGGTTGTCCTCGAAGCGCGGGAAGGCGCCGAGCTCGGCCGCGAGCTCGGCCGAGGTCGCGTAGGCCTCGCCGGTCAGGACCGAGGTCAGGGCCGCGCAGATGGCCATGCCGCGGCGGCTGTCGTAGGGGATCCCCTGCCGCATCAGCAGCGTGCCGAGGTTGGCGTAGCCCAGCCCGAGCGTGCGGTATTCGTAGCTCTTGAGCGCGATCTCGGGGCTCGGGAAGCTCGCCATCAGGACCGAGATCTCGAGCACGATCGTCCACAGCCTGACGGCGTGCCGATAGGCCTCGACGTCGAAGTCGACGCCGTCGCCGCCCTGGCCCTCGGGGAGCTCGAACTTGACGAGGTTGAGCGACGCGAGGTTGCAGGCCGTGTCGTCGAGGAACATGTACTCCGAGCACGGGTTGGACGCGTTGATCCGGCCGCCCTCGGGGCAGGTGTGCCACTCGTTGATCGTCGTGTCGAACTGCAGACCCGGGTCGGCGCAGGACCACGCCGCGTGGGTGACCTTGCGCCAGAGGTCGCGGGCCGGCACGGTCTGCGACACCTTGCCGTCGTAGCGACGGATCAGGTCCCAGCCCTCGTCCTTCTCGAGCGCGTCGAAGAACGAGTTGGGGATCCGGATCGAGTTGTTCGAGTTCTGGCCCGAGACCGTCAGGTAGGCCTCGCCGTCCCAGGTCGTGTCGTACTCGCGCAGGTCGAGGCCGCGGGCCTCCTGGCCGATCTCCTGGAGGGCCTTGCGGATCAGGGCGTCGGGCACGAAGGCCGCGTGGGCCTCGCGGACGGCCTCGCGCAGCCGCACGTTGCTGCGCGGGTCGGCGTCGAGCTCCTCGACGCCGTCGTCGTGCGGGTGCCAGGCCGCGTCGAGCATGGCCTGGAGGTGCCGGCGCAGGGTCTTGGACCCGGCGACGAGGGCCGCGACCTTCTGCTCCTCGACGACCTTCCAGTCGATGAAGGCCTGGATGTCGGGGTGGTCGAGGTCGAGGCAGACCATCTTGGCCGCGCGCCGGGTCGTGCCGCCGGACTTGATCGCCCCCGCGGCCCGGTCACCGATCTTGAGGAACGACATCAGGCCGGAGCTGCGCCCGCCCCCGCTCAGCGGCTCCTCGTCACCACGGATGCTCGAGAAGTTGCTGCCGGTCCCCGACCCGTACTTGAACAGCCGGGCCTCGCGCTCCCACAGGTCCATGATCCCGCCGGGGTTGACGAGGTCGTCCTGGACGCTCTGGATGAAGCAGGCGTGCGGCTGAGGGTGCTCGTAGGCGTTCTTGGCGGCCTTGAGCCGGCCGGTCCGGGGGTCGACGTAGTGGTGCCCCTGGGCCGGGCCGCTGATCCCGTAGGCCCAGTTGAGCCCGGTGTTGAACCACTGCGGCGAATTCGGAGCCGCGTGCTGGTGCGCGAGCATGTGGCACAGCTCGTCGTAGAACGCGCGCGCGTCCTCCTTGCCGTCGAAGTAGCCGTGCTTCTCGCCCCAGTACGTCCAGCAGCCGACGAGCCGGTGGAAGACCTGTCGGGCGTCCCGCTCCCGGCCCATCGTCGGCCGGCCCTCGTCGTCGACGACGGCCTCGCCCTGGTGGTTGTGGGTGTGCGGCCGGCTGTCGGGGAAGGGCCGCTTGTCGCTGCGGTGGTCGTAGGCCCACCGGACCTCGTCGAGTCCCTCGACCTCGGGGACCCCGGCCTTGCGGAAGTACTTCTGGGCCATGATGTCGGTGGCGACCTGCGACCAGGCCTCGGGCACACAGACGTCCTTGTGCTGGAACACGAGCGTGCCATCCGGATCCCGGATCTCGCTGGTGCGCCGGACGAACTTGAGCCCCGCGTAGGGACCGCCCTTCCTGGTCGTGAAACGCCGCTCGATCTTCATGTTCCCTCCCTGTTTCCCGGCCTGGCACCTCGGTTCCGGCCTGTCCCCCCCGGGGCGGGTTCCGGGTCCGTGCTGCCTGGCGACAGGGATCCTAGCGACGCGCCGAGCCCGGCGCGCCGGTCAGGGACCGACCCACGAGGAAGAGAGACGAGCCACACCATATGGTGGATATGCCCCGATCTCAATCCCACATGGTGTGGATCCGCCGATAGGTTCTCGGTCGGGCTCGCTTGACATCCCGAGGGGGCAGCGATAGCCGGGGAGGGGAGGCGGAACCGGAGCCGGAGTCGGAACCGGAACCGGTTCCGGAGCCGGAAACGCTGCCGGAGACGGAACCGCGACCGGAACCGGAACCGGGGCCGGAACCGGAGACGGAACCGGATCCGGAACCGTGACCGGAACCGTGACCGGAGACGGAGACGGGACCGCAGCCGTGACGGGGGGCGGGAGTCGCTGCCGTGTCGGAGGCCGGGAAGGGCACAGGGCATCGGCGAGGTCGGGGTCTTTGGGGGATCGGTTCCCTCGCCATGGCATCCGCCGGATCCAAGGCATGTCTCCCCTTCGAGGTGGGCCTCATGCCATGGCCTGGCACTGTGCAACAGTGCGGCCCGGTCACCAGGCACGCGCCGACCATGCGGCATGCGTCGGCAGCGGGGACTGCGCGTCCATCTCGGCCTGCATCGGCAGCGAGGACTGCGCGTCCATCTCGGCCTGCATCGGCAGCGAGGACCGCGCGTCCATCTCGGTATGCATCGGCAGCGAGGACTGCGCGTCCATCTCGGTATGCATCGGCAACACACCATGCATCGGCACCGATGCTCGCGCGGACATGGAGGCTCGCACCGACATCGTTGCTCGCACCGGCATCGGGGCTCGCTCGGAGCTCCGGGGTAGGACGAAGTGACCACGACCTACCGTGACGGCAGGGCGATCGCACATGGGCCTCGACGTCACCTCGACGCAGTAGCCACCCTCGCCTCAACCCACGTCGATCCGCCCCTGCCCGATTCCACAAGCCCTGGCGCTCCCGGCACTCCCCCACCAGACAGAACCGTCTCCGACTCCGGTTCCGTCTCCGGTCCCGGCTCCGGTTCCGGTCGCGTCTCCGGTTCCGGTCGCGTCTCCGGTTCCGGTCGCGTCTCCGGTTCCGGTCGCGTCTCCGGTTCCGGTCCCGGCTCCGGTTCCGTCTCCGGTCCCGGCTCCGGATCCGGTTCCGACTCCGGTTCCGACTCCGGCTCCGGTTCCGGCCCTACTCCCTCCCCGGCTTGGCCCACGGCTTCACCTCGTCCATGCTCGCGGGGCGGGCCTGGCGCTCGGTGACGTTGTCGAACATGCGGCCGCCCTCGTCGAGGTCGATCAGCAGCTCGCCGCTGACGCGGGCGAAGCAGGCCGCGGCGATCGAGTGCGGGTTGACCGAGACCATCGACACGGGGAGGTCGAGGGGGGCGGTGTACTTCCGGGCGCGCAGGATCGGTCGCGTGCCGTCCGCCTCCTTGGGGCCGTAGACGGTCACGTGCAGCGTCACGAGCGCGATGACCTTGCGGCCCTCGACGCGCTGCTGCACGCCGCCGTGGTAGTCGAGCAGGACCGGATCCAGGACCCAGTCGGCCTCGTCCTCGCTCGGCGCCACGCCGGAGAACAGGTGGGCCCTGTCGAGGTCCCGGTAGAGCAGGTCCCGGAGCATCGCCGGCATCGGCCGGTCCCAGTAGTCGTCCTCGGTGTAAGTGACCGGGTACAGGCCCTCGGCGTACGGCTCGAGCGGCCCGCGCTTGTCCTCGACCGGCCGCACGAACACGGTGCGTGGCTGCCGGTGCTCGGCGATGTAGCCCGGGCCCTTGTAGGCGTCGGGATTGTTCGCGAGGTCGCGGACGGGCTCGAGGTTGGCGCAGCCCTGCGCGAGCACGAGGCCGAGCAGGACGGGGACGGCGCGGGCGAGGCCGCGCACACGCATCGGGGAAGCATCCATGGCATGGCCCCTATCGGCACAGGGCCCGGTAGTGCTTCAGCGTGTTTCGGGATTCCTCGGCCGGATCCGGCGGCATCGGGCCCTGCTCCAGGTCCGCCAGCCCGGCCCGCCCGGCCTCGACGAGGGCCGCCATGGCCCGGGCAAGGTCCTCGGCGTCCCCGACCCGGAACCGCAGCCGGGCCTCGGGGACCAGCTCGGGCAGGGCCCCGATGTCGGAGACCAGGGCCGGGACCCCCCGCACCCGGGCGTCCTGGATCGTCACCGGGCTGTTCTCGTACCACAGGCTCGGGACGACCAGGACGTCGACCGGGGCCAGCAGCGCGTCGATCTCGGCCGGCAGGAAGGGACCTGCCCACCTCGACCCCAGCCTCTGCCCCTGCCGCGCCACGCGCCGCCATGGAGCCGGGATCCGCCGCCCACCCCCATGCACCGCCAGTCGGAAGGGAACGCCCTGCCTCGCAGCAGCATCGCCGCCGCCTCCAGCAGCACGTGCACACCCCTTGTGCGGCAGCACCACCCCAGGAACGCGAACCGCATCCCAGCCCCGCCTCCGCCTCCGGTCCCGGTCCCGGCTCCGTCTCCGCTCCGGTTCCGCTCCGGTTCCGGTTCCGTCTCCGGTTCCGGCCCGGCTCCGGTTCCCCTCGGTATCCCCAGCCTCTCATGCCACAGCTTGTCCCTCGGGATCCCGAACGCCGCCGCGCGCTCGAGCAGGAACCGGGACGGACAGAGGAAGCGGTCGACGGTGCCGACCAGCAGGAGCTCGACGGCCCGGCGGCGCTCGGCCACGGCGGCCTCGAGCTCGGGCGAGGGTGTCGGGTCCCGGCCCGGCCCGCGCGCGGCCCGCCGGCGCCACAGCCGCTGCAGCGGGGGCGCGAGGTCGAGGCCGGTCCAGCGCCGGATGCGGCGTAGCCACGTCGCGGCGCGGCGCAGCCGCGGCGGGTTGCGCCACGGGAAGGTCTGCAGACAGCGGCCGCAGCGGGCCGGGTCGACGGTCGCGCAGACCTCCCCGTCCCAGCCGAGCAGCGTGCCGAAGCGGGCACTCGAGCCAGTAGTCGCAGCGTCATGACGACCGGGACCCTGCGCCGGTGGCAGCGGCCGGGGAGCCCGAGGCCGTGGTGCATGAGGTGCTGCACGTGCACGACCTCGGGCCGGAAGGCCTCGAGCACGTGGCGCTCGAAGGCCTCCTTCGGAGCCCTCGTCGACGTAGGTCGACCGGAAGTCGGCGTGGAACAGGTTCTGACGCGGCGCAGGACCGCGACCCCGTCGAAGGCCTCGTCGACGACGGTCCCGTCCTCGAGGGCGAGGTCCTTGCGCGTCGTCCACACCAGCACGTCAGCCCGTCCGCGAGCAGCGCCTTGGCCAGGCGGTGCGCCTGAGCCTGACGCCGGCGCGCTGGTCACGGGCAGTACGGTGGCTGACGAGGCAGATCCTCACGGACCGCCCCTGAGTACCGGCGCACGTCGGAGGGTCCCGCCTCGTGCCCGCGCAGGCCGAGCCAAGGCCCTGTCCCTTGGCGAGCTGGGCGCGCAGGGCGCCGCGGCCGCGCGACGAACAGGAGCAGGGACGGCACGAAGCCGCAGAGGGTCGAACAGGACGAACGACAGCCACAGCCGCGCCGAGCCGGCCCGGCGCAGGAAGCGCGGCGTGTTGACCCCCATCAGGAATCCTGCGCAGCGGGCTGCCCTGCCGCTCGAGCTGCCCGTGCCCCTGCTCGGGCCCGGGCCCAGGGCAGCCACAGCAGGCTGCGGCCGCGCCGCGCGAGGCGGAGCCTCCGAGGTCGACGTCCTCGCCGGACATGAAGTAGGCCTCGTCGAGAAGCCGCCGAGCGCCGAGATCCTCGGTCCGGTAGACGGCCAGGGCCCTGGCAGGAAGTCGACGCGGGCCGGCTGCGTGGGCGCGCGGTCGACCGGTGCGTTGTGGGCTCCCATGCCGGACCTCGTTGGGCCCGAAGCGCAGTACGAGCCGGCGGCCCAGATGCGCCGGCCCCCTGAGGTCGTCAGCAGCGGACCGGCACCGGCGGCGCCCTGGTCGGCCTCGAGCGCCTCGACGAGCCTGGCGAGGCAGTCGGGCGTGACGCAGAGGTCCGCGTTGACGAAGGCGACGTAGAAGCCGTCGGCGACGGCGAGCTCGAGCCCGCGGTTCATCGACGCGCAGAAGCCGAGGTTCCGCGCGGGACGCTCGACGAGGATCCCGCCCGGGAGGCCGGTCGCGTCGAGCGGCGGCCGGCCGTCGGCGGCGCCGTTGTCGAGGACGAGGACGCGCGGCGCGAGGCGCCTTGAGGCCGGCGAGGGCGGCGACGGCCTCGCGCGTGTGGAGGTCGGCCCTGTAGTGGAGGGGACGCAGAGGACTGCGGGGAGGTCGCCCCCGCGCCTCCTCGCGCACCGGCACCCGGTCCTGCCCGCGCGTCCCGCCATCCACCGCCCGCGCACGAGCCGCCACCGCGCAGTCCGCAGGAAGCCCTGCAGGGCGCGGCGCACGACGTGGCGCAGGCCCCGGTCGGCGAGGCCCGGGTGGAAGGTCGGCCTGCCGCCCCGCAGGAGCTCCCGGTCACCGACGACGCGCATGCCCTGCAGGATACGGCGTCGCCGCCGGACCCAGGCCAGCCTCTTCAGGACGCCGAGCTTGCCGCGCACGAAGGCCGGGAGCTGGCCCGAGACCGTGACGAAGGCGAGGTGCACGAGGCCGTAGGCGACCAGGGCCGGCGCGATCAGCACGAGGGTGCGCAGCCGGTAGGAGGTCAGCAGGAACAGCCAGCGGTTGCGCGACTGCAGCTCGATCCGCCGGGGCGGCAGCCGGAGGCGGTCGCCCCGGGTCGACAGCCCGGCCGAGCCGGCCCCGTGCCAGCACAGGGCGTCCTCGACGAGGGCCAGGCGCCGCCCGGTCATGCGCAGGGCGTAGCTCAGGGCCAGGTCCTCCATGAGGTAGAAGTAGGGCTCGTCGAAGCCGCCGACGGCCAGGAGCTCGCTGCGCCGGCCGAGGCAGCACAGCGACTGCAGGCAGTCCACGTCGACGACCGCGGGCGGGCCGAGCGACTCGGCCGGCACGTAGAAGTTGCGCAGCAGCATCAGCCCGACGTAGTGCAGCGAGGCGCCGTCGTAGTGGACCACGGCCTCGGCCGGGTCGTCGCCGTTCCCGCGCAGCAGCGAGCGCGCCTGGACGAGGGCCCGGCCGGGCTCGGCCTCGAGGGCGGCCCTGAGCCGCGCGAGGCAGCCCGGCAGGACCTCGACGTCGCAGTCGACGAAGGCGACGAGCTCGTTCCGCGCCTCGCGGAAGCCGAGGTTGCGGGCCGAGCCCGGGCCGAGGTTGCCGTCGAGGCGCAGCAGGCGCGCGCCGTGGCGCGACGCGGCCTCGACCTCGGCCCCGTCGTCCGAGCCCGAGTCGACCAGCAGGACCTCGTCCGGCCCCTCGGCGACCACGGACGCGAGGCAGCGGTCCAGGACCGCCCTGCCGTTGTGGTTGACGACGATGACGCTGATCGGCGTGGTCATGGCGGAGAGGCGCCGGGCTCAGTGCAGGGGCAGGTCGAAGTCCTCGTGGCGGCAGACCTCGCGGTTGCGCAGGCAGTACGGCAGCCGCGACAGCGCGGCGAAGGTGGCCTTGATGCAGGTCCACCACCCGCCGTCGAGCTCGCGGATCGAGTCGAGCAGCCCGATCGTGCCGACCGCGTCGCCGACGCCGCTGCCGGTGCCCTTGCCGCCGAGGCCCTTGGCCAGGAAGCGGAACGGGAACCTGAGGATGTCCTCGAGGGCGACGTACTTGAACGCGTAGATCCAGAAGTTGCGCACGTGGTAGTAGAGGCTGCGCCGGCCCTGGCGCATGCCGAACGGGGCCTTGTGCCAGACGCGCACCTCGGGCACGTAGCGGACGCGCCAGCCGCGGTTGAGCAGGCGGGCGGTCAGGTCGCGCTCGTTGCCGAAGATGAACAGCTCCTCGTCGTAGAAGCCGCACGCCCGCAGCATCGCGGCCCGGCCGAGGCTGGCGCAGCCGCGGAACGTGGCCATGTAGCGCGGCCTGAGGTGGCCCTCGCTGGCCAGGAACCACGCCGGCATCTCGGGCTCCTCGACCCGGGACGACAGCACCGCGGTCGTCTCCGGCTCGCGGCGCCGCCGCGGCCAGCATGCGCTCGACCCAGTCCGGCGGGAGCACGACGTCGTCGTCGAGGATCCCGAGCCACTCGCCGCGGGCCGTGGCGAAGCCGATGTTGAACGTCGTGCAGGCCCCGAAGCGGCTGTGCGGCATCCGCACCAGCCGGACCTCGGGGAACTCCTCGACGACCATCTCCGGCGTCCCGTCCTCGGATGCGTTGTCGACGACGATCGTCTCGAGCGGGGCCACGGTCTGGGCGCGGATCGCCGCGAGGTTCTCGCGCAGGTCGTCCCGCCGGTTCCACACCGAGATCACGAGGGACACGCCCGGCGCCGCGCTCACGCCCCGCCCCCCTGCGCCAGGCGCAAGGCCTCGTCGGCGTTGGCGACGAGGGCGGGCCAGCGCGCGACGTCGGTCTCGAGCACCGGCTCGCAGTGCGTGATCTCGGGCAGCTCGACGTTGACGGTCGCGGCCTGGTCACGCTGCATGACCTTGGTCGCGAAGTCGAGGTACGCGAGCTGGGTCTCGAAGCAGGCCAGGGCCGCGCGCTTGCGGTCGACGAGGTCCGAGTAGTCGAACAGGCTCGCGAACGGCGGGACCTGGTTGACCCCGTAGAGCTGGACCCGGCAGCCGGCCGGGAGGGCGTCCCGGGCCGCGCAGGCGGCGCGGGCCAGGGCACGGTGGTCGGCGTGCAGCTCCCCGGGCCAGAACGCGTAGAGCAGCGCCGGGGCGTGGGCCGCGAAGCGCCGCCGGAGCTCGTCCGCGAGCGCGTCCCCGGCCCCCTCGAGCGCGCCGTCCGCGAAGCCGAGCACGACCGGGGCCGGCAGCCCCAGCGAGGCCAGGGCCGCCTCGGCCTCGCGCCGCCGCCGGGCCTGGAGGTCGTCGAAGCGACCCTCGGGGTCCCCCAGCCCGCCTTCGGTCGCGTGCAGCACGAGGACCTCGTCCCCGCGCGCGGCGTGGAACGCGAGCAGGCCGCCGATGCCGATGATCTCGTCGTCGGGGTGGGCGGCCAGCACGAGCACGGAGGACGGGAGCCCGGCGCGGTCCTGGATCGGGGGGAAGACGTGCGGCATCAGCTCGGGCGGGGATCGGCGGTCGCGATGGCCGCCTGGATCAGCTCGCGGTACCGCCCGGCCGCGGTGCCGATCCGCGGGAAGCTCCCGGGGTCGGCGATCTCGTCGCGCAGGGTCTCGAGCTGCGCGCGGCTGCGCAGCAGCGTCGACAGCGCGATGTGCAGCGGCATGACGCCGCCCGAGCGGACGACGACGCCGCCGCGCGCGGCGCGCTCGGGGAGGGCGCCGTTCTGCGACACGACGACCGGGACGCCGTGGGCCAGGGCCTCCTCGACGACGAGGCCGTAGGTCTCCTGGCACAGCGACGGGAACACCGCGATGTCCATGTCGAGCGCCGGGTGCGGGTCGTCCTCGCCGAACGGCCCGATCCAGCGCAGCGGGACCTTGAGCTTGTCCGCGAGCCGCTCGAGGTGCTGGCGGTAGGCGGGGTCCGGGCAGTGGCCGGCGAGCTGCAGCTCGACCTGGTCGCCGAGCCCCGCCAGGGCCTCGACCAGGAGGTCGATGCCCTTGTCCGGGACGAGGTTGCCGAAGCTGCCGACGCGGAGCGGCACGTCGCCCTCCCGCGGCAGCGCGCGGCCCGCGGGCTCGCGCAGCAGCCCGTGCGGGATCACGTCGAGGTCCTCGCGGCGCATCGGCAGGTGGCGCGAGATCAGGGCCGCGGTCGCCGCCGACGGCACGGCCACGAACGAGGCCAGGCCGAGCTCGCGGCGCAGGGCGGCGTCGCGCTCGCCCAGCTCGGCGGCGATGTCCTCGAGCGGGCGGCCCTCCATGTCCATGCCGACGCAGCTGACGCAGGCCTTGCGCGTCGCGTCGCTCGGGCAGCGGATGCCGCGGGGCGGCCGGCGGAAGAACCGCGCGCAGGTGACCCAGGGGTCGTGCAGGGTCACGCCGGCGGGGATGCCGAGGGCGACCGAGCGCTGCACGAGGTCCATGCCCAGCGTCGACCAGTGGTGGACGTGGACGAAGTCGGGGCGCTCCTCGGCCAGGATCGCGCCGATGCGCTCGCCGGTGGCGGGGTAGTTCAGCAGCAGCCCGTAGCGCTCCTCGGGCGCGCGCAGCAGCCGCCGGACGCGGATCGGCCGCCCGTCCCCGGTCTCGACGACCTCCTCGACGAGCCGGCCCCCCGGCGCCGTGCGCTCGCTGCCCGAGACGACGACGACCTCGTCCCCTCCGTCCCGGAACGACCGCGCCAGGCCGAGCACGACCTGCTCGGTGCCCCCGCGGAACTCGGGTGGGAAGTTGTGGACGAAGAACAGGAGCTTCATGTCACTCGAGGATGCTGCGGCCCTCCC
Organism: Planctomycetota bacterium; assembly: GCA_041398545.1. Taxonomy (GTDB): domain Bacteria; phylum Planctomycetota; class UBA1135; order UBA1135; genus JAWKUM01. The sequence goes on along the minus strand of JAWKUM010000003.1, from coordinate 76,001 downwards.
GGAAGGCCTCGCCGTAGCGGGAGGACTTGGGCAGGTAGACCGAGCGGTGGGCCGCGAGGCCCATGAGCTGGTGCGGGTAGTCCGTGTAGGCGACCTGGCTCGCGTGGGCGAGCATGGCCGCCCTCTTCTTTTCGGCCGTGGAGGTCACGTCGATGATCCAATCGGCCGGCAGCGGGGACCAGACCTCGTACTCGAGGACCCGTGGCAGGGGCCCCCCGCCCTCGGCCCGGAGCAGGCGCAGGGCGACCCGGAGCGCCGCCCAGGCGTTGGCATGGTCGCTGTGGGCCTCCCCCTCCCAGGGCACGTAGACGAGGTCGGCGCGCCAGGACCGGATGGCGTCGGCCATCCGGGTCCCGACCATCCGGAGGTCCCCCTCGTTGACCTCGAAGCCGTCGGGATAGCCCCAGAACTCGCAGTCCAGGCCGCCCAGGACCTCGGCCGCGGCCCGGGCCTCCCGCTGGCGCAGGGCCGCGACGTCGCCGGCCTCGCGGCCGTCGGGGTCCCCGCTCCCGCCGTCGGTCAGGAAGCAGACCCGGACCGGGTCGCCCTGGGCGCGGTGGCGGGCCAGGGTCCCGCCGAGCCCGCAGCTCTCGTCGTCGGGGTGCGGCGCGAGGACCAGGACCCGCCCCGGCGGTGGCTCGAGGATGCGCGGCAGCTCCATCGCCCCGATCTTAGGCCCGACCCCCGGCGTCGCGCTCACCGTTCCGGCCGCCAGGCAGGTCGGGGTCGGCCGCCAGGGCCGCAGCCAGCACGGCCCGCAGCTCGGCGCGCGCGGCCCGTCTGCTCGGCCGGGTCCCGGTGCCGGCGCCCGAGCCGCCACCACTCGACGAGGCCGCGCACGCGCAGCATGACGCGGACGAGGGCGGTCCCGAGCAGGCCCCAGTGCTTGCGGTAGTACGCGATCCGGTCGCGGGCCCAGACCGGGACCCGCTCGGCGAAGCGGGCCGTCGAGGCCCCCTCGTGGTGCATCACCTCGGCCGCGGCCAGGTAGCGGATCCGGGCGCCGGTGGCCAGTAGGCGGCGGCACAGGTCGACGTCGTTCCAGTACAGCCACAGCCGCTCGTCGAAGCCGCCGAGCGCGCGCCAGGCGTCGGCGCGCACGGCCAGGCAGGCCGCCGGCGGCTGGGCCACGTCGCGGTCGTGCTCGTGGTCGAAGTCGCGGTAGAAGTAGCGCGCGTCGACGCGCCAGAGCAGCGGCCAGCGGGCCCAGGGCAGGTCGAAGACGAGGGCCGTGCCGAGGCCGGCGAGCCGCTTGCAGGCCCGCTGCGTCGTGCCGTCGGGGTTGACGCCAGGCGTGACGGCGACGTGCGCGGGCGACGCGTCGAGGAGGGCGACTCAGTGCCGCGAGCGCGCCGGGCCGACCTCGGTGTCGCTGTTGAGCAGGCACAGCACGTCGCCCCCGGGCCTGCGGGCGAGGAGGTTGTTGCCGGCCGCGTAGCCGAGGTTGTGGGCGATCGCAGCGCCTGAACCCTGGCCGGCCGTCACAGAAGGTTCCCGATGGCCTCGCTGGCGCTGCCGTCAGCGCTGCCGTTGTCGAGGACGAGGACCTCGCGAGCGGGCCGCCCTCGTCCCGGGCCAGGGCCGCGAGGCAGGCCAGGACGAGGTCCTTGCGTTCCAGTTGAGACCAGGACCTGACAGCTCGGCGCGTCGCTCATCGCTCGGCGAGGGCGTCGGGCACCCGGCCCTCGGCGTCGCGGCGCGCCACGAAGGCCGGGTGGCCGACGCGGCGGAACCGGCATGCGACGAGCCTCGGCTCGCCCCCGCTGAGGTCGATGCAGCGCAGGTAAAGAGCTCGGAGTCGCCGAAGGCGCACAGAACGAGTCGCCCGGCGTCCAGGTCCGGCCGCGCCCGGCGATGCCGCGGCGGCCAGGAGGGCGGCTGGTCCTGGGCAGGCCTCGATGATGTAGCGCTCGCAGTCGCGTGGCCGAGCTCGAGCACCGGCGGCTCGTCGACGTCGCCGAGGTCGATGATTCCGGTGCGCAGCACGCCGGCCCGGCGCCGGGCCCAGTCGGTGCGCACGAGGCGGCGGCACAGGGCCTCGCAGGCCCGGCCGACGAGGCCGTACCACTTGCCGTAGTAGTACGAGCGCGCCCGCCAGTAGCGCGCCATCGCGCCCTCGGGGTCGGTCGTGCCCGAGCGGTTGTAGAAGTGGGCGATGTGGGCCGTGCCGACGCAGACGAGGCGGCGGCCGATGCCCTCGATGCGCCGGAACAGGTCCGTGTCCTCGTAGTACAGCGGGAACCCGTCGTCGAAGAACATCCCGAGCTCGTCGACGACGGCGCGCGGGATCATCAGGCAGGCCCCCGACAGCATGTCCAGAGTGACGTCGTCCTCGGCGAGGTAGACCGGCAGGGCGTGGCGCAGCCGGCGCTCGACGTAGCGGCGGTTCCAGGCCGGGGACACGTGGGCCAGCGTCACGGCGAACAGGTCGCCGAGCGTCGGGAGGATGTTGGGCGGGAGCCGGACCTCCCGGCCGCGGTCCCAGAACCCGACCGGGCCGGCCGCGCCGGTCATCGGGTTGGCGACGACGTGGCCGTACAGCGCCTCGACGCAGCCGGGCAGGAACACGAGGTCGGGGTTGAGCACGAGGAGGTGTCGCCCGTGGCGTGCTCGAGCGCGAGGTTCATGCCGCCGGCGTAGCCGGCGTTGCGGTCGTGGAGCACGACGCGGCCCGGCAGGACCTCCTGCCCGAAGCGGCGGATCTCGTCCATCGTCGCGTCGTCGCGCTGCGGGCTCGCGTTGTCGACGAGGACGAACTCGAGGACGAGCGGCCGCCCGTCGGGGGCCCTGGCGTCCTGGGCGGCCAGGGACCGCAGCATGTCGAGGGCCAGTCGTCGAGTTGTAGTTGACGACGAGGGCCGAGACGTCGACCCGGGTCACGATACTGACCTCGCGCAGGTTCCAGGTGTGGTCCTGCAGGAACAGGCCGACTTCCTTGCCCTTGTTCAGACGACGAGGTTCCTGGAGGTCAGGAACTGGTGGTAGCGGTGCACGCCGCGGCCGTCCATGAGCCAGACGAAGCAGACGAACTCGCCCGACAGCAGCCGGAGCCGCGGGAGGTCGAGGTCGACGCCCTCGGCCTGGTCGAGCACCAGGCCGTCCATCTCGGTCGTGGCCGAGGCAGTGGGTCGAGTCGGTCCGCGTGAAGCCGATGCCGACGCACAGCGGCACGGGCGTCCTGGTAGTTCTTGAAGTGCACCCGGACGCGGATGTCCTGCTCCGGGCTTCACCTTCAGTAGCCGCTCGATCCGGGGTCGAGGATCTCGGCCGAGACGACGTGCGGGCCGCCGGGGCCGGCGTCGACCTCCTCGCCGGGCAGGCTCGTGAACACGTCGGACTCGCGCCCGATCAGGCTCTTCGTAGGTCGCGTAGGAATGTTGGTGATGCCAGCGACGGCGTCGTCGTGGAGGCGGACGCGGCCGTGGATCCAGATGGCCGCGTCGCAGATCTGGCGCACGTCGCACAGCGAGTGCGAGCAGAACAGGATCGACTTGCCCTGCTCCTTGAACTGCCAGATTCGGTCGACGCACTTCTTCTGGAAGTGCATGTCCCCCACCGCGAGGATCTCGTCGATGATCAGACCCGGGGTCGACCGCGACCGCGGTCGAGAAGCCGAGCCGGAGATCATGCCGCTCGAGTAGGTCCGGATCGGGCTGTCGAGGAACGGGCCGAGCTCGAAGGTCGCGATCCAGGGTAGCGCCTCGGCCTCCTCCCGGCTGAGCCCCATCATCGAGGCGTTGAGGAAGATGTTCTCGCGGCCGGTGAAGTCCGCGTGCGGAAGCCGGCGCCGAGCTCGAGCAGGCTCGCGACCTTGCCGGTGATGCAGTAGCGGCCCGTCGTCGGGCAGTCGTCCCGGTCAGGATCTTGAGCAGCGTGCTCTTGCCGGCGCCGTTGGGGCCGACGATGCCGACGGTCGTCGCGCGCTCGACGTGGAAGGTCACGTCGGCGAGGGCCTGGACCTTGCGGTGGCGCGGCCGGGCCCCGGGCAGCTTCTCGAGCAGGCGCTGGACCGGCGTGCCGTACAGGCGCACTTCCTGCCGACCCCTCCACCTCGATGCACCAGCTGCGCTCCATGTCAGACCCTCGTCTGCGAAGCGGCGCTGGAGGGAGCGGAACACGACGAAGCCGAGGACGAAGGTCACGACGGACGGGACCAGGGCCAGGAAGGCGAGGTGGAAGACCTCGAGGGTCGGGACCGACCGGCCGTCGATGACGATGCCGAGCGCGGCGCGGTTGGCCTGCAGGATCGGGTTGAGCGGGTTGGCCTGCAGGATCGGCCACAGCGCCTCGATCCGGTTGTGGACCTGGCCGTGCTCGTCGACGGTCGCGAACATCGCGTCGCCAGGAACACCGGGCTTCGCGAAGAACCACAGGTTGGCGATGATCGGGAAGATCTTGCTGACGTCGCGGGCGAAGACGCAGCGAGCCAGCAGCAGCGCCATCCCGACCGAGAACAGGAACAGCTCGACGAGGACCAGCGGCAGGGCCAGGAGGCCCGGCCCGGCCGTGCATCGGCTACAGGCCCTGGCTCGCGCCGATCGCCATGACGGCGAGCAGAGGAGGCCGACGCCGTAGACGATCGCGTCGGGACGAGGGCCAGGGGCACCGGCAGGATCTGGGCCGGGAACGCGACCTTCGATCAGGTTGCCGTTCTCGACGATCAGCGACGTGCCCCGGATCGAGATGTCCGTGAACACGGTCCAGGCGAGGATGCCGCTGAACAGGTAGATCGGGTACCAGAGCTCGCCGAGCGCCGGGTTGCCGCGGACGGCGAACATGATCCCGAACACGAGCCAGTAGGTCACGAACAGGAACATCGGGTGCGCGAGCACCCACAGCATCCCGAGCGCCGAGCCGCGGAAGCGGCCCTGCAGGTCGCGCTTGAGGAAGTTCGAGACCAGGGAGCGGTGCCGCCAGGCCAGCCGCGGGTAGCCGACGACCTCGCCGAGGTAGCCGAGCAGGCGGCCCTGCTTCTGGCCGGCGTCGTAGCTCGTGAGGTGCTGCTGCTCGCTCATGTCGGGTTCGCCCCGGGTCCCGGACCCGCCGTCCGAGGATACTCCCCCCTGATCGGCGTCCGGCGTCCCGGACCTTGGGACCCTAGGGTCACCGCTTGCGCTGCTCCTCGATCGGGTCGCTGCGACCGGGGCCCACGCCCCGCGGCGTCCGCTCGCCCTTGGCCTGGGCGATGCCCAGCTCGATCAGGTAGCCGAGCCGCTGCTCGAGCTGCTCGTCCTGGGTCGTGCCGCCCCAGTCGTCCTCCTCGGGCTGGAACGCCTGGGCGATGTCCTTGTTGACCTGCCGCTCGACGTGGTAGCGCACGGTCCAGCGCTCGGGCGGCTCGCCCTCGGGCAGCAGCACGACCTCGGCCCGGAGGCGGTAGCCCTGGCGGAACGGCTGGGCCCGCGTGCGCCACTTGGTGCGCATGCGCTTGAGGCCCCGGTCGGTGCCGACCGGGTCGAGCTCGGTGCCGGTCACCGAGCGGGCGGCGTTCTCGCAGATGTCCCACATCGTCCCCGGCGCCAGGCCCTCGGCCTTGATGTCGCGGTCCTGGAAGCGGGCGGACTCGCAGGCGGCCAGGGCCGGCAGCAGGACGAGCAGGGGTAGGGTCCGGAGGCGCATCCGAAAGAGCTTAGCCCGGTCGGGGGCCCGGTCCACGCCGCCGGCGCCCCCGCCCCTAGATCCCGGCGAAGCGGTTCCGGACCCCGCGCACGGCCCGCTCCAGCTCGGGGCTCCGCTCGGCGGCCGGCAGGAGCTCGAGGATCGTGGCCGCGTCGGCGGCCCGCCCGAGCCTCAGGGCGGCGTACAGCGACCGCGCCAGGAGCTCGAGGCGGAGCGGGCCCCGCATCGGGTCCCACTCGACGACCGAGGCGATCAGGGTCGCCAGGGCCGGGTCGCGGCGCAGCAGCTCGTAGTGGGTATGGCCGTGGGTCACCGGCTGGCCGGCGGCCTTGCAGAACGAGAAGTAGGCCTCGACGCCCTGGGCGAAGTACTCGGCCTCGTTCGACGCGGCGTAGTAGTCGAGCACGCGGCCCTCGGCCTTGGCCCGGCGGTAGAGCTCGGTCACGCGCCGCTTCTGCTCCTCGGTCATCCCGAACTGATGGACCTGGTGGGCCAGCTCGTGGACGAGGGTCTGGAAGCCCCCGCCCAGCGCCTCGTCGAGGGCCTCGACGCCGGTCGCGGCGGCGAGCCCGCCGATGCCGCGGACGTCGTCCCAGGATCGGCCGTCGAAGGTCCGCTTGCCGCGCAGCCAGCGCCGCGAGCCGTCGTCGGTCGTGCGCTCGACCTCGCCGAGGATGTCGTGGCTCCCGCCCGACAACGCGATGCGCGCGAGCCGGCGCTGGAACGGCACCGAGGACAGGGCCAGGAGCTCGCGTCGTGGGCCCTGGATGTCCTGCGCGTCGGGGAAGAAGCCGCCGAGGTCGAGGCTCAGCGGCCCGGTCCGCTCGAGCGCCCCGAGGAGCCGGCCAGGTGGCCTCGCGTACAGCGGCCCTCGCGTCGCTTGGCCTCGAGCTGGAGCTCGCCGGCCAGGCGCAGGGCGACCGGGTGCGTCGGGTCGCGCTCGAGCAGGCCGAGGACCTCGTCGAGGGCGGCCCGCAGGTCGCCCGAGGCCGAGCGCTCGAGGGCGCGGCCCAGGGCCGGACCCGAGGGCGCGTCGCGGAACGCCAGGAGCCCGCTGCCGAGGCGGACGAGGGCGTCGACGGCGCGGGTCCTGCTCGAGGATCGCGCGGTAGTGCTGCTCGGCCTCGCGCAGCCGCTGGTTGCGGAACAGGGCCGAGGCGTAGGCCGAGTGCAGCTCGAGGTCGCCGAGGCCGAGCTCGCGGGCCGCGCGCCGGGCGAGGTCGAGGGCGTCGGCGAAGCGCCCGCCGCGCAGGGCGGCCAGGATCGCCAGCGCGCGGACCTTGGGGTCGCGCGGCTGCTCGGCCAGGAGCGCGCCGGCGTAGGCCTCGGCGAGGTCGCTCCTCCCGGCCATGAGCCAGGCCCGGCCGAGCCTGTGGCGCGCCTCGCACAGCTCGGCCGGCGTGGCGCCGTCGCGGAGCTGCATCGCCCGGGCCGCGGCCAGGGCCAGGGCCGGGTCGCCCCGCTCGAGGCCGCGCTCGAGGCGGCGGCGCAGCTCGTCGTGGCGGAGCAGGGCTAGGTCGAGGGCGCTCGGCGCGACCGGCAGGGGCCCGAGCAGCGCGAACGGGGAGGTCGCCGCGTCCGCGCGGGGCGCCTCGGCGCCCGTGGCGACCGTGTGGACGAGCGCGCCGGCCAGCGCGTCCTGGGCCGGCAGCGTGCGGCGGAGCGGAGCTGGACCGAGGGCGGCGAAGCCGAGCAGGGCCAGGCTCGACCATGGAGGGAGCACCGGGGCGCGCATCGTCGAAGGATACCCCGCGATGCGAGGCCCCCGCGGCGCTATGTTCGCCGGCTTGTTCCCGCTGACCCACGAACGCTGCCTCGCCGCCCAACAGGCGATGGCAAGGGAGCTGAGCCGCTCGATGAAGAGCCTGAGGCTCGGCGACGACCCCAGTCCGTACTTCGTGTCGTACCGGCTCAACGCCGTCCGCGGGGTCTCGATCTGGGGCCGCTACGGCGCCGTGTTCAGCTCCGACGAGTTCCAGGAGAACGACCTCTACGCCGAGGTCCGCGTCGGCACCTACGACTTCGACCAGACCCTCGACGGCGGCCTCGAGGTCGACCTCTACGACCGCGAGTCGCACGACTGGCTCGGCGCGCCCCAGGACCTCGACCCCGAGGTCCTGCGCTACTCGCTGTGGAAGCTGACCCAGCGCAAGTACGAGGAGGCGCTGCGGGACTACTACGACAAGCGCAAGGTCCTCGTCGACCAGCACCTGCAGCACGAGGGGCCGAGCTTCAGCCGCGAGCCGCGCATCCGGCACGTCGAGGAGGTGCGGACGACGCGGTTCCCGGTCAAGCGCTGGGAGGAGCTCGTGCGCGCGGCGTCGGCGGCCTTCCGCGGCCACCGGGACGTCCAGGACCCGTACGTCCGCCTGCGCGCGGTCGACAAGGTCCGCGTCTACGCCAGCTCCGAGGGCAGCCGCTTCCTGACCCAGGACCGGTTCTACGAGCTGTCGATCAAGGGCTGGCGGCTGGCCGCCGACGGGAGCTGGCTGTCGTCGTTCGAGCACTTCCACGTGCGCGCGCCCGACGACCTGCCCCGCCTCGACGCCCTGCGCGCGGCCGGCGATCGCATCGCCGCCGACCTCGCGGCCCAGCAGGAGGCGCGGCCGCTCGAGCCGTACGCCGGGCCGGCCCTGCTGTCGGGGCTGGCCAGCGGGCTGATCTTCCACGAGGCCCTCGGCCATCGGCTCGAGGGCGAGCGCATGATCTCCCGCGCCGAGGGGCGGACCTTCGCCGGCCGCATCGGCGCCAAGATCCTGCCCGACAGCGTGTCGATCACCGACGACCCGACCCTCGAGCGCTGGGACGGCGCGCCGATGTACGGGCACTACCGCGTCGACGACGAGGGCGTGCGCGCGCGCCCGGTCCAGCTCGTCGACCGCGGCCGGCTGGTCGCGTTCCTGACCAGCCGCGCGCCGGTGCCCGGGCACGACGCGTCCAACGGCCACGGCCGGGCCGAGCGCTACCAGGACCCGATGGCGCGCATGGCCAACCTGGTGATCACGAGCGACGAGGCCCTGTCGCGGGAGGCGCTCGAGGAGCGGCTCCTGACCGAGGTCCGCGACCGCGGCCTGCCGTACGGCATCGTCATCGAGGGCGCGCTCGGCGGCGAGACCCGGACCGACCACTACGACTTCCAGGCCTTCAAGGGCCACCCGACCCGGGTGTTCACGGTCGACCCGGAGACCGGCCGGCGCACGCGGGTCCGCAACGTCGACTTCATCGGGACCCCGCTGGCCGTCATCCAGCGCATCCTGGCCTTCGGCGAGGACTACGAGGTCGACAACAGCTACTGCGTCGCCGAGAGCGGCTCGGTCCCGGTCGCGACCGTGGCCCCGGCCATGCTCGTCGGCGACCTCGAGCTGCAGAAGTCCTCGGTCCGCGCGTACCGGCCGATGATCCTGCCGCTGCCGCCGATGCCCCCGCGCCGCCCGGGCCGGAGGCGCCGGTGACCTCGCCATCGTCGTGGACCGTCGTCGAGAGCTGCACGTCGTCGATGCACGCCGAGCTGCTGCGCATCGTGCTCGAGGACGCCGGCATCCCCTGCCGCCTGTCGTCGTCGGCTGACGGCCACGGCGGCGCGATCGTCGGCATCAGCCCGGGTTACCAGGTCCTCGTCCGCAGCCAGGACGTCGTCCGCGCCCGCAAGGCCATCCACGACGCCCGCGACCACGGCTCTGGCCCGCCGGACTCGGCCTGAGCCGGGCCGCCCGTCAGCGCTTCTCGAAGTCGGGGCAGACCTTGGCGTTGGGCCGCTCGGGGCGCGTGCAGACGTTGCCGTAGTCGTACTTGCAGCGGTCGCAGAGCGGCGCGCCCCCGGTCACGACCGCCCGCAGCTTCTGCCACAGGCGGCGCAGGGCCCAGGGCGCGCCTCCCGACCTCCGGCTCAACGGCTCGACAGCACGAACAGCTTGGACACGTCGACGACCTTGAAGTCGGCGCCGTCGGGGAAGCCGGTCCCGCCCTGCAGGCCGAGCTGGCAGCCGACGTAGTCCTCGAGCTTGTAGCGGGCCTTGGCACAGGTCACGTAGCAGAGGATCTGGCCGCCCTTGACGAGCTGGAACGACGAGTAGTTGCCGGGCCGGTAGCGGAGCCAGCCGCTCTGCTCGAAGCGGGGCAGCGCCGTGTCCGGGTGCCTGGCGGCGGCCGCCTCGGCCGGGTGGGGCTGGAGGGTCCGCGCAAGCTCCTGCTGCTTGATCGCGGCGTCGCGGATCAGCGCGAGCTTGTCGAGGCGCTGGTCGAGGGCCGCGAGGCGGTCGACGACCGGGCCCTCGGTCACGGCCAGCTCCTCGACCTTGCCGTGGAAGCCGGCCGCGAGCTTCTGCGCCCCGGCCAGCTCGAGCCCGGCGAGGTCGCCGCGGCGCTCCTCGACGTCGAGGCTGCCCTCGACGTCGGCGATCTCGCGCTCGAGCGCGGCCAGCGCCGCATTCATCTCGGCCTCGCTCCGGAACCGCTCGCGCTGGGCCTCCCAGGCGGCGAGGCGCGTGGCCTGCTGGGCCGCGGCCCGCTTGGCCAGGTCGCTGCCCTCATCGAAGCCGGCCAGCTCGCCGCCGGCCTTGATCGGGACGCCGCCGACGAGGGCGAGCTTGGCGGTCTCGACGAGGGCGCCGACCGCGGGGCTGCCGAGCACGCGGTACCACTCTCCCTTCTCGTCCTTGTCGAGCAGGCGCAGCACCGTGCCCTTGCGCATGCGGTCGACCGGCCAGCCCGACTTGTCGGGCTCGCTGCGGAACGCGACCTTGTCGCCGGTGACCTCGGCGAAGCCGTCGCCGAGCGGCTTGACGTAGCTCGCGTGGACCCAGCCCTCGATGCCGCCGAGCACCGACACGCGGCTGAAGCCGGCGGCCTCGTCGCGGCGCAGCATCCACACGAGCGTGCCCTTGGGCAGCGGCTCGGCGTTGATCGCCGGGAGCTCGGCGTTGGGGATGTTGCGCAGCCCCAGCTCCTCGGTGGCCTCGAACAGCTGCGCCTCTGCGGCCGGGGCGGCCTCGACCGGCTTGGCCGCCGGGACCGGCGTCGCGGCGTCCTCCTGGGCGGCCTTGGCCGGGGCCCCGTTGCCGAGGGTCGGGAACGACGAGCTGCCCGGGCCGTCCTGGGCCTGGACCTGGGCGACGAACACCATGACGAGGCCCGCCAATGCGGGGGCCGAAGCGAATCGAGGCATGCTCCCTCCCTAAAGCAACCTGCCGCCGGCGTCTCCGGGTCGCTCGAGGAGGCTCGCGCCCCGCGCGCCGGACGTCGAGGCGGAGTCTACCAAAGCCGCGCGGCCATCCCCGAGGCCTTTGTCGCCTTTGTCGCGCGCCTCCGCGCGGCCGCGAGGACAGGGTTTCGTTGTGGCCGAACCGCCCCCGCCCTAGCCTCCTGCGGCGCGAGCGCCCGTAGCTCAGTCGGATAGAGCGACGGCCTTCTAAGCCGTAGGTCCGGGGTTCGAATCCCTGCGGGCGCGCCACTCCCACCCCCCGCCGCGACGGCCCTCGGGGCTTGCGGCGCGGCCGGCGAGGGCCTGCAATCGACGGGTCCATGGTCGCCGTCGCCGCCCTCGCCCTGCTGCCCGTCCTCGCCCTGCAGGTGCCGGTCGGCGCGCCGCTGACCGCGGGGACGGCCGAGGGCTCGGGGCCCGGCCTCGAGGCCCGCATCGCGACGCGGCTCCAGGACGCGCGGGACGCGGCCAAGAACGGCGACCTCGACGGCGCCCTGCACCACGGCCTCGCGGCCCTGGCCCTCGGGCCGGCCCGGGCCGACTCGCTCGCGACCCTCTGCGGCCTGTTCCAGGGCGACGCCGAGGCCCGCTTCCTGTGGACCCTGGCCTGGCTCCGCGCGGCGGCCGACGGCCGCGGCCGCTTCCGCCTCGACCGCCACCAGGCCGCCCTCGTCGCCGAGGCCGACCTCGAGCTCGTGTCGGGCCTCTGCGAGGCCGAGGCCCTGGCCTGCGAGGAGCTGGCCCGCTTCGCCGGCAAGCGCCGCAACCGCGGGCGGCGCGGGATCGGCGACGGCCTGCTGCTGCGCTGGGCGCTGGACCTCCTGCAGGAGGGCTTCGCGCGCATGCCGGCCGTGCAGCGCCGCTGGACCGCGGACCTCACCGCGGACGTCGCGGTCCAGGCCGCCGACCACGAGGCCGTGCTCGCGGCGCTCGAGCGCCTGCTGCTGCGCCCCGGCCGCCCGCTGCAGAAGGGCACGAAGGAGCTCGACGAGGCCGCGAGCCTCGACCTGCAGGTCCGGGCCGCGGCCTGCCTGCGCGGGCTCGCGGCCCAGGCGCGGTTCGAGGACCTCGAGGGCCCGGAGCCGCCCGAGCTCGACCGGCGCAAGGCCGACGCCGCCCTCGCCAGCCTGCGCCGGGTCGTCGACGAGCGGGCCGGCGAGCCGCTGACCGTCGACAAGCTCGAGGCCATGACCGAGGAGGAGCGCGACGCGATCTCGACCGCCCACGCGCACTGGGCCGACCCCGGCGTCGCGCTGAGCCCCGGCGGGCTGTACCGCATCGAGACGATCTGCGGCGCGCGCACGCTGCTCGCGGCCGCGCGCACGATCGAGCTCCACCACCGCCGCCTCGCGCAGTGGTTCGGCAAGGACCCGTTCCAGGGCCGGCCTGGCCTCGTGCGGATCGTGCCCGAGAGCAGCGAGCTCGAGGCCGAGGGCGCGCCGTACTGGTGGGCCGGCGGGTTCCAGGCCGGCGACCTGACCGTCGTCCGCCTGGCCTGGGGCACCGAGGCCGGCCTCGGCCGCACGCTCACGCACGAGCTGACCCACCGCTTCGACGGCGCGCTGCACGCCGGGCTGCCGTCCTGGGCGACCGAGGGCCGGGCCGTGTGGACCGCCTCCTCGTACGGCCCGGTCGAGGACCAGGGCTTCGTCGAGGACCACCTCGACATCTGGCACATCCAGGGCCCGTACATCCGCGGCTACGGCGGCGCCGACAAGCTGCGCCAGCTGATCGAGGGCACGATCGAGGACTACCGCGACAACTACACCGCGGGCCACGCCCTGTACTCGTTCCTCAAGCTGTGGGAGGTCGACGGCCGGCGCGTGTTCGCGGCCAAGCTGGCGGCGTACCTCAAGCGGGCCGTGCTCGGGCGCAAGCAGCCGTTCGAGTGGTTCCTCAAGCACTTCGCCGACGGCAAGGACGGGCGCCCCGACGGCTTCGACCCGTTCGTGGCGATGTGGAACGACTTCCTGCGCGGCTGCTACGACCGCTGCTGGAACAAGTCCGTGCCCTGGGTCGAGCGCTACCGGACGGCCAGGCCCGGCGGCCGCCGCAACGGGCTGCTGCTCGACGAGCCGACGTGGACCTGGGCCCGCGACCGGGCCGAGCCCTGGTTCGGGCAGGGCCACGCGCACGAGGCCGCGCGGATCCTCGTCGCCGTCGGCCAGGACGAGCCGGCCCTGCAGGCGCTGCTGTGGGCCCTCCAGACCGACGGCTGGAGGCTCGACGTCCTCTCGCTCGCGACCGAGGTCGCCACGCGCCTCGGCCGCGACGACCTCGCCTGGGTGCTGCGCTTCGAGGCCCACCGGCGCTTCGACCGGCCGATGCCGCAGGGGCCGATGCCGCTGCTGACGACGCTGCCCAAGCTCCGGGCCCTGGCCACGAGGCTCGCGGGCGCGGTCGCCGCCCTCGAGGACCGTGGGATGCCGCTGGCCGCGCGCCACGTCGACGCCGAGCGCGCCCGCCTCGACGCCGCGATCGGCCTGCCGCACGCGCCGCCGGCGCCGCTGGCCGAGCCCCGGGCGCTGCCGTTCCCGCTCGGCGGCCACGCCACGGCCCTGTCGCTGCTCGGCCTCGAGGAGGACGGGCTGACCGGGGCCGAGGAGCGCCGCGTGCGCGACCTCTGGTTCGAGACGGAAGAGGGCGACCTGCACGTCGGCCGCGCAAAGCCGCGCGAGGACACCGGCACGATCGACAACCGGGCCCACATCCGCGACGCCTTCGTGCGCTCGGTCGCGTGGCAGCGGCCGGGGCGCTACCGGTTCCGGACCCGCGTGCACCTGACGACCTCGTACGTCGAGGGCGGGCTCGTGCTCGGCTACACCCGCCGCGACCGCAACCTGCGGCTGTCGTACTCGGCCGGCGACTACCTGTTCTCGATCGGCAAGAAGGACGAGAAGGTCGTCACCAAGCAGGTCCGCTTCGGGCTGCGCGGGCTGTGGGAGCGGGAGGGCAACTTCCCCGGCGGCCGGCCCTGGCACCGCTTCGAGTGGGAGCACCCGGTGTCGTCGTTCGCGGTCGAGGTCCTCGTCGACGGCCCGTCGGCGACCGTGCGCGTCGACGGCGAGCCGGTGTTCCGCTACACGACGCCGGACCTGTCGCCGATCGAGGGCCACATCGGCGCGTGGATGAGCAACGGGGCCGTGCGCCTGCAGGAGCCGACGGTCGAGCGCCTCGACGAGGGCCTGACGGACCCGCCGGCCCGACCCTATGACCCCCTCGCGCCCGAGACCCGCGGCCTCACCGAGCTCGTCGGCGCGCCGACGACGGGCCTGACCCTGTCCGAGAACGGCGCCCTCGTGCTGTGGATCCCGACCGAGCTCGACGAGGGCCTGCCGCACGTCACCGCCCTGGTCGACGCGGCCCGGCGCATGGGCGGGCTCCTCGCCGACCGCCTGCGCTACCCGCAGCCCCTGACCGTGATCGTGCCCGAGGCCGCGCTGCTGCCGGTCGAGGAGGGCGTCGCGCCCGCGCCGCTCGCCCTCCCGCCGCAGCTCGCCGGCGCGACCCGGCTCGAGCACAAGGGCCCGCGCACCCCGCTGGTCGACAGCCCCTGGCTGCTGTTCGTCGACCGGCACGGCGTCCTGCGTGAGGCCGTCGCGCTGAAGCGCAAGACCAGGGGCGTCGGCGGCATCGAGCGCTGGGCGCGCTGCTACCGCGGGCGCTGAGCCCGCCCCCTCAGCCGCCGGCCGACGACACCGCGCAGGTCGCGAGGCCCTCGGCGACTATGCGCCCGACCGGGCCGCAACAGGTCACGCCGTGGCCGCCGAGGCCGGCCGCGTGGTGCAGGCCCTCGACCTCGGCGTCGGGCCCGAGCACGAAGGCGCCGCCGCGGCGGAACGTGCGCAGCCCGGCCCAGGCGCGGCGCAGCGGCAGGCCGACCAGGAACGGGAACACGCGCCCCAGGCGCGCGGCCGCGCGCTCCTCGATGCCGTCGGCCATCCGCGCCGGCCCGGCCTCGACCGGGTCCTGGTCGCAGGCGCTGAACAGGTAGCCGCCGCCCTCGGGGCGGAAGTAGGCCTCGTGGTCGAGGTGCCACACGAACGGGTGGTCGGGCGACGTACCGTCGACCTCGACCGAGCAGAACAGGTGCCGGCGGTGCGGCACGAGGCCGTGGTCGGACAGCCCGGCGCCGCGGTCGAGCGCGCCGGCCCAGGCGCCGGCGGCGTTGACGACGCGGGCCGCGGCCAGGCGCTCGCCGTCGGCGAGCACGACGCCGCGCACGCGCCCCCCCACCACATCGAGGCCCGCGACCTCGCGGCCGCAGGTCAACCGGCCGCCGCGGCGCTCGGCACCGCGCAGGAACGCCGCGCACAGGCCGGCCGGATCGGCGACCCCGTCGCCGGGGCTCAGGACGCCGCCGAGCATCGGCGTGTCCGCGAGCAGCGGGAAGCGGCGGCGCAGCTCGACGGCGTCGCAGAGCTCGTGCCGTCCGCCGGCCAGGACCGCGGTCATGGCCTCGCCGCTGAGCCTTGCCCAGGACTCCTCGGTCGAGGCCAGCAGCAGCGAGCCGGTCGTACGGAAGCCGTGCTCGAGCCCCAGCTCGGCGGGCAGCGCGCGCCAGAACGCCGCGCCCTCGCGGGCCAGCGGGCGCAGCGCCGGGTTGCCGGCGAGGCCGCGGATCATGGCCGCGTTCTGGGCGGTCGCCTGCGTGCCCGGGGCCTGGGCGCGCTCGACGACGAGCGGGCGCAGCCCGCGCCGCGCGGCGTGCCACGCCACCGACGCACCGGCGATCCCGCCTCCGATGACGACGACGTCGAAGGACGACATGGGACCGAGTCTAGCCACGGCGCTCCACGCGTCACGCGCGCGCCGGCGTCACGGTCCGTACAAGGAACAGGGGAGGGAGCCTGGACTCCCTCCCCTGGGCCGGACGTCGAGGCGGCGGAGGCTTGCCGCCGATTCCGGCGTGGAGAGTGACAGGAGAGAGGACGAGGCGAGGGGAGGCGGGGAGGCCTCCGACCTCGCAGACCGGGATCGCGCGACCCCGGCCGGGGAACCCCGATCACGGCCGCGTGCGCCCCGCCCGCGTCCGGCGCCGGTCGGCGCGGACTGCGGAGGGACCGCGCGGCGCGCGGTCGGGAAAGAGAGTCGAGGTTCCCCTCCGGGTGTGGACCGGTCGGTCCAACGCGGCATACCCGGACGGAGCCGAGGGGCGGTTGCCCCTGGCACCAGGAGAACTCGTGCAGAATGGCCTGAAGACCGTTGCTGTCCGTGGCAAAGCGTGCCGCGGACAACACTGTCTCCAGCGGTTCCGTCGTTCGGACCCCAGCGATTCCAGACCCCAGGAGACGAGGAAGGTGGTTCGCTGGACATCCGGACCGAACACGTCCACACCCACCAGGGTGGCCCACTGGACGTGAGGCGGCCGGAGGGTCCCGGTTGGGGACCGGACTCACCGACCCACCCCCCTGATCGGCGCCCCTCCCGATGCCCGATCGTCCGAACGGACGCTCGATGGCGGGAAGAGGGGGCCCCGGAACGGAAGGGCTCGCACGGGTCGGATCACCGGCCTCGGACAAGGCCGGAACGGAGGGAAACCTCGACGCGGGAAGACCGGATTGTTGAGAACGAGCCCTTGCGGGCTGACGTGACTAGGACGGTTCCGACCCGGTCGGAGGTTCCATGTGGCCCTGGCAATTCCCCCGAACATGGCGGAACTCCCGATGGCATCGGAACCGATCGAGGCCGATCGCGAGCGATCGGGGCCGATCCCCCCGGGTATCAACCCCGCGCGAGGCGATAGCCGAGCCAGCACAGCGCGAGGCCGAGCACGAGGCTGGCTCCCGCGTACAGCAGCGCCATCAGGGGCGCGCCGCGCACCAACAGGCGATGGGTCTCGAGGCCGAAGCTCGAGAACGTCGTGAAGCCGCCGAGCAGGCCGACGACGAGGAACCACTCGACCTGGTCCAGTGCCGGGATGCGATCCTCGAGCAGGCCCGAGGCGAGGCCGATCGCGAGGCAGCCGATGAGGTTGGCCGCGAACGTGGCCCACGGGAACTGCAGGTCGTGGTCGGGCCGCAGCCACAGGGCCAGGCCGTAGCGGCCGAGGGCGCCGAGGCCTCCGCCGACGAAGACGAGCACCGCCGCGTTCATCGCAGACCCTCGACGAGGAGAGCGGCCAGGATCCTGCCCTGCATCGTCTCGGGGACCGCGAGCCCCGCGATCCGGGCCAGGGTCGGGGCCAGGTCCTCGGGCCCGGCGTCCCGGACCTCGGCGCCGGCCCGCACGCCGCAGCCGCAGAGCAGCACCGGGACCGTGCGGTCGTAGGCGTTGTGCGAGCCGTGGGTCGTGCCGAGCCGGCCCCAGCGCCAGAACCAGTACGGCCGCATGCGGATCACTGCTTCCCCGCTGCGGCCGGCGAAGTACCCGAGCGCGGCCTGCGCCCTCGCCGGGTCCTCGGCGCCGGCCAGGTCCTCGGTCAGGAACACGTCCTCGACCCAGGGCTCGGCGCGCAGCATCCCGGCCACGCTCTCGAGCATGCGGCGCTGCACGTCCTTGGGCAGCGCGAGGGCCGCCGGCGTCAGCAGGAGCTCGCGGTCGCCGAGCCGGATCATGTCGGCGGCGCGCCCCTCGCCGAAGGTCGCCGCGTCGAGGGCGACGAGGCGGTCGGCGATCCGCTGCGCGAGGTCGGGTCCGGGCCGGCCGTCGACCTCGGGTCGCCAGGTCCAGGCGTCGCCGCCGCCGAGCCCGCGTCGCTCGGCCTCGGCGCGGATCGGTGCGACGCCGTGGTCGGCCGACATCGCCAGCGTCCAGCGCCCGGCGCCGACCTCGGCGTCGAGGAAGCGCAGGAAGGCGGCGAGCCTGAGGTCGAGCCGGCGCAGCTCGTCGCGCACCTCGTGCGAGTACGGGCCGTGGGCGTGGCCGATGTAGTCGAGCGAGGACAGGCCGACGAGCACGAGGTCGCGGGCACCCTCGCGCCGGCCCAGCGCCAGGCGCTCGTCGGCGATGGCGCGCTCGACGACGGTCAGCAGGTAGTCGTCCCCGAACGGGCTGGTCTTGAGCTGCTGGTGGTAGCGCGGCCCGCGCCGGGCGGCGAAGGCCTTGGGGAACACCGGCCGCCAGCCGCTCAGCGGGGCCTCGCCCACGCGGTCGTCGGGCGGCAGCTCCTCGAGCGGCGGGGCGCCCGCGGCCGGCGCGGGCAGCGGCAGGGGCTCCCACGTCCGCCCGACCCAGGTGCCGACGAGGTCGCTCGCGGCGAGGTCGTCGAAGAACGCGGTCGCGTCCGCGCGCGCCGGCGTCGCCTCGCGCCCGGCGTAGGTCCGCGAGGTCACGAGCCGGCCGGTCACGTCGTCCCACCACCGCGTCGCGTCGGGGCCCATCCCGCCGAGCAGGACGGCCGCACGGTCCTTGAACGCCAGCGACAGCACGCGGGACCGGTCGCCGAAGTGCCGCTTCCACGCCTCGGCGAGGGTCGGCACGGCGAGGAACCCGGGGGCCGGGTCGTCGCGGGGGCCGGCGCAGTACACGCCCTTGCCGCTGTCGCGGTCGATCCAGCCGTTGCCGACGATGCCGTGGGCCGCCGGGTCGGCCCCGGTCCCGATCGTCGCGTGCCCGGGCCCGGTCTCGGTCCGGCCGTGGCGGTAGGCCGCGTCGACGCCGCGGGCGCCCTCGCGCCGCAGTCGGGCGAAGCCGTCCGCGCCGAACAGCGGGGCGAAGCGGTCGAGGTAGTCGGACCGGCACTGGTCGACGACCACGACCACCGTCAGCCGCGGCGGCTCGGGCCGCGGCGCGGGCTGCCGCCAGGCGCAGGCCGCCCCGGCGAGGAGCAGCGCGGCGAGGAGGCCGGTCGCGACGGGGCGCAAGGCCAGGGCCCCCGGCTCAGCTCTCGGCCTTGAGGATCTCCTTGGCCAGGCTCTCCGGCACCGGCGCGTACTCGAGCGGCTCCATCAGGAACGTCGCCCGGCCCTGGGTCAGGCCGCGCAGCGACGTCGAGTACTGGAACATCTCGGCGATCGGCACCTTGCCCTTGATCGTGCGGATCTCGCCCTCGACGTCGATGTCCGAGACCATGCCGCGGCGCGAGTTGAGGTCGCCGATGACGTCCCCGACGAAGGTCTCGGGCGTCTGGACCTCGATGCGCATGATCGGCTCGAGGAGCTGGATGTTGCCGTCGGTGGCCTTGCGGAACGCCATCTGCGCGGCGGTCTGGAACGCCATGTCGCTCGAGTCGACGTCGTGGTACTGGCCGTCGTAGAGCACGGCGAGCACGTTGACGAAGGGGTACCCGAGCCGGCCGCCCCCGCCGGCGGCCTCGACGAGGCCCTTCCTGACGGAGGGGATGTACTCCTGCGGGACGACGCCGCCCTTGATCTCGTCCTCGAACTCGAGCGGCAGCTCCGTCTCCTTGGGCTCGAAGCGGACGCGCACGACGGCGAACTGGCCGGAGCCGCCGGTCTGCTTGACGTGGCGGTACTCGACCTCGACCTTCTTCTTGAGCGTCTGCTTGTAGGCGACGCGGGGCGCGCCCTGGTTGATCTCGACCTTGAAGTCGCGCTTGATGCGGTTGCAGATGACCTCGAGGTGGAGCTCGCCCATCCCGGCGATGATGACCTGGCCGGTCTGCTCGTCCGTCCGGGGCACGAAGCTGGGATCCTCGCGCTTGAGCTTGCCGAGCACCTCGCTGAGCTTGTCGCGGTCCTTGCCGTTCTTGGGCTCGATCGACAGGGCGATGACCGGCTCGGGGATCGACAGCGACTCGAGCACGACCGGGCGGTCCTGGTCGCAGAGGGTGTCGCCGGTGAACGCGTCCTTGACGCCCATGACCGCGACGATCTCGCCGGCCTTGGCGGCCTCGATGGCCTCGCGGTTGTTGGCGTGCATCCGCAGCAGGCGGCCGATGCGCTCGCGCTTGCGGGTGCGCGGGTTGAACACGGCCTGGCCCTTCTCGATGACGCCCGTGTAGACCCGGATGAAGGTCAGGTCGCCGTTGGGGTCGCTGATCGACTTGAACGCCAGCGCCGACAGCGGCTCGGAGGCGTTGGGCTGGAGCAGGATCTCGCCGCCCCGCTTGTAGTCCTCGGCCTCGATGGCTGGCAGGTCCAGGGGCGAGGGCAGGTAGTCGACGATGGCGTCGAGGAGGTTCTGGATGCCCTTGTCCTTGAGGGCCGCCCCGCAGAACACCGGGACGATCTTGCGCTGCTGGACGCCGGCGCGGACCGCGCGCCGGATCTCCTCGGCGTGGCAGGACTCGCCCTCGACGAACTTCTCGAGCATCGGCTCGTCGAACTCGGCGACCTTCTCGATCAGCTCCTCGCGCGCGGCCTCGACCTCGTCGACGTACTGGGCCGGGACGTCGGTGATCTCGACGTTCTTGGCGTCCTCGCGCCAGATGTAGGCCTTGCGGTCGATCAGGTCGATGACGCCGAGGTGCTCCTTCTCGAGGCCGATCGGCACCTGCATCGGCACCGGGGCGCAGTGCAGCCGCGACTCCATCATCTCGATGACGCGGTTGAAGTCGGCGCCGGTGCGGTCGAGCTTGTTGACGAAGGCGATGCGCGGGACCTCGTAGCGGTCGGCCTGGCGCCAGACGGTCTCCGACTGGGCCTCGACGCCGGCCACGCCGCAGAACACGCCGACGGCGCCGTCGAGCACGCGCAGGGAGCGCTCGACCTCGACCGTGAAGTCGACGTGGCCCGGCGTGTCGATGAGGTTGACCTGGTGGTCGCGCCAGAAGCAGGTCGTGGCCGCGGACGTGATCGTGATGCCGCGCTCCCGCTCCTCCTCGAGGTAGTCCATCGTGGCCTGGCCATCGTGGACCTCGCCGGTCTTGTGCGTCCGCCCGGTGATGAACAGGACGCGCTCGGTGACGGTCGTCTTGCCGGCGTCGATGTGGGCCATGATCCCGATGTTCCGGAGGAGGCGGAGGCGCTTCTCCTCGGCGGGACTGAGCTTGGAGTCGGCGGTCTGGGTCTGGCTCATGGCTGCACCTCGGGGTCGAGGTCGGGTCGTTGGTGCCGTCCGGTGCGGCGGGGACCGGACGGCCTGGTGCGTTCGAACGACCGGCCCCAAGGGGCCTTGGCCCCCCATCGACCGGTCGCCCGCCCCGGCTGGAGCGGGCCTCTTCCTTGCCCTCGGGTTTCCGCCTGCCGGCGCGCCGGCCTCCCCTCGGTCCAGGATTGAAGGGCGAGCAGTATAGCGAGGCCAGGAGGCCCCACAAGCGGGCCCCCGATGAGGATCAGCCGGGTCCCCGGGACCCAGAGACCGCGTCGAAGCGGGCCCGGGTCCGCAGCGCGGACCCGGGCCGCGGGGCCGGGGTCAGCGCGCCTCGAGCACCGCCGCCCGGCGCTTGGGATCGTAGAACTCGAGGAAGAACGGGTTCCAGACCCGCTCCTCGGCCCGGAACGGGTCGTCCAGGGCCTGGAGGTCGATGTCGCCCTCGACGTACTCGTCCTGCTCGGGGAAGTCCGGCCGGGACACGCGGATCGCCGTGACCCGGTGCATCGGCACGAGGACCTGCATCTTGGCTCCGTCCTCGCCCTCGAGCCGGACGTAGACCCCGCGCTGGCGCATGATCGAGAACGCCTTGCCGCCCTGCCCGCGCTTGTGGATGCCCGCCAGGTGCACCGTGAACACGTGGGACTTGGTCGTCAGCATCGACAGGAAGCGGTTCTTGCCCTCCGAGTCGGCGAGGTTCTTCCACTCGGGGAGCTCGTCGAGGTCGTCGAGGGTCCGGAAGATCTTGCGGAAGCTCTGCCCCTCCTCGCCGGCCAGCAGCGCGGCCTCGTCGCCGGAGGCCTGGGCCTCCTCGGCCTTCTGCCGCGCCTCCTCGTCCTCCTCGTTGCGCCACTTCAGGATCGCGTCGATGACGAGCGGCGGGACGTCCTGCTCGCTCTCGAGGCAGGACAGCACGGCGCGGGAGGCCGTGTTGACGTTGATCCTGATCCCCGGCTCGAGCATCTGGGGCTCGCTCTCCGGCGTCTGGGTCCCGCCGGGGCCCTGCTCGCCGCCGCCGCCGCCCTGGTCCGGCTCGTTCGAGCTCGTCGACTGGGTCGTCGTGGTCGTGGCGCTGCCGCTGGACAGGGCCGTGTGGACCGTCAGCACCGACCGCAGCCCGGGCAGGAACACGCCGTTCTCGACGAAGCGGTCCTCGAACACCTCCTCCGGGATCTGCGGGATCAGTTTGAGGAAGTCGAGGGTCGGGATCATGGTCCGCGGGTCCCCCTCCTTGTTGGACCGCAGCGTCGGCCGGGGCCGGTCGTCGCTCCAACCGACCCCCTTGAGCAGCTCCTGGATCAGGTTGGCCCAGGTCTCGGCGTCCGAGCCGCCGAGGTCGTGGTCGGTGTCCTCCCACAGGTGGTCGAGGAGGCGCACGAGGCGCTGCCGGCTGAGCTCGCGGAAGTCCTCGTCCTCGGCGATCAGCGTCGGGACGTTGAACTTGCGGTTCTCGTCGACGGCCAGCCGTGAACGACGACGTCGTTGTCGTCGAACCAGCTCTTGGGCTCGAACCACGCGTCGCGGCTGTGGTCGCCGACGTCAGGCTCCGGTCAGCTCCTCCGGCCCCGCCGGCCCCTGCGGGCCCAGGCCCTGGAGCCCGCTGGCGCCCCGAGCGTCTGCCCGCCGCCGCCCTCCTCCTCGGCCTCGTCCTCGAGGTCGTCGACGAGGCCTGGAGCATCTCTTTCAGGGCCTCGCGCATGTCCCCGCGGATCTTGACCTCGTTGGCCTGGTTGGAGGCCATCGAGTCGTACTGCGACCTCGTCACGAGCTCGGCGACGAGGACGCTCTCACCGACGACCAGCAGCACGAGGATCGGCGCGATCCCGCGCTCCCCCGGTCCGGCTCCGTCCTGGCCATCCTGCCTCGCTCCACGTCCGCAACCTCGATCGGCCCCATTGGACGGCGCCCGCAGCCAGCCCTTGCAGCCCCCACGAGCCTATCCCGGCCCCCGGCACCGGTCTTCCCCCGGCCCCCGAGCTCAGTACCGGGGTCCTCCTCCTCGTCGACCCCCCTCGAAGCCGTAGATGATCCGCGGGGTGATCATGAACAGGACCTCGAGAGTAGGAGGACTGGATCGTGATCCGACCGGAACAGGTAGCCCAGGATCAGGATGTCCCCGAGGATCGGAAGCCATCGACTGTTCTCGAACCGGGTCCGCGTGCTTGAGGCCCCCGATGATCGTCGTCTTGCCCTTGGGCACGAGGACGAGTCGTCGACCGGCGGGTCGCGACGACCGGCGTCGGGATCGGGTCGGTCTCGACGAAGCCAGGTGACCTCCTTGATGTCGGCCTCGATCACCAGCAGGACCGTGTCGCCGAGGCGGACCGATCGTTGATCATCGAGACCCCGGCCTTGAGGCTGGATGTTGGTCTTGGTGTTGCCGATGATCTGGGCGCAAGTGCGGGATGTCGCGCTGGGTCACGATCGCGGCCTAGCGCGTTGCGCACAGCGATCCGCGGGTGGCTGACGATGTCGGCCTTGGCCCGCGCTGGAGCAGCTCGGACCGCGTTGACCTCGATGTTATCGTGGATCCCGCCCAGCGTCAGCAGGCCCTCGCTCAGGGTCGGCGCGGCGAGCGAGCCCGAGGAGTTGGGGAAGCTCGACAGGATCGAGCTTGACGAAGTTGCCGTCGTTGAGCGTCCGGACCGTCGGAGTCGTCGCGTTGACCGGCTGGACGCCGATGTCGAGCGTGTCATCGTACGACACCTGCACGACCCGGGCCTCGATCAGGATCTGCGGGATGGACTTGTAGAACAGGTCCATCGCGGCCTCGAAGGCCTCGACCGTCGGGGCTGCTGGTCACGAGCAGGAGGTCGTTCTTGACCAGGGTCGCCCGGGCGGGCATCTGGCGTTCAGTTCGTCGCCCCCATCTGCCGGGTCGCGAACGTGTCCAGGCTGACCCGCTGGATCCGCATGCTCAGCCAGCCCTCGAGCAGGGTGTCGACACCGAGAGCGGCGTGTCCTTCTTCTGCTTTGCCCGAACTTGCAGCCCTGCCCCGTGTGCAGTGGCCTTCTGCGCCGAGGACAGGGCCAGCAGCTGCTCGAACACGGCCCGGTGTCGGCGTTGAGCCAGTACGTCTTGGACACCGCCCGTCAGGCGACGTCGCGCAGGCCCGAAGCGGGCGTAGGGTCCTCGACCGGGACCGGCTCCTGGTCCTGCCGTCCGCTCCCTCGTCGACGAGGTGCTGGGCGTCGGCCGCTGGCTCGCTGGCCCGCCAGGTGCCTGGTATGCTGCCCTGCTTCGGCGGGCTTCCTGGGCGCCGTCCTGCCCGGCGGCGGCCTCGGCCGGCGTCAGGTTCCAGGGCCGCCCCGAGCTGCGCCCGACGAGGATCGGCTCGGGCCCGACGACGGCCCGGTCGACCTCGGTCCCGGCGGGGTCGAAGACCTTGACCTCGACCCTGGACAGGCCGGCGGGGTCGTCGAAGGCGGGCAGCGGGCGGGATTCGGTGACGCAGCCGGTCAGGGGCAGCAGCAGCCCCGTGACCGCCAGCACCGTGGTCCACTTGCAGCCGTGGATCCGACCCGTGGATGCGTCCTCGGCCGAACCCGCCGGCAGGAAGCTCCTGCCCTCCGGCATCCCGTTCCGCCCTCTTGGTTGCGGTCGTCGGACCGGGGTCCGGGACCGCGCGACACCCCCGACGTCCTCCCTCGTCCGGACATCCGTCGGCGCCCGGTCGTGGGACCGGCTCGCCTCGGAACTCCGGCACCTGGCCGGGGATGGGCCCGAGGTTACCCGGGGCTGGCGGTCTGGCGTGCAGGAATTCATGGGGCGGAGCGGTCCCGGCAGGCCGGGACGGGCCGGGACGTGACGGTGGCGGCAGGCGGCTCGTGGATCGGTCGGTCGGCATCAGCGGGCGGGAGGCCGCCCGGGCCGGGCTCAGCTCGTGCTCTCGAGCTCCGAGACGATCTGGTCGGTCAGGTCGGTCACGTCGAGGTCGTCGGGCTTGGACCGGATCGAGCCCTTCTTGACGACGCAGTCATGGCCGTCCTGGACAGCCGTGGCCTTGATCAGCTTGGACAGGCGCTCGACGGCCTTGGCCTTGAGCATCGTGTACTCGGCCGAGCCCTTCTCGATCCCGTCGTCCCGGATCTTCCGGGCCTCGGGAGTGGCCTGCAGGGCCTTGGTGTAGTCCAGCTCGGCAGGCTTGGTCGACAGCTTGGGGTTGCCGAACAGGACGTCCTTGCGCGAGACCTTGATGCCGTCCTCGGCCGCCAGCACGGCGGCGCGGTCCGGAGCGGACACGGCCTGAGCCCGCAGGCCGGCCGGGATCAGCAGGACCAGCATGAGGCCGAAGCAGGTCCGGTACTTGGCGTCGCGCATGATCATCGGTCTCTTGTTGGGCGTCCGGTTGCGAAGGTCTCCGCCCTCGTCCTCCGACCCGGACTACCCGGGGCGGACTGGAACGGCGGAGCACGGTGCCATCGCAAGACCCGGCCCAGCTCTCGGTTCGTTACCGTTTTTTTCTGTAACGCAGTCCCAAGCCGTTTCAGAAGAGCCACTTGTGGCCGCTCAGAAAACTGGGGCAAGAACCGGATCCTTCTCTGCCGGGGCCCAGCGGAGCCGGGTTACCGCCGCTGGAACGAGCCAACATGCGCCAGACTTGCGCCAATGGCCGATTGCAAAGCGGCCTGCCCGTGTTCCGGAAGGGACCGGATGGTCGGTTCAGGTCCGGGTCGACTGGGCCGCGCCGGCGGCGATCCGGTACTTGAGGCTGCGCTTCTGGCCGGTCGCCTCGAGCACGCCTTCGTCGAGCCACTGGCTCAGGTCGCGGCTCGCGGTCCGGCGACTGACCCCGACGAGGTCGCGGTAGACCCGAGGCGAGATCGTGGCCTCGCTGCCGATCCGGCTGCGCAGGTAGCCCTCGAGCAGGGCCCAGCGCTCCTCGATCCGGAGCGGCTCGGGCTGCGGGATCTTGACGACCTTCTCGTCCTCGGCCTCGGGCAGCTCCGGGACCTCGGGCAGGCCCTCGCTGGCCGGCTGCTCGGCGAGGTCCAGGTCCTCGGCCTCGACGAAGGCCCCGCGGGCCAGGACCAGGGCTCGGTGCACGACGTTGCGCAGCTCGCGGATGTTGCCCGGCCAGGGGTTGCGGTAGAGCAGGTCGAGGGCCTCGGCGGAGAACTCCTTGGCCTCGGCCCCGAACTCGGCCCGCATGCTCTCGACGAGGAACGGGATCTCCTCGCGCCGCTCGCGGAGCGGGGGCACGACCAGGCGGAAGCCCTGGAGCCGGTAGAACAGGTCCTCGCGGAACCGGCCCTCGGCGGTCCACCGCTCGAGGTCGCGGTGGGTCGCGGCGATGACGCGGACGTCGACGTGGACCGGGTCGTGGCCGCCGAGCCGGACGACCTCCTTGGACTGGAGGACCCGGAGCAGCTTGGCCTGCAGCTCGAGCGGGAGGTCGCCGACCTCGTCGAGGAACAGCGTCCCGGTGTGGGCCTGCTCGAACACGCCCTTCTTGCGCTCGTCGGCGCCGGTGAAGGCCCCCTTCTCGTGCCCGAACAGGGTCGCCTCCATGAGGCTCTCGGGGATCGCGGCGCAGTTGATCTTGACCAGCGGTCGCCCGGCCCGCTGGCTGGCCTCGTGGCAGAGGTCGACGAGGACCTCCTTGCCGACGCCGGTCTCGCCCTGCACCAGCAGCGGGAGCTCGGTCGGGGCGACGCGGTCGATGTCCTCGAGGATGCGGTGCATCGCGCGGGAGGCGAACACCGCGGCGCCCCGGCGCATGACGGGGACCTCGCCGGTGCGGATGCCGTCCTCGGTGGCCTGCCGCAGCGCGATGCGGCGCTGGAGCTCGTCCTTGAGGATCGACAGCGACGAGCCGTCCTGCGGCGCGTGGACGAGGGCCATGCGCACGTCGAGCTTCTTGGCCTGCCGGTCGAACAGCCCCATCAGGGTCCCGCGGATGCGGTTGGCGGTGCGCCGGCCGTCCTCGTTGCGCGTGCCTGGCAGGAGCAGGTCGAAGCTGCCGAGCCCGCTGCGGCCCGCGAGGGCCTGGGCCGGCATCTCGTGCAGGAGCTCGTCGCCGAGGCGACCGAGCACGTTGCCGAAGCCCTCGTCGCCCCAGTGCCGGCGCAGGCGCTCGGGGTCGGGCAGCGAGAAGCGGATCCACGTCGCCTGGCCGCCGCTGCGGCGGACGCGGTCCAGCTCCTGGGCGACCTGGCGCTCGAAGTAGCGGGCGACGTGCAGCCCCGTGGTCGCGTCCTCGATCGCGAGGCGATAGACGCGGGCGGTCTCCATCGACGAGATGACCTGGCCGAGCAGCCCGTCGAGGAAGCTCAGGTCGAGCTCGGATCCGATCCGGGTCGGGAAGCACAGCATGACCGTCCCCCACCGGCGCCCCTGGATGCGCAGCGGGAGCACGAGGCAGGAGCCGCCCTCGGTGAAGCGCGCGAAGTCGGCCCCGCGGAACCGCACCGGCAGCGGCAGGCTGAACGCGCCACCGGCCTCGAACACGAAGTCCTGGAAGTCGCCGTGCGGCTCGATCTCGCGGATCGCGCTCCCCTCGCCGAAGACCTGCACCTTGCGCCGCTCGCGGTCCTGCAGCAGCAGCAGGACCGTGTCCGCGCGGCTGGCCTCGACGAGGAGGGCGACGGCCTCGTGGCCGACGTGGTCGAGGTCGAGCCGGGCGTTGAGGCGGGCGATCGCGCGGTTGCGCAGGTCCTGCTGGCGGACGCGCGTCCTGAGCTCGCGGGCCATGTGGTCGAAGGCGCGGTTGAGGCTCGAGATCTCGTCGGAGCCCTCGACCGGCTTGACCTCGACCTCGAGGTCGCCGCGGCTGATCCGCTCGGCGTGGCCCTCGAGCCGCTCGATCGGCACGGTGATGCGGTCGGTCAGCAGCCAGGCCAGGAACACGGCGAAGACGAGCATCGCCCCGACGACGAGCAGGAAGAAGTGCTTGACCTCGAGGGCGCCGAAGAAGAACGGAAGCACGGCCGCGGTCGGCTCGACGAAGCTGGCCATCATCGCCAGGGGCCGGCCGCCGCGGTCGCGCAGCAGGCCGACCTGGGCGTAGCGCTCGAGGCCGCCGCTGCCGAGCTCGAAGAACAGCGGGTTGGGGTCCTCCTCGACCCGCTCGAGCAGGCCGCGCTTCTCGCGCGTGGCGCCGGGGCGCTTCTCGATCTCGAGCCAGGCGTCGAGGCCGCCGCGGTCCCCGCCGGGCGAGCCGAGGGCCATCGGGTAGCCCTCGAGGTCGTAGACCCCGAGGAAGCCCTGCGAGGCGAGCTCGCCGAGGAGCTCGTCGTCGACGACGCGGCCCCACGAGAAGCTGAGCTCGCGCCCGTCCTCGAAGCTCGTGTCGGCCCGGGCGCCGAGGAACAGCCGGCCCCAGCCCGAGTACAGTCCGGCGCCCTCGACGAGGGCCGTGTCGCCGTGCCGGAGCGAGCCGTCGCGGTCGTGGACCTGGATCAGCTTGGACGGGTCATTCGGGTCGACCATGCTGAGCGACAGGAACGAGCCCTGCGCCCAGGCGGCCGGCCGCAGCAGGGCCAGCGACGACGACAGCTCGGCGAGGCGCTCCTCGCGGCGCTTCTCGTCGAGCCGGGACAGCCCGCCGAGCTCCAGTGCGAATTTGCGCACGTAGCTCCGCGCGCCCTCGTCGAGGCGCTGCTGCTCCTCCTCGAGGCGCGTCAGCACGAGCTGGCTCTCGTCGCCCAGCCGCTGCTCGTCGTTCTGGCTCTGGGTCTTCTGCAGCAGGGCGGTCGTGAACACGGCGACGACCGCCAGCGGCACGACCATGCCGAACGCGACCGCGCCGGTCAGCTGCCAGCGCAGGCTGCCGACGGGCGCGAGGACGTTGACGAGCAGGACGAGGACCCACGGCAGCGACAGCGCGATCAGGATCAGGCGGACGAAGCGGTTGCGCGTCGCGATCGCCGGCAGGTCCTGGTCGAGCAGGGTGATCGCGAGGACCGCGCCCTGCCAGCCGTCCCCCGGCATGTTGATGAGCTGGTCGCGGGCGCCCGTGCCGGTGCCGACGAGGCCGCCGCCGAACACGCGCTCGCCGCCGGCGAGGCGCGTGACGACGTCCTTCGACAGCCGCGTGCGGGCCACCTTCGTCGCGGGCTTCGTCGTCCCCGCGCGGAGCCGACCCTCGCGGTACATCGTGAACTCCGCACCCTCGAGCCGGGCCAGGAGCTCGGGCGAGAGCTTGACCTCGCCGCGCCGCGGCCCGAGGGCGAAGATGCCGCTCTCGAGCGGGCTCGTCGGGTCCTGCTTGTGGCGCGCGCCGACGACGCTGCGCAGGCGCAGCGGGTACGGCCCGACGTTGGTCAGGGTCATCGCCGGGTACGGCCGGCGGCGGTCGAGCTCGACGCGGATCGCGGGCGTCATCCGCGCGACGCCGTCGCGCCCCGCCCACTCGTAGCCGGTCGTCGCCGGGCCGCCGACCTCGAGCCGGCGCCCCTCGACGTTGGCGTCCTTGCGGCCGGCGAAGACCTCGATCTGGTGGCGCAGCTCCCGGCTCTCGATCGTGCCTGGCAGGTCGCGGTTGCCGAACTGGAGGCGGCCGACGACGGACTTGTCGGGGGTCGCGCGGAACGCCGAGCAGTCGACGGCCTCGAGGAACAGCCAGCACTCGTCGAGGCCGCCGCCCTCGGACGGCAGGAGCAGCTCGACACTCTTGGTCGGGGCGAGCTCGATGCCGACCCCGGCCGGCGCGGCGCCGCGCAGGGGCGTCGGGACGCCCGCGAGCGACACGGCGCCCAGCTCGAGGGGCCGGACCACCGGCTCATGGTCGGGCTCGGCACGCGGCAGGTGGCAGACGCCCTCGAGCCGGAGGTCCCGGCCCTCGACGACGTCGATGCGCAGGCCCTTGAGCTCCTGGTCGACATCGACCATGCCCAGCCAGGCCTGCCCCTCGCCGACCGGCGCCCGCACCTGCTGGTCGAGCCGCAGGAGCCTGCCCTCCTCGGCCAGGGCGTCGGAGGTCCGCAGCGCGAGCGTCGGCGGGACCGAGCCCCCGCTGACGACGAAGGCGAGCCGGTCCCCGGCGTGGATGCCGGCGAGCCGGAGCTCGAGGTACGGCCCCTCGATCGGCAGCGAGTACGGCAGGATCGTCAGGCCCTGGTCGCCGACCGGGACCGGCCGCAGCCCGAGCTTCTCCTGCTCGGACGGGGGCAGCGGCAGGTACTCGGTGTCGAGCCGGCGCTGGACGGCGCCGCCCGACAGCAGCATCAACAGCGGTTCGTCCCTGGTCGGGCCACGGAAGCGGTCGAGGCAGCCGGCCTCGAGCTCGGGCAGCGCCTCGACGACGGCGTCGGCGATCTCGCCCGCGCGCTGCCGCCGCCCCTCCTCGTGCAGGTACATGAGCACGTCGGGGACCCAGATCGACAGCAGCAGCAGCCCGGCGGAGCACAGCCCCAGCACGAGCCGGAGGCGCGGCCGGACCGACAGCGGCCCCCGCGCGATGCGGCGCGCGAGCAGGAGGACGAGGAACAGGCCGACGCAGGGCAGCAGGTAGACGCCGTACTCGAACAGCTCCGAGAGGCTCCGGCTGCCCGAGTCCTCGACCGGGACGAGGATGGCCGGGCCGTCGGGGTCGAACTCGAGCGTGCCGAACGACCGGGTGTCGTCGTAGGCGGACAGGCCCCCACCCCAGACGAGGTAGTTGTAGGAGATGCCGCCGTCGTCCCGGTCGCCGAGGGCGATGTTGAAGCCGACCTCGGGGGCCCCCGCGCGGATCCCGGGCAGGACCTGCAGCGGGATCCGGGCCTCGAGCATGTAGACCCCGTCGACCTCGCGTCGGGCGGTCTCGATCCCGGTCATGCCCTCGCCCTCGGTCCCGGGGTTGGCCGAGGTCACGGCGATCCAGGGCCGGTCCGAGTCGTGGACCGGGATCACGATCTGGATGTCGTCGTCGTTGAACCGGGTCTGGCCGGCCCGGTCGTCGTCGGGGTCGAGGTTGAAGAACAGCTCGAGGACGTCCCCGGACTCCCAGACCTTGTTGCCGGTCGGGCTGAGAGGGTCGTCGTCCCGGATCCGGGCGAACAGGTAGAGGTGGCCCTCGTCGTAGAGCAGCCGGACCTCGGCCGAGGCATCCCGCTCCCCGTCCCAGGCGACCTGCGGGGTCTCGACGAGCTGGTGCCGGCTGTCCAGCCGGATGACGGCCGCCTGCTCGTACTGGTTGAGGTCGAGGCCGTCGATCCGGATCAGGGCCGGCGCGTACGGGACCCGGATCCGGTTGCCGCTGCTCTCATCGGGGTTTTGCGCCGCCAGCCGGGTCGAGACCAGGCAGAGGAAGAGCGCCACGACGAGGAATGCGCCCCGGCGGATCCCCCCGAGCCATGGGTCAGGGCCGGATGGCCGCGGAGCCATCGGGCGAACGGCACCATCGGCGTCATCGGAGGGGGCGGGGCGCAGGACCATGGTCGCGGCATTCTAGCCTCGACCGGCTCATGTTCCCGCATGCAGTCCTGGCGCAAAAAGGTGGCTGGCCGATTCCCGGTCGGGGGCCCTGAGCCCGAATCGGGTCTCCATCCGCCAGCGGAACGGCGCTCAGGCTCGGCTCAGGACGCGTTCCTCGGCGCGATCCGGCTCGGCAGCCGTCTCCGGCTGGTCCTGCTTCCGGACCTCGAGGGCGTGGAAGCCCTTGTCGCCCTGCTCGAGGACGAACTCGACGGTCTCCCCGTCCCGCAGGCACCGGAACCCGTCACCGACGACGTTGCTGTAGTGGACGAAGATGTCCTCGTCCACGCCCTCCGTGCGGAGGAAGCCGAAGCCCTTGCGGTTGTCGAACCACTTGACCGTTCCGGTTGCGTTCATCGTCGCTCGCTCCAGGAAAGAACCAGGCCGGAGGACCGGCCCCCCGGGAGCATGGGGAGTGCACCCGAGGTCTGGTTCCACGCCGCGCCGGCAAGGCGCCGTACGGAGCACGGCGGGACCGGGTACTTGATCGGTCCCCCGGAGGCGGGACTTGAGGCCTGGAGCCCGGAAAGGACCCGAGTCATCGGCCCTTCGGACCGATGACCCGGGCGGGCGGCTCAGCTGCGCCGCGGGCGACGCCGGCCACGGCCACGGCCGCGGGGCGAGCCCGAGCCGGCCTCCTCGAAGTCGTCCTCGCGGACGGGCTCCTCGAGCTGGCCGAACCCACGGTCCTCGACCGGGGCGTCCTCGTCGTGCCGGGCCCGGCCGGTGTCCCGGCCCTCGTCCCAGCCCTCCTCGCGCTCGCGAGGGCGGTCCTCGTCGCGGCCACCGCGACCCCGACCCCGTCCGCGGCCACGGTCGTCGTCCCGGCCCCGGCCCCGGGCGTCGTCGCCCCGGTCCCGGCCGCGGTCGTCGTCATGACCCCGGGCCTCGTCGTGACCCCGGTCGTCGTCGTGACCCCGGTCGTCGTCGCGACCCCGGTCGTCGTCGCGGGACCGTCCCCGGCCCCGGTCGTCGTCGCGACCCCGGCCCCGACCGCGGCCACGGCCCCGGTCGTCGTCCCGGTCACGACCCCGGCCGCCGCGGTCGCGATCACGGTCGCGATCACGATCCCGGTCCTGGTCGCGGTCCTGGTCACGGTCCTGGTCACGGTCCTGGCCGCGATCACGGTCCTGGCCGCGCTCACGGTCACGATCGCGGTCCCGGTCCTCGTCACGGCCACGGGGGCGCTCGTAGCGAGGCTCGTCGTCCCGGCCCCGGCCGCGGCCACGGTCGTCGTCCCGGTCGCGGCCCCGGCCACGCCCACGGTCGTCGTCACGCCCGCGCGAGCGGTCGTCGTCGCGGTCCCGACCCCGGCCACGGCCACGGTCGTCGTCGCGGTCACGGCCGCGACCACGGTCACGGTCGCGGTCGCGATCCCGGCGACCGCGGTCGTCGCCGCGCTCGCCGCCGCGCTCTCCGCGCTCGCCGCGCTCGCCGCGGGCTGGCCTCCGACCCTCACCCCCGGCGCCGCCCTCCTCGCCGCCCTCGAGCAGGGCCTTGCGGGACAGCTTGATCTTGCCGAGGGCGTCGACGTCGAGGACCTTGACCTCGATGACGTCGCCGATGTCGACGACCTCCTGGACCGAGCGCACGAAGTCGTTGCTCAGCTCGGACACGTGGCAGAGCCCCTCCTGGCCGGGCAGGATCTCGAGGAAGGCCCCGAACTCCTTGATGGCCACGACGCGGCCCTGGTAGGTCTTGCCGATCTCGACCTCGGCCGTGATCGCCTCGACCCGGCGCAGCGCCTCGTCGACGAGCTCGCTGATCGCGCCCGAGATCGTGACGATGCCGGTGTCCTCGACGTGGACCTTGGTCTTGGTCTCGTCCTGCAGGGCACGGATGTGCTTGCCCCCGGGGCCGATCAGGATGCCGATCTTCTCGGGGTTGATCTGCAGGCGCTCGAGGCGCGGGGCGTGCTTGGACAGGGTCTTCCGCGGCTTGTCGATGACCTTGAGCATCTCGCGCAGGATGTGGATGCGCCCCTGGCGCGCCTGCTCGAGGGCCTTCTTCATGATGGCCCGCGTGAGGCCCGTGCACTTGATGTCCATCTGCAGCGCGGTGATCCCGAACTGCGTGCCGGCGACCTTGAAGTCCATGTCGCCGCAGTGGTCCTCGCTCCCGAGGATGTCGGACAGGATCGCGATCTTGCGGCCCTCCTTGACGAGGCCCATCGCGATGCCGGCGACGGGCTGGCGGATCGGCACGCCGGCGTCCATGAGCGCCAGGCAGCCGCCGCAGACCGAGGCCATCGACGAGGAGCCGTTGGACTCGAGCACCTCGCTGACGAGGCGGATCGTGTACGGGAAGGTCAGGGGGTCGGGCAGGACGGCCGCGAGGGCGCGCTCGGCGAGCATGCCGTGGCCGATCTCGCGGCGGCCCGGCCCGCGCTGCGGGCGGACCTCGCCGACGCTGAACGGCGGGAAGTTGTAGTGCAGGTAGAACTTCTTGCGGTACTCGTCCTCGAGCCCGTCGACGATCTGCTCGTCGTCGACCGTGCCCAGCGTCGTCACGACGAGGGCCTGGGTCTCGCCGCGCGTGAACACGGCCGAGCCGTGCAGGCGCGTCAGCGGCCCGGCCTCGACCGAGATCGGCCGGATGTCGGTGTGGCCCCGGCCGTCGGCGCGGTGGCCGTCGAGCACGGACTGGCGCTCGGCCCGCTTCTCGAGGGCGTACATGACGCCCTTGGCGTAGCGGCGGTCGGCGTCGGCGGTGTCACCGGTGAACTCCTCCTCGCACCAGGCCTTGAACGCGGTCATGACCGCGTCCTTGGCGACCTTGCGCTCGGCCTTGCCGCCCTCGGCGACGACCGCGGCGGAGAGGTCCTTGAAGAACCGCTTCTCGACGGCCTTGTCGAGCTCGGTCCGCGGCGTGGGCGGGACGAAGTCGCGCTTGCGCTTGCCGGCCTTCTTGACGAGCTCGTTGATCAGCTCGCCGATCTTGGCGCAGGCCTCGTGGCCCTGCTCGAGGGCCTCGAGGACCTCCTCCTCCGGCAGCTCGCGGGCGTCGGCCTCGACCATCGTGACCGCGTCCTTGGTCGCGGCCATGACGAGGTCGAGCTTGTTCTCGGCCGACTTGCTCTGCGGGATGGAGGGGTTGACGACGACGTGGTCGTCGATCCAGCCCAGGCGCACGGCGCCGATGTCGTGGTCGAACGGGATCGAGCTGATCCGCAGGGCGGCGAAGGCCGCGACCATGCCGACGATGTCGGGCGGCGTGTCGTGGTCGACCTGCAGGACCTGGATCAGGATCTGGATGTCGTCCTTGTAGCCGTCCGGGAACATCGGGCGGATCGGACGGTCGATCATGCGGGAGGTCAGCGTCTCGACGGTGGACGGACGCGCCTCGCGCTTGAAGAAGCCCCCGGGGAACTTTCCCGCGGCGTAGGTCCGCTCGCGGTAGTCGACGGTCAGGGGGAAGAAGTCGATGCCCTCGCGGGCGTCGGCCCGGTTGGCCGTGGCGAGGACCTTGGTCTCGCCGATCGTCGCGACGACCGCGCCGTCGGACAGCTTGGCCCAGCGACCGGTCTCGAGCTCGATCTCGCGGCCGGCGATCTCGGCCTTGACGGTGGTGATTGTCACCTTGTGGTACTCCTCGTGCTGTTCATGCACTTCTCTCATTGGCCTCTTCGCGGCCCCCTCCCGGCGCCTCCCAGGCTCCGGGCCGCCGCGCACACCGCGGTCGGTCGCAACCGGCGCTCTGGCGCCGGGGCGAGGGGTCGCTGGAGCGCCGGAGACGTCCTCCGGCACCCCGCTCGTCGGCAATCGGGCCGACGGGAGCCCCCGTTCGCGCCGCTCGGCGCAGGCCGCGGGGGCGGGCCTCTCTCAGGTTGGGATCCAGCGGTCGGTCCCCGTCACTTGCGGAGGCCGAGCTTCTGGATCAGCTCTTGGTAACCAGTGGGGTTCTTGCGGTGGAGGTAGCGCAGCAGCCGGTTCCTCCGGCCGACCTTCTTCATGAGGCCGCGCTGCGTGTGGAAGTCCTTCTCGTGGACCTTGAGGTGCTCGGTCAGCTTCTTGATGTCGTTGGTCAGCAGGGCGATCTGTACGGCCGTGCTGCCGGTATCGGTCCCGTGCTTGCGGAACTCGGTGACGATCTGCTGCCGCTCTTCTTGGGTCAGTGCCATTGCCCGATTGCTTCCTTTGCAGGCGCCGGGATCCGGAATCGGGACCCGATCCGGGCGCGTTGATTCGGTTTCGGCCCGTCCGCCCCCACGCTGGAGGACCGGGGCCGGCATTTCGAGCGGAGGATCCTAGGGAGCCGGGGCCCGCCGGGCAAGCACGGCGCCCGCCTCCGGCCGGACCGGTCCCCCCGCCTGGGTCAGAGCCGGTCCGGGAGCCAGCGGGACAGGCGGCGGGCGAAGGCCTCGACGGCCTGGCGCCGCTTCTCCTCCAGGCTGGCGTTGCCGGACTCGCCGGGGACCAGGGTCGAGTCGACCGTGAACCTGCCGATCCAGCGGACCTTGCCGGCCTTGTTGAGGATCTTGATCTCCCCCCGGGTCCGGACCTTGCCCAGGGCGTAGAGGCCGGCCTCGTCCCAGTCGCTCATCGTCAGGACGAGGACCCCGTCGGCGTCGGCGGCCCCGACGGCCTTGGAGGCCCCGGCCTCGGTCACCCCGAACTCCTTGGACAGCTGCTGGACCAGGCTCGGGGCCAGGGCCGAGAAGCGGTGGTTGATCATCCCCTCGTAGATCCGGGTCGCGAGCAGGTCGCGCATCGTCCCGTCGAGCGGCGACTCGCCGACGACGATGACGGGCCAGACCAGGACGTCGCGGATCTCCTCGTCGGGGGCCGGGTACAGGACCGGGTCCACGACGAAGCTGTCCGGCCGGGGAGCCTCGCAGGCGGAGAGCAGGGCCGACGCGACGAGGCCGGCGAGGACCAGGGTCCTGGACGACCTCCGCGCCACGGGGTTGGACGGCAGGCGAGCCATGGCCGGGAGCATAGCGGTCGCCGGCCCGGGCTTCATCGAGCAGTCCGCCGAACTGCGCGGCCGGGCGGCCCGGACGCGCGCGTCGCGGCGATCCCCTACTGGATCGTGAAGTCGACGGGGACGGCCCGGGCGAAGTTGACCTGCAGCCGGCGGAGGTCCTCGAAGTTGACCTCGCTGGGCGACAGGCCGGGCCCGAACAGGAGGAAGTCGTCGGCCGACACCTTCCAGGTCCCTGTCGACAGCCCGGAGACCCCCGAGGGGAGGACCGGGAGCTGGACGTCCTCCGTCCCGCTGGCCCCGTCGGCATCGGCGAGATAGAGGTCCCAGCGCCTGCCGTTGGGGCCCACGGCGCGCAGCCGGTGCCAGCCCTTGCCGTTGGGCATCGCGGTCGGGTCGAGGCGATCCTGGATCGAGACGGACGGGGAGCCGGTGATCGCGCCCGGCGGCGCGGTCACGGTCGGGACGCCCTGGGCCTCGGCCAGGACGAGGGTCGTGCCGAGCGCGATGTCCAGGAACAGGACCCGGTTGCGGACGACGTTGCCGGTCTGGTCCTCCGCCTGCACCGAGGACCACAGCAGCGGCCCGAGGGGGAAGAGGTTGGACAGGCTCAGGAGGTCGTACGAGCCGTCCACGCTGAGGTTGCTCGGGCCGCCGTTGGCGTAGCCCACGCCCATCAGCGTCGTGCCCGAGAAGCCGCCGAAGGCGGCGACGAGGCCGACCTGGACCGGGCCCGCGAGGTTGGCGGTGTCGAGGCCCGTGGCCTTGGTCAGGTCGAGGGCGTACGGCACGAGCGGCTTCCCGGCCTGGCTGCTGCTGGCCAGCATCGGCAGCGTGTACGTGTAGGTCTGCCCGCTCGGCTTGGGCACCTGCGGCGGCAGGTTGCGGCCGGCCCCACCGCTGGTCGCGGCCAGCTCGGCCGAGCTGAACAGGTAGGTCGGCTTGGAGCCCGGCGGGAACACGCCGACGTAGGCGCTGCCCATCAGCGGGCGGTTGGGGCGCACGTCGACCGGCCCGAAGCTCGTCGCGTCGGTGGCGAGCGTCGGGACGAAGCCGTCGACGCCGTCGTCGTCGATGCCGTTGAGGCCCACGCGCCCGGTGAGGCCGGGCACGGCCTGGTAGACCAGCTTGCCGGACGCCGTCGTCGTCGGCCCCACGATCGGCCGGAGCGGCAGCGAGGCCACGCCGGCGGCGGTGTCGACGACGCTCAGCAGGTGGTAGCCGGGCTTGACGGCGGTGATCGTGTAGCTGCCCCCGGTCAGCGATGTGAAGGCGACGGTCCCGTCGACCGCGGTCGTCGAGCTCTGCTGCGAGGTCGCCGGTTTGGTCGGCCGGCCGGGCTCGATCAGGACCGTGACGTCCTCGACCGGCAGCAGAGTCGCCTCGTCGTAGATCGTGACGAACAGGCTGCCCCCGCTCACGCTCCCGGTCAGCAACCCCCGCTGGCGGAAGCTGCCGGTCACGGGCGCCGCCGAGAGGTTGCCGGCGGCGTCGACGAGGTTGGCCACGAAGGGGACGTCGGCGGCGTTGCGGTTGAGGTAGAAGGGCGCCGAGAAGAACCGCCCGTCCGGGTGGCTCGCGAACAGCCCGTAGGTGTTGCTGAGGATCGACAGCTCGAGCGCGCCGAGCTCCTCGGAGGCCGTGCCGTAGAGCGCGCCCGCGTTGAGGTCGGTCAGGAACACGCTGGCGTCGGCCGGGTCCGAGGGCGGGCCCAGGGCCACGAGCTCGGGCGGGACGACGTCCTGGACCGACGACGTGGCGAGGACGAAGCCGGTCACCTCCGTGCCGCGGGACAGGCGGACCGCGAGGGTCAGGCCCCCGTCCTTGAACGCCGGGGTGGCCAGCGTGCCCAGCATGCCCGCGACCTGGAACAGCTCGGTGTGGGCGCCGGCCACCTGCGCGCTCCGGGTCTCCTCGGCGAAGACCGTGACGTCGTCCTCGTCGTCGGACGGGTCGTAGCCGTAGACGCGCAGCCGGACCTCGTCGCCGACGAGGGTCCCGGCGGGGAGGTCGACCGCGAGCTGGAGGTTCTCGAGGTTGGCCCGGTTGATCCGGTCGTCGAACGTCTTGCTCGCGACGGTCGAGGGGTTGCCGACGCGCAGCCCGACCGCGGCCTCGGGCGCCTGGGTCGTGAACAGGATCGGGGGCGAGTTGCGCCCGACGTCGAGCTTGATCGTCCCGGACTTGATGGCGTCGGTGTAGACGAAGTCGTACTGCACCGTGGCGTCGAGCAGGGCCTGCGGCCGGAACCGCGCGATCCGGGGGTCGGGCGCCTGGCCGACCTTGATCGGGTAGTCGATCGTGCCGGGGACGAGCTGCTGGTCCGAGCTCCGGCGCATGAAGAAGCTCGACGCGTCGACCGTCGTCGGGTCGACCGGCTGCGAGAAGCCGACGATGACCTCGGTCTCGCGCAGCACGTGCAGGTCGTTGCGCTCGGGGAGCTGGAACACGACCTTGGGGCCGGCGTCGGCGACGCCGTCGGTCGTGAACGTGGCCTGGACGCCCTGCTGGGCCGAGGTCGCCCGGTCGACGTCGCGCACGCTGCTGCCGACGACGACCTCCCACTCCTGGTCGGGCGCGAGGCCGGATGGGCGGATCACGAGGAGCCGGCCCCCGGCGAGGAGCTCGTACTGCCCCGGCACGACCGTCCCCGAGACCTTGTTGCGCACGTAGACGTGGCTCGGCTTCTCCTCGGACGAGGCCTTGAGGCTGTCGAGGTTCATGGCCTCGTTGAACAGCACGAAGATCGGCGTCGTCGTCTGGACGCCGCTGCCCTTGGGCGCGACCCGCAGGACCCGGGGCCGGTTGTCGAGCACGACCCCGCCGGCCGGCGGCACGACGTAGGCCGTGGCCGGGGACGTGCCCTTGTCGTCCTTGCGGTCCCACAGACGGCCGACGTTGTCGCCGCAGCTGGTCAGCGCGAGGGCGCACAGGAGGCCCGGGACGAGCGAGGCGGGGAGACGGCGCGGGATCGGCAGCATCAGGGTCATGGTACGGGACGGGCCTCCGGGGTCAGACGCGCCATGGCGGCGCTTCTTCCGCAGGGCCTCCCGAGGAGTCTAGCCCCGGAGCGGGGCCGAGGCCCCCGCGGGATGGGGCCCTCGTCGCCGGGGGCGGGCCCCGCCCGCTCTCACGGCGCTCAGAGCTCGGCCAGGAAGGCCGCGAGCCCGGCCTCGAGGCCGGCACACAGGGCCAGGGTGTCGGCCGCCAGGCCGTGGACCGCGGTCAGGTCGCCGGCGCGGGCCCCCTGGACCAGCCGCTCGCAGTGCTCCGCGGCCAGCGGCAGGCCGACGTTGCCGAAGGAGGACTTGAGCGCGTGGGCGAGCTCGGCGACGGCCGCCGTGTCGTCGCCGGCGCACAGCTCGCCGAGCCGTTGCAGCCTCGGCAGGCCGTCGGCCACGAACATGTCGACGACCTCGACCAGCATCTCGACGTCGTCGTCGTCCTCGAGGTCGTAGACGGCCTCGAGCGCCTCGGGATCGGGGCGGACCCAGCCGGTCTGCATGTCGCTCCTCCTCCGCCGTCGTCCCGGATCGCGACGGGGCGTTCCCGTCCGGGAACGCCGCCCGGCCCGGAGCCGGCATCCGACCCCCCTGTCGGCCGGCCTCGAGCCCGGCCTTGAGGCCGCGGCCCGTGCCCCCGCCCGCTGCTTGCCAGGGGCCGGTCGCCGACCCAGACTGGTCCCCTTCCCTGTGCCCGAGAGGACGCCCGGGACCGGATCTTGCATGGCCGGCGCCGGGGAACCGCCCCATCGTCCTCCAGGAAACCGCCGCGGAGATCCACATGACCCGGGAGTCGCTCGCGCTCCTCGCGGGAGGCCTCGTGCTTTCCGCCGTCCTCGCGTCCTGCTCGTCGACCGCGTCCGGCACCGGGGATGGGGCCCAGGAGCCCCAGCCGGCCGTCCTCGACGCCCGCGAGCACGTCGCCAAGGCCGACCTCCTGCTGTCGCGCGGCCACGCCGAGCTGGCCCTCGCCGAGCTCGACAAGGTCTACCCCGTCGCCTCGCGTCTGTCCGAGGACGAGCGCTATCGGCTCGGCCTGCTGGCCGGCCGGGCCAACCTCGAATTCGCCCGCCAGGCGGTCAAGGAGAAGCGCAGCGCCGGCGTGATCGACGGCAGCTTCACCGACGCCGAGAACCGCCTCGAGGAGGCCTCCCGGCTGCGGCGCGCGGAGCCCGAGCCGTGGGTCTGGCTGGCCCAGGTCCGCTTCGAGGCCGGGCGCTGGGACGACATGCTCGACGCTGCCGTCCGGGCCCGTGAGCTCTACCTGGCGAGGGTGTCCGACTCCGAGAAGGACGAGAACGGGGAGGTCAAGGCCGACGCGTCCCTGTCCCCCGAGGACCGCAGGGCGCTCGGCAAGGCCCTGGCCCTCGAGGGCTACGCCTGGCACCGCCGCTCGATCGAGGCCATCCGGGCCGCGCGCGAGGACGACCCCGAGGCCGAGGTCCCGTCCGGGGCGATGGACGACGCCTCGCGGGCGCTGGCCCGGCTCAAGAAGGCGGTCGAGATCGACCCCGCCCAGGTCGAGGCCTACACGTGGATGGCCAACTCCTACGAGTGGGTCGGCCGGCCGACCGAGGCCATCGCCGCGCTCGAGCTCGCGATCCGCCGCGTCCCGCGCAGCGACGCCCACCACCAGCGGCTGCAGGACCTCTACACGCGCTACGGCCGGAGCCGCGAGCTCGTGGCGTTCTACAACGACCTCGTCGAGCTGCCGGCGCTCGAGGCCGACCGCGACTACGTCGAGTGGTACCGCGGCCAGGCCCTGCTGCGCTCGGCCGACATCAAGCGCCAGGCCGGGGACCGGGAGGGCGCCGACGAGGCCTACGAGAAGGCCTCGGCCGCCTACGCCCGCTCGGCCGCGCTCAACCGGGACTTCGAGGCCAACGTCGAGGTCAGCCGCGCGATCTGCTGCCTGTCGGAGGCCTCGATGGCCCTCGAGGACGGCGAGGAGGACACCGCGGAGCGGCTCCTCGACCGCGCCTACGAGCTGTGCCCGGCCATCGCGGCCGACGACG
Organism: Planctomycetota bacterium; assembly: GCA_041398545.1. Lineage (GTDB taxonomy): Bacteria > Planctomycetota > UBA1135 > UBA1135 > JAWKUM01. The sequence goes on along the minus strand of JAWKUM010000003.1, from coordinate 34,907 downwards.
GCGCCGGCACGCCCCGCTACCGCGACAGCTTCGGCAAGTCGTACGCCGGCACGGTCAACGCCCTCGGCTCGCGCTTCGGCCCGCGCCGGCTCGAGGACGCCGTGCGCTACTGGCGCAAGGTGACGACGCGGCACGCCGACTGGGGTTGGGCCTGGAACAACCTCGGCTTCGCCCTGCGCGACTACGGCGGCCAGGTCGCCCGCGGCGGCGACGACGGCCGGGCCCAGGCCATGAAGCTGTGGGAGGAGAGCTACCAGGCCTACCGCAAGGCCGTCGAGCACTCGCCCGACGACGAGCGGATCGTCAACGACTGCGGCCTGATGCTCGTCTACCACCTCGAGCGCGAGCCCGAGGAGGCCGAGCGCCTGTTCCGCCGGGCCATCGAGCTCGGCGTCGCCAAGCTGGCCGACATGGACCCCGACGAGGCCGGCATCGCGCCGACGCTGCGCACGCCGCGCCGGGACGTCGAGGAGGCCGTGGGCGACGCGTGGCAGAACCTCGGCGTCCTGTTCGAGAAGCTCGGCCGCCTCGAGGACGCGGTCGCGGCCTTCGGGCGCGCCGTCCCGATGCTGGTCGCCGGACCTCCGCGGCCGCGTCAAGATCACGATCCAGCGCCTCAACGCCCGGCTCGAGGCCGAGAAGAAGGCGCCGGCCGGCAAGGGGGCCGATGGCGCGCCCGAGGCCGGCAAGGGCGGCGGCACGCGGGAGTCGCGGCGTGCGCCCGGGCCGACGCTGGCCTTCGTCGCCCCGCCGCAGGAGCGCGACGACGTCGACGAGGCCATCGCGCTGCTGGCCCGGGGCGAGGCCGAGAAGGCCCTCGACATCGTCGAGCCCGCGCTGCGCAAGAAGCCCGACGACGTCGAGCTGGTCTACCTCGCGGGGCGAGGCAGCCTCGCCTTCGCCGAGCAGGCCATGGCCGCCCGGCGGCGCGGCGCCGACACCAACCTCATCGACGCCGTCGACCGCCTGACCCGGGCCGACCGCCTGACCCGCAACCTCGAGGGCGGCGGCGCCCACCTCGGCAACGCGATCCACGTCCTCCCGGCCCTGCACCTGATGCGCGCCCAGCTCCTGCAGGGCAAGGGCGAGCTCGCGCGCAGCACCGGCAACACCCACCGCACGCACCTCATGGGCGTGCCGCTCGAGCAGGACCCGGCCCTGATGCTGCGGTTCGAGGCGACGCTGGGCGAGGCCTGCCTGCGGGCGGCGCTCGAGGCCGGCAACGCCGAGGAGGCCGAGGGCGTCGACCGCGAGGCGGCCCGCAACGAGCGCCTCGACGAGGCGCGGCGGGCCCTTACCGCCGCGCACAAGGCGATGACCGAGCTCGCCGGGGACGGGCGGGTCGACGTCGCGGCGCTGCGGAAGGCCGCCGGCGCCGACTTCGACCCCGCGAAGGTCTACACGACCTGGCACGACGTCGAGCTGTGGCAGGGCAAGCCGGCCGGCGCCGTCATCGCCCTGGCCCGCGGCGCGGCCGTGCTGCCGCAGGACGCGGCCCAGGCGCTGGCCGCGCAGATGTGCGAGACGGCCCAGGAGCGCACCCAGGGGGCCATCGCCGTCCGCGAGCTCGCGCGCCTCGCCGGCGACGACGCGGCCATGCGCTGGTTCCTCGCGCGGGCGCGCTTCATCCAGTCGCTCGAGGAACGCAAGGACCGCAAGACCGCGCCGGCCCTGGCCTCGGTCCGGGCCTCGCGGGCCGACTTCGAGAAGGCCGTCGCGGACAGCCCCGGCTTCGATGCCGGCACGCGGATCTGGCTGGCCTACACCTGGCTAGCCGAGGGCGCGCTGGCGTTCGAGGACCGGCAGCTCGACGAGGCCGGCGACGCGATGATCAAGGCCCTCGAGGCCACCGTCGACGCGGCCGGGGCGACCGACTTCTCGGGCTGGACGACCAAGACCTACCTCGAGGCCATCGGGGGGCGGCACTACCAGGCCGGCACCCTCGACAAGGGCGTCGCGCTGCTCGACCGCGCCCTCAACCTGCTGCCGGCCGACGCCGGGCTGCTCAACAACAAGGCCTTCCTGCTGCGCGAGCAGGGCGTGCGCAAGGCGCGCAGCGCCCCGGACGAGGCGCGGAAGCTGTTCGAGGCCTCGTGGGAGACCTACAAGAAGGCCGTGACCCACTCGCCCGAGGACGTCCGCCTGCTCAACGACACGGCGCTGATCGACGTCCACTACCTCCACCGCGACAAGGACGGCTCCCGGGCGATCCTCGAGCGCGCGATCGAGCTCGGGGACAAGCAGCTGCGTGACCAGCCGCCGGCCACCGACGACGAGCGCAAGCCGCGCGAGGAGGCCATCGGCGACGCCTGCATGAACCTCGGCAAGCTCCTGCTCGAGCAGTTCGACGACCCCGCGGGCGCGAGGAAGGCGCTCGAGAAGTCCAAGGACTACTGGCGGCCGTCGCACGCCGACGTCCGCGCGCTGCTCGGTCGCGTCGAGCGCCGCGAGCAGGGCGATGGCAAGGACGGGAAGGACGACAAGGACGGAGGCGACCGATGAGGCCCGACCTGCGCGGACTGCTCCCGGCCCTCCTGACCCTGTGCGCGGCCCTCCCGGCCCAGGACCCCGCGCCGGAGGCCAAGGACCCGGCCCAGGAGGCCCAGACCCGGCCCGCGGCCGACCCGATCGCCCTCGAGAAGGACGGCAAGCCGGCCGAGGCGCTGGCGGCCTGGAAGCAGCGCGCCGCCGACGCGCCCGACGCGGTCGAGCCCCGGCGCGAGGCGCTGCGGCTGCTCGTGCAGACCGGGGCCGTCGAGGAGGCGCTCGGGTTCGGCGAGGAGGCCGTCGAGCGCTTCGCCAAGGACGGCCGGCTCATGGCCGAGCTGGCCAAGGCGTATCTGCGCATGGCCGAGCTCGTCGCCGCCGGCAAGGGCGGCGACCGCGACCTGCGCGAGACGCTGGAGGACGCGGAGATCCAGGCGTTCAGCGCGCTCGAGGTCCTGCCCGACGACCTCGACGCGATGACCGTTCAGGCCATGGCGCTGCACCACCTCGGCCGGCTCGACGCCGCCGAGGAGGCCGCCCGCAAGCTCATGGAGAAGCACCCCGCCCACCCGGCCGGGGCGCTGCTCGTCGGCGAGGTCCTGTTCCGCCGCTACGAGCTGGCCGCCCGGGACGGCGACGTCCCCGAGGAGGAGCGCTTCAACATCCTCGGCCGCGCCCGCCAGGCGTTCACCGAGGCCGCCCGCCGCGACCCGGCGCGGTTCCAACCGTACCGGCGGCTCGGCGACCTGTCGTGGTTCCAGGGCGACAAGAACCAGTGCTACAAGTGGTACGCGCAGGCCCTGGCCCGCGACCCGGTCCGCGGCGCGCCGCTGGACTGGATCCGCACCCAGGTCCCGGCGATGGCGCGGGTGACGCTGTTCCAGGAGGCCGCCGACGAGCGCGCCAAGCTCGCCCCGGACGACGCCAGGTCGCGGGCGGCCCTGCTGTACGACGCCGGGCTCGCCGCCAACGCCGTGCCCAACCCCAAGCTCTGCGCCGAGGCGATGGAGGCTGCCTTCCGCGGCGACGAGGCGCTCGTGGACGCGCTGTACTACGCCGGCATGAGCCGCTACGACCTCGAGGAGTGGGAGAAGGCCCGGGTCGCGATCAGCGAGTACTCGCGGCGCGCCTGGGCGCGGCTGGCCGAGACGATGCGGGGCGCGACCAAGGAGCAGGCCGCGGCCCTGTCCGACAAGCTGCTCTACCTCGCCGGCTCGGCCTACAAGGCCCGGGACCTCGGCGGCTCGCGCGAGATCCAGCACGCCCTGGCCGCGTTCCACGACACGGCCGACCGCTGGAACGACTATGCCTTCCTGTGCCGCGAGACCGGTCTGTACGAGGAGAGCTACGCCGGCTACCGCAAGGCGCTGGACAAGTCCCCGGACGACCCCAACCTGCTCAACGACTGCGCGCTGATCCTGCAGTACCACCTGCGCCGCGACCTCGACGACGCGCGTGCGATGTACGAGAAGGCCATCGCCAACGCCAAGGCGATCGTCAAGGACCGCAAGGCCGACGAGGGCGCCAAGGCCCGGGCGCGCCAGGCGATCTCCGACGCGTCGGGCAACCTCGCCAAGCTCCCGCGCGAGCGGCGGCGCTGAGCCCCCCGCTCACGCCGTGACGACGTAGCCCTCGGCGTCGCAGGGGTTGCCCGCGGCGTGCAGCCAGGTCGCGCCGTCGAGGCCGGCCTCCGGGTCCCAGGCCAGGGCCGACGACGCGACCGTGCGGCGCCCCGGCCCCCGGCGGCACAGCGGCCAGGGCTCGCCGTCGGGGACGGTGCGGGCCGTCGCCCCGGCGAGCAGGGCCAGGAGCTCGCGGCAGGCCACGGCGGCCGGCACCGGCGCGGACAGGCGGCGGGCGAGGTCGTCGAGCGCGTCGAGGACCAGGCCCTCGGTCCCGTGCCGGCTGGTCAGGAACAACACCCGACCCTCGTCCTCCCGTACCTCGAGCCCGCCGTCGTCGAACCGCAGCACGCGGGTCCTCGTGGCGTCGGCGAGCACGATCCTGCCCGGGCGATGCGCGCGGCTCGCGAGGCGCGCGCGCAGCGCGCGCTCGGCCTCGTCGAGGCCGCCGGCCGCGAGCGCCGCCAGCCCGAGCAGCCCGCGCGACGCGTCGGCGTCACGGGCCTCGCGCCCCTCCTGGTTGGTCACCGCGCAGTGCAGGCCGACGTCGTTGACCCCGAGCCAGGTCCCCCCGTGCACGAGGTCCAGGGGACAGATCGCCGCGCGCCCGTCGAGGTCCCTGCGCCGCGGGGGCTCGGTCGGGCGCCCCGGATCCTCGTCCCGGTTCATCCCGAGCAGCAGCGGCAGGGCGGGGTCGAGGTCACGGAGCAGGATCAGGCTGCACATCGCGCTGGCGAGGCCTCCGGGCTGCGGCCGGCGGAGCCGGCCGGGGGCGCCAGAGGGTACCACGGGAGCTTCGGGACGGGCTCTCCGTCCACGCGCCGTTCTCCCTGCCGATCCTGGCGCCGGATCGGGCCCCCTGGTTTCATGTCGGGCTCGTTTTCCGGCGACCCCTCCTTGGAGGCTCGATGCCCGTCCCGACCCGCCTGCTCCACAGCCTCGCCCTGCTGCTGGCCCTCTGCGTCACTCCCACCGTCGCCCCGTCCCAGGACGCGGCTGCGGCCCAGGAGCCCCCGGCTCCCGACCTCACGGTGACCGCGGCGGACGACGCCATCGACGAGGCGTTCGGGGAGCTCTCGCACTGGCAGCTGCACCGGACGGCGCCGGCCGACCGCCCGATGGCCGAGGAGGACCGGGGCGCGTTCCCGATCGGCGACGGCAGGGTCTTCGGCGTGCTCGGCCTCGGGCGGCGCGCCAACGAGCTCGGCGCGCTGACGGGGCCCGGCTACGCGACGCCGGGCGAGGCGCCGTGGAAGGGGCACCACGGCTCGATCGCCCTCGACCTCGTCGAGGGCGACGGCGTGGTCGCGCTCCCCCAGTGGCACATCTGGCGACTGCGCGGCGCGAACGTCGTCGTGACCGAGGACGCCGCCGACGCCGCCCGGTCCCTGTCGCTGTCGACGGTGTCGTTCGCGATCCCCGGCCGCGACACGCTGTACCGCGTCGTCGAGGTCAAGAACCGCGGCCAGGCCGCGCGCGCGTTGACCCTCGTCGCGAGCTGGCCCGGCGCCAAGGCCGCCGGCGAGGGCCGCCTCGAGGCGACCCACGCGACCCTCGGCCACGTCGCCGAGCTCGCCGCCTCGATGCCGGCCCGCGCCGAGGACGGCGTCCTGCGCATCGCGCTGGGCGACATCGGCCCCGGCGAGACCCGGACCCTCGCCCTGAACCTCCGCATGCGGCGCGACAAGGCCAACTTCTCGGCGCCGGACGCCGACGTCGCGGGGACGTCCAAGGCCCTCGTCGAGCACCTGGCCTGGTGGCGCGAGAAGCTCGCCAAGACCACGACCACCTCGCTGGACGACAAGGCCTTCCAGGACGTCCTCGAGGACTGGAAGGTCCTGATGCTGATCCAGCGCTCGGCCGACACCGGCGCGGTCGTGGCGATGCTCGGCGACCGCAAGAGCCACCTCATCGGCAACAACGGCCCGCTGCTGGCCTTCCTGCGCTACGGCATGTTCGCCGAGGCCCGCCAGGTCCTCGACTACCACGTGCACGCGGCGATGCTGCGCGGCGTGCTCGAGGAGGAGCTCCCACCCGACCTCGACCTCGGGGAGGCGCTCGGCAAGGAGAAGGACTTCGACTGGAGCACGGTGCGCGTGCCCAACAACGCGCTCCCGGCCTGGGTCGTCCTGCAGCACAACTGGTACCTGCGGGCCTCGTGGGACAAGCAGGTCGTCGACGCCCGCTGGCCGATGTACGACCGGCAGATCAAGGCCATGCAGCCCGACCCCCGCTACACGCTGCCGACCTCGGGGGACGAGCCCTGGCTGTCGCCGCGCTTCACCAAGGCCGCCGCGAAGGACAGCCCTGACAGCTTACTCCCGGCCGACTCCCCGGTCCGCCGGGCCCGCTCGTTCGAGGCCAGCGTCCTCTACCTCATGGCGCTCAACTCGATGACCGACCTCGGCGAGGAGCGGGACGCGTTCCTGCAGGGCTCGCCGAACCGCAAGGAGGTCAAGAGCAAGCTCAAGGGCGACTGGGAGACGCTGCACCTCGAGTTCCTGCAGCGCTTCGAGGAGACGCTCTGGCTCGAGGAGGAGGGCCGCTACGCCCCGTTCCTGTCCCCGATCACGGGCCAGGCCCACCGGGCCGCCTTCGCCCCCACGCTCCTGCTGCCGCAGTGGCTCGGCTTCACCTACGCGCTCGGCGAGCACAACCGCAACCACCTGCGCAACACCATCAAGGGTCTGTGGCAGAACGGGACGCGGATCGGCACGACCGCGAACGTCGGCACGACGCCGGGCGACCTCCAGGGCCTGCTCGTCTACTCGCTGTGCGACCTCGACGATCAGAACCGCAACGACGCCCTGCAGACCCTCGTCGAGCTGGCCAGCCCGGCCGGCGGCTGGGCCGAGTTCATCGACGCCGAGGGACGCCCGGTCGACGGCGAGGGCCCCCCGCGCCGCCTGCTGCCCTCGGTCAACGGCATCAACCTCGACGCGATCCACTTCGCCCTCAACGGCGTCCGCTACGTCGTGTCCCCGGGCTGGTCCAAGAAGGACCAGCGCTTCAAGCTGCGCCTCCCGCGCGGTTCGAAGTGGATGTCGCAGAAGGACATCCACCACGACGGCCACCACTACCACATCTTCCTCGACCAGATCTTCGAGCCCGACACCAACATCGACAAGAGCGGCAAGCCGGTACGCAAGATGCGCTTCCGCCTGCGCTACGTCCGCGTCAACAAGGAGCTCGGCTACGAGGGCACGGAGTACGTCGACTCGGCGATCAACGTCGGCGAGTCGGTCTACGTCCGCTACCCCAGCGAGCAGCAGGAGATCAGCGAGGCCGCGGCCTGGCCGACCGACAAGGAGCAGTACCTGCGCAAGCAGGGCGGCCCCGGCGAGTTCGACGGCGCGAGGCTCGCGCCGCCCGAGGGCGCGGACACGCTCGTGCTGACCTCGACGATGGTCGGCGCGCGACCCGAGGGCTCGTACGTCGTCGACATCGGCATGCCGATGCTGCCGGCGGAGCTCGCGGCGCTGATCACGGCCAAGGCCGGGGACGGCCCGCGGTTCAAGCGGATCCTGTTCGACGTCGGGGCGCGGGACAGCTCCCCCGCCACGCGCAAGGGCCCCGCGTTCTGGCAGGACGAGGCGCTCGTGGCCGCCGCCGGCAGCTACGCCCAGGCGGGCGGCCGCGTCCTGGCCCCGAGCTTCGCGCGCCAGTGCCGTGTCCGCGGCCCGGTCGCCGCGACCTCGATCGACGACCTCGACGGAGACCGCACCGAGGAGAAGCCCGAGAGCTTCGACGACGGTGCGTGGAAGGCGTACAAGTCCGAGGATCCGCGCGAGCTCTCCGTCGGCCAGGCCGTCGGCGGCGACGCGGCCAAGGGCGGCCGCGCGCTCCTCTACGCGGCGGTCGTCATCGACAGCCCGGCCGCGGGCGACTACGTGCTGCGCCTCGGCAGCGACAACGGCATCCGGGTCTGGCTCAACGGCAAGCAGGTCCACAAGACCGGCGAGGCGCGGACCGCGATCCCGGACCAGGACCAGGTCCTCGTGCGGCTCGAGAAGGGCGCCAACCGCCTGCTCGTCAAGCTGTTCCAGGACGGCGCGCCGGCGCGGCTGTTCTGCCGCGTCACCGACCTCGAGGGCCTGCCGGTCGAGGGCCTGACGTACCGCTGAGCCAGGGGCGGGCCCGCGGGCCCGCTCCGGCCGAGCGCCTGTCCCCGGGCGCGGACCGAGCCGGCTTGGTGGCCGGCGATGAGGGCTCCTCGGGCCTGGCCGGCGGCACCGGCTGTCGCGCCGGGAGCCTGCGCAGCAGCACGTGCAGCTCGATCACCGGGTCCTCGACCCGGGACCGCGACATCACCCGCTTCGGCTTCGGATCGTCGGACTTGGCGTCGGACTTGGCGTCGGCCTTCTCCTGGCCCGAGCGGGCCACCGGGTCCGGCGCCGGCGCGTCGTTGGCGCCGCCGCCGCCGCCGCGGAGGCCGAAGTCGTCGCTGCCGTCCTTGTTGCCGGCCTTCTGCCGCTCCTCGACGCTGACCTTCTTCCTGGACTCGGCCTTGCTCGGGCCGGCCTCGGCCATCTTCTCCGCGTCGGGCAGGCGCTCGCCCAGGTCTTCGGCCCGGCGAGCCTTGCCCGGCACGTCGTTGGCGGCCGGGGGCAAGGCGACGAGGGCGTCGCGGTCGACGCGGGTCTGGGTCGTGCGCTCGGCGGCCGCCATGAGCTGCACGAGCTTCCCGAGCAGCTCGGAGCGCCGGGCGCGGAGCACGAAGACCTCCTCGCCCTCGGCCGGGATCGTGTTCGCGAGGCGGTCGACGTAGCCGACGCTGAAGCCCTCGGCGGCGTCCTCGGCCGGGGCCTGCGGCTGGTGCGCGTCGGCGCCGCCGCCGGTCGGCACCCCGGTGTCGGCCCGCTTGCGCTCGCGGCCGGGGTCCTCCTGCTGCGCGCCGCGCGAGTCGTGGGTCGGCTCCGCGGCCCTGCCGCCGGTCCTGGGTGACGGAGATGGGCTCTCCGGTGTCCCCGGGACCGCGGTCTGGGCCTGGCCACCGCCGCCGTTCTTGCCCTGGCGCCCGTCGTCGTGGAACTCGGCGCGGTCACGGGCGAGGTCGAGGCGGTACCGCTGCAGCTCGAGGGGCGCGAGCTGGGCCCGGGCCCGGTCCGCGACCGCCGAGTCCAGGTCGAAGCAAAGCAGCATGACCTTGCCCTCGGCGCGGCCGGCGGGCCTGGCCTCGTCCTTGGCGTCGAGCCCGTAGCGCGCCTGGTCCTCCTGGAGCTCGTCGATCAGCTCGACGAGCTTCTCGGTGCCGCGCGGGATCGTGTTGTCGATGCTCAGGGTCTGGGACGGCCGCTGGCCGAAACCCAGGCCGTCGACGGGCCCGACCGGCGAGGTCGCCCCCCCCGCGACCTGACCCGGACCCTCGAGACCGGCGTGGCCGACCCCGCCCTTCAGGCCGCCATCCTTCGGGAGCCGCTCCTCGCCGGCGGCCTTGTCGAGCTCGCGCTTCAGCTCCTCGCGGTCGCCGTCCCGCCCCGACTTGGCGACCCCGTCGTGATCCTCGGTCTCCGCCTCCTCGACCTGCTTGCGGGTGCCCTCGGCGAGCATCCCCAGGGACGGTCCCTCGCCGCTCTGCTCGGACGAGGGCGCGGGCTCCTTGCGACCTCCGCCCTTGCCGGCGACGTCCCCGTCCGCCTGCCAGCGCCCCTCGAGGAGCTCGGGCAGGTCGTTCTCCTTGGCGACGTCGTCGTAGGCCTTCTCGCGGGCGTAGCGGTCGACCACGGTGCCCTCCGCGCCGCCGGCCGGCCGCGTCGAGGGATCGTTCTCGAGCAGGGCGATGATCGCGACGAGGCCCGCGGCCGCGACGCCGATCGAGCCCAGGAACGCGAACAGGACGCCCCTTCCACCGGCCTTCGCGACCGGGACCGGCGCCCCCTGCTCCTCCTGCCACGCCCCGAGGATCCGGGCCCGCAGGAAGCGCCCCGGCTCGACCTCTGCCCCGGCCGTGCCACGCACGGCGGCGATGGTCCGGAGGTAGGCCTCGTAGCGGGCCCGCAGCGCCTCGTCCTCGGTGAGGGAGGCCTCCCTGACCCGGCGCTCCTCGGCGCCGAGCAGGCCGTCGGCGAGGTCGGCGAACCACTCCGGCTCGTCCGGCACGGGCCAGGACAGCTCCCGCTCCTCGAGGCGGAGCAGGTCCTCGGCCGCCGACTCCTGTCGGGGCTCGGGGCCTCCCTCGGGCCTGGGTCCTGGTGCCTCGTTGCTCATCGACCTCCTCCCTCGAGGAGCTTGCGGACGCGGGCGCGGGCGCGGTGTAGCCGCGATCGCACCGTTCCGATCGGGAGATCGAGGATCTCCGCGATCTCCTCGTAGCTCTTGTCCTCCAGGTCCCGCAGGACCAGGATCATGCGCCACATGGACGGCAGGGCGTCGATGGCGTTCCGGCAGGCGGCGTACATTTCGCGGTTCTCCAGGTCCTGCCCGGGGGTCGCCACCGGGGCCTCGGGTTCGATCCGGAGGTCCTCGCTGCCGGGGAGGGGCTGGTCCAGGGAGGTCGTCGGGACGTCGCGCTTGAGGGCCCGCCGCGAGCGGATCTCCGAGATGCAGACGTTGGTCGTGATCCGGTGGACCCAGGTCCCGAAGGCGCTGCTCCCCTCGAAGCCCGCCAGACCCCGGAACACCCGCAGGAACACCTCCTGGACGAGGTCCTCCACGGTCTCCCGCTCGCGGGGGAACATCCGCCGCACGAGCCGCTCGACGCGGCCCTGCCAGGCATCGAGGATCCCGGCGAAGGCATCGGCGTCACCGGCCTGGACGCGTCGGACCAGGGCTTCGTCCCGCTGCCGTTCGGCCTCCCTGCGGGCCGCCTCGGCCTCGTCCACGGGCCTGTCCTCGGCGAGCCGGATCCGTGGCTCCCGGGCCGCGGACCCCGAGCGCGGGTCCTCGGTCGCCGGGGCCGCGTCGCGGCTCGATTCGGGTATCGACATCCGTTCCTCAGGAGGCTGGGACCGCCGGCGCCGGCGTGGGCTCCGGAGCCTCGGAGGCGCCGTCCGCCTTGCCAGGGTCCCGACCTGGAACCATCCTGAACGGAGCAAGGAGGAGATTGCTCGATGACAGCCAGGAATTTCCGCGCCAAGTGCCCCTGCTGCGGCGAGTGGCTGACCGTGGACACCAAGCTGCGCCTGCTCGAGAGCCCCAAGGCCAAGGGCAAGACCGAGGCCCTCGACGTGGGGCGCCTGGAGGAGGAGCAGAGCAGGGCCGAGGACAGCTTCTCGAAGGCCCTCGAGGACGAGCGCCGCAAGGACAAGCCCACCCTCGAGGACTTCCTCTGAGCCTCACTGCAGCGTGACGTCGAGGGCCGCCGAGGCCGTGAACAGCGTCCCGCTCGTGCAGGACGCGTTGCCGAGCCAGAAGGTCTGGACGCCGAAGCGCAGGCCCTTGGAGAGGCCGGTCAGGAGCACCGGCAGCGAGGCCCGCCCGTCCTTGTCCGTCGTCGCCGGGATCGTCACGATCGGCACGAGCGGGTCGAGGTACACGGCCGCGCCCGCGATGACGATCGGCTGCGCCCGGGGCCAACCGACCGCGACGACGCCGGGCGCGCTCCTGGGGGCGTTGCCGACCTCGAACGACGAGGACTTGCCGGCCTCGAAGATCCCCCCGGGGAGCAGCAGCAGCGGCCCGGTGCACGGGCTCGAGGTCCCCACCCGCGCGACGCCCGTGGGCAGCAGGTCGACGCGCCCGACCCAGCCGTCGATGCCGCCGGCGTGCTTGCCCTGGAACGCGCCGGTCGTCACCGGGGCGGCCGTCTGGTTGGTCGAGCCGCCGAGCACCGCGTCGCCGTCGTCGACGATGGCGAGCCCGAGCAGGCTGTTGGACATGTACTGCGCGCCGAAGACGTAGCTCGAGTAGAGCAGCCGCGTGGCGTCGGGCGACACGCGCGCGGCGAAGGTGTCGTCGCTCCACACCTGCCCTCCACCGGTCTCGCGCCAGGCGCCCTTGGTGACCGGGAAGTCGGTCGACCCGGTCGCCCCGACGACGACGAGGTTGCCGGCGGGGTCGACCTCGAGCCGGCGGATCTCCTCCCCGCCCTTGCCGCCGAGGTAGGTCGACCAGCGCAGCGCCGAGCCGGCGGCGTTGATGCGCGTGAGGAAGCAGTCCCCGCGGAAGTTCGTGCCGCCGGCGAAGAACGGCTGGATGACGCCGTTCGTGCCCGGGAAGTTGGTCGACCGGGTCCAGCCGGCGAGGACGACGTCGTCGCCCTCGACGACGCGGATGGCCTCGATCGTGTCCATGCCGAGCCCACCGAGGTACGTCGACCACAGGAGCTTGGACCCGGTCGGGTCGAGCTTGGTCAGGAACGCGTCGTAGTTGAGCCCGGTCGAGCCCGGGCTGGTCTGGTACGCGCCCTGCGTCGTCGGGTAGTCGGAGGAGCCGCTGTGTCCGGCGATCAGGACGTTGCCGTTGGAGTCGAGGGCGACCGTCTTGGCCATGCCGAAGTTGGTCCCGCCGCAGAAGGTCGAGAACTGGAGCTTGGCCCCCGCGGGGTCGAGCTGGGCGACGAAGGGGTTGAACGCCGTCGTCGAGGGCTGCTTGGGCATGTAGGCCCCCGTCGTCGTCGGCAGGCCGCCGCCGCGCGCCCAGCCGGCCAGGGTGACCCGACCCGCGCGGTCGACGTGGAGCGCGCGCACCTCCTCCTGGGACGAGCCCGCGCCGCCGAAGTACGTCGACCACAGCAGGGTCGTGCCGCTCGGGGCGAGGCGGGTCACGAAGCCGTCGCCGTAGCCGCCGAAGGTCGGCTGGAGGCTGCCCTTGGTCGACGGGTAGTCGTTGGACGCGGTCGACCCCGCGACGACGAGCGAGCCGTCGGGCATCGTCGCCAGCGTGTACGGGATGTCGTTGGCGCTGCCGCCGATGTAGGTCGAGAACACCAGCTTCTTGCCGTCCCCCGTGAGGCGGGCGACGAAGACGTCGGTGTAGTACGGGTTGTTGCTGTTGAAGCTCGTGTCGAAGGCCCCGGTCGTCGTCGGCAGGTCGGTCGAGACCGTCGATCCGCACACCGCGACGTCCCCGCCCGGCAGCGGGACGAGGTCGGTGACCCCGTCGTTGCCGGTGCCGCCGAAGTACGTGCCCCAGACGAGGCCGGGGTCGATCAGCACCGGGTCGGCGCCGTCCCAGCCGGGGACCTCGAAGCCGAAGCTCGCGGGGCCGTGCAGCACGAACCCGCAGGCCAGGGGCTCGCGCGACCCGTCGCCGCGGAGGACGAAGGTCCGGGGCCGCCGCTGCGTCCAGGTCCCGAGGGCCGTGGCGATGACCAGGCTGCCGTCGGCGTCGACGCGCAGGCGCTCGTGCCCCTCGACCTCGAAGCGAAGGGCCGCGGGGTCGGCCCCGCGGCCGAGCTCGAGGTCGTACTCGAACAGCGCGCGCGGGTCGTCGGCCTGCCGGACGACGAGGTCGACGCCGGCCGCGACCTCGCGGTAGCGCAGCCGGGCCCTGGCCTCGGCGCCGTGGACCCAGGCCGAGGGGTCGCCGCCGCGCAGCCAGCTCCGCCGGCCGCGGGCCTCGCCCTCGCCGACGGGCCGCGCAGCGCTGCCGGTGACCTGCATGCGCAGGGCCAGACCACGCTCGCCCTCCTGGCTGACGAGGCACCAACCCCCGTCCCCGAAGTACGCGGCCCGCGGGCCGGCGAGCAGCGCGTGCCGTGCCTCGGGGCGCCACTGGCCGCGGTTCTCGACGAAGCCGAACGGCAGGACGCCGGACCGGAGCCGCGGGGCCTCGGGCGCGGGCGTGGCACCCCGGAGGTCCAGGGCCCCGGGGTCGCAGGGTCGGGTCAGCGCCAGGGCCGGAAGGGCGGCGGCGAGGAGGAGCTTGACGGTCGGGGAGAGGCGCATCGGGACCTCCTGAACGGAGCGGGAGGGGAGACGGAGCACGCCGATGTCGAGGGCGGGACGAGCGGAGCCCGGGAGAGGCCCGGGATTATGGCCGATCGACCGGTCATTGCAGCGCGGCCCCGGGTCCGGGCTCCCGGATCCGGGCATAGATCCACTGGTCATGGAAGCGCCCGGCCTTGTACACGCTCATGCGCGTACGTCCCTCGCAGGTGAACCCGTTGCGCTCGAGCACGCGGCGGGAGGCCTCGTTGCCCTCGAAGCAGGTCGCCTCGACGCGGACCAGTGCCAGCGTGTCGAACGCGTGCGGCAGGATCGCCGCGACCGCCTCGGAGGCGTAGCCCTTGCCCCAGTGGGCGCGGCCGAGCCAGTAGCCGAGCTCGGCGGTGTGGCGGTGCACGTCCCCGTGCCGGTGGAGGCCGATGCCGCCGATGGCCTCGTCCTCGAGCCGGATCGCGAACAGGGCCTCGCCGGGCCCGTCGGCCGCGCACAGCGCCAGGAAGCGGTCGGCGTCGGCCGCCGTGTACGGCGACGGGAACCGGTCGCGGAGCCAGCGGGCGACCTCCGGGTCGTCGGCGTGGCGGAGCAGGGCCGGCTTGTCGTCGGCCCGGTACGGGCCGAGTCGGAGGCGCGGGGTCTGGATCGTCGGGAGGCTCATCGCGAGGATCGGGGCATCATGGGCGCGCCGCGTGAGTACTTCTACCACCTCGACGCCCGTGGCCGGCTGTCGCACGACGGCACGGAGCTCGTGGACGCGCGGTTCCTCGACGTCTTCTTCCGCCGCCTGCGCCGGGACCCGGACGCGCGGCACCCCGGCCACCCCTGGCTCTCGATCTGCCAGGGCGAGCGCTGCTACCTCGCGGCCGACGCGCGCCCGATCGTGTTCACCCGCTTCGACGGCGCGGCCCTCGGCTACGCGGCGACGCTGGCGGTGCCGTTCGAGCCGGCCGCGCTCCGCTACTGCCCCGAAGGCCGGCTCTATCACCCGGCCCCGGTCGGCGACCTCGGCCTGCTCGGCCCGGCCCCGACGCTGCGCCTGGGCCAGGACGTGGAGGCATCCGGGATCTCCTACCGACTCCGTGTCGGTGACGCCTGGCTGACGCTGCTCCCGTTGGACAAGGACTCGTAGCCGGCGACTCGCGGCACGCTCCGAAACCGTTCCAGTTCGGGCCGCCCGATCGGAAGGGTTTCCCGAAGCTCTTCCCTCGGATTCTCTGAGACGTCAGGGACGGTAGAGCCGCTCGAGGGCGGCCGCGTCGGCCTGCATCCGCGTCATGAAGTCCCCGGTCGCGGGCTTGCGGGCGCAGGGGTCGTAGACCTCGGGCGTGACGCCGAGGCCGCGCAGGCGCTCGGCGACGACCGGCAGCGGCGTGTCCTCCCACAGCATGCCCTTGGCGGGGTGGCGCCCGAGGAGCGCCTCGAACCGGCTCCACTCCTCCTCCGACGGCACCTCCCCCGGCTCCCAGTGCACGCTCTCGAGGTGCAGACCGAGGCGTCGGGCCAGGTACTGGTAGACCGGGTGCGACGCGAGGAGCGGGCGGTCGGGAGCCTGCTGCACGGCCGCGACGAGGCGCGCCTCGAGGCCGGCGAGGTCGCGGCGCAGGCCCTCGAGGCCGCGATCGAGGTCGGCGCGCGCTTCCGGCCGGCGCGCGAGGATGGCGGCGTGCACGGCCTCGGCCATCGTGATCGCCTGGGACGGATCGAGCCAGGTCGTGAACGCCGTCCCGCTGTGGCTGTGCTTGCCCTCGGGCCCGTGCTGGTGGGTCACCGCGTTCTTGATGACGATCAGGTCGGCAGCGAAGCCCTTGGAGCAGTCGACGACCTTGGATGGTGCCAGCGTGACCTTGTCGATCCAGGCCGCGTAGCCGGCGCCGTTGCGCAGGACGAGGTCGGCCTCCTGGTAGCGGCGGACGACGTCGTCGCCCGGGTTCCAGAACGCGGGGTCCCCGTCCTCGGTCATCGGGAAGTGGACCTCTACGTGGTCTCCCCCGATCCGCTCGGCGATGTACTCCAGCGGGTACTGGTCGGTGTAGACGACGAGCCTGCCGCCGGCGCGGCCCTCCGCAGCGTGGGGCTCGTCGTGGCAGCCGGCGAGCGGGGCGAGGCCGAGGGACACGAGCACGAGGGTCCGGGCGAGGGTCGTCATCGTGGTCATCCGAACAGCGTCCTCCGGAGCAGGCCATCGAGCAGGCCGCCGGTCAGGGCCAGGAGCAGCGCCGCGATCGTCGCCGCGCCGAGCACGAGGTAGCCGACCTCGCACAGCAACAGCATGCGGATCCGGGCCGGCGAGGCGCCGATGTCGCGCATCGTCGCCAGCTCGCGGGCGCGCAGCCTGAGGGACAGCACGAACACGAGCGCGGCCGTCAGCAGGGTCGCGAGGCCGACGAGGCCGAGGGCCAGGGTCACGAAGCCCTCGACGGTGAACACGGTCGAGAGCAGCTCGTCGAGGACCTTGGCCGGGACGACGATCTGCCTCGCCTCGTCGGGTCCCTGGTAGCGGCCCTGGAGCAGGGCCGAGGCCCGCGCGTCGGGGGGCACGGCCAGGACGGCCGTGACCGGGAACCCGGCCCGGTCGCCGTGGAAGTGGAAGCTGTCGATGTTGTCGGGGGTGATCCGGCGGAACTCCTGCACCGAGGCGTTGCCGGTGATCGTGTCCCCCTCGCGCTTGAGCACGCCCGTCGGCGAGGTCGCGAGGTCTTCGTGGCCGTGGCCGATGCCCTCGACGACCCAGGCGGTCTCGATCGCGCAGAACACGGCCTCGTCGTCCGGGCCGCCGCTCGGGGCCAGGACGCCGCGGACACGCAGCTCGAGCGGGTAGACCCCTGCGACGTCGAAGACGGTCTCGGGCGAGGTCACGACGGCGTCCCCGGGCCCCAGGCCGAGCCGGTCGGCCGCGCGTGCGCCGAGGACGCAGTCGCCGAGCCGGATGAGCTGGCCGCCGCGCGCGACCTCGAGCCCGCGGAACCCGAAGTAGTCGAGCGTCGTCCCGACGAGCGGGAGCCGGCCGGCGCGGAAGCGGACGTGCAACGGGATCGCGAGGGCGTGGCCCGAGTCCTGGACGCGCTCGACCTCGGACCAGGGGATCGGCTCCGGGGCGCGGCCCTCGAAGTACAGGGCGCGCAGCACGAGGTCGACCGAGCTGCCCTTGGCCCCGACGAGGAGGGGCGAGGCGGCGGCGCGGGCCGACAGGGCCTCGGCGCTGCGCGAGATCAGCAGGCGCAGGCCGATCGGGACGAACAGGAGGAGGGCCAGCGACAGGACGAGGACGAGGCTGCGGCCGCGGTAGTGCGCGAGATAGCGCAGGGCGAGGTGCAGGGCGTCCTTCACCCCGTCCTCCCGGCGGCCTCGGGCCGCCGCCTGAGGGACTCGACGTCGCGCACCTCGTCGAAGCGGTCGACGCGGGTCTGGTCGTGGGTCACGACGACGAGCGTGGCCCCGTGGCGCCGCACCTCCTCGACGAGCAGGCCGAGGACCTTCTCGCGGTTGTCGGGGTCGAGGTTGCCGGTCGGCTCGTCGGCCAGGACGAGCCGGGGGCCGGTCACGAGCGCGCGGCAGACGGCCAGCCGCTGCCGCTCGCCCTGCGACAGCGCCTCGGGCCGGCGGTGCCGCTTGTCGGCCAATCCGAGGCGCTCGAGCAGTGCGTCGGCCCGCTCGGCGGCCGCCGCGTCGAGTCGGAGGCAGCCGTGGAGGCGGTACGGCAGCAGGACGTTGTCGCGGAGGTCGAGGTACTCGAGCAGCGCGAAGTCCTGGAACACGAGGCCGATGTCGCGGATCCGGAGCTCGCGGCGGCGGGCCTCGGACCAGGCCTGGATGGCCCGGCCGTCGAGGCTCACGCTGCCGTGGTCGGGGACCAGGAGGCCGGCGACGAGGCGGAGCAGCGTCGTCTTGCCGCAGCCGCTGGGCCCGGTCCAGGCCACGCACCTGCCCGACGGGACCGTGAACCCGGGGACGTCGAGCACGAAGCCCTCGTCGGGATAGCCGAAGCGGAGCCCTTCGACGGCGACCTGCACGGCCTACATCCTCTCCCGGTCGAGGATCTCGAGCCCGACCAGCTTCCAGGCGCCGTCGCGCGCCTCGACGCGGAGGTCGGCGACGTAGCCGTTGGTGCGCTCGTGCAGGTGGCCCCAGTGGCCGACCCGGCCCCAGACCTTCCACCGCGCCTTGCCCGCGAAGCCGATCGCGTCGGCGAGCGGCTCCGGCGCGAACTCCGCGACCTCGAGGTCGAAGACCTTGACCCGCGCGCCGCCCTGGTTCTCGATCTCGAGCGCCCTCTTGGTCTCGAGGAAGATCCGGGTCAGGAGCGGGCCGTCGACCGAGCGCGCGAGGGTGTCGTAGACGAGGCTCTCCTCGCGACGGTCGAAGGCCTTGTAGACGTTGCGCAGCTGGGCCTCGAGGACCTCGCGGGCCTCGGCCGCGCCGATCGCCGGGAGCGGGGCCATCGGATCGGCGACCTCCACGGTCCAGGTCGGCGGGAGGAGCACCGCCAACGCCAGGCCCGCGGCCCCGGCGCCGAGCGCGACGAGCCGGCGGCGGCGCAGCAGGACGAGGGCGAAGACGCCGGCGACGCCGCAGAGGACGCGGACGAGGTCGACGGTGAAGGCCGGTCGCGGCGGCGGCGCCGGGACGGCGACGAAGCCCGGGCGGCTGGGGTCGCTGAGGAAGTTCTTCCACCCCAGCACGTGCTGCGCGCGGGTGAGCTGCGTCGGGATGCCTCCGGCCTCGTCGATGGCGATCGCGTAGACCTCCTCGACGCGCGGCGGGAACAGGTCCCAGGTCAGGCTCGCCGCCTTCGGCCAGTCCTCGACCGGCTGCACGAACACGGCGCCGATGTAGGGGGTCACGAGGTCGAGGTCCTCGCCGTCGGGGACGACGTCGGTCCGGCCGATCGAGCGTCGCACGAAGTGGACCCGGTCGAGGCGGGGCTCGACCTCCCGGCCGTCGACCTCGAGCCGCGTCCCGGCGCGCAGGGCCGCGACCGCGCGGTCGAGGACCGCCCGCCGCTCGGCGGCCGGGATCCGGTCGTGGTCGGCGAGGCCGAGGTCGGCGACCTGCTGCAGGTCCATGGGTCGGACGACGAGCTCGACGCGGACCTCGAGGGCCTCGACGTAGAGGAACACCTGCACCGGCTCGCGGTTGAGGCGGAACAGGTTCTTGTTGCGGAACCGCGTGTAGAAGGGGTCCTCCCAGTCGAGGTCGACGTGCTCCTCGCGGACGAGGAAGCGGTAGTCGTTGACCGGCTGGGGTCCGTGGAACAGCCGGAACCCCACCGTGGTCAGGGCCGAGCCGCGCAGCTCGTCCATCGGCGGTCGGATCGCCAGGCTCGCGGGCTGCCCGGGACAGGTCCACTCGAGCGTGAAGCACCAGGCCGGCGGACCCTTCTGCGCCGCGGCGGGGAGCGGGCGGGTCGTGATCAGGTCGCGCAGCGTCTTGGGCCGCTTCTCGTAGGACACCACCCGGCAGGGCAGCAGCTCGCCGTCAGGACCCTTGACGACCAGCCCGTGGGCGAAGAACCACGGCCTCCGCTCGGCCGCCGGCCGCGCGACGTGGTCCGGCCCGAAGTCGACCTCGTCGTAGGCCTCGGGCGGGAGCAGGTCGGCGAAGGCCTCGAGGCACTCCTCCTCCAGCTCCAGGCTCCCGGTGACCTTGCCGTCCTCGAGCACGAGGTCGAGCATCCCCGGGGCCCCGGCGGCCTTGTTGATCACCGGGTCGTCGCGGCGAGGCGCGGTCCCGGGCGCGGCCGGGCCGGCCGAGGTCGCGGCGGCCACGAGGAGCGCCGCCAGGCAGGCCCTGCGGCCCACCCCGGGCCTTCGTCGGACCCCACCGGGCCCCTGCGCGCGCATCCGTCGTCCTCGTGCTCGTTCCACTTGTCCGCCGACGATCCGAGCGGCCCAGCATAGCCCCGGGGTCCCGAGACCCGATCCCCGAGCCGGGTTAGCATCGCGGGCGCTCTCCCACCCCCGTTGATGGGACCGTCCGTCCCGGTCACCCATCCGACCCCCGCTGCTCCTCCGCCCTCCGATGAACCGACCCCTCCGAGCTGCCTCCGCCCTCGCCCTGCTCCTCGCCCAGGCCCCGGCCCAGGTGACCTCGTACACGAGCCCGACCGGCCTCGACGGCACGGAGGGCAACAACTACTTCTACCACTGGGGCAGCACGACCGGCCGCGTGCTCCAGGTCGTCGACTGGTCGAACCTCCAGCCGCGGGCGATCAATCAGATGGCCTTCCGCCGGGACACCACCGTCGCCTCGAACACGACCTCGGTCTCGGGCACGCTCGACCTCGTCGTGGTCGTGGCCCAGTGCGACTACCGCAACGTCGACTCGGTCTACGCCGGCAACCACACGAGCAACCCCCGGACGGCCTACAGCGGCAAGATCAACTTCCCCGACTGGCGGACCAAGCCCCTCATCGCGCCCGCCAACTTCGACTTCGTCATCAAGTTCAACACGACCTGGACGTACCTCGGCCGCGCCCTGGCCAACACGCAGGCGCTCGTCTGGACCGCCGACTACAAGAACGCGACCAACGGCTACGGCTACATGGACCGCGACTACTCGGGCTACTCGACCGCGACCGGGACCCCGCTGGGCTCGGGCTGCGGCGGCTTCGCCGACTACCTGCAGTTCCTGAACTCGGGGGACTACGACCCGCTGAGCGGCATGCACCTCCGCGTCCGGGGGACCAACGCCCCGCCCAACGCCCCGATCTTCCTGATGTTCGACGGGACCGACAGCAACCTCACGGTCCCCGGCCTCTGCGCCAGGCTCCGGGCCCTGCCGACCTTCGTCTTCTACATGGGGCCGGCCGACGGCACCGGCCTGATGTCCGACCGCTACCTGACCCTCCCGTACATCAAGGCCCTCGAGAGCGGGACGCTCTACACCCAGCTCCTGACCGTCGACACGACCCAGGCCGGCCTGCCGTTCGCCGTGACCGGCGGCCAGAAGGTCACGGTGCCGAGCCAGGCCAAGCCGACCAACGCCCACGCGGCCTGCTACCACTGGTCCTCGGGCAGCGGCGGGACCGTCTCGCCGGGGATCTTCTTCAGCGGCGCGCCGATCGCCGAGTTCCGTTGAGCCGGGACCACGTGCCCGGGCCGGGCCCACGTCCCGGCCCGACCCGGTAGCGGACCGGCGCGCCGGCGTTAGGCTCCCGGGATCCAGCCCGACCCCAGGAGTCCAACATGAAGACCGTCCTCGTCCTGTCGCAGGACAGCATGGGCCACGGCGACCACGAGCTCGGTCGCAAGATCCTCGCGACGTTCCTGCGCAAGGCCATCCGCCTGCGCGGCCTCTCGTCGGTCCTGCTCTACAACGGTGGCGTCAAGCTCCTGGCCCCGGACTCGCCGTTCCTGGCCGAGCTGCGCGAGCTCGAGGAGGAGGGCATCGACCTCCTGCCCTGCGGCACATGCCTCGAGCATTTCGGGCTGACCCCGGCGGCCGGGCGCGTGTCCAACATGGACGAGATCCTCGACGAGATCCGCCGCGCCGAGAAGGTCGTGACGCTGTAGCGGCGTTGCTCCAGACCTCTGTAACAAGGGAATATGAGGCCTGTCGCCCTGACCTCCCACCCGTGGCTCCTCGCTAGGATCGGGCACGGTTCCCGTCCTCGGGCGCTCCCGCCCCACACCTCCGCGCTCCCTCAACCTTCCAAGGAGAGCTCCATGCGTCCCATCCTGCCGATCGCCCTCTGCCTCCTCGCCGGCCCGGCCCTGGCCCAGGCCACGTCCTACACCGTCCCCTACGGCCTCGACTCGACGCCCGGCAACAACGCCTTCTCCCACTGGAGCGGCGGCCGCGTCCTGCAGGTCGTCGACATGTCCAACCGGACGCCGCGGGCGCTCAACCAGATCGCCTTCCGGCGCTACCAGTCGACCTCGACCGGCGCGACCTCGGGCGCCCTCGACGTCATCGTCACGATGGCGCAGTGCGACTGGGCCGTCGTCGACACGGTGTTCAAGAACAACTGGCAGACCAACGTCGTCGAGGTGCTCAACGCCAAGAGCGTCAGCATCCCCGACTGGACCGTGGCGCCGAACCCGGCCCCGGCGCCGTTCGACATGGTGTTCAAGTTCAGCAAGACCTGGGTCTACCGCGGCAACAGCGCCCTGGTCTGGACCGTCGACTACTCCAACTCGACGGCCAACGGCCGGTCGATGGACCGCGACTACGGCACCTGGAACTACGTCGGCGGGACTTCCCTGGGCACGGGCTGCGGGTCCTACGGCGACTACCTGCAATTCTGGAACCTCGGCAGCGCGAGCCCGATCTCGGGCTTCCACCTGCAGGTCGCCGGCACCAACGGCCCGGCCACCGCGCCGACCTTCCTGCTGCTCGACGGCAGCGACAGCAACCTCACGGTGCCCGGCCTCTGCGCCAAGCTCCACGCACTGCCGACCTTCATCTTCTACCTCGGGGCCAGCGACGCGAGCGGCACGCTGTCCCACCGCTACCTGACGCTGCCGTTCCTCGCCGGCGCGCAGAACGCCACGATCTACACCCAGCTCCTCGCGGTCGACACGACCCAGACGGGCCTGCCCTTCGCCGTGTCCGGCGGCCAGAAGGTCACGATCCCGTCGAACACGTCGACGTACGGCCACCCGAGCTGCTACCTGTGGGCCCCCGGCGGCGGGGCGACGGTCGCGACCGGCAACTTCGTGTTCTTCAGCGGCGCTCCGATCGCCGAGCTGAAGTAGCCGGCGCCACGTTCGGCGCACCCGCGCGACGGCCGGCGGCCGCCGCGCGGGACCGGTGAGATCCTCCCCGCCGCGGCGCGGGGGGGTTGCGGCCCCCCCGCCGGTCACCTAGGCTCGGGGGGCCTGCCCGCGGCGGTCCCCACCGGTGGCAGGCGTGGCTCTCACGTCTCCTCTCCCGTTCGGAGGTCCTCTCCAGATGCGCCTACGCCTCCCCCTGGCCCTCTCCCTGCTCGCGGCGCCGGCCCTGGCCCAGGCCACCTCGTACACGGTCCCCTACGGCCTCGACACGGCCGAGGGCAACGCCGTCTCGTACCACTGGGCCGGCGACCGCGTGCTGCAGGTCGTCGACATGACCAATCCGAGGTTGCGCGTCCTCCAGCAGATCGCGTTCCGGCGGGACGACCAGGCGCAGACGCCGGCGACCGCGGGGGCGATGGACGTCGTCGTGACGATGGCCCAGTGCGAGTGGTCCCGGATCTCGACGGCGTTCAAGGACAACTGGCAGACCAACGCGGTCCAGGTCCTCAACGCCAAGAACGTCAGCGTCCCGGACTGGCGCGTCCGCGCGAAGTCCCCCGCTCCGTTCGACTTCGTGCTCAAGTTCGCCAACCCCTGGCTCTACCGGGGGCAGACGGCCCTGGTCTGGACGATCGCCTACGCCAACTCGACGGCCGGCGTGCACCGGATGGACCGGGACTGCGGCACCTACCTGTTCAACGTCGGGCAGCCCCTGAGCAGGAGCTGCGGGAGCTGGTACGACTACGTCCGGTTCTGGAACACGGGCAACTACGCGCCGTTCACGGGGTTCCACCTCGAGGTCGGCGTCTCGAGCGACCGCCCCAACACGCCGGTGTTCGTCATGCTCGACACGAGCGACCGCCAGCTCAAGGTCCCCGGCCTGTGCACCGACCTGCACACGCTGCCGACGTTCCTGTTCTACCTCGGCACGACGGACGGCAAGGGCAACCTCCCCGACGTCTACCTGAGCTTCCCCTGGGTCTGGGGCGTCGAGGGCGGCGACGTCTTCACCCAGACCCTCGCCCCGGACGCGACGATGACCGGGATCAAGCTCGGGCTCTCCGGAGGCCGCCGGACGACGATCCCGGTCAACCCGTCGGGCTACGGCCACCAGACCTGCTACCTGTGGGCCGAAGGGAGCGACACGGCCACGGCCATCGGCAGGTACGTGTTCTACGGCGGCGCGCCGGTCGCCGAGCTCAGGTAACCCACGAGGTGCCGGCGCGCGAAGATCGGGCCCCGCCTGATGAGGGGGCTGCCTCCGCGCGCTCCGGCCGATAGGATCGGACCTCCCGCTCGCGGCACGCTCTTCCGTGCGAGCGGGGCTCTCCCGTTTCTTCCCTCTCCCCTCTCCCCATCCCCCTTCGGAGACTCTCTCCCGATGCGCGCACGCCTCTCCCTCGCCCTCGCCGTCCTGGCGGCTCCCGCCCTGGCCCAGACCACCTCGTACACGGTCCCGTACGGCCTCGACTCCATCGAGGGCAACCAGGTCTTCTATCACTGGGCCGGCGGCCGCGTCATGCAGGTCGCCGACATGTCCAACCCCAAGCCACGGGCGATCAACCAGCTCTCGTTCCGGCGCAACAACGCCGCCTACAGCTCGGCGACGAAGGGCACGCTCGACGTCGTCGTCACGATGGCGCAGTGCGACTGGTCCCTGCTCGACACGGTGTTCAAGGGCAACTGGCAGACCAACGTCGTCGAGGTCCTCAACGCCAAGAGCGTCAACATCCCCGACTGGACCACGGCCCCGACGACCCCGCCGGCGGCCTTCGACTTCACCCTCAAATTCGCCAAGACCTGGGTCTATCGCGGCCAGACCGCGCTGGTGTGGACCGTCGACTACGCCAACTCGACGGCCGGCACCCACACGATGGACCGCGACTACGGCGCCTATGTGTACAACGCGGGCACGTCGCTCGGCAGCGGCTGCGGGAACTGGGTCGACTACATGCGATTCTGGAACACCGGTCCCAGCAGCCCGGTCACCGGCTTCCACATGCAGGTCGCGGGCACCAGCGGGCCGGCCAACATGCCGGTCTTCATGATGCTCGACGGGACCGACAGCAACCTCTCGGTCCCCGGTCTCTGCGCCAAGCTCCACGCCCTGCCGACCTTCATCTTCTACCTCGGCCTCAACGACGCCTCGGGCAACCTGTCGCACCGCTACGTCACCCTGCCCTGGGTCGGCCCGATCCAGGGCGGCACGATCTACACCCAGCTGCTGGCCCCGGACGCGAGCCAGACCGGGATCAAGCTGGCGGTGTCCGGCGGTCAGAAGGTCCTGATCCCGACCAACTCGGCGACGGCCAACAGCCACCCCACCATGTACGCCTGGGCCTCGGGGAGTGGTGCGACCACCGCGACCAGCAACTACATCTTCTTCGGCGGCGCGCCGGTCGCCGAGCTCAAGTGAGCCGCTGATCGAGCGCCGGCACGAGGGAGGAATCCCCACCTCCGCGCGGGCCCCCCCCCGGGGGGCCCGCCCCGCCGCGCTAGGATCCCCGCGCCCCCTCCCCTGTGAACCTCGGGAGGTCCCGATGCGCGTCGTGATCCGCCTGGCCGCCGTGGCGGCCGCCCTGCTCCCCCTCGCCTGTCGTGCGCCCGTGGCCGTCGAGCCCCTCGACCTCGACGAGGACCTCGCGATGCACTACGAGGGCCAGCTCACCGCGAGCTCGCGGCTCGAGCTCGGCGACGACGCGACCCGCGCGAGCGAGGCGGGCGAGGCCCGGGACGGGACCGAGGCCGCCCCCGCCGGCGCCCTCCTCCGCGTCCGGGTGATCGCCCTCGGGCACGACCTCGCCGCCGGGCTCCTGCGGTCCCGGGGCCAGGACCCCGACACCGGGGCGCCCCTCCCGTTCGTCTACCGCGCGGGCCTCGTCCGCTCCGACCGCCTCGACGCGACCCTGACCCGCCTCCCGGGCGAGGGCATGGACGTCGTCGAGGACACGCGCGTCCGCGTCCCGACCGCGGGCAAGGCCTCGCTGACGGTCGTCAACCAGGTCTCCTTCGTCCGCGGCTTCGAGCTCGAGGCCGAGCCCCATGCCCTGATCGCCGACCCGGTCATCGACGTCGTGCAGGAGGGCCTGCTGCTCGAGCTCGAGGACCGGGGCGACGGGCAGCTCGGCACGGTGCTGCACAGGGCCGACCTCGTGCGCCCGATCGCCAGCCTCGACGCGCGCCTGTTCGCGGCCGGGGCTCCGGTCAGCCTCCAGGTCCCGCTGGTCCACGCACAGAAGCTCAGCGGCGGCTGCACGCTGGCGCCGGGGCACGCGCTGGTCCTCGTCCTCCGCGACCCGACCGACCGGACGGAAGGCCTGGAGACGGCGCTCCTCGTCGTCGAGCGGGCGCACTGAGGGGAGCCTCGCGGGCAGGTTCCAATCGGTACCCAGATCTCCGATCGGACCCTGGGCATCCTGCCGCTGCTGTCCCGACGGCTCGAGACCGGGCCCGAGACCGGGTTCCGGCCCGATCGGGTCACGGCATGTCGATTGCAGCATCGCCGGCAAGAGGAGGTATCGAAATGTCCACACCGATCCAGACCCACAAGCACACGACTGCAACCGAAAAACCCGAGGAGCTGCAGCGCAAGGCCGAGATCCACGTCGAAGACGGCCCAGTCACGGCCGACTACGAGGCCGACCGGGAGGCCGTCCTCGGCATCTTGGACAAGGCCCTCGCGACGGAACTCGTGTGCTTCCTCCGCTACCGTCGACACCACTACATGGCCCACGGCCTGCGGGCGCGGGCGGCGGCCGCGGAGTTCCTGGAGCACTCCCAGCAGGAGCTCGACCACGGCCATCGGATCGCCCAGCGCATCACGCAGCTCGGCGGGAGGCCCGATCTCGACCCCTCGAGCTTCGCCGACCGCAGCCACTCGGACTACGTGGAGTGCAGGAGCCTCGAGGAGATGGTCCGCGAGAACCTCGTCGCCGAGCGGATAGCGATCGCGACCTACCGCGAGTTGATCCGCACGATCGGGGATCGGGACCCCACGACGAGGCGACTCCTGGAGTCCGTGCTCGCGGTCGAGGAGGAGCACGCCGACGACCTCGTCAACCTGCTCACCGACTAGCCCGGTCTCCCCCCGCGTCCACCGCCTGCCCCCGGCGGGTTCGGGTTTCGGCGAGGACCCCACCAGCGAGGACGTACCGGACCTGCCTCGGGCTGAGGTCGTGCACCAGCCCGACCTCGCCCCCGGCGTCCTCGACGATGGCCCGCAACCCGCCACCGGCCTCCAGGCCCGAGCGCAGGCCCGGGAAGCGCAGGCGGCTCCCCTCGTGGACCAGGTCAGCGGCCCCCTCGTCGGCGAAGCGGAGGGGCAGGACGCCGAAGTTGACCAGGTTCTGCCAGTGGATCCTTGCGAAGCTCCGCGCGACGACGACCCGCAGCCCGAGCAGCCGCGGCGCGAGGGCCGCGTGCTCACGGCTGGAGCCCTGGCCGTAGTTGTTGCCGGCGATGACGGCGTGGCCGTCGAGGTCGTCCTGGTCCAGGAGCCTGCGGGCGGCGCCCATGTAATCCGGCTCGAGGGCCTTGAAGCAGAACTCGGCGATCCGCTGCGGGTTGCTGCGGAAGGGCAGGACCCGCATCCCGGCGGGCAGGATCTCGTCGGTCGAGACGTCGTCCCCGAGCTCGAGCAGGACCTCGATGACGAGGTCCTCGGGCAGGGGCTCGAGCTCGGGGAACGTCGTGATGTTGGGACCCTTGACGAGCGCGACCCGCCGCGCGGCGTCGTCCGCGAGCGGGGCGACGACGAGCGAGACCAGGTCGCGTCGCCCCGCTCCTTCGCGCGCCGGGGCCTCCAGCTGCTCGCGCGGGGGGCAGGGGATCCCCAGGGTCCGCGGGTCCGTGATCTCCCCGAACAGGGCCGAGGCGACGGCCGTCTCGGGGCTGCAGAGGAAGACCGAGTCCTCGGGCGTCCCGGAGCGCCCGGGGAAGTTGCGAGGAACCGTCCGGAGGCTGTTGCGCCCCGTCGCCGGTGCCTGGCCCATCCCGATGCAGCCGTTGCAGCCGGCCTGGTGGAGCCTCGCGCCGGCCTGCACGAGCGCCTGCAGCGAGCCGTCCCGGCTCAGGTCCTCCAGCACCCTGCGCGTCGACGGGTTGATGTCGAAGGAGACGCCCGGGTCCGCGACGCGCCCCTTGACCATGTGGGCGGCGATGGCGAAGTCGCGATGGCCCGGGTTGGCCGAGGAGCCGAGGTATGCCTGGTAGACCGGCTCACCGGCCACCTCCCGGACCGGGACGACGTTGCCGGGGCTCGACGGGAGGGCGATCAGCGGCTCGAGCCGGTCGAGGTCGAGGACGATCTCGCGGTCGTACCGCGCTCCGTCGCCTGCCTCGATCCGTCGCCAGTCCCCGGCGCGTCCGTGGCGTTCGAGGAAGTCCCTCGTCCTTCCGTCGGAGGGGAACACGGTCGTCGTCGCGCCGAGCTCGGCGCCCATGTTGGCGATGACGTGGCGATCCCAGACGTCGAGACCGGCCAGACCCTCACCCCTGTACTCGAGGACGCGGCCCAGCCCCCCATCGACCCCGAACCGACGGAGCATCTCCAGGACGACGTCCTTGGCGCTGACCCAGTCGGGGAGCTCGCCGCGGAGCTCGATGCCCCAGACCTCGGGCATGACGATGCGTAGCGGCTCCCCGGCGAGGGCGAGGGCGACCTCCACCCCGCCGCAGCCGAAGGCCAGCATGCCCAGGCCTCCGGCAGCGCAGCTGTGGCTGTCCGAGCCGGCCAGACACCGGCCGGGCACGCCGAATTCCTGCATGTGCACCGCGTGGCTCACGCCGGTGCCGGGCCGGCAGTAGTGCAGGCCGTACCGCTGGCAGGCGGACAGGAGGAACAGGTGGTCGTCGGCGTTCCGGTTGTCGCCTTGGATCAGGTTGTGGTCGACGTGCTGCGAGGCGAGGTCGACCTCGATCCGATCGAGCCCCAGGACCTCGAGCTCGAGCATGACCAGGGTCCCGGTCGCGTCCTGCAGGAGGCACTGGTCCACGCGGAGCGCGACCTCCCCCCCCGGCTCCAGGTTCCCCTCCTCGAGGTGGTCGATGATCAACTGTCCGGTCACGGTCTCGGTCGTCATCTCGAGGTTCCCTCCTCGCTCGCCCCCCCTGTCGCACCGTCACGGCTCCCCGCCGGCTCCAACAAGAGCCGCAACGGCTCCTCGAGGACCAGGGCCAGGTGCCGCAGGAAGCGGGCGACCTCGGCGCCGTCCACGCAGCGGTGGTCGTAGCCGAGCCCGAGCGGGAGCTCGAGGGGGCCCTCGCCTCCGCGCGGGCCACCCCGCCGCTCCGCGCGGCCGACGGCCAGGATCGCGGCCTGGGGCCAGGGGATGATCGGCGTGAAGAGCGTCGTCCCGAGCCCGCCGAGGTTGGTCAGCGTGAAGCTCGCCCCCGCGAGGTCGTCGGGATCCAGGCGACTCGCCCGCGCCCGCCCGGAGAGCTCGTCGAGCTCGGCTGCGATCCGGCCCAGCCCCTTCGCGTCCGCGTCCCGGATGACCGGCGTCAGCAGGCCGGCCTCCGTGTCCACCGCCACGCCGATGTGCACGTAGCGCTTGAGGAGTAGCTTCATCCCGTCGTCCGACAGGCTGCTGTTGAGCCGGGGGTGCCGGGGGAGCAGCCGGGCGACGGCCGCGATCAGCACGGCGGTCAGGGTCAGGCGGCCACCCTCTGCCTCGACCTCATCACGACACCTGCGCCGCAGGTCCTCGACGGCGTCGATGCTGGCCCTGTCGAACTGGGTGACCTGGGGGATGGTCCGCCACGAACGCGCGACGACCTCGGCCGTCCCACGGCGGATCCGGTTCAACGGGAGCTCCTCGACGGCACCCCACCGCGAGAAGTCCGGGAGCTCGTCGGCCCGCTCAGGGCCGGAGCGCCCGCCGGGAGCCTGGAGCAGGGCGCGGACCCGGGCCTCGACGTCCTCCCGGGTCACGCGTGCGCCCCCGGCTTCGTCGGCCAGGTCGTCGACGTCGAGGCCGAGCTTCCTCGCATAGCGCCGGACCGAGGGCGAGGCGACCGCTGGTCCGTGAGGCTCGGTGGCCTCGACCGACCGTGACGACTCGTTGCCCTCCTCGGGTTCGTCGGGCTCCTCCGATTCGTCAGGCTCCTCGGGTTCCTCGGGTGTCTCGGGTGTCTCGGCTTCCTCGTCCTGATCGAGCGCGATGATGACCTGACCGGTCGTGACCCGGTCACCCTCCTCGACGTCCACGGAATCGACCTTCCCGGCCGCCGGGCTCGGGATCTCGGCCGTGGCCTTGTCGGTCTCGACCTCGATCAAGCCCTGACCCTCGTCGACCTCGTCGCCGGGAGACACGAGGATCGAGATCACGGTCCCCCCGTCGATCGACTCGCCGAGCTTGGGCAGTTCGACCTGCATGCTCATGTCGTCTCCTCCGCGGGCGGGGCGTGGAGACCAGGGCTCAGCCCGAGTGCTTCACGGACCTTCCGGAGCTCACCGGCACCGATCCTCCCGGTCCCGACGAGGGCCTCGTGGGCCGCGGCGACCAGGTGCGTGCTGTCGATCCCGAAGTAGTCGCGGAGCGCGGCCCTGCCGTCGCTCCTCCCGAAGCCATCGGCCCCCAGCAGGACCTGGTCGGGTCCGAGCCACGGCCCCAAGGTCGCGGGCAGGGCCGCGGTGAAGTCGGAGACCGCGACGACCGGCCCCGGCCTGCTGCCCAGGCACCGCTGGAGCCAGGGCAAGCGACGCTCCCCGACCGGGTGGCGCCGGTTCCATCGGGCCGTGGCGAGCGCGTCACGATGGAGCTCCTGCCAACTCGTCACGCTCCACACCGCGGCCTCGAGCCCGTGTTCCGTGCGCAGGCGCTCCTGCGCCGACAGGGCCTGCCTGACGATCGGACCGCTGGCGAGGAGCTGCACGACGGGGAATTCACGCCCACGCGTATCCCGCTCCCGCGGCGCTTCCGAAGGTCCACACAGCAGGTACATCCCCCGGACCACGCCTTCCTCGCAGCCCACCGGCATCGGCGGCTGGACGAAGGGCTCGTTGTGGACGGTCACGTAGAACAGCTCGTCCCGATCCAGCTCGTGCATCCTGTGCAGGCCGTGGCGGACGATGGTGACGACCTCGTAGCCGAACGCCGGGTCGAAGCTCCGCACCGCCGGGTGGGCGAGGGACAGGAGGTGGCTGTGGCCGTCCTGGTGCTGCAGACCCTCTCCGTTCAGCGTGGTCCGACCCGCGGTGGCGCCGATCAGGAAGCCGCGCGCACGTGCGTCCTGCGCGGCCCAGATCAGGTCGCCCACCCGCTGGAAGCCGAACATGGAGTAGAAGAACCAGAACGGGACCATCGCGACCCCGTGATTTGCGTGGGCCGTCCCCGCCGCGATCGTCGAGGCCATGGCTCCGGCCTCCGTGATGCCCTCCTCCAGGATCTGCCCGTCCGCGCGCTCCTCGTACGAGAGCAGCGTGCCGGCGTCCACCGGCCGGTACCGCTGGCCGCCGGGGGCGTAGATCCCCAACCGCGGGAACAGGGCCTCGATCCCGAAGGTCCGGGCCTCGTCGGGAACGATCGGGACCAGGCGCTCCCCGAACCCATCGAGCCGGCCGAGGCCCCCGAGCAGGCGGACGAGGCAGACCGTCGTCGTCGCCTCCTTCCCGGTGAAGTTGTCGATGGCCTCCTCGAAGACGTCCCCGTTCGGCAGGGTGAGGGACGCCCGACCGCGCCGAGGGCGGCGCTCGGGGACCGGCCCGCCCAGCTCCTCGCGTCGCTCGCGCAGGTAGCGGGCCTCGGGCGAGTCCGGGGCCGGCCTCCGGAACGGGAGCCGATCGCCGGCGAGGTCGCCGTCGGAGATCGGTAGTCCGAGCCGGTCGCGCAGCTCCATGACCTCCTCGTGGTCGAGGACCTTGGCCTTGTGGGTGTCGTTGCGTGCCTCGTGGCTCCCGAGCAGGTGTCCCTTGACGGTCTTGGCCAGGACCACCGTCGGCCTGCCCTCCTGGCGCTCCGCCTGCGCGAGGGCGGCCTGGACCTTGCGGCGGTCATGTCCGCCGAACCCGAGCCGTGCGAGCACCGCCTCGTCCCTTCCGTCCAGCAACGCCTCGAGCTCGGGTGCCTGGCCGAAGAACTCGCGTCGCAGGGCATCGGGGCCGCCGGCAGCGATCCGCTGCCAGTCGCCGTCGCAGGTGCGCTCCATGTGCCTCAGGAGGACGCCGTCGTGGTCGTCGTCGAGCAGCGGGTCCCAGGCCGAGCTCCAGACGACCTTGATGACGTGCCAGCCGGCGCCGGAGAACCGTCGCTCGAGCTCCTGGAGGATCTTGCCGTTGCCGCGCACCGGACCGTCCAGGCGCTGCAGGTTGCAGTTGACGACGAAGACGAGGTTGTCCAGGCCCTCGCGCGCGGCGAGGGACAGGCCGGCGGTGGCCTCGGGCTCGTCCATCTCACCGTCACCGAGGAGCGCCCAGACCCGGCCTCCGTGGTCGACCAGGCCCCGCGCCTCGAGGTAATGATCGAAGCGGGCCTGGTGGACCGCGCAGAGCGCGCCGAGCCCCATCGACACCGTCGGGAACTCCCAGAACCCCGGCATCGACCAGGGATGCGGGTACGAGCTGAGGCCTCCCTCCAGCTCGCGCCTGAACGCGAGCAGCCGGCCCTCGTCGAGGCGCCCCTCCAGGTAGGCCCGCGCGTACACGCCCGGCGAGGCGTGGCCCTGGAAGTAGACCTGGTCCCCGCCCTCGGGGTGGTCCTTGCCGCGGAAGAAGTGGTTGAAGCCGACCTCGAACAGGGTCGCGGCGGACGCGTGGGTCGACAGGTGCCCTCCGATGCCAGGCAGGCGCCGGTTGGCCCCGACGACCATGGCCATGGCGTTCCAGCGGACCCAGGCCTCGAGGCGATCCTCGAGCGCCTCGTCCCCGGCGAAGGTCGGCTGCTCGTGGGCGCCGATGGTGTTGACGTACGGCGTGCCGCACCCGAGGTCCGGATCGGCATCCAGCTCGGCCGCGCGGTGACGGACCTCGAGCAGGACCCGCCTCGCCTGTCGCGGCCCGAGGAGCTCGATGAGCTCGTCCGTGGACCGGGTCCAGTCCTCGGTCAGCTTCTCCCGCAGGCGCTGTCGCTCGGTGGCAGTGTGCCCGGTCTTCACGACCGACCCTGGCGAGCAAGCGGCGTGCCGCTCCCCCGGTCCGGCTGGCCTCGCGCCCCGTCGGAGGCCGGCCCTCCGATCCGCGAGGGACCAGAGGGAGGACGTCCGTACCCGGGACCTCCGATCGCGAGGTCCCGGTCGGAGGCGCGATCATCGGCGGTAGGCGTGATCCGGCACCATCCGCGCGGACCCACCACCTGCCGCCGCGTGCCGGCATGGCTCTTGCATCCACTGCTCGCAGCCATGCATCACCCGACGCAGGTCATGCCTTCGTCTGTGAGCCGACACCAAGTGATGGGAGAGATCCCGAGGAGGGAGCCGTGAAGGTCCGTGACATCTCGACGACCGCGCTCAGGAACAAGCTGGACGTGCACAAGGAGGTGCCCGTCGTCAACGTCCTCGAGCAGGAGGCCTTCGACAAGGCCCACATCCCCACCTCGGTCCACGTCGGTCTCGAGTCCAAGGACTTCGTGGACCGCTGCGAGGACCTCGTCGACGGGGACAAGAGCAGGGAGATCGTCGTCTACTGCGCGAGCAAGGACTGCGACGCCTCTCCGAAGGCCGCGGAGAAGCTGGCCGAGGCCGGCTTCGAGAACGTCATCGACTATGAGGGGGGCATGAAGGCCTGGCAGGAGGCCGGGATGAGCGTCGCCACGGGTGGGGAGTGAGGGGCACCACCTTCCGCCCCGAAGGGACCCCGAAGCAACGGGAGGGAGAAGTGAGCGACGAGCGACCGATTGTCGTGATCACCGGAGCCAGCGGCCTGATCGGGTCGAGGCTCTGCGCCGCCCTCGGCGAGGACTACCTCGTCGTGGGCCTGGACCGCGATCCGCCGGCGGATCCCCCCGAGGGCAGCCACTTCCTGGTCTGCGACCTCTGCTCCGACGAGGCCGTCCAGGGGGCGATGCAGGAGATCCGGAGGGTCCACGGCCCGAGCCTCGCGAGCGTGGTCCACCTCGCGGCCTACTACGACTTCTCCGGGGAGCCCAGCCCCCTGTACCACGACCTCACGGTTGAGGGGACGCGCCGGATGCTCGACGCCCTGGAGGGCTTCGCGGTCGGACAGTTCGTGTTCTCCAGCAGCATGCTCGTCATGCGGCCCTCGGTCGACGGGACACCGATCGACGAGGACGGTCCCCTCGAGGCCGAGTGGGCATACCCGAGGTCCAAGGTCGAGGCCGAGCAGGTCATCTCCGCGCATCCCTCGGCCTTCCCCAAGGTCGTGCTGCGCATCGCCGGGGTCTATGACGACATGGGGCACTCGATCCCGATCGCCCAGCAGATCCGGAGGATCCACGAGAAGGAGCTCGAGAGCCACATGTTCCCGGGCAACCCCGACCATGGGCAGGCCTTCATCCACGTCGAGGACCTCTGCGCCTGCATCCACGCGGTGGTCGAGGCCCGTGGCAAGCTCCACCCCCACGAGGTGTTCATGGTCGGAGAGCCCCAGCGACTGAGCTACGATGAGCTGCAGGACCGGATCGGTTCGGCCCTCCACGGCCGTTCCTGGACGACGATCCGGATCCCCGCTCCGGTCGCCAAGGCCGGTGCCTGGCTGAAGGACAAGCTCCCGTTCGGCGAGGATGCGTTCATCAAGCCGTGGATGATCGACCTCGCCGACGCCGACTATCCGGTCGCCATCACCAAGGCCGAGCGCGTCCTCTCCTGGCGACCTGGTCACAGCCTCCGCCGGGACATCGACACGATCCTCGCCAAGCTCGTCGAGGACCCGGAGGCGTGGTACGAGGCGAACGGCCTCCCCACGCCCGACGGGGTCCGGCACGGAGGGCCCTAGCCGGACCCGTGGGCCCGGCCGGGTCGCCTCGCACCTTGGACCCCACGAGACAGCGGACCTGCCGCGTCGTAGGCCTGTTCTCGGACCGTCGCCGGGTGGCCGGGGCGGTCAGGTGCCTGGCCCGCGACGGGTTCGGCGACGCGCGGATCAGGGTCCTCGACGTGGACGCGATCCTGATCCACGTGGACGTGGACTGCGATGTCCGCCTCCCCTCCTCGGCGAAGGGTCTCCTGATCAGGGAGGGAGCCGATCGTGTCCTCCGCGCACCCGACCATGAACCGTCGGACGACAGCTGAACCCGACCTCGAGGTCGCGCCACCGCCCTGGCGGCACAACCCCGCCTCGTGGCGCCAGCGGGTGCCGATCTGCATCA
>JAWKUM010000002.1:0-260737 GCA_041398545.1 Planctomycetota bacterium | reverse complement strand
ACGCCGGCCGAGCGCGCCAGCTCGGGCGTCCGGGTCCGCGACCCGGCCGCGAGCCCCGGACGGTGACCCGGACCCGCGGCCCGCTAGGCTGGGCGCGATGTCCCGCCCGCGGCCGCCGCTCCTGCTGCCCGTCGCCTCGCTGGTCCTGACGGCCGTCGCCTCGGCCCAGGCGGCCCGCGGGGGCGACAGCCCATACACGCCGGCCCC
The DNA here is from genome assembly GCA_041398545.1 of Planctomycetota bacterium. Classification (GTDB taxonomy): domain Bacteria; phylum Planctomycetota; class UBA1135; order UBA1135; genus JAWKUM01. The sequence goes on along the minus strand of JAWKUM010000002.1, from coordinate 260,530 downwards.
GACGAACCTCGACTGGAAGCCGATCGGGCTCGAGCCGGAGCCGTGGCGGCCGGCGCCGCTCAAGGACTGGGTCGGGCTGCGCTTCGAGGGGGGCGAGCTGGGGATGGCCTTCGCCGGGCGCGTGATCTGGGAGGGCTCGCGGGCGTTCGACGGCGGGCTCGAGGACCGCTTCCGCGACCGGCTGTTCGCCGACGCCGCGGTCGACTGGAGCCTCGAGAAGAGCTTCGGGCTGAAGGGCACGAGCCTGCGGCTCGAGGGCTACCACCGCGAGGGCCCCTCGTCGGAGGAGGACACGGCCACGCTGCAGGGCATCTCCTCGCTCGACGGGCCGGAGGAGACCGAGGTCCGCGAGGCGTACTGGCGGCAGGAGTTCGGCGGCGGGTTCGCGGGCTTCAAGCTCGGGCGGCTCGACGCCGGGCGCGACATCCAGCGCTTCGAGTACATGCGCGAGCTCCAGGGCCGGGCCTTCGCGTACACGCCGACGATCTACGACTACCCGACGCGCCCGGACCAGGGCGACGGGGTCGAGCTGTTCGTCACGCCCGAGCCGGAGATGACGTTCCGGCTCGACGTCATCGACCGCAACGACAGCCCGGGGCTGTACCCCGACCAGGACGGCCGCTCGTACATGATCCTGCTCGAGGGCGCCTTCGAGTGGTGGGACGAGCAGCGGCGCGGGCGGATCCGGATGGGGACCTGGCGGCACACGGGCGCGTTCGACGACGTCAACGGCGTGCGCCGCAACGAGCTCTGGGGCTGGTGGGTCGGCGTCGAGAAGGACCTGCTGCGGGTCGAGGACGGGCGCGGCGGGGCCTTCGCGGTGTCGGCCTTCTCGCAGCTGGCCAAGGGCGACCGCTTCGTGCAGTTCGTCCGCGACCAGTGGGTGCTCGGCGCGCGGGTCCAGGGCCTGATCCCGGGGCGCGCCCGCGACAGCCTCGGCCTGGCCCTGTCCAAGGCGTACACCAACAAGCCCCAGGCCGGCGGCGTCGACGGCAACGAGCTCGTCGTCGAGACCTTCTACCGCGTCGAGCTGCTGGAGACCCTGGTCCTGCAGCCGGACCTGCAGTTCTGGCACCAGCCCGGCGGCGACCGCGACCGCGAGGACATGTGGGTGTTCCAGGTCCGGGCCGCGTTCGTGTTCTGAGTCGCGCGGCCTCACGACCGCCCGGCCAGGGGCAGGCAGGGTCCCCCACCTTGCCGTAGAGCACGGGCATCCGACCCTTCCAGCGACTCCACAGCCCGTCGTCGGTGAGGAGCTCGGCCATGAAGTGGGCGACGTCGAGCCGGCTGATCCGGCCGGCGTCGAAGATGGCGCTGCGCAGCGGCGAGGGGTGCGCCTCGTACGGCGTGACGTCGTCCTCGTCGACGAGGCCGTCGGGGCGGACCGCGACCCACTCGATGGCCGGGTCCTGCTGGCCGACGCGGGTCCGCAGGTATCCCGCGGCCCGTTCGTTGCCCGGGTGCGGCGGGACCAGCAGCCGGAGCAGGCCGATGACGGCGCGATGCGGGAGCGACAGCGGCTCGGCGACGTCGCGGTTGCGGACGCCGGACGAGCTCATCAGCACGAACCGCACCGGCCAGCCCGCGCGCGAGGAGCTGGCGCACGAGCAGCCGGCCGGTCTTGCCGGTCGCGCCGACGACGAGGACGGTCATGCCACGCTCAGACGTGCTGGTCGAGCAGGATCGGGTTGCCGTCCGGATCGACGATGACGACGCTCGCCGGGCCGGTCGTGCTCTCGTCGGCCTCCTGCACGGGCGTCACACCCTGGGCCTTGAGCCGGCGCTGGAGCTCCCGGACGTCGGTGAAGGAGTCGAGCTTCCGGGCCTCGCCGTCCCAGCCCGGGTTGAAGGTCATGATGTTGCGGTCGAACATCCCCTGGAACAGCCCGATGACGTGGGGGCCGTTCTTGAGGATCAGCCAGTTCTGCGCCTGGTCCCCGTGGAAGCTCTCGAAGCCGAGCTTCTCGTAGAACTCCTTCGAGGCCTGCAGGTCCTTGACGGCCAGACTGATCGAGAACGCGCCGAGCTCCATGGTCCGCTCCTGGGCTGGATCGAGGGTGGGCGGCCGATCCTACCCAGGCAGTGCTCCCCGACCAGGGTCGCGCACGGCATCGGTGAGGCTCCCGGTGCTAGCATCGGGTCGCCCCCGTCACCGCCCGCGAGTCCCGGCATGACCGAGCAGAGTCCCGATGCACGCAGCTCAGGCGCCGAGAGGGGCCTCGTGCGGAGCACCCTGGTGTGGACGCTCCGGGCCGTCCTCGGCGTCGTGGCCCTGGCGCTGCTCTACGTCGGCACCGCCGTCGTCATGGGCCTGGTCCCTGTCAACACCTCCTGGCGGCAGGCCGAGCAGGGCACGGCCGTGTACGTCATCACCAACGGGGTGCACACGAGCTTCATCGTGCCGAGGGGCGAGGGCGACGACGACCTGCTGCGCTTCGTGCCGTTCGAGGACGCCAGCGGGGACGACTGCCCCTACGTCGAGTTCGGTTGGGGCGACCGCGCGTTCTACCTCGAGACCCCGCGCTGGTCGGACCTGAGGGTCACGACGGCGCTCAACGCGATGCTGCTCCCGAGCAGCACGGTGGTCCACGTCGTCTACTGGTGGTCGGAGCCCCGGCCCGGCGAGCGCGTCCGGCGCGTCGTCCTGCGGCCCGAGGAGTACGGCCGCCTCCTCGACCACGTCCGCGAGGCCTTCGCCCTCGACGCCGAGGGTCGTGCGCGGCGCATCCTCGGCGCCCGCTACCACGACCGCGACGCCTTCTTCGAGGGCGCGGGCTCGTACAGCCTGCTCTACACGTGCAACGACTGGACCAACACCGGCCTCAAGGCCGCCGGGGTCCGCACGGCCCTGTGGTCGCCGTTCGACAAGGCGATCATGTACCACCTGCCGGCGTCGACCGACGACTGACCGGGACCCGCCCGACGCTCACCGCTCGACGACGACCTCGTGGGCGTTGACCCAGTGGTAGAAGCCCTCGAGGGTCGCGACACAGACCCCGTCGGCCAGGCCCACGTCGCAGCGCGCCTCGATCGGGAAGACCCCGGCGTGGCCGGTGCCCAGGGCGGCGTCGAAGGACGCCTTGTTCCCCTCGTGGATCCGTGGGACGCCGCTCCAGAAGCCGATGTTGAGGCCCTTGGCGAAGAGGTGTGGCCGGAGCAGCTCGAGGTCGCCCTCGTCCTCGGGGTGGACCGGGGTCAGGAAGCCGGGGAACCGCCTGCCGTCCGCGAAGGTCATCGTCGCCCGGACCAGGAACAGCCCGTCCTCGGGGTCGATGGGCACGTGACCCTCCCAGGGTCGGAACGTCTCCTCGTCGGTCTCCTCGAACCACGGCTCGTACAGGTCGAAGCTGTGGCAGCTGGCCCAGACCGGGTGGTGCTCGAAGTCCTCGGCCCGGAGGTCCCGGAACCGAACCAGGCATGGTTTGGACATGCCTCCTCTCCTCTCCGATGCCCGGATGCCTCGTCCCTCACCCGAGGGTCGAGGGCAGGCAGGGCCCATCGGTCGGTCCTGCACGCGGACAAAACGGATCACGCCGGGGCTTTACTCCCGCACTCGGAGGAGGCGCTTCCAGCCGTCGTGGACGAGCTTCTTGGTGGATGTCGACTCGAGCTCTGCATCCAGCCCCGTTCTCGGCGTCGGGCCTAGGCCTGCCGCTGCCCGCGCAGACCACAGGTCGCGGAGATCCGATACCGGTTGACGGCGAAGGTCCGATAACCCCAGTCGAAGACACGCCGGAAGCCCCATGTCCTGGACAGCAGGTACAGCGGCAGCGCCCACCAGATGCGACGCATGACGTGCCGGTAGACATCGGCTCCGGCGACCTGCCGGCCGTCGGCGAGGACCAACCTCAGGTCCGCCGTCCGCTCGGCCTCGTCCAGGGGGACCAGCTCTGCGGCCAGCGGGGACTGGAGCGTGGCAATGGCGAAGCCCCGACGGCGGAGCGTGTGCGACCAGAACGGGACCCACCGGCTGCAGAACCCGCAGCCCCCGTCATAGAGGACCCAACCGAGGACCTGGTCGCCTGCTCGTGCATCCATCTCGGGTGCCACCTCCTGGCCGATCGAGACCTTGGTGCGGAGCTGCCGGAGGGCGCGGCCCCGACCACCCACCGATCAGCGCGTGTAGGACCAGGTCATCTCCCGGAGGACTCCGTCGCCGCGCCCGAAGTACACGCCGCCGAAGGGCCGACCCGACCCGAGGTCGTAGTAGGTCAGGTGGAGATAGCCCGGCCCGGGCACGCGGTGGGTCAGCTCGAAGGTGCCGTCACCCTCGCCGACCACTTCCTGCTCGTCCGGCGAGTCCGGCGCCCGCACGTCGGTCGTGACCGTGGTGCCGAAGTAGAGGGTCGCCCGCTCACGCGAGCCGAGTCGGTACCTCCCGCGCACGGTCACCACGGCACCCGGGCCGAGGTCTCCCCGATCCGAGGCGACCTCCTCGATGACGATGTCGTCCCCACCGTTGAACGCCCGTGCGCCCAGCTCGACCGGGATCGTGCCGGAACCCGCAGACCCTGACGTCGAGCGGCATGTGGCCAGGGTGGCGAGGACGATCACCGCGACGATGCGCATGGCGTGTCTCCGTTCCAGGGCGTGGGATCCGAACGGGGCCGGGCCCTGATCCTATGCCCGATGCCTGGAGCCGTCAGGTCCACCACCGGCGCCTTCGGGTGGTTCTACCCGGCCCTCGTCACGACATCGGTCGCCACAGCCCCTCGGCGACCTCGTCCCGCATCTCGCGCACGGACGCGCCTCGGCGAAGGGGCACCACTCCGGAGACAGCAGTGCCAAGGCCTCGTCCCTGCGGCCGAGCTGGGCGAGGACGCGGGCGAGCCCGGCGAATCCGCCCGGGTGCTCGGCCAGCGCCGCCTCGCAGAGCTCGCGGCTGAGCCCGGTCACCCTCCCGTCCTCGGGCACCGAGGCGCGGATCCGTTCCAGGTGCTCGTCGATCGAGATGTCGGCCACGAGACTCTCCACAGAACATCGACGTCGATGGATCCGACGCGCATCAACCTTGGTTGCGGATCCGGGCGTGCCACACGTGACAGGCGCCCAGCCAGGCCGCAGCGCCGCCGACGATGATGGCCATCACCATGGACTCGCGCCGTGTCGACAGGGGTGCGTCACTGACGTAGAGGATCGCCAGGCACATCAGACCGACCACCAGGACCATGGAGCCCAGGGCGCTAGGGATGATCGCGCCGAAGGTGATCCCTGTGCCGGGTCTGCGCGTTCCTTGCCTCTCTTCCATCGCACTCCTCTCTTCGTGCTCCGCGGACACGATAACCGCGACTCAGGCCCAGGCAGTGGCGAGACCCAGCCTCTGCCCCAACCATGCCTCGAGGTCAGCGGCTTGCAGGTGGCGCCCGCACAGCCCGACGTGGCCGTCGGGGCGGAGCAGGTAGAACGCCGGGCTCGGGATCCGCAGGCGCGCGCGCTCCGCGGTGTTGGCCGGGTCGTCGGGGACCTCGTGGACCTGCAGGAGGTCGCCGAGGTCGGGGGCACCCTCGGCGCCCTGGCCGAACAGCAGCAGGTGGAAGCGGCGGTCGTCGAGGACCTCGTACAGGTCCGAGGCCGGCGCGCCCGGCCGCAGCACGAGGCGCGCCCAGGGGAAGCGCTCCCCCGCCCGGGGCGCGCCGCGCGGCATGCCCGCCGACCCCCGGGCCAGCGAGGTCCCCCGGTAGTGGATGCCGGTCTGCGACACGATCCGGAACGCGAAGGCCTGCAGCCGCTCCCGCCGCATCGCGAAGGCCGCGAGGCGGGCCATGACCTGCGTTCGGATCAGCCCCGCGAGCCAGCCGTCGGAGACCAGGAACTTGAATACCCGGTCGGTCGTCGCCAACAGCCGCCGCGCGACCGGCAGCCGCTCCTCCTCGTAGGTGTCGAGCAGGGCGGCCCGGGCGCGGCCGGCGCAGACGAGGGCGAGCTTCCAGCCGAGGTTGTAGGCGTCCTGCAGCCCGGTGTTCATGCCCTGGGCACCGACCGGGCTGTGGATATGGGCCGCGTCGCCGAGCAGGAAGCAGCGCCCGTCCCGGAACCGCGCCGCGCAGCGGTGGTGGATCCGGTAGGTCGAGAACCACTGGCAGGAGCGGATGTCGAGGCTGTCGCCGGCCTCGGCCTCGAGCGACGGGACGACGTCGGCGAGGCCGAGCCCGTCCCGGTCGCGCAGGGCCGCGGGCAGGATCCCGACGATGCGCCAGTGGTCGTCGCCGCGCATCGGGAAGAACAGGTGGAAGCCCCGCTTCCACAGGAACACGTTGACCTCGTCGGGGACCATGTCGCCGGTCGAGACCGTGTCGGCGACGTAGAACACGTGCTCGTACGGCGCGCCGATGAACGGGACCGCGCAGTGCTCGCGGATGAAGCTGTGCGCCCCGTCGCAGCCCGCGACCCAGTCGGCCCGGAGCCGCTCCTCGGCGCCGCCCTCGCCGCGCAGGACCGCGGTCACGCCGTCGTCCTCCTGCCGGAGCTCGATGAGCTCGGTGCTCCACCGCACCTCGACCCCGTCCTCGCGCAGCCGGTCGCCGAGGAGCCGCTCGTTGTCGTCCTGGCCGAGGACGAGGATGAACGGGTACGGCGTCCGCCCGCGGCCGGCCTGGCCGAGCGGCACCCGCGCCATGCGCCGCCCGGAGGCCCAGATGTTGGCCCCGGTCCCCCGTTTGCCGAGCTCGAGGGCGCGGTCGACGACGCCGAGGTGCCGGTAGATCTCGAGCGTCCGCGCCTGGACGCCGAGGGCGCGGGTCTCCTTGGCCGGGCCGGCGTGGCGGTCGACGATCACGACCCCGACGCCGCGCCGGGCCAGCTGGTTGGCCAGCATCAGGCCGGTGGGTCCCGCGCCGACGATCAGGACCTGGGTGTTCATGTCCTGACGAAGGTCCGGATGGCGTCCTGGTCCTGGCCGAAGCCGCGGAAGTGCTCGTGGGCGTGCAGCAGGACGCCGCCCTCGCCGAGCGCGAGCCGCACGAGCCAGGAGCCCTCCTCGCCCTCGATGCGCACGACGAAGCTCAGCTGGAGGTCGGCCCCCTTCCACTCGAGCCAGGGGTGGAGCGTCGCCGGCCCCTGGGGGATCGGCGGGTGCTCCTCGCCGATGACGAGCCGGTACTCCTGCACCTCGCCGTCGGGCCCGGCCCCCCTGACCAGGACGAAGCGGAACCTGTCCCCGTCCTGCTCGATCACCAGCTCGTGGAACCGCGGCGTGGGCGTGTCGGCCTCGCACGACGACGGATCGAAGCGCCAGCGCCCGCTGAAGTCCGGCTTGGTCATCGCTCCCGCTCCTCTGCTCGCGTCTGCCTCGTGGCCCGCTCGATGAAGGCCGCCTTGCCCTCGGTGTAGGCGACCCGGTCCCTGGGGTGGTCGGCGGCGAGGCGGCGCTTGAGGGCCTCGTAGTCGCGGGCGAGCCCCGGGTCGGCGCGCAGGGCGTCCCGGAACCGCAGCCGGTCCCAGTGCTCGGTCATGCCGGGCTCGACCACGTGGAGGTGGTGCGTGCGCCGGCCGCTCACCGGGTCACGCCGGATGAACCAGGCGTAGAACGGCTCGCCGTCGTCGCCCCGCGTCGGCCGCCACAGGTACTCGTAGCCCCTGGCCTCTAGCAGCGGCGCGATGCGGTCGCGGGTCGCCCCGAGGTCGCCTACCTCGACGAGGACGTCGATGATCGGCTTGGCCGCGAGGCCGGGCACGGCCGTGCTCCCGAAGTGCTCGATGCGCCCGACGAGGTCGGCCGGCAGCCAGGCCCGGAGCCGCTCCTCCTCCTCGGCGAAGGCCGCCGGCCACGCCGGGTCGAGCCGCCACGACCTCGACCTCCTCCCGGACGAGCCGCTCGACGCGTGGGTCACGCTCGGGGGTCACGCACCCTCCGATGTCGCCGACGATCTGGGCTCGGAAGATCCCGGCACCAGTTCGAGCGACCGAGCCAGGACCCAGCCGTTCATCCCGTAGCTCGAGTTGACGTCGTAGGCGACGAGGCCGGACGTGCGGACGAACGCGATCGCGGTCTCGTGGTCCCTTGCCCAGGGTCCCGGCCAACCGTTCTGATGATCGCCGGCATCAAGTCGGTCCCACTCCTCGTCGACGAGCAGTGCCGCATCCCGGTCCTGGATCGAGAAGAGGATCGACGGGAGCAGTGGGTAGGGAACGAGAACGCCTCGACACCGCGGAACACCAGAGCGAACGGCGCAGGCGCGGTGCCGTGGTCCGGCTCGACGTCGAGGACCAGCTCCCTGCTGCGGGAGTCGTAGCGCAGCGCGACGACCAGGCTGTCGTGGATGCCCTCGAACAAGGCGCGTACCTCCCGGCGGGCTCACTGCCCACCGATCGGGCAGAGGATAGCGACTCCTCAGTCGGGCGGTGCGTTCGCAGCCGGTCCGCTCCCGTCCGCGCGGGCGGTGGCCGCGGCGACGCGGACGAAGTAGGCCAGCCAGAACAGGATCCCGCAGACCTTGAAGCCGTCCTCCCACAGGAAGAAGCCCGGCAGGGGCGGCTCGAAGGCGTCGATGGCGACCGAGGTCGCGAAGCAGGCCAGGGACAGGACGAGCAGGACGAACTCGGTCGCGAGGATCACCGCGCGGGAGCGGACGAGCCACAGCAGGACGAGGCCGATGTAGCTGCCGTAGACGAGCTTCTCCGGGATGCCGAGGCGCGGGTACACCTCCTCGTGCAACAGGAAGGCGTCGTCGACGAGGAGGTAGGCCGTCAGGAGCGCGGACACGACGAGGAAGCGCCGCCGGCCCTCGAGCCCGGGCCGACCGCGGGTGATCCGGGCCGTGAACAGGCACACGGCGACCGTGGCCGCCCACATGAACAGGCCGAGCTGCGACACGAAGCCGACGTAGACGCGCCCGGCGAACAGCGCGACGGGGTCACGGGTCAGGTCGCCGACCGGGATCCCCTTCCACAGGTGGATCCCGACGACCATCGCGACGAGGCAGGCCGTGACCGCGAGCACGACGAGGATCGTCCCCCGGAGCGAGCGGCACTGGTCTCCGATGGACGGGCGCACTCAGCCCTCGGTGAGCTCCCGCTTGAGCCGGGGCCGGTCGATCTTGCCGTTGGCGTTGCGGGGCAGCTCGGCGCGGGCCTGGACCTCCTTGGGGACCATGTAGAGCGGGAGCCGCTTGCGGCAGGCCTCGAGCACGGGCGCCGGGTCGAAGGGACCGGCCTCGGCCGGGACCGCGAGCACGACGATGACCTGGCCGAGCTCCTCGTCGGGCACGCCGATCGCGGCCGCCTCGCGCACGAGCCCGGTGTGCAGCACGGCCTCCTCGACCTCTGACGGGCTGACGCGGTACCCCGAGGTCTTGATCATGTCGTCGTTGCGCCCGACGAAGTACAGGAAGCCGTCCTCGTCCCTGCGGACGAGGTCGCCGGACCACACCGCGAGCTCGGTCGTCGGGACGCCGTCCGGCCGCCCCGGCGCCGGCTTGAAGCGGATGGCCGTCAGCTCGGGCGCGTTCCAGTAGCCGAGGCTGACGAGGGCCCCGCGGTGCACGAGCTCGCCGACCTCGCCGGGGGCGCACTCGGTGCCGTCGGGCCGGACGACGAGGACCTCGGCGTTGGGGATGGCCTTGCCGATCGAGTCGGGGCGGCGGTCGACCTCGTCCGGGTCGAGGTACGTCGACCGGAACGCCTCGGTCAGCCCGTACATCAGGTAGGGTCTCGCGTTGGCGAAGATCGCCCGCAGCCGGTCGAGGGTCGTCCGCGGCATGTGCCCGCCGGTGTTGGCGAAGTAGCGCAGCTCGGCGGCGGTCTCGGCCGGCCAGTCCTCCTGCACGAGCTTCATCCACAGGGGCGGCACGCAGGTCAGCCCGGTGATGCGGTGCCTGGTGCAGGCGCGCACGACGTCCCGGGCGAGCAGGTAGTTGAGCAGGACGACCTGGGCGCCGACGCAGAACCCGGTCGTGAGCTGGCTCATGCCGGCGTCGAAGCTCAGCGGCAGCACGGCCAGGATGCGGTCGTCGGCGCGGTTCCCCAGGTAGCTGCTGACGCTCTTGCCGCCGGTCACGACGTTGCGGTGCGACAGCACGACGCCCTTGGGCATGCCCGTGCTGCCCGACGTGTAGAGGATCGCCGTCATGTCGGCGTCGGTCAGCGCGCGCGGCGCGCGGCCGGGCCCGGCGGCGAGGAGCTCGTCCCAGCCGCGGCGCTCGAGCCCGCCGAAGACCCCGCCGGGGTCACCGTCGCCGACGAGGACGACCGCGGCCAGCGCGCCGGGGTCCTCGAGCTCGGGGGCGAGCATCGCCAGCCGCTCGGGCGAGGTCACGAGCACGCGCACGCCGCAGTCGCGCAGGATGTAGGCGACCTGCGGCGGCCTGAGCAGCGGGTTGACCGGCACGTAGACGCCGCCGGCCGCGGCCGCGCCGAACATCGCCACGACGGTCTCGACGCGCTTGTCGAGCCAGATCGCGACGCGCTCCTCGCGGCCGAGCCCGAGGCCGAGCAGGCCGCCGGCCGCCGCGCGGACGGCCGTCGCCAGCTCGCCGTAGCTCAGCGCGCGGGCCTTGTCGGCGAGGGCCGGGGCCCCGGCGTCGCGGTCGGCGGCGTGCTCGACGAGGTCATGGACGAGGTAGCGCAAGGGGTCGCCTCGCTGGGGTCATGGGTGCGCCGCCGCGCCCGGGACGGCCCCGGGTCGCCCGGCGGAGAGGCTTGTTGACTCCGGTCCTGTCGCCGAGTACGAGAGGCCGTCCTGCTGCCGGTCCGACCAACTGCGAGGCGATAGGGTGACGGAGGTTCTCGACGGCGTCAAAGAAGTCCTGCGCGAGTCGCTCGAGCTGGGTGACCGCGTCGCGGCCTTCGACCACGCGACCCCCCTGTTCGGCAGCCTGCCCGAGTTCGACTCGATGGCCGTGGTCACGGTCGTGCTCGGCCTCGAAGAGCGCTTCGACATCGTCATCGACGGCGAGGAGCTCAGCGTCGAGGTGTTCGAGACCGTCGGGACGCTGTGCGGCTTCGTCGAGGACAAGCTCGGCGCCGCCTGAGCCGCGCCCGCACCGCCGCGCTCGGAGGGACCGGCCATCACTTGCTGCCCGGCTCGGCGAGGGTCACGAGCTCGGAGTAGAGGTTGTCGATCCGCCCGGGCCCGAGCGTCGGGCTGCGGAAGAGCTTGGCGTGGGGCGAGGCCGTGCGCCGCGACAGCAGCGGCCGGCGGACGAGGAAGCGGTCCTCCCAGACCGTCAGCAGGGCCCGCTCGCGCCGCAGGAAGTGGCCGCCGAGGCCGAGGTACCGGCCCGGCAGCGCGGCCGGCTCGGACACGTGCAGGACCGTCACGCAGGGCACGCCCTTGCGCGTGCGGCGGTGGTACATGACGTGGCAGGGGCGGTCGCGGACGTCGAGCAGCAGGTGGTGGACCGCGCCGACGTCGCGGTGGTCCTCGAACACCTGCCGGGCGTCGCCGGCGAGCCGGGCCGCGATCGCGGCCGGGTCGGTCAGGATCCGCGTGAGGCCCCACCACGGCAGGTTGGGCATGAGGCACCAGGTCGTGTCGAGGGCCTCGAACCCGAACCGCCGCATGAGGCGCGCGACCTCGGGCTTGGGCGACAGGTCGGTCAGGTGCACCTGCTTGTCGGCCAGGACCTGCTTGAGCAGCGACAGGCTGTGCAGGCGTAGCTCGGGCTCGACGCACCAGGCCGCGAGGTTGCCGAACAGCTCCTCCCGCCCGTCGACCGTGCGCCGCGACCAGATCACCGTGTACGCGCCGGCGAGCCGGCCGTCCTGCCACAGGCCGTAGCCGTAGTGCGGGCCGCAGCGGGCCCACGGCATCCGGTACGAGCGCTCCCAGTCCGCGACCGGGATGCGCGGGTTCATGTGGGCGTGCATCAGCGCCGCGACCGCCGGCAGGTCGTCCTCGCCGAGCGGCTCGACCGTCAGGGAGCCGGCCCCGTTCATGCCAGGATCTCGACCGGCGCCGGGTGGCCGAGGAAGGCCGTCGGGCTGGCCGTCAGGCCGTAGGCGCCGGACAGGAACACGACGACGAGGTCGCCGACGTCGGCCCTGGGCAGCGCGACCTTGTCGCCGAGGAGGTCGAGCGGCGTGCACAGGCAGCCGACGACCGTCGCGGTCTCGACCGCGGCCTCGTCCATGCGGTTGCCGACGGCGACCGGGTAGTTGCGTCGCAGCACCTGGCCGAAGTTGCCAGAGGCGGCGAGCTGGTGGTGCAGGCCGCCGTCGGTCACGACGAAGACCTGGCCGCGCGACTCCTTGCGGTCGACGACGCGGCTGACGTAGACGCCGGCCTCGCCGACGATGTAGCGGCCGAGCTCGATGATGATCCGGGCCTCGCGCAGCGCCCCGTCGTCCCGGGCCGCGAGGACCTCGCCCAGCCGCGCGCCGAGGAGCGGCAGGTCGAGGGGCCGGTCCTTGGGGAAGTACGGCACGCCGAAGCCGCCGCCGATGTTGAGGTGGGCGACCGGGGCCGGCGCGTCGGCGGCGAGGCGGAGGGCCAGGTCGATCGTCTGCTCCTGGATCGACGCGAGCGTCTCGGCCTGGAGGTTCTGCGAGCCGGAGAAGATGTGGAAGCCCTCGAAGCCGAGGTCCAGCGCGGCGAGCTCGCGGAGCATCGCCGGCACGCGCTCGGCGTCGACGCCGAACTGCGCGGCCCCGCCGCCCATCTTCATCGCCGTCGAGCGGACCATGAAGTCGGGGTTGACGCGGACGGCGACGCGCGGCCGCGTGCCCTGCATCCCGGCGATGTCGGCGACCCGGTGCATCTCGGTCTCCGACTCGAGCTCGATCAGGATCCCGGCCGCGACGGCCTGGGCCAGCTCCTGCGGCGTCTTGCCGGGCCCGGCGAAGCTGACCCGCTCGGCCGGGGTCGGCGTGTCGAGGGCGACCCTGAGCTCGCCCGCCGAGGCGACGTCGAGGCCGTCGACGAGGCCCGCGAGGTGCTGCACGACCGCCGGCATCGGGTTGGCCTTGATCGCGTAGCTCAGGGCGACCCGCGCCGGCAGGTGTTCGCGCAGGTACGCGACGCGCCGCGTCAGCAGCCCGCGGTCGTAGGCGAAGAACGGCGTCGAGCCGACGCGCTCGGCCAGGCGGGGCAGCGGGAGCCCGCCGACGACGAGGTCGGACCCTTCGACCGGGAAGGCGGCGATGGTCGGGTGGACGTCAGCCATGGCGGGGGGATCGGGCGCGGCTCAAGGTACCGGCCGCGGCGGCTCGGCTCCATCCGTAGATCGGCAGGCCGCCGCCCGGGCTTCAGAGATACAGCCCCCGGATGCGTGCGATCCGCTTCTCCAGCGGGGGGTGGGTCGAGAACCAGCCCCCGCCCAGGCGCTGGGCCCGCATCGGGTTGACGATGAAGAGGTGCTGGGTGCCGCGGTTGGCGGCCTCGAACACGGCCTTGTCGGTCGAGAGCTTGGTCAGGGCCGAGACCAGGGCCTCGGGGTGGCGGGCCAGCTCGACGGCGGTCGCGTCGGCCAGGTACTCCCGCTCGCGGGACACGGCGGCCTGGAGGATCTTGGACAGGATCGGGGCCAGGATCGCGAGCAGGAGGGCGATCAGGACCAGCGGGGCCGCGCCCTTGTTGTTGCGGCCCGAGTCGAGCATGCGGTAGCCGCGGCGGCCGCGCAGCACGGCGTCGCAGAGCAGCAGGACCGAGCCGACGAGGACGGCCATCAGGACCATGTAGCCCGAGTCGCCGTTCCGGATGTGGCCCATCTCGTGGGCGATGACGGCCTGCAGCTCGTCCCGGCCGAGGCGCTCGCGCAGGCCGAGGTCACGGCGATGGCCGACCGGTCGGGCCTGAACCCCGTCGCGAAGGCGTTGGGCGAGTCCTCGGGGACGACCCAGACCTCGGGGCACGGCAGGCCGGCCGCGATCGCCATCTCCTCGACGACGTTGCGGAGCTGCGGGTCCTCGGTCGGGCCGAGGCGGTGCGCGCCCAGGGCCTTCATGACGATCGTCGGGCCGCCCTGGCGCGCGACGGCGAACTGGACGAGCGCAATGACGACGCCGATCGCGAGCCCGATCGGCCAGGCCCCCCAGATCGAGCCGAGCGACGCGCCGAGGGCGCCGAGCAGCAGGACCAGGGTCCCGGCCAGGACGAAGGCGCGCCGTCGGTTGCGCCGCTGGAGGTCGCGGAACGTGACCCCGAAGGCCTTCTGCATGCCCTTGAAGGCCTTCGGCTCCTCGCGCGGCGGGCGCGGCGCGTCGGGGTGGCCGCTGCCCTCCAGCTCCTTGGCGAGGTCTATGGCCATCACGGCCTCCGCGCCCCGGCGCCCCGCTCGGTCAGAACTGGACCTTGACCGGCTCGCGCTCGGCCGCGTCCTCGAGCTCGAAGTAGTCCTTCTCCTCGAAGCCGTGGAAGCCGGCGAACACGTTGCCGGGGAACTGCTGCCGCATGTTGTTGTACTTGAGCACGGCGTCGTTGTAGTGCTGCCGCGCGAAGCCGATGCGGCTCTCGGTGCTCGTCAGCTCCTCCTGCAGGGCCATCATGTTCTGGTTGGCCTTGAGGTCGGGGTAGGCCTCGGCGACGGCGAACAGGCTGCGCAGCGTCGACTGCAGCATGTTCTCGGCCTTGGCCTGCTCGGCGACGCCCTTGGCGTCGATCGCGACCTGGCGCGCCTTGATGACGGCCTCGAGGGTCTCGCGCTCGTGCTTGAGGTAGCCCTTGGCCGTCTCGACGAGGTTCGGGATCAGGTCGTAGCGGCGCTTGAGCTGGACGTCGACCTGGGACCAGGCGTTGTCGCACGAGTTGCGCGCCCGCACCAGGCTGTTGTAGTTGGCCATCCAGATCAGCAGCGCCAGCACGAGCAGGCCGCCGATGACCCCGAGCACGATCATGGTGTTGGCGAGCACGATGGTGATCATCCGGTTCCCTCCATGGGTCGGTCCGCCACCCCGGGCGGACGGGCGTGAGGATATGCGCCGGCCCCGCCGGAATCTTCGGAAGGCCCGGATCTTTCGCCGGCACGGGTCCTTCGGGCCGGGGCGCGCCCGCGGAGCCTAGCGCGCCAGGTCGACGCCGAGCCGCCTCGCGGCGTCGAGCGCCTCCTCGTAGCCGGCGTCCGCGTGGCGGGCGATGCCGATGCCCGGGTCGTTGGTCAGGACGCGGCGCAACCGCTCGGCCGCCTCGGGCGTGCCGTCGGCGACCGTGACCTGGCCGGCGTGGAGGCTGTAGCCCATGCCGACCCCGCCGCCGTGGTGGAAGCTCGACCAGGTCGCGCCGCCCGCGACCGACAGCATGAGGTTGAGCAGCGGCCAGTCGGCGACGGCGTCCGAGCCGTCCTTCATGGCCTCGGTCTCGCGGTACGGGCTCGCGACCGAGCCGCAGTCGAGGTGGTCGCGCCCGAACACGACCGGGGCCGAAAGCTCCCCGCTGGCCACGAGGTCGTTGACCGCCACGGCGAAGCGGTCCCGCTCGCCGTAGCCGAGCCAGCAGATCCGCGCCGGCAGCCCCTGGAACGCCACGCGCTCGCGGGCCAGCTCGATCCACCGGCACAGGAACCGGTTGTCGGGGAACATCTCGAGCACGAGCCGATCGGTGCGGTGGATGTCGGCCGGATCGCCGCTGAGCGCGACCCAGCGGAACGGCCCCTTGCCCGCGCAGAACAACGGGCGCACGTAGGCCGGCACGAAGCCCGGGAACGCGTAGGCCCGCGCGAGCCCCTCGTCGTAGGCCGCCGTGCGGATGTTGTTGCCGTAGTCGAACGTCACGGCGCCGCGGTCCATCAGCGCGACCATGAGCTCGACGTGGCGGCGGACGGTGCGCCTGGACTCGACGAGGTAGCGGTCGGGGTCGCGCTCGCGCAGGGCCAGGGCCTCGGCGAAGGTCATGCCGTCGGGCACGTAGCCGTGCAGCAGGTTGTGGGCCGAGGTCTGGTCGGTCAGGAGGTCCGGCGTCAGGCCCCGCTCGACCAGGGCCCCGAGCAGTTCCGTCGCGTTGCCGGTCCAGCCGATCGACCGGGCCCGGCCGGCCGCGGCGGCGTCGCGGGCCTTGGCGATCGCCGCGTCGAGGTCGTCCTCGACCTCGTCGAGGTAGCGCGTCCCGACGCGCATCTCGAGCCGCTTGCGGTCGACGTCGGCGATCAGGCACACGCCGCCGTTCATCGTGATCGACAGGGGCTGGGCCCCGCCCATCCCGCCGCAGCCGCCGGTCACGACGAGCTTGCCGGTCAGGTCGGCGTCGGCGCCGTAGTGGCTGCGCGCGGCCGCGGCGAACGTCTCGTAGGTCCCCTGCAGGATCCCCTGGGTCCCGATGTAGATCCACGAGCCCGCGGTCATCTGCCCGAACATCATCAGGCCGAGCTTCTCGAGCTCGTAGAACGTCTCCCAGGTGGCCCAGTGGCCGACGAGGTTGCTGTTGGCGATCAGCACGCGCGGGGCGTCGGTGTGCGTGCGGAACACGCCGACCGGCCGACCGCTCTGGACCAGCAGCGACTCGTCGGGCCGCAGCCGCCGCAGGCAGGCGAGGATGCGGTCCAGGTCGTCCCATGTGCGCGCGGCCTTGCCCGACCCGCCGTAGACGACGAGGCGGTCCGGGTCCTCGGCGACCTCGGGGTCGAGGTTGTTCTGCAGCATCCGGTAGGCGGCCTCGATCTGCCAGTTGGCGCAGTGGAGCTCGGGGCCGCGGGGGGCGCGGACGGGACGGGGACCGGACATCGGGCACTCCTGCCTTGGGCGTCGGATCGCGGGCAGAAGAGACTAGCGGGCCCGGCGGCCGGGTCCTAGACAGGAGGGGCATGAGCGAGGCCCCCCCGCCCCAGGACCGCTTCTCGTCGCGCTTCGCCCTGCTCATGGCCGCCCTCGGCATGGCCATCGGCGCCGGCAACATCTGGCGCTTCCCGCGGATCATGGGCAAGTTCGAGGACGGCGGGACCTTCCTCATCCCGTGGGCGATCTTCCTGTTCAGCTGGAGCATCCCGCTGCTGATCGTCGAGACCGCGATCGGCCGGCGCACGCGCCTCGGGGTGCTCGGGTCGATGCGCGCCCTGATGGGCCGGCACGCCTGGATCGGCTCCTTCGTCGCCCTGTGCACGATCGGGATCATGGCGTACTACGCGGTCATCGCCGGCTGGTGCGGGACCTACGTCGTCGAGTCGCTGCGCGGCGCGGCCGGCGGCTACGACTACGCGGGGGCGGTCGAGCACTTCACCGAGGTCGGGCAGGGGCCGGTCGCGGTCCTGGCGACCGTCGCCGCATTCCTCGTCGCCGGGTTCTTCGTGCGCCGCGGCCTCGGCCGCGGCGTCGAGCTGGCCAACAAGCTCCTGCTGCCGATGCTGTTCGTGCTGCTCGTCGTGCTCGTCGTCGCGGGCCTGACCCGCGAGGGCGCCGGGGCCGGCTTCGCGTACATGTTCCGCGTCGACTGGGCGCAGCTCGGCTCCTCGCCCCAGCCCTGGCTCGAGGCCCTGTCGCAGAGCGCCTGGTCGACCGGGGCCGGCTGGGGCCTGCTGCTCGTGCTGTCGGTCGGCGCGACCGGCCGGTCGGACTCGGTCGGCGACGCCGTCGTGACCGGCCTCGGCAACAACCTCGCGTCGCTGCTGGCGGCGAGCGCGACGATCCCGGCCGTGTTCGCGCTGGCCCCGATCGTGGCCCCCGACCGGACCGTGCTCGAGGTCCTGCAGGACAACGGCCCCGGCAACACCGGCATGGCCATGATCTGGCTGCCGCGGCTGTTCCAGCAGGTCGGCGCGGCCGGTCCGTGGCTCTCGGCCGCGTTCTTCCTGGCCCTGACCTTCGCGGCGACGACGTCCCTGATCGCGATGGTCGAGCTCGGCACGCGGACCTTCATGGACCTCGGCTGGACCCGCGGCCGGGCGATCGTGGCCTGCCTCGTCGTCGGCCTGGCCTGGGGCGCGCCGTCGGCCCTGTCGCTCGACTTCCTCGCCAACCAGGACTGGGTCTGGGGGCTCGGGCTGATGGTCAGCGGCGTGCTGTTCTCGGTCGCCCTGGCCTTCCTCGGCTTCGAGCGCTTCCGGACCGGCTGGCTGCCCGGGCGCCGCGGCGGCCCGGCCCTCGGCGTGTGGTTCACCTGGGTCCTGGCCCTGCTCGTGCCGCTGCAGTTCGTGCTCCTGCTCGGCTGGTGGTTCTGGCAGACGGCGTCCGGGCACTGGGCCGAGGAGCAGTGGAGCCCGCTCGAGACCTACTCCGTCGGGACCTGCGTGATCCAGTGGGCCCTGGCCTTCCTCCTGCTCTGGCTGATCCAGCGCTTCGGTCCGAGGCGGGCCCCGGCCGATGGAACGGGGACACCGACCGGCTAGCATCGGTCCCGGCCCCTCCCCCTCCGCCATGCGCATCTGCAAGCTGTTCGAAGCCGCCGACCCCGTCATCTCGTTCGAGTTCTTCCCGCCGAAGACCGACGAGGGGGCCGAGCAGCTGCTCGCGACCGTCGCCGAGCTCCAGGGGCTGCGGCCGGGCTACGTCTCGGTGACCTACGGCGCCGGCGGCTCGACGAGGAGCCGGACGCTCGAGCTCGTCGCGCGCATCAAGCGCGAGATCGGCATCGAGACGATGGCCCACCTGACCTGCGTCGGGCACTCGCGCATGGAGCTGGCCGAGATCGTCCAGCAGCTCGTCGACGCCGGGATCGAGAACGTCCTGGCCCTGCGCGGCGACCCGCCCAAGGGCGAGTCCGAGTTCCGCGCGGCCAGGGACGGGTTCACCTACGCCAGCGAGCTCGTCGCCTTCCTGCGCCAGCTCGGGGCGCCGATCTGCATCGGCGCGGCCTGCTACCCCGAGAAGCACCCCGAGGCCGGCTCGCTCCAGCACGACCTCGACGCGCTGCGGCGCAAGGTCGACGCCGGCGCCGACTTCCTCGTCACGCAGCTCTTCTTCGACAACGAGGACTACTTCTACTTCGTGCGCCGGGCCAAGGAGGTCGGCGTCACGCTCCCGATCACGCCCGGCATCTGGCCGATCACCAACTACAAGCAGATCGACAAGATCGCCCAGCTCTGCGGCGCGCGGCTGCCGACCGACCTGCGCACCGAGCTCGAGGACGTCAAGGACTCGGTCGAGGCCGTTGCCGGCGTCGGCGTGTCCTACGCGCTCGACCAGTGCCGCGACCTGCTCGAGCGCGGCGCCCCGGGCCTGCACTTCTACACGCTCAACAAGAGCCCCGCGACGCGCGCGATCCTCGCGCGCCTCCGGCACCGGGGCTGAGGAGCCGCGGCCCCTCAGTCGGGCATCGACTCGACGAGTCGCTCGACGACGAGCGGGTCGGCCAGGGTCGTCGTGTCGCCGAGGTCCTGGGTCTCGCCGGCCGCGATCTTGCGCAGGATGCGGCGCATGATCTTGCCCGAGCGGGTCTTGGGCAGGGCCGGCGTGAAATGGATCTGCTCTGGCGCGGCGAAGGCGCCGATCTCCTTGCGCACGCCGGCGACGAGCTTGGCGGCCAGCGCGTCCCCGGCCTCGTAGCCGTCGTTGAGGATGACGAAGGCGTAGATCGCCTGGCCCTTGATCTCGTGCGGGCGGCCGACGACCGCGGCCTCGGCCACGGCCTCGTCGAGGACGAGGGCGCTCTCGACCTCGGCCGTCCCGATGCGGTGCCCCGAGACGTTGAGCACGTCGTCGACCCGGCCGGTGATCCAGTAGTAGCCATCCTCGTCGCGGCGGCAGCCGTCGCCCGAGAAGTAGCGGCCCGGGAAGCGCGAGAAGTAGGTCTCCTTGAAGCGCTCGTGGTCGCCGTAGACCGTGCGCATCATCCCCGGCCAGGGGAAGCCGATGCACAGGTTGCCGGCGACGCCGTTGCCCTCGAGCTCCTTGCCCTCGTCGTCGACGAGGAGCGGCTGGATGCCCGGCAGCGGGTACGTCGCCGAGCCCGGCTTGAGCGGGGTCGCCCCCGGCAGCGGCGAGATCAGGATCCCGCCGGTCTCGGTCTGCCACCAGGTGTCGACGACCGGGCAGCGCCCCTCGCCGACGACCTCGTGGTACCAGCGCCACGCCTCGGGGTTGATCGGCTCGCCGACCGTCCCGAGCAGGCGCAGCGTCTCGCGCGAGTGCCGCGTGACCCACTCGTTGCCGTGCTGGGCGAGCGCGCGGATCGCGGTCGGGGCCGTGTAGAACAGCGTGACCTGGTGCTTGTCGACGACCTCCCAGAACCGGCCGTTGTCGGGCCAGTTGGGCACGCCCTCGAACATCAGCGACCGCGCGCCGTTGGCCAGCGGGCCGTAGACGATGTAGCTGTGGCCGGTGACCCAGCCGATGTCGGCCGTGCACCAGTAGACGTCGTCGTCGCGCAGGTCGAAGACCTGCTCGTGCGTATAGCTCGCGTAGACGAGGTAGCCGCCGCAGGTGTGCAGCACGCCCTTGGGCTTCCCGGTCGAGCCCGAGGTGTACAGGATGAAGAGCGGGTCCTCGGCCCCCATCTCCTCGGCTGGGCACTCGTCGTGGACCCCCGGCTGGGCGACCAGCTCGTGCGCCCAGAGGTCCCGGCCCTCGGTCCAGGCGACCGCGTTGCCGGTGTGGCGGAACACGACGCAGTGCTCGATGCAGGCGCAGCCGGCCAGGGCCTCGTCGGCGATGTCCTTGAGCCGGACCTCCTTGGTCCCGCGCATGCCCGAGTCGGCCGTGACGAGGACCTTGCAGGTCGAGTCGAGGATGCGGTCGCGGAGCGAGTCGGCCGAGAAGCCGCCGAACACGATCGAGTGCACGGCCCCGATGCGCGCGCAGGCCAGCATCGCGACCGCGAGGTCGACGATCATCGGCATGTAGATGCAGACGCGGTCGCCCCTGGCCACGCCGAGGCGCTTGAGGACGTTGGCGAAGCGGCAGACCCGGCGGAGCAGGTCGTTGTAGCTGACGGCCTCGCTGTCCGCGGGGTCGTTGCCCTCCCACAGGAGCGCCGTCCGGTCGCCCCGGCCCTGCTGGACCCAGCGGTCGAGGCAGGACTCGGTGACGTTGAGGGTGCCGTCCTCGAACCAGCGGATCCGCGCCTCGTGGAAGTCCCAGTCGAGGACCTTGGTGAACGGCCGGCGCCACCGGACCCGCTGGGCGACCTCGGACCAGAACGCCTCGGGGTCCTCGACCGAGCGCCGGTAGAGCTCGCGGTAGCGATCGATCGACGGGACCCGGGCCCGCTCGGCGAAGCCGGCCGGGGGCGGGTAGATCTGCTCTTCGTGCGCGTAGCTCATGGCGGCGGGCGGTCGGGGGAGACCCGGGCGCGCGCGGCGCGACGTCGGGGCAGAGACGGCTTGCAGCGCGGCGGCGAGGGTCTATCCATACACCAAGCCCGCAGGTGGAGGAAGCCGGACCGAGCGCCCCACCGACCCGCGGGCCGGAGTCTCCCAGCATGAAGCGAAACCCGCCCGACATCTGCCGCGCCCGCCGCCAGGCCGTCCTCAAGGACCTCAGGGGGATCCCCCTCCTCCTGCGCTCCGCCCCCGAGGTCCTGCGCAACGGCGACGTGCACTACACCTATCGCCAGGACAGCAACTTCCACTACCTCTGCGGCTTCGACGAGCCCGAGGCCATCCTCCTCGCCGTGCCCGAGGGCAGGGGCCACCGGACGATCCTGTTCGTGCGGCCGCGCGACAAGGCGCGCGAGGTCTGGGACGGCAAGCGCGCCGGTCCGGCCGGGGCCAAGCGCACCTACGGCGCCGACGAGGCCCACGAGGTCGCCGACTTCTGGAAGGTGTTCGGGGAGCTGACGAGGGACTGGGAGGCCCTGGCCTGGTCGCTCGCCGTGGACCCGGCCTTCGACGCCAGGCTCATGGCCCTGTTCGGGGCCCGGCTGACCAACCGCCCGCGCAAGAACCAGGGCATCCCGGCCATCGTCGACCCGCGCCCGGTCATCTGGGCCCGGCGCCAGATCAAGGGGCCCGAGGAGGTCGAGCTGCTGCAGGAGGCCGCGCGCATCTCGTGCGAGGGCCACCGCGTCGCGATGGCCCTGGCCGAGCCCGGCATGTACGAGTACGAGGTCCAGGCCGAGCTCGAGGCCGTGTTCCGGCGCAACGGCGCCCCGCGCGTGGGGTACGACTCGATCGTCGCCAGCGGCCCCAACGCCTGCACGCTGCACTACGTCGAGAACTCACGCCGCATCCGCAGCGGCGACCTGCTGCTGATCGACGCGGCCGCCGAGTACGGCCACTACTCGGCCGACATCACGCGGACCTTCCCGGTGCGCGGGCGGTTCAGCCCGGCCCAGCGCGCGGTCTACGAGGCCGTGCTGCGCTGCCAGAAGAAGTGCGTCGAGGCGATCAAGCCCGGCAACACGGTCCAGAAGATCACCGAGCTGTCGCAGCGCGAGATCACCAAGGGTCTGCTCCAGCTCGGCCTGCTCAAGAAGGGCACGCTCGCGGCGCACATGAAGAAGCGCAGCTTCGCCAAGTACTACATGCACGGCCTCGGCCACTGGCTCGGCATGGACGTGCACGACTGCGGCCCGTACCAGAACCCCGACGCGTCCTGGATCGGGCTCAAGCCGGGCATGGTCATGACCGTCGAGCCCGGGATCTACATCCCGGCCGACGACAGGGCGGCGCCCCCGGAGCTGCGCGGCATCGGCGTCCGCATCGAGGACGACGTCCTCGTGACCCGCTCGGGCCACCGGGTGCTGACCGCCGACGTGCCCAAGGAGGTCGCCGACGTCGAGGCGCTGACGGCCGGCTAGGCCGCCGGCGGCGCCGAGATGGCCGCTCTCCCCGGGCCACGCTCCGCGGCGGTCCTCGCGGTCGTGCCGATCGCGGGCCTGCTGCTCATCGCCGCCCTGCTCGGCGCATGGATCGTCGACGACGCCGGGATCAGCTTCGCCTACGCCCGGAACCTCGCGGCCGGCCACGGCCTCGTCGCCCAGCCCGGGGCGGCGCCGGTCGAGGGCTTCTCGAACCCCCTGTGGGTGCTCTGCTGCGCCGGGCTCGAGGCCCTCGGCCTGTTCGACCCGGTGGTCGCGCCCAAGCTCGTCGCCCTGGCCCTCGTCGCCGCGGCGCTGGCGCTCGGCGCGCGCGCGTTCGCCCCGCGGCTCGGGCCCGCGACGACCGTCGCGGGCCTGGCCCTGCTGGCGCTCCAGCCGGCCTTCGCGATCTGGGTCGTGTCGGGGCTCGAGAACGGCCTCATGGCCGCCCTCGCGCTCGCCGCCGCCCTCGTCGCACTGCGCGCCTTCGACGCCGAGCGGCCGCCGCCGGCGGCGCTGCTGGTCGGCTCGGCGATCGCCGGCCTGTGCGCGCTGTGCCGGCCCGACGGGCTGCTGTGGGCGATCCTGGTCCCGGCCGTCGCCGTCACCCGCGGCCTGCGCGGCCGCGCCCTGCTCCGGGTGCTGGGGCTGCACGCGGCGGTCCTCGTCCCGCTCCTCGCCGGTGCGCTGGCGTTCCGGGTCGCGTACTTCGGCGACTGGGTGCCCAACACGTTCCACGCCAAGGGCGGGGGCACGGCCGGCACTGCCCTCGTCGCCGCCGGCGGCCTGGCGCTCGTGGTCGTGGCCACGGCGTTCGCCCGGCGCCGCCTGGCCGGGCGCGCCCCGGGGCCGGAGCTCCTGGCCTGGCTCGCGCTGCTGGCGGCGCTCCTGTGGCTGCCCCGCTACGACCGCCTGGCCGCGGCCTTCGGCGGGCGCGCCGGCCTCGCCCTCGGCGCCCTGGGCCTGCTCGGGGTCGCGCGCCGGCCGCAGCCGCTCGACCCGGCCCGGCTCGTGCTCCTGGCCGCGACCGCCGTCGGCGCCCTGATCGCCCGGGCCCTGCCGCGCGACTGGATGGGCGAGTGGCGCTTCGCGACCGCGTGCTTCCCGTTCGCGTGCCTGACCCTCGCGGCCTTCGTGCCCGAGGCCCTGCGGGGCCTCGGCCGCGGGGTGACGACGGTCGTCGTCGTCGCCGGGGTCGCGGTCGTCGCCGTCGACGCGGTCGGCCGCGCCGCCGCGTTCCGCCGCAGCCCGACCGTGCCGCTCGCGCTCGTGCGCGCGCAGGCGCAGGAGCCGATCGAGCGGCTGCGGGCCGCGCTCGGCCCCGCCCTGGCCTCGGTCTGGACGCCCGACCTCGGGGCGATGCTGCTGTGGAGCAAGCTCCGCGTGCACGACCTCGCCGCGCTGTGCGACCGCGAGCTCGCCCTGGCCCTGCGCCGCGGTCCGGCCGCGGCCCGCGCCGTCGTGCTCGGCCGCGGGGCCGACCTCATCGTCGTGCACGGGTCCTTCGCCGACGGCCTGCGACTCGGCGCCGACCCGCGCTTCGCGCGCGACTGGTGGCCGCTGGAGGACCGGACGCCCGAGGGCGCGGCCGAGGGGCGGGTCGACGGCGTGTTCCTGCGGCGTACGCTGGTCGGCGACGACCCCGACGCCCCGGCGCTGCGGCGCGCCTGGCGCGGGGACGAGGAGAGGTAGGCCGATGACGCGCGCGATCCGCATCCACGCGACCGGGGGTCCCGAGGTCCTGCGCCTCGAGGACGTCGAGGTCGGCATCCCCGGCCCCGGCCAGGTCCTGCTGCGGCACGAGGCGATCGGCCTCAACTTCATCGACACCTACCACCGCTCCGGGCTCTACCCGCTGCCGGCGCTGCCGTCCGGCCTCGGCCTCGAGGCGTCCGGCGTCGTCGAGGCCGTCGGCGCCGGCGTGCCCGGGCTCGCCCCGGGGCAGCGCGTCGCCTACGCCGGCGGCGCGCCGGGCGCCTACGCCGAACGGCGCGTCGTCGCGGCCGACCGCCTCGTCGTCGTGCCCGAGGGGATCGACGCGGACACCGCGGCCGCGGCCCTGCTCAAGGGCATGACGGTCGAGTACCTGATCCACCGCTGCGCGCCGGTCGAGGCCGGCCAGCAGGTCCTGTGGCACGCGGCGGCCGGCGGCGTCGGCCTGCTCGCCGCCCAGTGGCTCCGGGCCCGCGGCGTGCGCGTCATGGGCACCGCCGGGAGCGAGGACAAGGCCCGGCTCGCACGCGAGCGCGGCTGCGAGGACTGCGTGGTCTACCGCGACGGCGCGTGGGTCGACCGCGTGCGCGAGTGGACCGGCGGCCGCGGCGTCGCCATCGTCTACGACTCGGTCGGCCGGGCGACCTTCGAGGGCTCGCTGGCCTGCCTGGCCCGGCGCGGGACGCTGGTCGGGTTCGGCAACGCCTCGGGCCCCGTGCCGGCGTTCACGCCGCTCGAGCTCGCGCGGCGCGGCTCGCTGTACCTGACGCGGCCGACGCTGTTCGACTACACCGCGACCCGCGCCGAGCTCGAGCTCAGCGCCGGCCGCGTGTTCTCCGCCCTCGCCGACGGGACGCTCACGGTCGACGTCGGCCGGCGCTTCGCCCTGGCGGAGGCGGCCGCGGCCCACCGCGCCCTCGAGGCCCGGGAGACGACCGGCGCCAGCCTGCTGCTGCCCTGAGGGCGGCGCCCCGCTCAGCCCTCGGGCGTGGCCCGATCCCGCCACAGCCGGCGCGCGAGGAAC
The DNA here is from genome assembly GCA_041398545.1 of Planctomycetota bacterium. Taxonomy (GTDB): domain Bacteria; phylum Planctomycetota; class UBA1135; order UBA1135; genus JAWKUM01. Next base: position 235,259 of record JAWKUM010000002.1, on the reverse strand, counting down.
ACGAACGCGACGGCGCCGCCGAGCGCGATGCCGTGGAAGACCTGCCACGACTGCCACAGGATCGGCGCGAAGCCGAGCAGGCCGCGGTGCGGCAGGGTCTGGGTCAGCAGCACGACGACGAGGAAGGCCCGGGCCCAGGGCCGGCGGCGCGGGTCCTGCCACTCGGCGCAGGCCAGCAGCACGGCGGGGAACTCCCACCAGAGGTAGTGCTTCCAGGTGTGCGGCGACAGCAGCAGCATCGCCAGCAGCACGAGGCCGAGCTCGGCCAGGTAGCGCCGCGGGTGCTCGACGCGCGGGTGCCGCACGCAGAGCATGCAGGTCAGGACCAGGGCCAGGCAGGCCGCGACGACGATGCCGCGGCGCATCGCGGACAGGAACGGCAGGAAGTTGCGGACCCCGTCCCAGCCGACGTCCTGGGCCTCGCTGTCCATGTCGGGCGCGTAGTGCTCGACCATCGTCGCGTTGAGCAGCGACGGCAGGCCCTGGAAGCGCTCGTGGTACTCGTCGAAGGCCGCGTCGGCGCGGATCATGTGCTGGTAGGCGTCGAGCTGCCGCCAGCCGAGGTCCCAGCCCTGGTGCACGAACAGCGGGACGAAGGTCAGGAGCAGGGCGAGGCACCAGCCGGCGAAGGCGCGGAGCTGGCGCTTCCACAGCAGCCAGGGCCCGAGCACGAGCGGCAGGAGCTTGATCGCGCCCGGCAGGGCCAGCAGGGCGCCGGCGGCGAGGGGCCGGCGCGGGAGCAGCACGAGGCCCCAGACCGCCAGGAACACCATCAGGAAGACGCTCTGGTTGTACTTGGCCGCGAGCTGCACGAACGGGATCAGCAGCGCGAAGGCCACCGGCGTCGTCCACGGCGACAGCGGGCGCGCGGCCGGCTCCCCCTCCGCGCCGGCGCCCGCCTCCGGCGGGCCGCGGCCGAGGACGCGGGTCGCGAGCCGCTGGCCGAGCACGAGGGTCGCCGCGAGCAGGACCATCGAGACGCACTGGAACAGGATCGCGGCCCAGGCCGGGCCCATCGGCACGGTCGGCAGCAGCAGGGTCTCGAGGAACGGCCCGTGCTTGGACGGCATCTCGGTCCGGGCCTTGGTGTGCGGGTAGAACGCGACCTCGTGGCGGCTCATGCGCAGGGCCGCGCGCCACATGCCCTCGAAGTCGTCGACCTGCGGGTCGGTGCCCGTGTCGAGCAGGGCCGCGCCGAGCTGTCGCTCGCGCTCCAGCACGCGCTTCGCGTTGCGCACGACCGTGACGCCGGCCCAGACGGCGAACACGACCCAGAACAGCGGGATCCCCCACCGCCGCCACAGCTCGGCCGCGCGTCCGCTCCTCGGCGCCATGGTCGAAAAGCTACCGCCGGGCTCCCGCCATTCGCAGCGCGTGCCGCCGGCTTTCCCCCGGTCCGGGGCTTGGACCCCGGACCACCGGCCGGTGGCATGGGGCCTCGCCCCTGCACCAGGGTCGCTCCCCTCGATGCCCCTCGCCAACCTCGGCCCCGTCGCCTCCCCGGGCTTCCTCCTCGCGCTGTGGGTCCTCTGCGCAGGGATCGAGGCCCTCGTCTGCGACCTCGGCCTCCGCCGCGCCGGCCTCCCCCGCCGCCGGGTCCGCGAGCTCGCCCTGCTCCTCAACCTGATCTCGTGGCCGCTGTTCCTCGCGGCCTTGAAGGGGATGTGGGCGCTCGGCCTGGCCAAGGACGTGGCGTTCGTCGTCGGCGAGGTCGCGGTCGTGCTGGCCGAGGCCTGGGGCCTCGGCGCCCTCCTGCGCCAGGGCCTCCCGGCCGAGGACCGCGGACGCGTCCCGCGCGACCTCTCGCTGCTGCCGGTCAGCCTCGCCGCCAACCTCGCCTCGATCGGCGTCGGCCTTATCGTCTCCCTGTTCCTCTAAGGGCCGCGAGCCGCGACGACGTCGTCCTGAGCTGTCCAGTGCTGAGCCCACAGCGGTATTGCAGCTTCCCTACGTTGGCGAGCTAATCTCGACGGTCGCTGCACTCCTCACGCCGGACCAGGACTTCGTCAAGGCCGACGAGGATCTTCATCTCCTGGTTTTTAAATAGCATTCACTGGTCGCGCCCCTTTTAACGGTGGAAGCGCTCAGGAAATGATTCCGTATCGTGGCCAAGAATCTATTCCGTGTCGGGGCCACGGGTGGCGCGGTTCCTCGTCAAGTTCCCATTAGTCATCGGCGACCTACAAACTGCTAAAGACTTCGCCCAAGTCCAGCCCAATGCCGCCCACCCGAGGATGGACTCACTTAGGAACTATCAACTCACAAGGATCCTTCCATCTTGGTACCCCCTCCAATACCTGAACTCCCCAAATACCCACTCCTTTACTCCCTCAAAGCAAGACGCGGCAATAATCAGGTGCATCATCATATTATTCAATCTAATGCTGGGAGAGTTCGGGTATAGACGAGCGAAAGCTCGAGCCTTCTTTTTGTCAGAAAATATCGCCTTTAATTCACGGTATGGCCCTGCCCCGTCCTGATTAATCCCAATCTGGAATGGGTAAAACCTAACAAATCCAGAGAAACCAAGAAGCCCTTTTCCGGTCAACAGCGGGGTCACATTATAACCTATGAAATTTATTAGAAACAAATCCTGCAGGGGAATCCTACCATCATGCTCGACCCTACAAACCGCAAGGTCTGGGTGCTTTGAGGTCAAGCTGTTTTTAGGCGGAACGATCCGACAGTATTTCCTGACCTCGGGGACATCAATATCAATGAAGGACACGTGTTGCCCAATCGGCTCCCACATCGCCCGACTCTCCTCTTGCCATCTAAAAGCCGGGCGTTTGACGATAGCCGGGTGGAGCTGGTGGTACTTTGGGAGACTATATGGACTCCTTAAGTAGTGGACGTTTTTAAAGTGGAACCCTGGTTTGATGTATCCATTCCGAAATAGAGCCCTTGTAATCTCCCGAAAAAACAGGTCTGGACTTGCTATCTCAATGCATGTGTCCCGCCCAAGGCGTTCCATGGCTTTTTTATTCGGACTCTTAGCTATGCTATATATCATTGCGTTTTCAGATACCCTTTCCTCTGAAACCCCCTTAAGGCCCACTTTCAGGGTGTCTCCAGCCTCCGCCCTAACAAAATTCTTTAATCCAGACGGCAAGTCCTGATATCTGTAAACCCCATCTGCGTGTTTAACTGTAAATATCCCCTCACTCTCATCGGAGACCCAATCGTCCTCACCCGGGTATCCCCTATAATAATCTATGCTACCAATCCTGATCGCGCCTCGGTCTAATAGCATCTCTGCGAATGGGCGCTCAAGAAGTTTATAAACCGGCATCAGCTTGAGGTCTGCCCATTCCGGTCCAACGCCATTGCCCCTCAACGCGAGCAGCTCTGCTTCTGTACCCTTCATCCTTCGAGGACTCACCTATAGATGTTCCCACCACTAACCGCGAGATGCAAACTGATGCGCATTACACTGCTGCTTAAAGGCAATTCTTACAAGGCAGTCCCCAATTGACATTACTCAGACACAAAGGCCCGGCCTGCCACGTCGAGGAGTTCCCAACAAGATATCTCCGGAACAGGTCGAGGACCGGCCTCTTGCAGCTCCTGTCGCCGTTCTCCGCAGCGACCAGATCAAGCCGGGCTAGGACCTTCCAATGGAACCGGACCCCGAGGTCTGCAGGTAGGTGCCGATTCGCGCGGCGACAGCGGTCCGCGTCGCCGGGGTGAGCAGGGTTCCTGCCCGACAGTGGGCCGGCCCGCCAACCGGTCTTCCCACTCCTCCACAGCCTGCGTCGGATTGGGATGCTGGGGGCCGACCCGCGGCAGATCTTCCGGGCAGCTCCGGCATCAACGAAGCGTGAAGGGGATGTAACGCCTGGGGGGATGAGCCCGGGCGTTCCCGCATGGCCGGAGGGGGGAGCATCCTGCCCGGATCCGTGCAGCAGATCTCGATGGCGAGTCACCCCTGTCGCCACGACGAGGCCACACTGGCACTCCGTCGACCCCGGGGATAAGCACTCGTGTTGGCGGGGTCGGACCGACGTCGAGGACCGGCCGACGCACGTCGATCCCCGCGTTCGCAGGGGGAAGGCTTCTGGCGGAGAGGAGGGCGCGAACCAGGCAATGTCACGACGCCTCGTCCAGGTCACGCTGCCGGAGTCGATCGCCTGCGACTTCGCCGAGCTCAGCGAGGACCTCGTCCACCTCGGCTCGTGGAAGACGCTCGACGGCGACGCCCGCGTCGTGCACCAGCTCATGCTGCCCGGCGAGGCCGTCGAGGGCGTGCTCGACCGGCTCGAGGGCGCTACAAGGGCATCGAGGGCTTCCAGGTCCTGCTGCTCGAGCTCGAGGCCGTGCTGCCGCGCCCGGCCGAGCCGCCCAAGCAGGAGGAGCCGCCGGCGCCGGCCGAGGAGCCGGCGGTCAAGAAGAAGAAGCTCCCGCCGCGCATCAGCCGCGAGGAGATCTACGACCAGATCGACAAGGGCGTCAAGGTCGACCGCGTCTACGTCGGGATGACCGTGCTCGCGGCCCTGATCGCGGCCTTCGGCCTGATCAAGGACGACATCGCCGTCATCATCGGGGCCATGGTCATCGCGCCGCTCCTGATGCCCAACGTCGCGGCCGCGCTCGCGTCGACGCTCGGCGACAAGGACCTCGCGCGCAAGGCGCTCCGGGCCAACGCGGTCGGCATCGGCCTCGCGCTCGCGATCGCGTTCGCCGTCGGCCTGTGCACGCCGGGGACCGAGCTCTTCGACGCCCGGGGCGGGCTCCTGTCCCCGTCGCTGCTGGCCCGCACCGACCTCCGCCCGGGGGTCATCGTGCTGGCCCTGCTGTCGGGCGTCGCGGGCACGCTCGCGGTCACGGCCGGCCTGTCGGGCACGGTCATCGGGGTCATGGTCGCCGTCGCGCTGATGCCACCCCTCGTGACCTTCGGCATGCTGCTCGGGGCGGGCCAGATCCAGCTCGCGCTACGCGCCCTCGAGCTCCTCGCGGCCAACGTGATCTCGGTCAACCTCGCCGGGGTCGCGACCTTCCTGTTCATGGGCGTGCGCCCGCGGACCTGGTTCGAGGCCGAGCAGGCCCGCCACGCGATCCGCCGCGCGATCACCCTCTGGGCCGTCCTGTTGACCGGCCTGACGCTCCTCGTCGTGTCCCGGCTCTGAGGGGGTCGGGCGCCTAGTTGAGGATGTGCACGGCCAGCTTGTGGGCGTGCTCGGCGGCTTCCATCAGGGCCTCGGACAGGGTCGGGTGGGCGTGGATCGTCATCGCGAGGTCGCCGGCGGTCGCGCCGAGCTCGAGGGCGAGGGTGCCCTCCCCGATCAGCTCGGTGACCTCGGGCCCGATCAGGTGGAAGCCGAGCAGCTTGTCGGTGGCCTTGTCGACGAGGACCTTGGCCCAGCCCTCGGGCTCGCCCAGCGACAGGGCGCGGCCGGAGGCGCGGTACGGGAACTTGCCGACGATGACGTCGAAGCCCTGCTCGCGCGCCTGCTCCTCGGTCAGGCCGACGGTCGCGACCTCGGGGTCGGTGAACACGACGCCGGGCACCGAGACCGGGTCGAAGCCCGCGCCGGCGTCGCCGGCGATGACCGCGGCCGCGACGAGGCCCTCGTGGGTGCCCTTGTGCGCCAGCATCGGCTGCCCGGTCAGGTCGCCGATCGCGAAGATCGACGGCACCTTGGTCCGCCGCTGGGCGTCGACCGGGACGAAGCCCTTGTCGGTGACCTCGACGCCGAGCTCCTCGAGGCCGAGGCCCTTGCCGTTGGGCGCGCGGCCGACGGCCGACAGGATCTTGTCGCAGTGGAAGACCTCGTCCTTGCCGCCGATCTCGACGGTCACGGCGAGGCCGTCCGGGCCCTTCTCGTAGCCCTTGGCCCGGGCCTGCAGGTGGACCGGGACCTTGCGCTTCTAGAGGCTGCGCAGCATCTCCTTGCTGAGCTCGGCGTCGAGGCCGGGCAGGACGTGGTCGAGGAACTCGACGACGCGGACCTCGCAGCCGAGGTTGAGGTAGACGAAGCCGAGCTCGAGGCCGATGACGCCACCACCGATGATCAGCAGGCGCTCGGGCAGCTCCTTGGGCGCGAGGGCCTCCGTCGACGACCACACGTCGTCGCCGTCGAAGGCGAAGCCGGGCAGCTCGATCGGGCGCGAGCCGGTCGCGACGACGATGTTGGCCGCCTCGAGGACCTGGACGCCGTCGGCCGTGTGGACCTCGACCTTGTCGGGGGCCGCGACGCGGGCGGAGCCGCGCACGACGTCGACGCCGCCCTTGCCGAGCAGCGTGCCGACGCCGCCGGTCAGCTGCTTGACGATCTTCTCCTTCCACGCGACGAGCCGGGCCACGTCGATCTTCGGCTCGCCGAAGGTGATGCCCATCTCGCCGGCCTCGCGCGCGTGCTTGACGAGCTTGGCCGCGGCGATCAGGGCCTTGGACGGGATGCAGCCGACGTTGAGGCAGACGCCGCCGATCTCGCGGCTCTCGACGACCGCGACCTTCTTGCCGAGCTGGGCCAGCCGGATCGCGCAGGGATAGCCGGCGGGGCCGGCGCCGATGACGACGGCGTCGTAGGTCATGACTCGAGCTCCTCGCGGTAGTGCTCCATCAGCCGCGGGTCGACCGCGGCGAACACGTCGGTGATCATCGTCGAGCGATCGAGCGCCGGGGCGGCCTCGGCCTCGCGGATGGCCTTGTTGACCCGCCCCGAGATCTCGTCGACGAGCGCCTCGTCGTCGGCGTCGCTCCACAGCCCCTCCTGGTCGAGGAAGGCGCGGTAGCGCGCGATCGGGTCCTTGGCCAGCCAGGTCTCGACCTCGGCCTCGTCGCGGTAGCGGGTCGGGTCGTCGGACGAGCTGTGGCCGAGCTGGCGGTAGGTCACGGCCTCGACGAAGGTCGGCCCCTCGCCGGCGCGGGCCCGGTCGAGGGCGCCGCGGACGATCTGGTACACGGCCAGGGGGTCGTTGCCGTCGACGCGCTGGCCGGGCATGCCGTAGGCCTTGGCCTTGGCCGCGATCGTCTCGGACCGGGTCTGCTTGCTGACCGGAACCGAGATCGACCACTGGTTGTTCTGGCACACGAACACGACCGGCGCCTTGCGCACGGCGGCCATGTTGAGGCCGGCGTGGAAGTCGTTGCTGCTCGTCGCCCCGTCGCCCATGAAGCCGAGCACGGCCTCGTCCGTGCCCTTGTAGCGGCAGGCCATCGCGAGCCCCGCGGCGTGCGAGATCTGCGTGCCGATGACCGAGCTCATGGCCACGTACCTTCCGGCGCGCCACGTGTAGTGGCAGGGCATCTGGCGGCCCTTGCACAGGTCGGCGCCGTTGCCGATGAGCTGGCACACGGCCTCGGTCAGCGGCAGGCCGCGCATCAGGGCCATGGCCCCCTCGCGCAGGGCCGGCACGATCCAGTCCTGCTCGCGGGCCGCGAGGAAGCAGCCGACGACCGAGCCCTCCTGGCCCTTGACCGGCCCGTAGAACCCGATGCGCCCCTGCCGCTGCAGCTCGAGCATGCGGCGGTCGAAGGTGCGGATCTCGACCATCCGCCGGTAGACGTCGACGAACTCCTCGTCGGTCCAGTCCGGCAGGCGCTTGCGCCGGGCGGCGCCCTTCTCGTCCAGGACGGAGATCGGCGTCTCGGCCACGGGTTCAGGACTCCAGCAGCAGCTTGCGCGGGTCCTCGAGGCGCTCGCGCAGGACGTTGAGGAAGCGGACGCCGTCGGCCCCGTCGACGATGCGGTGGTCGATCGAGCAGGACAGGTACATGACCTTGCGCGGCACGACCGCCCCGTCGACGACGCGCGGCGCGTCGTGGATCTTGTGGACGCCGAGGATCGCGACCTCGGGGAAGTTGATGATCGGCGTGGCCAGCAGGCCGCCGATGTTGCCGGCGTTGGTGATCGAGAAGGTCCCGCCCTGCAGCTCCGCGGGGTCGACCTTGCCCTCGCGGGTCCGGCCGGCCAGCTCGCCGAGCTCCCGGGCGAGGTCGATGACGCTCTTGCGGTCGACGTCGCGGACGACCGGCACGATCAGACCGTTGGGGGTGTCGGTCGCGATGCCGAGGTTGTAGTAGCGCTTGAGCACGACCTCCTGGGCGGCCTCGTCGAGCGCGGCGTTGAGCCAGGGGAAGCGCTTGAGGCCGGCGACGACGGCCTTCATCAGGAACGGCATGTAGGTCAGCCTGACGCCCTCGGCGGCGTAGGCCTCCTTGACGCCGGCGCGCAGCGCGACGAGCTCGGTCACGTCGACGTCCTCGACGACCGTGAAGTGGGTCGCCGTGAACTTGGACCGCGTCATGGCCTCGGCGATCTTCTTGCGCACGCCGCGGAACGGGATCCGCTCCTCGAGCTCGGGGCCGGCCTGCGGGATCGACACCGGGGCCCGCGGGGCCGCGGCCGGGGCCGCGACCTGGACCGCCGGCGCGGCGGGCGCGACCGGGGCGACGCCGCCCGCGGCGAAGCCCTCGAGGTCCTCGGCCGTGACGCGGCCGTTGCGGCCGGTGCCGGGGACCTGAGCCAGGTCGACGCCGAGCTCGCGCGCGCGCCGGCGCGTCGCCGGGGCGGCCAGGACCTTGCCGGGCGAGGCCTGGGCCGGGCCGCGGGCAGGCGCGGGCCGCGGGGCCGGGGTCGGCGCCGGGGCCGGCGCGGCCGGCTGCGCGGGCGCCTCGGCCGTGGCCGTCGCGCTCGTGCTGCGGTCGGGGCCGCCCTCCTGGGCCTGCTTGGGCGCGGCCTCGCCGCCGGCGCCGCCGGAGCGGTCGATGACCGCGATGACGTCGTGGACCGGCACGACGTCGCCCTCCTTGGCGCGGAGCTCCTTGATGACCCCGTCGTGCGGGACCGTGATCGTGACCGTCGCCTTGTCGGTCATGACCTCGACGAAGTCCTGCTCCTCCTTGACCTGGTCGCCGACGGCGACCTTCCAGGACACGATCTCGCCCTCGGCGATGCCCTCGCCGATGTCGGGCAGCTTGAACTCGAACAGCGTCATGTCAGCGACTCCAGTCCTGGTTCACCACTCGAAGGTGCGCTCGACGCCCTTCACGACCCGGCGCACGTCGGGCATGTAGACGCCCTCGAGCGTGTACGGGAACGGCACGTCGAAGCCGGCCACGCGGGTGATCGGGCCCTCGAGGTACTCGACGGCCTTCTCGGCGACGATGGCGGCGATCTCGCCGCCGAAGCCCCCGGTGCGCGGGGCCTCGTAGACGCAGCACAGCCGCCCGGTCTTCTTGACCGAGTCGAGGATGACCTTCTCGTCGAGCGGCACGAGCGTGCGCGGGTCGACGATCTCGATGTCCCGGCCCTTCCGGGCCAGCTCCTCGGCGGCCTGCTCGCAGATGTCGACCATCGCGCCCCAGGCGACGACGGTGCAGTCGGTGCCCTCGCGGACGACGCGGCCCTTGCCGAGCGGGACGGCGTGCTCGCCCTCGGGCACGTCGCCCTTCTTGGTCCGGTAGATCCGCTTGGGCTCGAGGAACATGACCGGGTCCTCGTCGCGGATCGCCGAGACCAGCAGGCCGTAGGTGTCGGCCGGCGTCGACGGGATCACGACCTTGAGCCCCGGCGTGTGGGTGAAGTACGCCTCGGAGCTCTGGCTGTGGTAGTGGCCGCCGCGGATGCCGCCGCCGTACGGCGTGCGGATGACCATCGGGCACGTGTACTCGCCGCCCGAGCGGTAGCGCATCTTGGCGGCCTCGCTGACGATCTGGTCGAAGGCCGGGTAGATGAAGTCCATGAACTGGATCTCCGGCACCGGCCGCAGCCCGTAGACCGCCATGCCGATCGCGGTGCCGATGATCCCGCACTCGCTCAGCGGGGTGTCGAAGCAGCGCTGCTCGCCGTACTTCTCCTGCAGGCCCACGGTCGCGCGGAACACGCCGCCGTTGCGGCCCACGTCCTCGCCGAAGCACAGGACGCGGTCGTCGCGGCCCATCTCGTAGTCGAGCGCCTTGTTGACGGCCTCGAGCAGGGTCATCGTCGCCATCTGCCTTCCTCCATGGCCCCCGGGGGGCCCGCGCCCCGCTCAGAGCGGGAAGTCGCCGATCTTCTTCGCGGTCGTGTCGCCCAGCGCCTTGAGGTCCTCGTACTGCTCGCGCAGCTGCGGGGTCATCTCGAGGAAGACGTCCTCGAACATCGTCGAGGCCGCGGGCGGCTGCTTGTCCTCGGCGGCCTTGACGGCCGCGTTGATCTCGTTGCGGGCCTCCTCGATCCACCGGTCCTCGAGCTCCTGCGACCACCAGCGCTTGGCCTTGAGGTGCTTGCGGAACCGCTCGATCGGGTCCTTCTGGGCCCAGGTCTCGACCTCGGCGCTCTCGCGGTAGCGGGTCGGGTCGTCGGACGAGCTGTGCGGCCCCATCCGGTAGGTCAGGGTCTCGATCAGCGTCGGCCCGTCGCCGCGGCGCGCGCGCTCGACGGCCTCCCTGGTCGCCTGGTAGACGGCGAGCACGTCGTTGCCGTCGACGCGGATGCCCGGGATGCCGTAGGCCTCGCCCTTGATCGCCATCGTCTCGGAGGCCGTCTGCATCTCGAGCGGCACCGAGATGGCCCACTGGTTGTTCTCGACGACGAAGACGACGGGCGCCTTGTAGACGCCGGCGAAGTTGAGCGCGCAGTGGAAGTCGTTCTCGCTCGTGCCGCCGTCGCCGCAGTAGGTCAGGAACACCGTGTCGTCGCCGCGGTAGCGCGCGGCCATGCCGGCGCCGACCGCCTGGGTCAGCTGGGTCCCGATCGGCGACGAGATCGACACGAAGTGGCACTGCCGGAACGAGTAGTGGACCGGCATCTGGCGGCCCTTGCAGACGTCGTCCCCGTTGCCGTACCACTCGTCGACGATCTGCTGCATCGGCGCGCCGCGCCAGACCAGGATCCCGGGCTGGCGGTAGGCCGGGAAGATCCAGTCGCTGTCCTCGAGCGCCGCGGCCGACCCGACGTGGCTGGCCTCCTGGCCCTTGCACGGGACGTAGAACCCGATCCGGCCCTGCCGCTGCAGGTTGAGCGCGCGCTCCTCCATGACCCGGGTCACCAGCATCGAACGGAGCAGCTCGAGCTGCTCCTCCTTGGCGAGCTTGGGTGCCTTGCTCCGGCTCGTCGTCATGACGTCTCCCATGGTCTCTCTCCGTCGTCGGCCGCGCCCGCGGGCGCGTCGGATGTGCGGGTCGCGCGGTCCCCCGCCGCGCCGAGCCGGCTCGCGGCCCAGTGCTCGGCGGCCTTGTAGCTCGAGCGGACCAGCGGGCCCGAGGCCACGTAGGCGAAGCCCATGGCCTCGGCCCGGCGGCCCAGGGCCGCGAAGCGGGCCGGGCTGACGTAGTCGAGCACGGGCAGGTGGGCCAGGGTCGGGCGCAGGTACTGCCCGAGGGTCAGGACCTCGACGCCGGCCTCGCGGAGGTCGGCGAAGGCCTTGTCGAGCTCCCGCTCGGTCTCGCCGAGGCCGAGCATCAGCGAGGACTTGGTCACGAGGTCGGGGCGCAGCTCCTTGGCCGCGCGGAGGACATCGAGGGTCTGGCGGTAGCCGGCGCGCCAGTCGCGGACCGGGTGGGTCAGGCGCTCGACGGTCTCGAGGTTCTGGGCGAAGACGTCGATCCCGCTGCCGACGATCGTCCGCACGGCCTCGCGGTCGCCGCGGAAGTCGGGGACGAGGGTCTCGACCAGGATGCCGGGGACGGCGACCTTGGCCTCGCGGACGCAGGCGGCGAAGTGGGCCGCCCCCCCGTCCTCGAGGTCGTCGCGGTCGACCGAGGTCAGGACGACGTAGCGCAGGCCCATCAGGGCGCAGGCCTCGCCGACCTTGCGCGGCTCGTCGGCGTCGACGAGGCCGCGGGGGTTGCCGGTCTTGACGTGGCAGAAGCGGCAGGCCCGGGTGCAGACCTCGCCGAGGACCATCATCGTCGCCGTGCCGCCGCCCCAGCACTCGCCGAGGTTGGGGCAGCGGGCCTCCTCGCAGACCGTGTGCAGGCCCCGCTCGCGGAGCAGCGCCCGGATCGCCAGGAAGGACTCGCCCCGCGGCAGCTCCATGCGCAGCCACTCGGGCTTGCGGGTCGGGCCGGCCTTGGCGAAGCGGCCGGGCCGGAGCTGGTTGGCGATCGGGGGCTTCAAGGCGTCCTCGTGAGGGGTGGCGGGGCGGCCAGCCTAGGAGGACCGACCGGGCAGTCAACCATCGACCGGAAGCTTTGCATACCCTAGGGAATGTGACTATCAGATACCGATGGGTATCCAATCCCCTTTTCCGAGGCTATCCTTCCGGCCATGCCTCGCCCCATCCGACAGGACCTCCCCGACCTCCTGCTGCTGGCCGCGGCCGAGGCCTTCGCGGCCCAGGGTCTCCACGGCGCCAGCCTCGACGCCATCGCCGAGCGCCTGGGGGTGACCAAGGGCGCGGTCTACTTCCACTTCCGGTCCAAGCTCGAGCTGTTCCACGCCGCCCTCGACCGGCTCGAGCAGCTCAAGGACGAGGTCCTGACCGAGGCCATGGCCGAGGCCCAGGATCGGCCGGCCGAGGCCCTCGAGGCCATGCTCGGGGCCCGGCTCCGGTTCGGCCTGGCCCACCCCGAGCTGCGCCGGCTGCACTGGATCCTCGACACCGAGCTGGGGAGCGAGGTCAGCGGCGTGCTCAAGGGCGGGGTCCGGGCCGAGCATCGCCGGCTCCGCGCCGAGCTGCGCACCCTCCTGCAGCGGGCGTCGCGGCTCGGGCAGGTGCAGATGACCGACCCGGCGGCCGAGGCCTTTCGGCTAGCCGCAGCGCTCGAGGGGACCCTGTCCCTGCACCAGGCAGGCCCCGACGACGTGGCCCTGTTCCTCGACCCCGAGGCCCTGGTCCGGTCCTGGCTGGCCCCGATCCGCCTCCGGCGCGGGCGCCGGCCGGCCCCCAGCGAGTCCCCGGCCGAGGAGCCGGGCGGCGAGGACTTCCAGCCGGCGTTCTAGGTCCGGCGGCGGCCGGACCTCAGCGGCGGTAGACCCGGAGGTTGCCCTGTGGGACCGAGGCGTCCAGCGGGGCCGGCAGTGCGGCCGGACGGTAACCGAGGGCCTCCAGGGCCTCGGGGTCGAGCTTGGCCCGAGGGTCGTCGGCGCGGCCTGGTCGGGGGCCATAGCTCACGACAAAACGGGCTTCGGGCGCGGCGGCCAGGCTCATGAGCTCCGTGCCCGGCACGGGCCGGGGTGGCGGCGGCCAGGTGCCGGCGAAGAAGTGCAGGCGCTTGAGGTCGCTGACCAGGGCCGGGGGGCCGGCCGGCAGGGACCCGAGCCACAGGCCGAGCTCCCGCTCGGCCCGGATGCTCGCCCGGCGCTCGGGCAGCAGCTGGACGAAGGACGGGACGAGCGACAGCGCGAAGGCCAGGGCGAACAGACGCTGGCCCGGTGGCCGGACCCTGAGGGTCGCCAGAGGCAGGGCCGCGACCGGCAGGAGCAGCGGTAGCCACGAGACCCAGAAGCGGCGGTGGGCGAAGAACAGCGGCACGACGCAGAGCCCGGCCAGGGCCACGAGGGCCGGTGCGACGACGGTCCAGCGCGGGAGGGCGATGGGGCCCCGGCCCTCGGCGTCCGGCTCCGCCCGCCAGAGCTCGGGCCGGCGCAGCAGCAGGAAGCCGAGCGGCAGCAGCGGCAGGGCCATCCAGCCGAGGCCCTCGAAGCCCTGCCCGACGAACAGCAGGGCCTCGTAGCCGACGTGGCCGAGGGCCGCCGGCAGCGAGGCCTCGCCGAAGGCCGACAGCGGTTGGCCCTCGACCGAGACCGGGCCCGCCATGAACGCGCCGACCGGGAGCGGGGACCAGGTGCCGGTGGCCTGGGCGCGCAGGACGAGCCAGCCGACGGGGAGCACGAGTCCCGGCAGCAGCCGGACCAGGGCCGGCCCGCGCCGATCGCAGGTCAGGGCCGTGAGCAGCGGCGGCACCGCGAGCAGGGCACCCTCGGGGCGGCACAGGAAGGCGAGGCCGGCGAGCACCGCGGTCCAGACCAGTGAGGGGCCGCGGGGACGCGTCCACGCCAGGAGCCACAGGGCCACGAGCATCGGGAACAGGGCCTCGCTGAGGCCGTCGGCCCCGGCGCGGGCGGCCTCGACCGACAGGCCGAGCCACAGGGCCCCGACGAGGGCCGGGATCGGGCCGAGCCAGCGACGCGCCGCGACCCAGGTCGCCGCGACCGCGATCCCGGCCGCGACGGCACCGAGCAGCACCGCGCCATGCCACCAAGCCAGGCTGTCGGTCCCGCCGACCGGCCCGACCGCGGCCCAGGTCGCGGGCCACAGCGGCGGAAACACCTCGCCCAGCGCCTTGGCCCAGTCCCCCACCCGGAACGCCCGGGCCATCGCGAGGTAGCTCGCCGCGTCCCGGTCCGGCGCGACGGTCCGCGCCGCGACGAGCAGGTGCGCAGCGGCCCCGATCAGGGCCAGGAGCGCGGGCAGGAGGCGGCGGCTACGCACCCAGGGCTCAGGAGTCCTTGGGGAAGCCGTTGATCCAGAAGCTCTTGGTCGCGAAGCCGGCGCCGTTGAGGTGGACGTTGGCCTTGAGGCGGAACACGCGGCCGGGGAGGCCGGCCTTGGTGTGGACCTCGATGCGCCAGAGCTTGTCGTTGGTCACCTCGGCCGGGAGCCCCTCGACCTTGGTGGCCGACGTGTCGTCCTTGGCCGGCGGCACGATCTTGACCTCGTACCACTCCTTGTCGCACGAGCTCTTGGTGACCTCGATGTTCTTGACCGACACGGCCTGCACGCCGTTGGCGGGGAACAGGTAGAAGGTCCGGACCTGGGCCTCCTTGCGCGGGAAGTTGCCCAGGCTCAGGAAGCCCGGCCACAGCACGGCCTTCTGCTTGACCTCGGCCGTGATCCTGACCATGACGTTGTGCAGCGGATCGTCGGTCTTGAACACGATGTTGCCGCCCGACGCGCCCTGCGGCAGGTCCGGCCCGTAGGTGCCCTCGACGACCCAGTGCGGCCCGGTGTCGTCCTTGGCCTTGGCGATCTTCTCGACGTGGATCCCGGCCGGCACGACGGGGTCCTGCTCCTCGATCTTCCAGTTGCCGTCGGCGCGGAGGTTGTTGCGGATCTTGAACGACCAGTGCTTGACCTCCATCGTCGACATCGTGCCGAGCTCGCAGGGGTCCGGCTCGACCTTGAACGCGGCCGTGATCTTGGCCTCGCAGGTCAGCAGGAACGACGGCATCGCGGGGTCGGTCGTGTCGACGCGGATGTCGGCGATGCGCAGCTGCGGCCCGCCCTCGAGGCTGAGCTTCATGACGATCTTGGCCTTGGCGCCCTTGGGCACCGAGACCGGCTCCTCGAGCGGCTGGTCGGGCGTCGGCTTGCGCTTGATCTCGACCTTCTTGCCGTCGACGAAGAGCTGGAGGCCCTGGCACTTGCAGGACGGGACGATGGCCGTGATCTGCTGGTCCTCGCCGGTGTTGTTCTCGAACGGGAACTCGCCCTCGAAGTGCTCCTGCGTGTTCTCGACGACCTGGCCGAAGTCGAGGTGGATCTTCTTGAACCAGCAGCCCTCGGGGATCGGCTTGCCCTTGTTGGTCGGCGGCGGCGGCAGCGGCGCCGGCTGACCCGAGCCCTCCTGGATCGGCCCGCCCTGCGCGGGTCCCTGCTTGACCGGCGGCAGGACGCCGCCGCCCTCGGCACCGGTGCCGTCGCCGACGGGCCTCCCGCCGGGGTCCTGGACGAGGAGCGACAACAGCGCGAGGAGAGGGATCGGGCTCATGGCAGTGGCAGGGAAGAGGGCTCGCCGTGGGCATCCAGGGGGGGGCTGCCCCCCTGGCCGGGCCGGCTTCGGTCCGGATTCGGGACGAAGCATCCTAACGTCCGGCCCGGAGGGATGCTCCCACGGCGGCGAGGGGCCGGCCATCAGGGCGCTCCGGGCCGGCCCCCCACGGTCCCTGGGGCCGAAGCCCCGATCGGCCGGGAGCCCCGGATCCACGGGGCCTGGACACTCGTACCGATTGCGGCCAGGGGCCTGATCCCCGTCCTGCCTCGGGTTAGGGTTCAGGAGCGATGCAGGTGCTGTTCCTCCCCTTCGCCCTGAGCCCGCGGCTGTTGCACAAGCACCGCGCGCTCCCGCTCGACGTCCTGGCCCGCCAGTCGGCCCAGCTGATGACGAGCCTCGTCCACCGCCAGGAAGGGATCCAGGCCCGGTTCTTCCCCTTCGTCAGCAACGACGGGGCCCGGCGCGGCTTCGCCAGCTTCGAGGACCTGCTCGAGCCCGAGGTCCTCGTCGCCAAGGTGCTGGCGCCGATCCTGCCGCGCCCCGAGCGCGTCGTCGACGGACGCCTCGGGCTGTCGGGCGTGCAGCTCCGGCTGATCGACACGACCGGCGAGGGCACGGCCCTGCGCGAGGTCGCGTGGCCCTGCGACCCGACCGACCCGCGCGTGTTCCTGAACCGGCTCGTGCTCGAGCTGTGGGACCTGCTCGACCTGCCGACGCGCCCGGTCGCGCCGCCGACGCTGTCGGCCCCGGCCTGCTGGGCCTGGCTGCGCGCGATGGACGCCGACCTCGCGCTCGCCGCCAACCTCGGCCGCGAGGACGTGCCCGACCCCTTCGCCGCCTGGGCCGAGGCCCTGGCGCTGGCGCCCGAGGCGCCGGCAGTCCACGAGGGCCTGCTCGGCACCGCCGCGCAGTGCATCGACCACGGCCGCGGCGACTCCACCGAGGCGGCCGAGGCCCTCGCGCACGCGGCGACGCGCAGCGTCGTCACGGCGCGCTACCTCGAGCGCGCCTTCGTCCTGGCCCAGCGCTCGGGCAACCGGCCCGCCGCCGAGCGGATCGGCCTCCGCCTGCTCGGGCTCGAGCCCGGCCGCAAGGAGCTGGCCTTCGGCCTCGCGCGCTGGTTCGCCGGCAACCGACGCTTCACCGAGGCCCGCTCGGTGCTCGAGGCCTGCGTCAGGACCTGGGGCGAGGACGACCTCCCCCGGCCCGAGGGACCCGAGATCCTCGCGCTGCTGTACCAGCTCGGCCTCAGCCTCGGCGACGACGAGGCCGCGACGCGCTGGATCGAGCGCTTGCGGCGCGTCGACGACCTGCCGCGCCCGGTCGTCGGCACGGTCGTGCGCTGGCTCCTCGACAAGGACCGGCTCGACGAGGCCGAGGCGCTGCTGGCCGCGACCCTCCGGGGCGACGAGGACGTCGGCGACGACGTCGAGCAGCAGCTCGTGCTCGAGCGCGGACGGCTGGCGATGCTGCGCAACCGGCCGGGCGAGGCGCGTCGCTGGCTCGAGGACGCGCGCGCCCACGACGGCCCCGTCGGCGAGGAGGCCTCCCGCCTGCTCGACTTCGTCGGGCGGCCGGAGGTCCTGACCCTGCTCGAGACGACCGAGAACCTGCACCGCGACGGCGAGCAGAAGGCCGCGCTCAAGCTGGCCAAGCAGGCGGTCAAGCAGAACCCCGACCTGCCCCAGGCCTGGTACGCCCTCGGCCTCGTGCGCTCGTCGCTGGGCCAGACGCGCCGGGCGATCCGCGCCCTGCACCGCGCCCTCGTGCTCGAGGAGGACTTCCCCGAGGCCCGCAACCGCCTCGGCATCCTGCTCGTCGCGTCGGGCGACTACGAGCGCGGCTACCGCGAGCTGGCCCGGGTCCTGTCCGAGCAGGGCGACCTCATGAGCCCCCTCCTGCACATGAGCCAGGCCTGCTACTACCTGCGGCGCTTCGAGGAGGGCCTGTCCTACGTCGAGCGGGCCGAGGCCCTGTTCCCGGAGCACCCGGCCGTGCGCCAGACCCGCACGACCTTCTACCCGGTGGATTGAAGGCCGGCCCTCTGCTCAGATGGGCGGCCCGGAACCGACCGAGACCGCCCCGATGAGCGCCAACGACCCGACCACCCGCCCCCTCGAGGCCTGGCGGGACGAGTTCCCGATCCTCGCCGACAGCGTCTACATGATCTCCAACAGCCTGGGCGCCATGCCCCGGGCGACCGAGGCGAGCCTGGCGGAGTACGCGCGGATCTGGCGGGAGCGCGGGGTCCGGGCCTGGGCCGAGGGCTGGTGGACGCAGCAGGACGAGATCGCCCGGCTCCTGGCCGGGATCCTCGGCGTGCGGCCCTCGGGCCTCTCGATGCACCAGAACGTCACGGTCGCCTCGGCCGTGTTCGCGTCGGCGCTCGACTTCTCCGGGCCGCGCAACCGGATCGTCTACACCGACATGAACTTCCCGTCGCTGATGTACCTCTACGAGGGCGTCGCGCGGCAGCGCGGGGCCGAGCTCGTCGTCGTGCCCAGCGAGGACGGGATCGGCGTCGACACCGGGCGCCTGTGCGAGGCCATCGACGAGCGCACGGCGCTCGTGCCGATCAGCCACGTGCTGTTCCGCTCGGCGTACATCCAGGACGCGCGCACGATCATCCGCCGCGCGCGCGAGGTCGGCGCGGTCGTCCTGCTCGACGTGTTCCAGTCGGTCGGCACGGTCCCGCTCGCGCTCGAGGAGTGGGGCTGTCACGCGGCCGTGGGCGGCGCGCTCAAGTTCCTGTGCGGCGGGCCGGGGGCCTGCTTCCTGTACGTCTCGCCCGAGCTCGGCCGCGACCTGCGCCCGGCCCTGACCGGCTGGATGGCGCACCCGCAGCCGTTCGACTTCGACCCCGGGCCGATGCGCTACCGCGACGACGGCTGGCGCTTCCTGACCGGCACGCCCAACGTCCCCGGCCTGTTCGCCGCGATCGAGGGCGTCCGCATCGTCCACGACGTCGGCGTCGGCCGCATCCGCGAGCACTCGATGCGCCAGACCGCCCTCCTCGTCGAGGGCGCCCAGGCCCGCGGGTTCGCGGTCACGGCCCCGCTCGACCCGGCCCGCCGCGGCGGCACGGTCGCCGTCGACGTGCCCGAGGGCTACGCGGTCTGCCAGGAGCTGCTGGCCCGCGACTTCGTCGTCGACTACCGGCCCAAGGCCGGCATCCGCATCGCGCCGCACTTCTACTCGACCGACGCCGAGTGCGTCGCGACCCTCGACGAGATCCGCGCGATCGTCGACGACGGGTCGTACCGCCGGCACCTCGGCGGGGCCCGCAAGCCCGGCTAGGCGAGCGCTGGAGAGCCACCCATGACAGACCGTCCCATCCTCGTCACCGGCGCCGCCGGGTTCATCGGCGCCCGCCTCGTCGAGGCGCTCAACGCCCGCGGCGCTGCCCTCGTCAGCTGCGACGAGGCCTCGTTCTTCGCGACGAGGCCCGAGCACGCCGGCCTCGACTTCGGGGAGGTCGTCGACCGCGACGCGCTGTTCGCCTGGCTCGACGCCGGCGCGGAGGTCGCCGGCTGCCTGCACATGGGCGCCTGCGCCGACACGCGGGTCAAGGACCGCGCCCTGTTCGACCGCCTCAACCTCGACTACAGCAAGGAGCTGTGGCAGCGCTGCGTGGCCCGCAACGTGCCCTTCGTCTACGCCAGCTCGGCGTCGACGTACGGGGACGGGACCCACGGCTACGTCGACGACGAGCACCTGATCCCGATGCTCGAGCCGATGAACGAGTACGGCCGGAGCAAGCACCTGTTCGACCTCTGGGCCCTCGGGCAGGAGCAGGACGGCAACGCCCCGGGCCACTGGTCGGGGTTCAAGTTCTTCAACGTCTACGGCTTCGGCGAGCGGCACAAGGGCGAGATGGCCTCGGTCGTGCTCAAGGCCTTCGACCAGATCCGCGCGCGCGGCCGCGTGCGCCTGTTCCGGAGCCACCACCCCGACTACGCCGACGGCGAGCAGACGCGGGACTTCGTCTCGGTCGAGGACGTCGTCGAGGTCGTGCTGTTCGCCCTCGACAAGCCGATCCGACGCGGGGTCTTCAACCTCGGCACGGGCAAGGGCAGGACGTTCAAGGACCTCGTGCTCGCGACCTTCGCGGCCCTCGACGTCCCGCCGGACATAGAGTGGGTCGACACGCCCGAGGACATCCGCGACCAGTACCAGTACTTCACGCAGGCCGACATGGCCCGGCTCCGCGGCGAGGGCTACGACGCCCCGTTCCTCGAGCTCGAGGACGGCGTCGCCCGCTACGTCGCCCGCCTGCGCGAGGCCGCCGGCGAGGCCTGAGCGGCGCCGCCCTAACGGCGACCGCCGGCCATGCGCGTGGCGTCGGGCAGCCGGCGCAGCCGGGCCATCGCGAGGAGCCCGAGGATGGGGCCCGGCACGAGCATGACGAAGGCGAAGCGCCAGCCGAGGAGCTCGGCCAGCCGCGGCAGCAGCCAGATCGCCGGCATCGTCAGCGCGAACCCGACCGCCGTCTGCATCGTCAGGGCCACGCCGATCTCGTCGGGCTCGGCGAGCTCGCTGATCGCGGCCGAGAACTGCGCCGAGTCGGTGATCACGGCGGCGCCCCACAGCAGCAGGACGACGACGAGCGCGGCGAACGGGAGCAGCGGCAGCAGCGGGCTCAGCACGCAGCAGCTCCCGGAGGCGGCCAGGGCCAGGATCGTCCACCGCGTCCGGCCGACGCGGTCGGCGCACCACCCGCCGAGCCCGGCCCCGAGCGCGCCGGCGACGCCGATCGTCGCGAAGCCGAGCAGCCGCGCGCCGTCCTCGGCCATGTCGCAGGCCTCGCGCAGGAACACGACGAGCCACGACCAGAACGCGTACAGCTCCCACATGTGGCCGAAGTAGCCGAAGCTCGCGAGCCGCAGGCTCGGGGTCCCGACGACACGGCCGAGGCGGTGCGGGTCGAAGCGGGCCGCGCGCCGCGCGTACGGGCCCTCGCGGACGAGGCCCAGGACGACGAGGGCCGAGGCCACGGCGAGGGCGCTCGAGCCGAGCACGACGGCCTCGAGCGGGCGCTGCCCCTCGGCCAGGACGACGGCGAGGAGGTGCGGCGAGGCCGAGCCCAGCGTCAGGGCTCCGACGAGGAGGCCGACGGCGAGGCCGCGGCGTTCGCTCGGCACGAGCGAGGCGGCGAGCCGCATGCCCGGCGGGTAGACGCAGGCCAGGAACATGCCGGTCAGGAAGCGGAGCGCGAGGGCCGGGGCGAGCGACGGGGCCAGCAGGAGGCCGGCGTTGACCACGGCGCCGAGGACGGCGCCCGCGGCGATCAGGAGCCGGGACGGCACGCGGTCGGCGAGGTCGAGCCGCGCGAGCAGCAGCGTGCCGGCGACGAAGCCGAGCGAGACCGCGTAGCTCAGGGCGGCCTTGCCGTCCGGCCCGAGGTCCCAGAGCCGGGCGAGGTCGGACAGGACCGCCGTGGCCGAGAACCACAGCGACATGACCGCGCACTCGGCCACGATCAACAGGGCCAGGGAGAGTCTGGGACGCCGGTTCATGAGGGTCGGAGCGCGGCATCCAAGCGGATCGGGGGCCCCGCGTCACGCGCAACGCGCCGGAGGCCGTGAATCCCGGCCCGGTCCCTGGCCCGACCGGCTCCCGACCGGCAACATCCGCGGTCGTGATCAAGCGGATCTGGGACATCTCCGAGCCGATCGAGGAGGGGACCGCGGTGTGGCCCGGCGACACGCCGATGACCCGGGAGTGGGTCATGCGGATGGCCGAAGGCCACAGCTGCGACGTGTCCACGATCCGCATGACGGTCCACTGCGGGACCCACGCCGACTCACCGGCGCACTACGTCGAGGGCGGGCGTGACTCGGCCGGGAGCGAGCTGTGGCCGTACATCGGGCCCTGCCGCGTCGTGGCCGTCACGCCGGTCGGGGACCCGGCCCTCGTGCCACCCGCGGCCCTCGACCGCCTCGAGGGCGTCGCGCGCGTGCTGCTCCGGACGAGCGACGCGCACGACCACCGACGCTTCGACGAGGGCTTCTGCGCCCTCGGTCCCGAGGCGGCGAGCCGCGTCGTCGAGCTCGGCCTCCGCCTCGTCGGCATCGACACGCCGTCGATGGACACGTTCGCGAGCAAGGACCTGCCGAGCCACAAGATCCTCAGCCGCGGCGAGGTCGCCCTGCTCGAGAACCTCGACCTGCGCGGCGTCCCCGAGGGGGACTACGAGCTGATCGCCCTGCCGCTCAGGATCGTCGGCTCCGACGCGTCCCCCGTGCGGGCCGTCCTGATCGAGCGCTGAGGCGGGCGCAGGGGCCGGCCCCGACGTCACCCTCGGCTCAGGGCCCGCCGGGGGAGGTCCTTCGGCGCGACGAACCAGCGGTAGCCGCCGACGTCGCTGAAGAACATCCGCTCGCGGTTGTCCTCGAGCCAGCGCCGCCACTCCGCGGCGCTGTCCAGCTCCTGGGCGGTGTAGCGCGCGAGCACGCGGCGCGCGCGGGCGAGGTCCTCGGCGGACGGCGCGGCGCCGGCCCCGTCCCGGGCGCGGGCCACGGCCTCGAGCAGGGCCACGCAGCGGTCGAGCAGGGCGACGTCGTCGTTGGCCGGCCCGAGCGCGCGGGCGTCCTCGTCGACGCTGAACATGCCGCCGTCGCCCTCGAGGCGCAGCCAGGGCCGGACCTCGGCGAGGCGCCGCTTCAGCTTGGCGGGGTCGTCGCCGACGCCCTCGAGCAGGGCGGCGGGGAACTTCTTGTGCACGAACTCGGTGAGCCGCGCCTCGCGGCCGAGGTAGCCGGCGTAGAGCCAGGCCCAGTCCCGGCCGCGCGAGACCTTCGTGACCAGGGGCCGCTGGCCGTCGAAGCGGGCCATGTAGCAGCAGACGTTGACGAACAGCTTGCGGGCCTCGCCGGTCATCTCGTCCGGCGGCGCGCAGAAGCCCCACAGGAACCAGTTGGCCTGGCGACCGAGGGCGACCGAGTCGGGCCCCTTGGAGTTGATGCCGCCGGAGATCCGCTCGCAGTCCGGGCTGTCCTCGAAGCCAAAGCCGTCCGCGACGAGCCCGTAGTCCCTGTGCTGCAGCTCACCGTGGATCGGCAGCACGTCGAGCTCGTCCGGCAGGTCCTCCCCGCCCGGCCAGCTCCGGTAGTTGGACGGCGTCGCGACCTTCTCGCGCGCGGTCGACACCTCGAAGGGACGGTGGAAGACAGGATGCTCGGCGACCAACCCGTGGGCGCCTCCCTTGAGGCACAGTCACAACCAGTCGAGCTTGAGCTTCAGCCCCCCCAGCGTCGAGCCGCCGGCGGCGCCCATCAGGATCGTCGGCCTCGTCCACGTGAGGTCGAGCGGAGCCCGCTTGGGGATCTCGATATCGTTGGCCTTGTACGGGCTCTCCGCGTCGACGATGACGACGTCGAAGTCCTTGGCCGCGGCGGCGTTCAGCCCGGTCCTGGCGACCGTGCCGACGCCGGCGAAGTACCGGCCCAGGAACCGCTTCCAGGCCTCGGTCCGTTCGGAGCCGTCGTCGCCGGCGTAGAGCACGCGCAGCGGCTGCTTCTCGACCGCAGGCCGGGCCTCGGTGCCGGGTCCGGTCTGCGGCGCGGGTCCGGACCCGGCCTGGACGGCGATGGACAGGGCGAGGAGCGGCAGCATGGACATCGCGAGCCTCCTTCGGCTTCCCGGTTCGACGTGCGACGGGCGCGGATCCTACCCGCCGGCGTCCGGCGGTGCTGGGCAGGCCCCGGGCGATCCCCCATGATGCGGGTCCGGCCCGGCCGGTCCTGGCCGGCCTCCCCGCTCTCAACCGTTCGCGCCCGAGGTAACGATGCGTCCCCGCCTGCTGTGCCTCCTCGTCCTCGCCCCGGTCCTGTCCGCCCAGACGCCGCTGGACATCAACCGGAAGCCGTCCCCGACCTGGCTCGGCTCGAGCCCGTACCCGGCCCGCTCGGTCAACTCGTTCGCCGAGAACCGCTACCCGGTGCTCAACGGCAGGGCCTACTTCCGCGCGTTCACCGAGAAGCAGGGCTGGGAGCTGTGGGAGACGGCGGGCACGCCGGCCACGACCAGGCTCGTCGCCGACATCAACCCGGGCGCGGCCAGCTCCGAGCCGTACGAGCTCTGCGTGGCCGGGGGCAAGCTGTTCTTCCGGGCCAACGACGGCAAGACCGGCAACGAGCTCTGGGTCCACGACGCCAGCGGGACGCGCCAGGTCGCCGACCTCGCCGGCGGCGCGAGCTCGTCGAGCCCGAGCTGGATCGTCCCCCTCGGGGCCAAGGTGCTGTTCCGGGCCTACACGTCCACGACCGGCAACGAGCTGTTCGTTTCCGACGGGACCGCGGCCGGCACGACCCTGGTCAAGGACATCCAGGCCGGCTCGGGGTCGAGCACGCCCAACTACCTGCACGCCGAGCCGAGCGGCAAGCGGGTCTACTTCCGCGCGTACGAGTCGAGCAGCGGGAACGAGCTGTGGGCCTCGGACGGGACGGCCGCCGGGACGGTCATGGTCAAGGACCTCGTCGCCGGCACGTCGAGCTCCAACCCGTACGGCTTCGTGTCGGCCGGCCCGAGGACCTTCTTCCTGTCGTACCAGAGCACGACCGGCTACGAGATCTCGGTCACCGACGGCACCGCCGCCGGCACGATGCAGCTCGCGGACGTCTACCCCGGGACCTCCTCGGGCAGCTACACGTACTACGGCGCCGCGGCCGGCAACCGCCTCGTGTTCCGCGGCTACGACCCGACCAACGGCTACGAGCCCTGGACGAGCGACGGCACGGTCGCCGGCACCAAGCTGCTCGTCGACGTCAACACCGGCAGCGGGAGCGGCTACTGCAACTACCCGGTCAGCCTCGGCAGCACGGTCGTGTTCCAGACCTACGACCCGAGCTACGGCTACGAGCCGTGGGTCAGCGACGGGACGGCCGCGGGGACCGCGCTGCTGGCCGACGTCTACCCCGGCACCGGCAGCTCGAGCGCGCTCTACTTCGAGCCCGACGGCCAGGGCATGCTGTGGATGCGGGCGACCCAGCCGAGCGTGGGCTCGGAGCTCGTGCTCCTCGACATCGCCAACAAGAGCTGGACGATGGTCAAGGACCTGAACCCGGGCGCCGGCAACGCCTCCCCCTCGTACCTGACCCTGCTGCCCTCCGGCACGCTCCTGTTCGCCGCCGACGACCCCGTGGCCGGCCGCGAGCCGTGGTTCACCGACGGGAGCTTCTGGGGCACGACCGTCGCCGACCTCAACCAGCCGAGCGGGCCGCCGGCCGCGACCGACTCCTCCCTCGCCTACTACGCGACCCGCGTCGGCACGCAGGTCGCCTGCCGTGCCGACGACGGGGACCACGGCTACGAGCCGTGGCAGAGCGACGGGACGGCCGCGGGCACGAAGCTCGTGAGCGATGTCGAGCCCGGCCTGGACGGCGACTCGGGCGCGTACATGCAGGCCCTCGACGGGCGGCTGTTCTTCCGCGGCTACGACGGCCTCTACGGCTACGAGCTGTGGGTCAGCGACGCCGAGGGCACGCGCAGGTTCATGGACATCTACCAGGGCTCCGGCAACTCCTCGCCGAGCTGGCTGCAGCGGGTCGGCGACCTGATCTGGTTCTCGGCCAACGACGGCGTGCACGGCTACGAGCCCTGGGTCACCGACGGCACGGTCGAGGGCACGCGGCGCGTGGCCGACATCGCCGCCGGCAGCGCGAGCTCGAGCCCGCGCTACTTCGCCGGCAGCGGGGGCAAGGTCGTGTTCATGGCCACGGACGGCTCGTCCACCGGCGACCACGGCTACGAGCTGTGGGTCAGCGACGGGACCGAGAGCGGCACGAAGCTGCTCATGGACATCGAGCCCGGCCCGACGGGCTCCAACCCGAGCTACATGACCGCGTGGGGCGGCAAGGTCTACTTCCGCGGGACGAGCTCGAGCGGCCAGGAGCCCTGGGTGACGGACTTCACGGCGGCGGGGACCGGACTCCTGGCGGACCTCGTCCCCGGCAGCGGCAGCTCGTACCCGGCCTACTTCGAGCCGTTCCAGGGCAAGCTGTGGTTCAGGGCGACGACGCCGGCGACCGGCTACGAGCCCTTCGCGACCGACGGCACGACGAGCGGGACCGGCGTCGCCCTCGACATCGTCAGCGGCGCAGGGAGCAGCAACGCCCAGTACCTGACCGCGCTCGGCTCGCGCAGGCTGTGCTTCTCGGCCTACGACTCGAGCTCCGGCTACGAGCTCTGGCAGAGCGACGGGACCCTGGCCGGCACGAGCCGCCTCAACGAGCTCTACCCCGGCGGGTCCAGCGGCAACCCGACCAACCAGGACGGCGCCCTGCTGCGGTTCGCGACGGCCCGCGGCGCGGTGTTCTTCCGGGGCACCAGCGACACGGCCGGCACCGAGCTCTGCACCTGGAGCGGCGGCGCGGCGGCCATCGCGATCGAGGACGGCTGCGGCGGCTCGGACCTGACCGGCACCGACCCCGTCCTCGGCAAGGCGGCCTCGTTCCGGAGCAGGCGCGCCGCGACGACCGGCCTGACGGTCCAGGTCCTCGGCCTCCCGGGTGCGACCTACGACGTCGGCGCCGACTGCGTCAGCATGATCGACCTGCTCGGCCCCTTCTTCGTCGTGTCGACGTCGACGGTCAGCGACTACGGCTTCGCCCTGCCGATCCCCGCCGACACGGGCCTGCTCGGCCAGGTGCTCGTGCTGCAGGCCTGGCACCTCGGCCCGACCTTCCCGGCCAAGGGCTCGATCGACCTGTCCAACGCGGTCGAGCTGACGCTCGGCAACTGAGCGCCCCGCGCCCGGCGCGCCGGCGGTCCCCGGTACGCACGGCGGGCCGCCGGCCCTCTCGAGCCGGCGGCCCGCCGTCGGGGCCGGGGAGGCCCTACAGCAGGACCGTCCGCGAGACCAGGTTGGTCACCGGGTACGGGGTGCTGAGCGTCTTGCCGTCGATCGCGACGCCCTGGAAGTGGAAGGTCTGGTTGGTCAGGCCGGTCGGCACGGTCCAGGTCGCCTTGGCCTCGCCGACGGCGTTGGTGACCATCGGCACGAACAGGTAGAGCGAGGCGAAGTTGTTGCCGATGCCCAGGTCGACGAGGCCCGGGATCTTGGACGGCTTGGCGTCGGGCGAGAAGAACAGCAGCGCCGGGCTCGAGGGGTAGGCCCAGACCGCGTCGGTCACGCTGTAGAGCGAGAACAGCAGCGTCTGCGCGACGAGCTTGGGCGTCGTGACCGGGACGTACTCCATGTCCAGGGCGTTGCTCTTGCCGGTGACGTTGACGGCCTCGACCTTGACCTTGCCGAGCGCGGTCGGGATCGGCGGCGTGAAGACGATCTGCTTGTCGCTGACGCTCTTGGGCGTGACCTGGTTGCCGTTGACCAGGAGGTGGGTCACGACGGCGAGGTCGGTGCCGGTCAGCGTGACGTCGCCGCCGTCGAAGACCTGGACCTTGGCCGGGCTGATGGCCGTCAGGTTGGGCAGCTTGGGCGGGACGGCCTGGCCGGCGCCGGCGATGGCGAAGTCGACCGTGGCGCTGGCCGAGGACAGCTGGCCGACGACGTCGGCGCGGTAGGTGCCGGCCGTCGCCGCCTGGAACGCGACCTTGTCGTAGGAGTTGTTGCGCGACAGCGTCGAGCTGCCGACGAGGGCGCCGCTCGGGTCGTAGACGTAGAGGTCGAGGTTCTCGCTCGGCGTCGAGCTGCTGGTCCGGTCGAAGGTGATCGCGACCGCGTGCTTGGCGCCCTGGCCCAGGGCGAAGGTGTACGACAGCTTGGTCTGCGACCCGGTCATCTTCTTGGTGAAGACGTCCTGGGCCAGCGCGGCCTTGACGGCGTCGTCGGCCCTGAGGTAGCCGGCGCCGAAGCCGCTCAGCTTCTCGGTGCCCCACTCGGCGTTGGCGAGCATCAGGGCCCGGGCCTCGAGGGCGGTCAGGTTGACGTCCGCGTGGCGGACGATCGCGGCCGCGCCGGCGGTCAGTGGCGACGAGAACGACGTCCCGCTGGCCGAGTAGGCCGAGGACTCGTTGTCCACCCGGGCCATGATGACGCTGGCGCCGACGGCGACGATGTCGGGGACGACCTTGCCGTAGGGGTTGGTGCCGCGACCGGAGAAGCTCGCGAGGTTGCGGACGCCGATCGTCGTGCTCTTGTTGCAGGCGCCGACCGAGAGGCCGTTGTAGACCGCGGCCGTGCCGCTGAGGTTGGTCGACGAGTTGCCGGACGAGACCGTGATCAGGATGTCGCCGAAGTGGGCGGCGTTGTCGAG
This sequence comes from Planctomycetota bacterium, assembly GCA_041398545.1. Classification (GTDB taxonomy): domain Bacteria; phylum Planctomycetota; class UBA1135; order UBA1135; genus JAWKUM01. The sequence goes on along the minus strand of JAWKUM010000002.1, from coordinate 207,401 downwards.
CGACGTCTGGTCGGTCGACGTGAACGACGGGCTGCCGCCGAACGAGGCGTTGGCGACCTTGATGTTGTAGACGACGCGGTTGGACAGGCAGGTGTTCCAGCCGTTGGCCAGGACCGCCGTGGTCGTGCCGCCGCTCGAGCCCGAGACGAGCTTCATCGAGACGACGTCGGCCTCGGGCGCGCAGCCGGCGTCGGCGCCGGAGTAGTTCCAGCCGCCGCTGGCGGCGCAGGACTGCGTCATCGTGCCGTGGCTGTGCGAGTCCTCCGTGTCGGTCGAGCTCCACAGGCCGATGGCCGCGCGCAGCCGGCTGCCCCCGATGCCCTTGCCGCTCTTGTTCGACGGGTTGCCGCCGAAGAAGTACATCGCGTGGGGGCGGCCGCTCGAGGCGTGGTTGGCGTCGCAGCCGGTGTCGAGGACCGCGATGCCGATGCCCTTCCCGGTGATGTACTCGCCGGCGGCGTTCTTGAGGCCGTTGGCCGCGTCCGAGTTGTGGTGGTACGCGTTGGTCGACGTGGCGATGTGCATGTCGTACCAGAGGTTCTGCTCGACCTCGGCGACGCCGGGGATCCGGGCGACCTCGCCGACGCGCTCGTCGTCGATGCGGATCCAGGCGACGTTGGCGGCGAACCACGCGTCCTGGACGACGGTCCCGCCCAGGTCCTCGACGCGCTTCAGGACCGGCCGGCGTGCGGCGCGGGCCTGCTCCTCGAGCCCGGCGAACAGCTTGGCGTAGGTCGCGGCGTCGACGCCGCCGAGGATGGCCTGACGCAGCACCTCGAGGTCGTACGGCTGCTTGTCGAAGTGGACCAGGTACTCACCCTTGACCGGGGTGCCCGCCTCGACGCCGCCGGTCGAGACGGGAGCCGCAGGCGCGGTCTCCTGGACCCCGGCCTGGATCTGGGCCCTGGCGGAGCCGAGGGCCAGGACGAGGGCCGTGACGTGGACGGGCAGGGAGCGGGGGAATCGAAGCATCGAGGTCTCCAGACGTGCGGCGTCCCGGGGAGCCGGAGGTGCCATCCGTCGAGGTCAGGGGGACAGGGGATCGGGTCCGGTGAGGTCCGCGACCGTGGGAGGACTGACCGAAGGAGTCTACCAGGGGCCGGGTCTTCGTTCAGACCACCGTGATTAGGGCCGTTGCGGGCATCGACTACAGCCCTCCTTACGCAAGTCGGGGATCGCCCGTCCAACACTCCGTCCTGACCGTCGATCGCCGCGCAGGATCGATGTCATCGACCCTCGGCAGGACGAGGATCGGGTCCAGTCCCCATGCGCGCGCGACGCGGCGCCCGCCACCACCCCGACCGAGCCCCGCGGCGGCGGCCTCGATTCTGCTTTAGTCATGGAATCCGAACAGGTTAGACTCGCCCCCCGCTCCTCTCCTACCTCTCCCTCTCGCGTGCCCATGAGCCTCGGCCTCAAGCTCTACTTCCTCCGGACCCGCGAACGTCAGATCACCCAGGCCACGATGGCGCGCGAGCTGCGCGTCCGTCAGGCGACGATCTCGAACCTCGAGCAGGACATCAGCCGTCCGTCGCTGGAGCTGCTGCTGGCCCTGTGTCGTTACTTCGATGTCACGCCGACCTGGCTCCTCGACGACGAAGGGCCCCTCGAGCCGCTGGCCAGCGACCGCTGGTCCAACCGCAACGGCCTGACCACGACCGGCCAGTACCTCGAGGTCGAGGCGCGGGCGCTGCATCCCCTGCCCGGGGATCGCTTCCTGGTCGCGATGCTGCCGGGGACGCCGATCCTCGACGAGGACGCGGCCCGGATCCGGGCCACCGACGGTGAGGACCTGGAGTCCAAGCTCGAGGTCGAGCAGCAGCGCCGGCGCCGGCAGAACCGGGAGCTGCGCCGCGAGCTCGAGCGCGAGCGGACGACCAAGCGCCTCCGGCGGCGCGGCGTCTCGGACGTCAAGGCCGAGAGCATGCTGCGCGAGCAGGGCGCCTGAGCCCGACCCCGCCGGCTCAGAACCAGATCTGCACGACGAGGGTCAGGACGTAGATCAGCAGGCCGAGGATCAGGCCCCGCAGGAGCTGCATCCAGACCGACGGCCGGGCCGACCTCGGCTCCTCGTTCATCGTGCGTGCTCCTCGAGCAGGGCCAGGAACCCGTCCTCGTCGATCAGCTCCAGGCCGAGGTCGCGGGCCTTGTCGAGCTTGGAGCCGGCCTTGGAGCCGGCCACGACCGTCGTGACCCGGGCGCTGATCGAGGAGGCCGTGGACGCGCCGAGGGCCTCGACCCGCTCCCGGGCCTGGTCGCGCGACATCGACTCGAGCCCGCCGGTGAAGCAGAACACCCTGCCGGCCAGGGGCCCGGCCTCCGCGGTCCGGCGCGCGAGCTCCCGGACCTCGACGCCGGCCGCCGCGAGGGCGGCCAGGAACTCCCGGTTGGCTGGGTTCCGGAAGAAGCCGGCGACCTCGTGCGCGACGATCGGCCCGACCCCCTCCACGTCGCAGAGCTGGTCCTCGTCGGCCGCGGCCAGGGCGTCGAGGCTGCCGAAGGACTCGGCCAGGTCCGCGGCGACCTTCTCACCGACGTGCCGGATACCGAGGGCGTAGAGGAACCGCGGCAGGGTCGGCCGCCGGGCCCGCTCGAGCTCGGCGGCGAGGTTGTCGAAGGCCTTCTCGCCCCAGCGCTCCAGCGCCAGGACCTCGTCGCGCCGCCCGTCGAGCCGGAACACGTCCTCGACGCCGCGCAGGAGGCCGGCCTCGTAGAGCTGGTCGACGTACCTGGGGCCGAGCCGGTCGATGTCGAGGGCGCGGCGGGAGGCAAGGTGCACGATGCGGCCCTGGATCTGCGCCGGGCAGTCGATGTTGGTGCAGTAGAGGAAGGCCCCCTCCTTGGACAGGCCCATGCCGCACTCGGGGCATGCCTCGGGCGGGTGGAAGCGCCGGCTGCCGCGCTTGCGCGCCGAGGTCTGCACGCCGACGACCTCGGGGATGACGTCCCCGGCGCGCTCGACCTCGACGCGGTCGCCGATGCGCACGTCGCGCAGCGCGAGGAGGTCGAAGTTGTGCAGCGTCGCCCGCTGGACGGTCACCCCGGCCAGCTCGACCGGCTCGAGCACGGCGACCGGGGTCACGGCGCCGGTCCGGCCGACCTGGCAGACGATGTCCTTGACGACCGTCATGCCCCGGCGAGGAGCGAACTTGGCCGCCAGGGCCCAGCGCGGCGCCCGCTCCGTGCGGCCGAGCCGGCGCTGCAGGCCGAAGTCGTCGATCTTGGCGACGATGCCGTCGAGCTCGAACTCGAGCTCGTCGCGCCGCTCCTCGAGCCGCCGGTGGTAGGCGAGGACCGCGTCGACGCCCTGGCCGGTCTCGAGCAGGTCCGAGATCGGGACGCCGCAGGCCTCGAGCCGGTGGGCCAGCTCGGTGTAGCTGCCCAGGTCCTCCCAGCCGACGAGGTCGCCGACGCCCCAGCAGACGAAGCGCATGCCCAGCTCGGCGAGGCCGGCCGGCTCGACCCGCTTGAGCGCCCCGGCGACCGCGTTGCGCGGGTTGCGGAACGGCTCCTCGCCCCGCTCCTCCTGCTCCCCCCGGAGCTGGACGAAGCGCGCCCGCGACAGCAGGACCTCGCCCCGGACCTCGACGAGGGCCGGGCCCCGCTTCAGCTCGGCCGGGACCCCGCCGACGAGCCGCAGGTTGGTCGTGATCTCCTCCCCGACGCGGCCGTCCCCCCGGGTCAGGCCGCGGACGAGGGCGCCGTCCTCGTACAGCAGGCTGGCGCTGACCCCGTCGTACTTGGGCTCCAGCGACCACTCGAACGAGCTCCGGTCCTCGTCCCCGAGGTAGCGCAGGGCGCGGGCCTCGAACTCCCTGACCTCGTCCTCGCTGGTCAGGGACTCGAGCGAGAGCATCGGCACGCGGTGCGGCACCTGGGGGAAGCCCCGCGCCCGCTTCGGTGGGGCCCCGATCCGGGCCCGCGGGTCGTCCTCGGGGACGAGCTCGGGGTGGGCTTCGCAGAGCGCGTCGAGCTCGCGGCGCAGCGCGTCGTACTCGGCGTCGGCGATCTCCGGGCGGGCCTTGTTGTAGTAGAGGTCGTCGTGGTGCCGGAGCTGGGAGACGAGCTCCGCGACCCGCCGCGCCGGATCGACCTTCTTCTTCGCGCGCGCCATGCGCGGGGATCTTAGCAGCCGCCCGTACGAGCCCGAGCGCGCGCCTCGCCCCTCCCGCGGCTCGGCCACCGGCTCAGCCCGACCCGTCGCCGGCGCCCTCGTCCCCGCCCGGGGTCGGTCCGTCGTCGAGCGGGCGGATGCCGTCGTACGGCACCCTGGTGCGCTCGATCGTCAGGCCGGTGTCCGGCTGGCGGTACTCGTGGACCTCGACCCGCACCCAGGCCCGCCGCCCGAGGAAGTCGCGCGCCGAGAGCCGGACCCGGCCGGTGCACGGCAGCCCGAGCGCGGCCAGGACCTGCCGCGTCCGCGGCGCGGCCCGCTCGGAGAACACGACGTCGTCCCAGGCCGCGATCCGGCCGGTCTCGGGACCGGCCGCGACGACGTACTTGAGGCCCCAGCGGGGGTCGCCGGACCGCGTCGTCCCGGACCGGGCGTCCTCGACGCGGCACTCGTAGGTCCCGGCCGGCACCTGGTGCAGCTGGATGGGGCTCCCCTCCTCCCCGAACTCGAACTCCGTGAACCGCTCCTCGCCCCGGATCTCCTCGTAGCCCGTCATCGCCACCTCCGTCGCGTCGGCCGGCCGGGACCTTCCGGCCGGCAAGAGCACGATCGCCGGCGGTACGCGCCGTTTCGCCGGGGCCGGTACGCGACCGAGGCGGCCCCCCCGGAGGGAGGGCCGCCTCGGCTCGGAGGTCGTCAGGAGGACCCGCGTCGCGGCTCAGCGGCGGCGGCGCTTCTTCTTCTTGGGCTTGTCCTCGTCCTCCTTGTCGTCCTTCTTGGCCTCGCCCTGCTCGACCCGCTTGAACACCGGGGACCACATCGTCTTGCTCGGGTCCTCGTAGATCGCGCGGTAGTTCTGCAGGACCCAGCTCTTCCACTGCTGCTCGAAGCTGTTGATGACCGTCGTGTAGATCTCGTCGAGCATGCGGTCGTTCTTGGTCTCGAACGCCTTCTTGAGCTCGCCCCGCTGGTCGTCGGTGCCGAAGACCTGGACGAAGGCCGCGCGGAAGGTCGTCATCCGGTTGCCGAGCTCGATCATCTTGCGCCAGTCGGCGATGCGCTCCTTGAACAGGTAGTCGATGACCGACCAGGACATCGCGAGGTCGACGTCGTTGAGCTTCTGGAGCTGCGTGCGGCTGAGCTGGTAGAAGCTCTTGGGCTTGAGGTCCCCGCCGTAGTTGCCGGCCGCGACCTCGTAGCAGATCGCGACGAGGTCCGAGTCCTTGCCCTTGTCGACGTCGCCGACGTTCGAGTACTTGGCCTCGGTCGTCCGGAAGAACGAGTTGAACCCGAGCGCGTCGAGGGAGCTCCACATGCCGATGCCCTCGGTCCACCACGAGATCAGGTTGCCGGGGCCGTCCTGGCCGGCCATAGACTTGCCGCTGCGCAGGTTGACCTCACGGCCGAGGCCCTGGAAGTGGTAGACGAGCCAGTGGTGGCCCATGCCGTTGGCCACCGTCGAGGACCGGTCGCTGGCCTTGATGATGTGCATCGGCCGGCCGGTGACGTGGCTCCAGCCGCCGACGTTGGGGCGGCTCAGGTAGTAGCGCGCGGTCTGGCGGTTGACGGCCTCGGGGTACTCCTTCTGCAGGAACAGCAGCGTCCCCTCGAAGCAGTCGCGGTCGCCGAGGAAGTACAGGTGGCGCCCGCCGTGCGGCTTGAACACGTCCGACTCGAGCTTGCCGTAGGTCAGCCAGTTGAGGCGCCGGAATACGTACTCGCCGAGCTGGACGTACTGGTCCGCGGCCTCCTGGCTGGACTTGACGAGCACGCCCGTGTGGTCCGCGAGGGCCACGTGGAACTCGCTCTCGTCCTCGCCGAGCTCGTCGATGAAGCGGGACTTGAGGCCCGCGGCCTCCTCGCGGTTGGCCTCGAGGCTCTGCGAGACCTTGGCCTTGGAGCCGTCCTCGTCGGGCAGCGTCAGGGCGCCCGCCTCCGACTTGCCCTCGGCGATGATGTCCCCGCCGCTGCCGCCGGCCTCCTTGGCGGCCCGGACCTTCTTGGCCTCCTCGGGCGGATACCACTTGTCGCCGACCTTCTCGTTGCCGAGCCCGCGGTTGGCCTCGTCGTTCTGCGGCTCGAGCTTGAGGATCTGGCGCCAGCAGCGCTTGGCCTTGTGCTCGATCTTCTGGGACTTGGCCCAGTCGGCCAGCTCGAGGAGGGCGTCGACGTCCTCCTGGTCCACCTTGGACCAGCGTCGGTCGAACTCCTTCTCGGCGTCGCTCTGCTGGACGGCGGAGCTGGCCCCGAGGGCCGCGGCCATCGTCGGGATGCCGAGCAGGCAGAGGGTGAGCAGGGTCGGGATGGGTTTCACGGTCTGGTCTCTCGGGGTCGGGGTCGTGCCGCGGCCGCGGTCCTTGGCCGGACCCGGGGCGCGGGCCCGGGGCGGCGGGTCCTGGGCGCTCGATCGGCTCGAAGCGCACTGAGTATGACAGAAGGGGGCGCCATGGGAACGGCGGCCGAGCGGGGAGATTGCTCCCGGGAGCAGCCTGCGAGGCCCCCCCGGGCATGTTGCAAGGCTTCACCCGGGGCGTTGCGCAGGCTCGACGTCGGGCCGGCCCGGAGGGGCGCGGGGACGGCCGTCAAAAAACGCCGGTCCTTGTGCTCCAAGGACTTATGGCCCATCGAAGGAACTGGCACGCGGCCTGCTCCAAGGGCGGCAGACCCGAGCCGAAACCCGGCCCGCCGGCCGGACACAGAGAACACGATGCAAGACGAGACCCCCAGGAACGACGACTCCCGCCCCAAGGGCCTGAGCTCCGCCGAGTACCGCCAGCGCCTGCTGCACAAGCTGGACTGCCTGATCTCGGTCCTCGAGGTCGCGATCGGCAAGATCGCGAACACGATGGAGGGCCCTGAGGCCAACGTCGATCGACTCAACCGCATCAAGAGCAACCTCGAGAACACCCTGGCGATCTGCCGGCGGGCCAAGGGCACGCTGCAGAGCCGGATCGCCTCGGAGTCGAACGCCGGCCCTGCCCAGGGGACCGGGGAGCGGCCCTCGCCGCGCACGAACGCGACCTTCCGGTCGTACGTCGAGCTCAGCTCGATCGACGAGTTCCGGAAGTTCAAGGGCTTGAAGGCCATCACGCGCGACGAGATCGGCGAGGTCGACCTCGACGAGCTCGCGCGGAAGTTCTTCTCGCAAGACGCCTGAGACTCCCGAACGGGCTTTCAGAGCCCGAGCATCCTCCCCTTCCCCTGGAGGCCCTGGCGCACCGCGTCAGGGCCTTCCTTTACGTACTCGCGGTCGTGGGGGCTCAGATGCGGCGCTTCTTGGGCGCCTCCGCGGGCTTGTCGCCGCCCTCGGGGTCCTTCGCGGGCTCCTTCACGGGCTCCTTGTCCGGCTCCTTGCCGGGCTCGACGATGCCCTTCTCCTTGAGCACCGCCAGCGCCTTCTCGAGCTCGCCCATGAGCTCCTTGAGCGAGGCCGGGTCCTCGCCGGCGACGCGCAGCGGCCGGTCGCCGGGGCGGGCCAGGAGCCAGGCCGGGAAGGCCTTGCCGAGCCGGAGCTTGGCCAGGTCCTGCTTCTTGACCGGGATCGCGCCCTCGACCGAGGCGAGGTCGTCGCGGCGGACGAGCCGCCACGTGAACAGGCCCGGGTAGTCCTTCTCGAGCGCGCGCAGTCTGGTGAGCTGGGCCTCGCTCGGGCCGGCCTTGGGGTGGGCGAGCAGCACGAGGGCGACCGCGCCCGGCTTGCCGAAGTCGATCGGCTTGCCCGCGGCGTCGTTGAGCTCGAGGGTCGCGACGTCCTCCTCGGGGGCGTCGGGCGCCTCCTTGGCGAGGGCCGCCTGGACCCACTTCTCGAGCTCCTCCTCGTTGCCGTTCCGCCAGCCCACCTCGAGGTGGCTGAACTTCATGCCGCGGTCGAAGAACAGCATCGTCGGGAACCCGCTGAAGTCGGGGACCTGCTCCATGATCTCGTCGGTCCCCATCGCGAGGTGGTACTTGATGCCGTGCTCGCGCGCGAAGCGCTTGACCTTGTCGGCGCCGTTGTCGCCCTCGCGGTAGTTGAGCCCGATGACCTCGAGCCCCTGGGCCCGGTACTTGTCGTAGAGCTTGACGATGTGCGGGATGGCCTGCTTGCAGGGGCCGCACCAGGTGCCCCAGAAGTCGACGAGCACGACCTTGTCCTTGAAGTCCGAGTCCTTGATGCGCTCGCCCTGGAGCGTCTGGACGTCGAACTTGAACTCCTCTATGGCCCCACCCTCCTCCTGGGCGCGGAGCGCGCCGAGGCACAGGGTCGGGACGAGGACGAGAGCCGTGAGGCGGGTCGTGGCCATGGCTGCCCAGGGTCGGGGTTCGCGGGGGGCCGGCATCTTACGCAGCCGCGGCCCCGGAGGAGAGCGGCGCGGGCGGACTGCCCGACCCCGGGGGCCGGGCTCAGATGTCCGACAGGAAGTTCGAGGAGTTGAGCTTCTCGAGGTAGAGGTGGAAGTCGAGCCGCTCGTCGGCGTCGATCGGCCGGCCCTCGCGGTCCCGGCCGAAGACCCGCTCGACGACCCAGCTGGCCAGGCGGCACTCGCTGGTCATCTCCCGGCCCTCCACCATGTACTCGAGCTCCACCAGCTCGCGCCGGACCAGGGTCGAGACCGGGTCGAACAGCCCGCGCTTGTCGAACAGCTGCTCCTCGGAGGACGAGACCAGCTGGAGCAGGACCACGGTGTCCTCGAACGGGTTGCCCTCGAGGAGCTCGAGGAACAGCAGGTGGGCCACGATCAGGACCTCGTCGTGGCCGAGGCCCATGTCCCGGACCAGCGTCAGGAAGGGGAATTCGACCGCGGCCGGGCTGCGGGACAGCCGCTGCTCCATCTCCTTGGCGAGCTTCTCGATCCGCCGCGTCACGGCCCGGGTGCCGCGGTCGCCCTCCTGTCCCCGCAGGCGCCACCAGCTCTCCTGGCTGAACAGGCGCTTGGACCGGGCCTGGTGGAGGTTGTGCAGCAGCTTGAGGTCGACGAGGAACTCCCGCTGGGACGCGTAGGCCCGGCGGGTCCGGCCGCGGGTCCGGCCCTTGATCCCCATCTCGTCGAGGAAGCCCTCGACGACCTGGCGGCACAGGCGGAAGCGCAGCTCCAGCAGGTCCTCCTCGTCGTCGCCGGACTCCTCGTCCTGCTCGGCCTCGATCAGCTCGTGGGCCCGGAGCATGGAGTCGGGCTGCAGGAGCTCGAGCCCGCGAAGGAGGTCGAAGCTGCTCTCGAACACCGAGGCCAGCAGCGTCCGGCCTTCGACGTAGGGCGACTCGCCGCGGAGGTGCTGGCGCAGCAGCGTCGCGAGCACGAGGAAGTGTTCGGCGCGAAGGTCCTTGTGGACCGTCGCGAGGTAGCCGCGGAAGCGGTGCGTGCCGAGTGACTTCGCCAGCTCGGCGAGCTTCTCGCGCGACCGCTTGCGCAGACGCTGCAGCGTCTCGGGACGCAGCGCTGCGTCTTGGATCTTGCCGTGGATCGATCTCAACTCGTCGCAGAGATCGAGCATGCGCTTCAGACTTCCAGTGCTCGGCGACATCGCCCTAAGTTTGTTTTGTTGTTTGACTTGTGAGTGTTGGCGCGGAATCGGGCGTTCGATTATAGACAGCCCTGGGGGGATGCAAGCCGGCCCCCCGAGGGGCCTCGCCCGGGGCCGGGCTGAAGATCTCAAGCCTTTAGGCCTCAATGACTTAGAGCGGTATACGGTCGATGGCCGAGCGCGAGAGGTTGGTCGAGCTGGCCGAGCGCCTGGAAGGGATCGAAGGATCCGTTCCCACCGAACTTTCCACCGAGCTGGCCGAGCTCCCGGTCCCCGACCTCGCGGCCCTGCTCGATGATCTGCCGGCCGAGCAGAGCCTGGAGATCCTCCAGGACCAGGATCCTGTCCGGATCGGCGAGGTCCTGGTCGAGCTCAGCGACCCCTGCCTCGACGCGCTGGTGCCCCTGTTTCCCGCGGTCCTGCTGAGTCGGGTCCTGGTCGAGGCCTCTCCCGACGATGCCACCGACCTTTACGGCCACACCGAAGAAGAAGACCGACCGGCCCTGCTCCGGCTCCTCGACGAGCCGGCCCGGGCCAAGATCCTCCACCTGGCCGCCTACGACGAGGAGTCGGCCGGCGGGATCATGACCCCCGAGTTCGTCGCGGTCCCGGCCGACGCGACCCTCGCCGACGCCCTCGACCGGGTCCGCCGGAGCGAGGACCTCGAGACCGACCAGATCTACGCCATCGACAAGGACGGCCGGCCGGCAGGCGTCGTGTCCCTCCAGGAGATCCTGCAGCAGGACGACCTCCAGCAGCGGGTGGACGGGGTCATGGAGCCGCTCATGGCCTCGGTCAGGGACACCGACGACCGCGAGGAGGCCCTGAGGATCGCGACCCACTACGGGCTCAGCACGGTCCCGGTCGTCGACGCGGGCGAGCGCCTCGTCGGCATCGTGACCTCGGACGACCTGGACTACGTCCACGACGAGGAGGCCAGCGAGGACCTGATGTACCTCGCCGGCACGATGGTCCCCCACCCCACGCGGCTCGGGGCCATGGTCCGGATCGCCTGGCGCGTCCCCCAGCTCCTCGTGACCTTCGTGACCTGCCTGGCCATCGCGATGATCCTCGACCACCTCGTCCCGGTCGAGGAGGGCGGCGGCCGCTACTACGCCGCGATCCGCTACCTCCCCCTCGTCATCGCCCTGGCCGGCAACGTCGGGACGATCGTCAACGCCATCGTCGTCCGGGGCCTGGCGACCTCCGAGCTGGACGCGACCCGCTTCCTCGTGCCGATGCTCGACGAGCTCAAGGTCGGGCTCGGGGTCGGCCTCGTCAGCGCGTCGGTCTCCTGGTTCGGGGTCGGCCTCGTCGAGGGCTGGGGCCCGCTGTCCGCGAGCGTGGCCGCGGCCCTCGTGCTGTCCCCCCTCCTCTCGGGGCTCGCCGGCTTCCTGATCCCGATCATGGCCCACCGGATCGGGCGGGACCCGGCCCTGGCCGGCCCCCTGGTGACCAATTTCAACGACCTCAGCGGCACGATCGTCTACGTCCTGATCTGCCTGACCCTGCTGTGACGGGCCCGGTGGCGCCGGCACCTCAGGGCACCGCGGGACCTGGAGCCTGGGTCGGGGGAGTCGCAGGAGGTACGCTCCGTCGGGGCATCGATGCGCACGCGCCTGTACCGAGAGTTCCGGGAGTTCCTGGCCTGCGAGGCCCTGACGATCGCGACCGCGATCGTCGTCGTGACCCTGCTGCACGACCAGGTCCTCGAGGCCTACCCGGTCCCGTCCCGGAGCATGGAGCCGGCGATCGAGGGCGACCCGACCCTCGGTGACCGCGTCCTCGTCGACAAGCTGTGGGACGACCTCGCCGAGCCGCGGCGCTTCGACCTCGTGGTGTTCTGGCGCGAGGAGGAGCGGAAGACCATCGTCAAGCGCGTCGCCGGGCTGCCGCGCGAGTGGATCAAGATCGACGACGGGGACCTGCTCGTCGGGCGGACCGCGACCTCGCTCGAGCGGGTCGTCAAGCACCCGGCCCGCGACCACGACCTGTTCCGCTGCCTCTGGGACAGCCGGGTCGCGCCGGGGTTCGAGGGCGGCTTCCTGCGCCGGGACGGGGCGAGCCGCCTCCTCCCCGGCGGGGGGCTCGAGCACCTGCCCGAGGGCGTCGACGAGGCGGCCCTGTTCACGGCCCCGCGGCTGCCGGGGGTGCCCGGGCACGGCCCCTTCGCGATCGCCTTCGGCCGCCGCCTGACGACCGGCTACCTCGACGGCTTCGACCGCCTGCAGGACTCGACGTTCATGGCCCGGGACTTCGGCGCCGAGCTCGAGCTCCGCGGGTCGCCGGCGAGCCGGCTGTGGATCGAGCTGCGCTACGGCGAGCTGTGCCTGCTGCTCGAGTACGACGGCAAGGGCCGCGCCCGCCTGTGGTCGGGGACCGAGGGGCGCTACGAGCCCCTCGGGCAGGACGAGCTGGCCTGCCCGCCCCTCGGGCGAAGCCCCGACGGCTCCTGTTCTGCTACCTCGACGGCCACGTCCAGCTCGCCGTCGGCGACGAGGACCTGTGGGCCGTGCCCCTCGACCCGGGCTCGATCCCGCCCCACACGATGAACGGCCTCGCCCTGGCCGCGACCCGGGCGCCGGTCCGGCTCGACCGCCTGCGGGTCGTCCACGACCTCCACTACACGAGCTTCGGCTTCCACCAGAGCCGATACGCCGTCGAGGAGCCGTACTACGTGGGCGAGGACCGCTGGTTCGTGCTCGGGGACAACAGCGAGGACAGCTCCGACTCGCGCATGACCGGCGCGGTCGCGCGGAAGGACCTGCGCGGCCGTCCCTGGATGATCGTCTCGCCGCTGCGCCGCTTCCGCATGTTGACCCGATGAGCAAGCTCCCCACCCTCCTGCTCCCGCTGCTCGCCGGCGCCGCCGCCTACGGCCAGGAGGCCCCCGCCACCCGGCCGCACCAGCTGCAGGTGTTGCCGATCCCGTCGTACCCGGTGCAGAAGCGCGTCGGGGAGGTCTCGATCGACGGCAAGCTGGCCGAGTGGCCGCGCACGATGCCGGGCATGCTGCTCGGCCACGAGCTGCAGCTCAGCGGCACGGCGCACGGCACGTGGAAGGGCCGGGCCGACTTCAGCGCGGGCGGGATGATGCAGTGGGACGAGGGCTGGCTGTACGTGGCCCTCCAGGTCGCGGACGACTGGCCGCGGCCGACGCCGCCGCGCACGGTCCCCGTCGGCGGCCAGCTCCCGCCGGGCGACGGGTTCACCGTGAGCTTCGACCCGCGGCGGGACACGCGCAGCCCGGGCCGGGACAAGGGCCGCGCCGAGGACCGCGAGTACTGGATCGGGTCGTCCACGAAGGGCCGGGCCATTCTCGCCGTGCGCAACCGGCTCCGGCCCGACGAGCGGCTCGCGACCAAGGCCGTCGCGGCCCTGACCTACGACAAGGCCCGGGGCGGCTACACGGTCGAGCTCGCGATCCCGTGGCAGGAGCTCCTGCCCGAGGGCATGCGGCCGGCCGAGGGCCTCGCGATCGACTGCCAGGTCGTGCTGGAGGACTACGACGACCCCCTCGACGTGCTGCCGCAGACGAGGATCGGCTGGACCTTCGGCTCGGCGCCGCGGATCAACCCGATGGTCTGGGGCACGCTCGTCCTCGTCGGCCGGTCGTGGGACTCGGACAAGGCGCCGATCCCCCCACCTACAGGCGCACGCCGGCCTGCCCCCCCTCGAGGCCTTCGTGCAGCTGTCGGAGGCCCTCGACGCGGCCCCGCAGAAGGACGGCCTGCTCGACGGCCGGCGCGGCGAGGTCCTGCGCGCGCTCGACCACCACCTGGCCGACTATCCGCGGCTCGACTACGAGCAGCTCCTCGTGCTCGGGCAGCGCCGCATGCGCCGCGAGTACGCCGGCTACCAGACCGAGGGGCCGCCGTTCTTCCTCGAGCTGCGCATGGCCAAGGTCGCCGACTTCGTCGACGCGACCCACGAGCGCGACCGGCCGAGCCTGTGCCGGCTGCCCGGCCGGGGCTACCTGGTCCGGAGCAAGGAGCTGTCGATCGGCCTGTCGCCGGGCGGCCCGCTGAGCGAGGAGAACCGGCTGGCCCTGCGCCTCGACGCCCTGTTCCTGGCCCGCGCCCTGGACCCGCTCGACCGGTGGGACCCGCTGGCGTTCCGCATGCTCGCCCTGCGCAAGCCGGTCCTGACCCACGTCGCGTTCCACTGCCCCGGCTTCGCCGAGGGGATGACGGCCGAGAACCTGACGCCGATCGGCAGCAAGAAGGAGCTCGGCAAGGGCGTCCGTGCCCGCGTCCTCGGCCGCACCGGCGAGGGCGGCGCGGTCAGCGCCGCCGCGGGGCTCGAGCTCGTGTGGCCCGGCGGCTTCGTGCTCGTCGCCCCGAGCCTGTCCGGCACGCCCGACGAGCTCGACCTGCCCGAGGGCAAGCGCATCGACCTGCTGATCCTCGACCCCGACAACCCGGAGGCCGGGGCGTTCGCGAGCCTCGAGGGCGGGACGATCGTGCTCGACGGCTTCCTGGACTCGACCGCTTCCCCAGGGGCCGCTTGCAACCACCGCCTGGCCCGCGCCGAGGAGATCCCAGAAGGCCTTCGGCGAGCTCCCGGGCCGCGTCTGTTGCTGCTGGCGCCGGGCAGGTCTCGACCTCTGAGCCCGGCCGCGCTCAGGCGCGCAGCTTGCGGTGGCGTCATGAACACGATGTCCTCGGCGATGTTGGTCGCGAGGTCAGCCACGCTTGCTCGAGGTTGGCGGGAGATCGACGAGCCGACGGCCTCGGGATCTCCCGGGTTGCGGATCATAGACGCGGAGCTTGTCGAAGTTGGCCCAGGCCGGTCGACCTCGTCGTCCGAGTCGATGACCTTGCGGGCCAGGGGACGCGTCCTGGTTGACGAGGGCGTCGAGGCTGCAGGCGTATCGTTGACCGCTGGTCGCGAACGCGGAAGTCGTGCGGCGGCCGCTCGGCCCCCGACTGGAGGATCTGCAGCGACCGCTCGGCGATGTTGACGGCGAGGTCGCCCATGCGCTCGAGGTCGTTGTGCCAGGCATCTCGACGAAGCGCAGGTCGGCGGCGACCGGCTGGTGGAGCGCGAGCACCTTGGGCAACCCGACTCGAGGTCGACCTCGCGGAGGTCGGTCGTTGTCGCCGTCGATGACCTTCTGGGCGAGGTCGGGCCGGGCCTCGACGATGCTCGACGCCCGAGAGCAGGGCGCTTCTCGACGAGCGCCCCGATCGTCAGGAGCTCCTTCTTCAACGCCTCGAGGTCCCGGAGCAGATGCTGCATGGGGGCTCTCCTTCCTCGCCCGCCGAGCCGTCGCGTCCGGCGCCCGACCCGCCGAAGGGCCGCCGGCACCGGTGTCGTCCAGCGTACTCGCCCGGTTCGAAGTCGACCTGCCACGTCATCAGGACGTCCTGCGTCCCGGTGGGTACCGCCGGTCAGCTCCGACCGGGACGTAGTCGAGCATCCAACGCGCGTTGGACGTCCAGTACCCGGTCCAGGCCGACGGTGACGTCGGTCAGGACACCGGCGGTGGACTGTCGTCCCCGTCGATCCGCGACCAGCGCAGGGCGACCTCGACCGCGCCGAGCCCGGATCCCCTCGCCGCCGGGGACAGGGGCGAGGCGGGGCGGACTATGCCGGGCGTCCTTCGAGGCCGTGTAGGCGCGGTGGTCGCCGTGGGTCAGGAACAGGGAGACCTGGGCGTACCGAGCGGAATCCGCGTGTCCCGGCACGCCCCGGCCCCCAGCCAGGTCTCGACACATGCTCCGACTGGACCGAGCCAGCGGCCCGGACAGCCAGGCGGCCTCGAGCCCGAGGATCCACTGGTCGTCGACGGCCATCGTCCCCGTGTCGAAGACCTTGGCGCCCTGGTGGTTCTCCGGCCGGAGTTCGTAGCTCGTCGTGCCGCGGTTGCGCCACGATGCCGAGGCGCCGAGGTGGACCAGGTCGGCCTCGCCGCGGCGGAGCGGCGTGCCCGACACCCGGCCGGTGAAGGCGTGGTTGCCGTCGAGCTGGGTCGAGGCCTCGTCGCCGACGGTCTGGAACCAGCCGAGCGCCCAGTTGACGCGCTCGTCGTCGTCCGCGCCGCGCGCGGCGATTCCGGTGTCGCGGCCCGGGACGAGCTCCATCGTGACGGCCCGCTCCATGAACGTGATGTAGCGGCTGCTCGTCAGCTCCTCCATGCCCATCGGCTCCTTGGCGTAGCCGAAGCGGAGGTGCTGGACGACGGGGACGTGGCGGAGGCCGATCCAGGCGTCCTTGATGTCGACCTCGGCCCCGGCGAAGTCGACGGCGAGCTCGAACTCGACGTGCTCGCCGAGCTCGCCCTCGATCCCGAACCGCAGCGCGCGGACCTCGGAGCCGTCCTGCTGCGGGCCGCCGGCGAGCGTCTTCATGGCGTCGTCCTCGCCGACCCAGAACAGGTCCCAGTAGACGCGACCCGAGAGCTCGAGCGTCACGTCGCCGCCCTCGAGCACGAGGCCGTCGTCCCAGCGGACGCGCAGCTCGGTCCCGTCGCCGGCGGCCTCCCGCTCGGCGAGCTTGGCCTCGAGCGCCCTCAGCCGGGCCTCGACGTCGTCCTGGGCGCCGGCGGCCGCGGCGAGGAGGAGGGGGAGCGCGAGGAGGGGGCGGCGCATGCGGGGACTCTGGCTCAGCTCTCCGGCCCGGTCAACGGCAGCCTGACCGTGAACGTCGTGCCCCGGCCCAGCTCGCTGTCGACCGAGACCGACCCGCCGTGCGCGAGGGCGACGTTCTTGACGATGGCCAGCCCGAGGCCGGTCCCGCCGAGCTCCCGCGAGCGGGCCTTGTCGACGCGGAAGAAGCGCTCGAACACGCGCTCCCGGTCCTTGGGCGAGATCCCGACGCCGTTGTCCGACACCTGCAGCCGCGCCTCCTCCTCGTCGGCCGAGAGCCGCAGGCGGACCCAGCCGCCCGACGGCGTGTAGTTGATCGCGTTGCCGACGAGGTTGTCGATCAGCTGCCGCATGGCCTCGGGGTCGCCGACGAGCCAGAGGGGCGCGTCGCCGATGTCGACCGACATCGACAGCCCCTTGGTCTCGGCCTTGCCGCGCAGGCCGTGGACCGACTCGGTCACGGTCTGGCGCAGGTCCATGCGGTGGAAGTCGACGTGGTCGTCGCGGCTGTCGAGCCGGGACAGGGTCAGGAGGTCGGTCACGAGCGTGCCGAGCCGCAGGACCTGCGAGCGGATCCGGTCGAGGAAGCGCGCGCGGGTCTCGCCGTCCATCTCCGCGTCGTCGACCATCGTCTCGACGTAGCCGCGGATCGCCGTCAAAGGCGTCTTGAGCTCGTGCGAGACGTTGGCCACGAAGTCGCGGCGGACGACCTCGAAGCGGCTCTCCTCGGTCACGTCGTGGAGCACGAGCACGGCGCCGACGACGTCGCGGCTCGAGTCGTGGATCGGGCAGGCCCGGAGCACGAGGCTCCGGTCGCCGTCCATCGACGACAGCGTCAGCTCCTGCGACAGGTCCTGCCGGTCGCGGATCGCGCGGGACAGGATCGCGCAGGCCTCGCGCACGCGGGTCAGCTCCCAGATCGGCCGGCCCTCCTGGTTCCCGTCGGGGACGTCGAGCATCTCCGCCGCGACCTGGTTGAGGTGCAGAACGCGCTCGTCCTGGTCGATGGCGACGACGCCCTCGACCATGCTGGACAGGATCGCGACCAGCTTGTTGCGGTCGGTCGAGATGGTCTCCATGCGTTGCTCGAGCTCCTCGGACATCGAGTTGAAGGCCTTCGCCAGCCGCCCGACCTCGTCCCGCGAGGTCACCCTCAACGTCCCCGTAACCGCCCTCCGCGATCGAGGGCGACGCTCGTCATGTTGCGCAGCGGCTCGGTGACCCTGCGCAGGAACCAGAAGCCCCCGACGATGGCCAGGACCACCGTCAGGCCCACGCCGACCGACATCGCCTGCAGGAAGCGCCGGTAGCCCGACCGCACGAGGTCGAGGGGCTGGGAGACGCGCAGCACGAGCTTGCGCCCCGGCAGCTCGACGACCTTGGCCAGGTACAGCAGCTCGGTCCCGACCGACTTGCTGCGCCGGAGCGACGAGGCCGACCTGCCGGTCGCCATCGCCTCGGAGACCTCGGGGCGGCTCCCGTGGTTGTCGAGGTTGGCCGACGGCAGGCTCGAGTCGGCCAGGACCTTGCCGTCGAGGGCGATGACCGTGAACCGGACGCCGCTCCGCTGGCCCAGCCGCGCCAGCTCGAGCTCGTAGCCGGGCTTGCCGATCCGGTCCGCGTCGCGGTGCGCCAGCGACTCGAACAGCTCCACCTGGCTCCGGAGGCCGGCCTCGATCTGTTCGTAGGCGCCCGATTCGAGCGCCGAGCCGCCGAGCATGGCCACGACCAGTACCGTCACGAGGATCAGCGCGCCGTAGCCGGCGACGAGCTTGGAGAGGAAGGTGGTGCGCTTCAAATGGTCGGCGGGACGGATCCGCTCCTGAGGTCCTTGAAGCGGTATCCTACGCCACGGACCGTCTCGATCAGGTCCCTGTGCCTGCCGAGCTTCTGGCGGACCGCCCGGACGTGCACGTCCACGTTGCGGTCGATGACGATCGCGTCCTCGCCGATGATCCGGCTCATGATGTGGCCGCGGTCGAAGACCCGGCCGGGGTGGGAGGCCAGGAAGTGCAGCAGCCGGATCTCGGTCGGGGTCAGGCTGACCGGCTCGCCCTCGACCAGGACCTCGTGGCGCTCGGGGTCGACGGTCAGCATCGGCAGCTCGATGCGCTTGCGCGTCCCGCCCTGGTCGCGGACCGGGCCGCGGCGCAGCACGGCCTTGACCCGGGCGATCAGCTCCTTCGGGCTGAACGGCTTGGACACGTAGTCGTCGGCCCCGACGCCGAGGCCGAGGACGACGTCGCTCTCCTCGCCCTTGGCCGTGACCATGATCACCGGGATCGGTTGGGTCACCGGGTCGGACTTCAGCGAGCGGCAGACCTCGATCCCGTCGAGGCCGGGAAGCATGAGGTCGAGCAGCACGAGGTCGGGGCCCTCGCGCTTGGCGAGCCGGAGCCCCTCCTCGCCGTCGCGGCTCTTGACGACGCGGTAGCCCTCGCGGCGGAGGTTGTATTCGAGGACGTCCAGGATGTCGGGCTCGTCCTCGATCAGCAGGATCTTCTCTTTCTTCATCGGCGGTCGGGGTCCAGGGGCCCCATGACCGGAAGAGTCTCGTAAACCCTTTGCGCGTCCGTGATGGCCGCCTGATGAAGATTCCATGAAGGAACCGGTCTAGCCACCCCTGGCGTCGAGCCAGTCGGGGAACCGGGCCGCCAGGTCGAGGGCCACCGGGCCCGGGCGTCCGTCCCCGATGGGCCGGCCGTCGAGCCGGGTCACCGGGGAGATGTCGGAGATCGTCGAGCTGAGGAAGACCTCCTCGGCCGAGCGGAGGGCCGCCTCGTCGAGGTCCCGCTCCTCCATCGGGAGCCGCAGCTCCCGGCCCATCTCGAGCAGGAGCCCCCGGGTGACCCCCTCCAGGATCCCGGCCTCGAGCGGCGGGGTCAGGATCCGGCCCCCGCTGACGATCCAGGCGTTGGCGGTCGGGGCCTCGGTCAGGTTGCCCTGGGTGTTGAGGAACAGGGCCGTGTCGGCGCCCCGGTCCTGGGCCTCCATCAGGCCCATGATGTTGTTGAGGTAGTTGCCGCTCTTGATGGCCGGGTCGAGGGCCCGGCGGTCGTTGCGCCGGGTCGTGACGAGCCAGGCGGACAGGCCCCGGGTCAGCAGGTCCGCGGGCGGGGTCGGCAGGGGCCGGACCAGGATCAGGAGGGTCGGGACCTCGGGCGCGTACCGGAGGTCGATGTTGGGCGCGGCGCCGGTCCCCCGGGTCAGGATGACCCGCACGTAGCTCTCGTCGTTGGCCGCGGCGGCGACGGTGTCGCGGCAGCGGGCGACGAGCTCGTCGTCGGACAGGGGCACGACGAGGCGCAGCCGGTCGGCGCTCCTGTGCAGCCGGGCGAGGTGGTCCTCGAGCCCGATGAACCGGCCGCGCCGCGTGCGCAGGACCTCGTAGATGCTGTCGCCGAACAGGAACCCGCGGTCCAGGACCGGGACGCGGGCCTCGGACTCGGGCAGGATCGTGCCGTCGTAGTTGACCAGGCAGGTCATCTCGCCTCCGCAACAGGGGCTCGGGCGGCACCTGGTCCCGGGACCGGGTTCCCGGTTTTCGGACCCCCGATTTCCGGCCGGGAGCATAAATTCCCCCCTCCAAGACCGGCTCGGAATCCGCCCGCGGAGAGCCTACACAGCGCTCCCCCGGGCCAGGAGCCCGAAACCGCCCCTTGGGGCCCCTCCAGCAGAGTCCACGAACCCAGCGATCCCGGCCTTCATGTGCGGCTTCATCTCGATCTACGGTCCCGACGGTAGCCAGGTCCTCACGGACGTCCTCGACGGCCTGCTGGCCATCCAGCACCGGGGCCAGGACGCGGCCGGGGTCGTGACCTGGGACGGCAACCGCTTCAACGCCAAGAAGGGGCTGGGCCTGGTCCGCGAGGTGTTCAGCGCCAAGCACCTCGACCGCCTCCAGGGGCACATGGCCGTCGGCCACGTCCGCTACCCGACGGTCGGCAAGGGCGAGAGCGTCGACGTCCAGCCGTTCTGGCACGACTTCCCGTTCGGGATCGCGATGGCCCACAACGGCAACGTCACCAACTTCATCGACCTCAAGCGGGACTACTTCCCCAAGCACGGCTTCCAGCTGACCAGCGACTGCGACCTCGAGGCCGTCCTCGACGTCATGGCCAAGGCCCTGGTCGACGGGGGCAAGGTCGACGACCTCGACGTCGAGGACGTCTACGCCGCGGTCGGCGAGGTCTTCCGCGTCGTCAAGGGCGCCTACTCGGTCGTCGGCATGATCGCGGGCAAGGGCATGTTCGCCTTCCGCGACCCCTTCGGCATCAAGCCGATCGTGCTCGGCGAGCGCCAGGAGGAGGGCGGGGTCTGCTACGCGGTCGCGAGCGAGTCGGTCGTGCTCGACGTCACCGGATTCAAGGTCGTGCGCGACCTCGAGGCCGGCGAGGTCCTGTGGATCGGCCGGGACCGCCGGCTCCAGAGCCGCAAGCTGACCCGGTCGCCGCACCGCCCGTGCATCTTCGAGCTGGTCTACTTCGCGCGGCCCGACTCGATCCTCGACCACATGTCGGTCTACAAGACCCGGATGCGCATGGGCGAGGCGATCGCGCGCAAGTTCGAGGCCTCGGGCCTCGAGGCCGACGTCGTCATCCCGGTGCCCGAGTCGGCCCGGACGGCGGCGCAGGCCATGGCCCAGGTCCTCGGCATCCCGTGCCGGGAGGGCCTCGTCAAGAGCCGCTACATCGGCCGGACGTTCATCATGCCGGACGACGGCGCGCGCAAGAAGAGCGTGCGCCAGAAGCTCAACCCGATCCCGCTCGAGTTCGAGGGCAAGCGCGTCCTGCTGCTCGACGACTCGATCGTCCGCGGCCACACGAGCAAGGAGCTCGTGCGCATGGCCCGCGAGGCCGGCGCCGCCAAGGTCTACCTCGCGAGCTACTCCCCGCCGCTGCTCTACCCGTGCCCGTACGGCATCGACATGAGCACCAAGAAGGAGTTCATCGCCCGCGACCGGGACCACGCGGCCCTGACGGCCGAGATCGGCTGCGACGCCCTCGTCTACCAGGACCTCGACGAGATGGTCGAGGCGGCCCGCGTCGGCAGCAAGGGCATCGAGGGCTTCTGCACGGCCTGCTGCGACGGCAACTACCCGACCGGCGACATCACCGCCGACATCCTCGAGAAGATCGAGGAGGAGCGGGTCGGAGCCCACTCCTGACGGCCCTACCCTGGCGCAATGGGTGGCGACGGCCGAGCCCCTGACCCCGCGAGCGATGGAGGCCGGGACCCCGCGGCGTCCCGCCTGCGCACGGCCGGGC
This sequence comes from Planctomycetota bacterium, assembly GCA_041398545.1. Lineage (GTDB taxonomy): Bacteria > Planctomycetota > UBA1135 > UBA1135 > JAWKUM01. The sequence goes on along the minus strand of JAWKUM010000002.1, from coordinate 185,928 downwards.
GCCTCCTGTCGGGCCGGGGCGGCGGCGAGGCCCCCGCGCGCGTCGAGGACCCCGCCCGCGCCCCGGTCGCGGCCGGCGGGGCATGGCTCGTGGCGACGCTCGCCGACGGCGAGGCCCTGATCCGGCGCGGAGCCGACAGCGCGCGCGTCGCGAGTCTCGAGCTCGGCGACGAGGCGGCCTGGGCCAGGGCCGCGGCCGACAGCGCCCCCGGCGAGCCCCTGCTGCCGCCCCGGCCGTACGAGCCGCGGCAGCGCACGGTCGTCGTGCTGCCGACCTACAACGAGGCCAAGAACCTCGAGCCGATGGTCGACGCGATCCGCACCTGGCTCGCGGCCGACGTCCTCGTCGTCGACGACGGCTCCCCGGACGGCACCGGCGCCCTCGCCGACAGCCTGTCGGCCATCGACCCGCGCGTGCACGTCCTGCACCGGCAGGCCAAGGAGGGCCTCGGGCGGGCCTACGTGGCCGGTTTCCGCCGCTGCCTCGACCACGGGTACGAGGCCGTCGTGCAGATGGACTGCGACTTCAGCCACGCGCCCTGGGACCTGTGCCGGCTCGTCGCCGGGCTCGAGGGCCACGACCTCGTCATCGGCAGCCGCTACGTGCCCGGCGGCCGCACCGACGGCTGGGGCTTCCGGCGTCGCCTGCTGTCGCGCGGCGCCAACGTCTACGCCGGCGCCTTCCTCGGCTTCGGCGTGCACGACTGGACCGGCGGCTTCCGCTGCTGGCGCGCGAGCCTGCTCGAGGCCCTCCGCCTCGGGGAGGTCGCCAGCAACGGCTACTCGTTCCAGGTCGAGATGGCCTGGCGCAGCCGGCGCCGCAAGGCGCGCATCGTCGAGCTGCCGATCCGCTTCGTCGACCGCGAGGCCGGCGTCAGCAAGATGAGCACCGGCATCGCGCTCGAGGCCGTGCGCGTCGTGCCCGCCCTCCGGTTCCGCGGCGTGGGGAGGTCCTGAGCGTGGATGCCGGCGCGGAGGCGAGGCCCTGGTACCGCCGGCACGCGCGGCTCCTGGTCGCCGCGGCCGCGCTCGCCGTCGTCGCCGTCCTCGTCGTCCAGGCCTACCGCAAGGACACGAGCGAGCTGCCGGTCTACACCCTCGCCGGCGACCGGATGGCCCAGGGGCAGGAGATCTACCGCCCCGACGAGCCCAAGCCGTTCACCTACCCGCCGTTCTTCGCGCTGCCGTTCGTGCCGTTCCGGTGGCTGCCCGAGGCCGTGCACCGCGGCGTCTTCGTCGTCGTCAACGTGGCCGCCCTGGCGCTCGTCTTCCGCCTGCTGTGGCGGCTCCTGGCCCCGATCGTCGGCGCCCGCGACCGGCGCGCGCAGGTCGCCTACTGGGTCCTCGTCCTGCTGCTCTCGAGCCGGCACCTGACCTCGGTGCTCGAGAACCAGAGCCACGACCTCCTCGTCCTCCTGCCCCTGCTCGCCGGGGTCGTGGCCTGGGCGCGCGGGCGCTGCGTGGGGACCGGCGCCGGGGTCGGCCTCGCGGTCGCGGCCAAGGCCACGCCGCTCGTGTTCGTTCCCGTGCTCGCCTGGCAGCGCCACTACAAGGCCGCCGCGGTCGCCGTCGCCGCCCTCGTCGTCGCGACGCTCCTGCCCGACTGGCTGTGCCCGCGCGCCGACGGCGGCTCGTGGGTCGGGGCCTGGGCCGACACGTTCCTCGAGGGCCTCACCCCCGGCGAGGCGGCCACGGCCGAGGGTGCGTGGTCGTCGTGGAACAAGCTCAACCAGAGCCTGTCGGGGACGCTCTACCGCCTGTCGTTCTTCGAGGGCCCGGCGCGCGAGCACTACTGGGACGTGCGCGTGTGGGCGCCATCGGTCGGGCTCTACAAGGTCGTCCTCTACGGGCTGCAGCTCGCGCTGATCGGGGCCACGGCCTTCCTGTGCCTGCCGCGGTTCCTGGCCGACGTCGGCCCGGGGGAGCGTGGCTTCCGCGTGCTCGGCCAGGCCGGCCTGCTCGTGTGCTGCATGGTCCTGCTGTCGCCGATGAGCAGCAAGAGCCACTTCTGCGTGCTCCTGCTGCCGATCGCGTTCGCGGGGGCCGACTTCGTGTTCCGCCGCCGGGACCCGGCCCTGCTCGTGCTCTTCCTCGTCCTCCTCGCGCTCGGCCCGCTGAGCTCGAAGGGCGTGCTCCGGCCGTTCTTCGGCAAGGACCTCGGCGTCGGGCCGACGAGCGCGGGCGACCTGTTCCTGGCCCGCGGCAGCGTGACCGGCTGCGCGCTGGCCGCGTGGCTCGCCGCCGGCCACGCGCTGTTCCACCGCGCGCGGGCCGCGCGCCGGCAGGTCGAGCGGGCCTTCGCGGGCACGCGGCCGGCCGGTCAGGCCAGCACCGACGCCAGCGCGTCGTAGGCCATGTCGAGCTCGTCCTCGCCGATGACGAGCGGCGGGGCGAAGCGGAGCGTGTCGACCCGCGTCTCCTTGAGCAGCAGGCCCTCGCCCTGCAGCGCCTCCGAGAAGCGCCGCGCGCCGCCCTCGCGCTCCTCGAGCTGGATGCCGATCCACAGCCCGGCGCCGCGCAGCGCGCGGACCCGCGGCGACCGCAGGTCCCGCAGCCGGGCCAGGAAGGCCGCGCCGAGGCGCTCGGAGCGCGCGCAGAGGTCCTCGTCCTCGATGACGTCGAGCGCGGCCTCGGCGACGGCGCAGGCCAGCGGGTTGCCGCCGAACGTCGAGCCGTGGCTGCCGGGGTCGAAGACCGACATCAGGCGCTCGTCGGCCAGGAAGGCCGAGACCGGGTAGACGCCGCCCGACAGGGCCTTGCCGATCGTGACGCCGTCGGCGCGCACGCCCTCGCGCTCCTGGGCCAGCCAGCGCCCGGCGCGGCCGAGCCCGGACTGGATCTCGTCGCAGATTAGGAGCACGCCGTGCTCGTCGCAGAGCGCGCGCAGCTCGCGGAGGAAGCCCTCGGGCGGGATCACGACGCCGGCCTCCCCCTGGATGGGCTCGACGAGGACCGCGGCCGTGCGCGGCCCGATCGCGCCCGCGACCGCGCCGGCGTCGCCGTACGGCAGGACGCGGAAGCCCGGCGTGAACGGCCCGAAGCCGCGGCGGGAGTTGTCGTGGGTCGAGAAGCCGACGATCGTCGTCGTGCGGCCGTGGAAGTTGCCCTCGAAGGCCAGGATCTCGGCCTCGCCCTCGGGGACGCCGCGGTGGGCGTAGGCCCAGCGGCGCGCGGCCTTGATCGCGGTCTCGACGGCCTCGGCGCCCGAGTTCATCAGCAGGGCCTGCTCGTAGCCGAACAGCCGTGACAGCTTGCGGCACAGCGGCCCGAAGCGGTCGTTGCGGAACGCGCGCGACGTGATCGCCAGCCGGCGGGCCTGCTCCTCGAGCGCGGCCAGGATCCGCGGGTGGCCGTGGCCCTGGTTGACCGCCGAGTACGCCGACAGGCAGTCGAGGTAGCGGCGGCCCTCGACGTCGTGGACCCAGACGCCCTCGCCGCGGCAGAGCACGACGTCGAGCGGCTTGTAGTTGTGGGCCGCGTACCGGCGCTCGAGCTCGACGTAGTCGCCTTCGTGCAGGATCTCTTCGCTCATCGGGCCCCCGTCGGGATCACGCCGCGCCTGCCGACCGCCGCGAGGAGGGCCTCGGCGGCGCGCCTGGGATGATAGTGGCGATCGTAGAACCACCGCATGTCCTCCGCGCCGGGGAGCTCCTCGATCCGCAGCGGAAACGCGCGCCGGTAGGCCGGCGGCACGCGGATGCCGAAGGGGCGCAGCGCCAGGGCGGGGACGCCGAGGGCCGCGAGCTCGTGGTGGCGGAAGCAGAGCTCGCCGCGGCCGGGCAGGCTCAGGCCGATGCGGTGGCGCTGCAGCGCGCGCCACGCCTCGACCAGCGGCAGGTCGCCGGCGACCCGGACCGGCAGCGCGGGCCGGGCCCGGGCGAGCTCGTCGAGGAGGCGGCGGCGCAGGCCTCCGTAGCGCCAGTGGTCGATCGTGCCGGCGAACAACGCGCCCGGCTCGCGGCCGCGCTCGCGCGGGTCGAGCAGGACCTCGTGCAACTGGCCGGCCAGCTCGACCTCGAGCAGGGCCGGGCTGTACAGGAACGGGAACGGCGACACCTCGGCCGGCGCGGCGGCGTCCCGCGGCGGCGAGGCGAGCTCGCGCTTGAGCCGGGTCCCCGCGCGCGCGGTGAAGGCCGGGGCGAGGCAGGCCGCGTCGCCCATGTCGACGAGCACGAGGCGGTCGGGCCCCGGCAGGTGCCGGTCGAGCCAGGCCTCGCGGACCTCGGCCTGGCGCGGGTTGACGCTGGCCTCCAGCGGCCGGTCGGGCCACCAGGGCTCGTCGCCCTGCAGGCCACGCAGGCGGCAGTCGTGCTCGTCGCCGAACGAGGCCGCGTAGACGACGACCTCGGCGTCGAGGCAGGGCCCGTCGCCGGCGCCGAGCCAGGCCGCGATGCGCCGCACCGACGGGTCCTGACCGTTGGTCCAGTAGCGCACCCGGTGGCCGAGGGCCCTCAGGCCGAGGGTCGGGCCGACGAGGTTGCCGCCGATGTCGATGATCGCGAAATCCATGTCCGGGCGGGGCGCAGCGGGAGGCCCTCCAGGGGCGGCCGGGCCACGGGAGCGGGGACGGGCCGGCCCCGTGCTTGGCGCACGCGCTTCCTTTCGTCTAAGACTCCGGCATGGCCAAAGGCGATCACGCCCGGTTCCTGCGCACGTTCCTGTCGTCCCCCGGCTCGACCGGGGCGATCGCGCCGTCCTCGCGGGTCCTGGCCAGGGCCATGATCGCCGGCCTCGAGCTCGGCCCCGACGACCTCGTGCTCGAGTTCGGGCCCGGGACCGGCCCGTTCACCGAGGCGCTGCGCGGCATCCTCGCGGCCCCGGAGCAGTACCTCGGCATCGAGCGCAACCCGGACTTCGTGGGCCTGCTCGAGGGGCGCTTCCCCGGGCTGCGCTTCGTCGAGGGCTCGGCCGAGGACGCCGGCCACCACCTCGCCGCGCACCGCGAGCGCACCGGCCGCCGCGGCCCGCTGCGCGCGATCCTGTCCGGCCTGCCGTTCGCAAGCCTGCCGGCCGCGGTCCAGGACGGCATCCTCGACGCGCTCGAGCCCCTGCTCGAGGACGGCGCCGAGTTCCGGACCTTCCAGTACGTGCACGCCTACGGGCTGCCCAAGGCCCAGCGCTTCCGCCGCGACATGCAGCGCCGCTTCGGCCCCGCCCGCGTCGTCGGGCCGATCCTGCGCAACCTGCCGCCGGCCTTCGTGCTGAGCTGGACCGGCGCGGCCAGCCCCGCCGCGCGCCGCTGAGGCCCGGGGCCTCAGCCGTCGGCGCGCGCCCGGAACACGAGCCGGCCCTCGCCGGTCTCGCGCATGCGCGCGACGCCGGTCGCGTGCGCGCCGAGCCGCCCGCGCAGCGTCGTCGCGAGCCCGCGCCGGAACACCAGGAGCTCGACCTCCTGGCCGGGCTCGCACTCCTCGTGCAGCCGCTTCTCGAAGTCGCCGGCGAGGACGCGCTCGCCGTCGATCGCGACGAGCTCGTCCCCGGGCGACAGGCCGAGCGCGTCGCCGGCCCCGCCGCGGTCGACGCCGCTGACCTCGATGCGCCCGCCCTGGAGGTCGCAGCGGACGTCGAGCGTGGCCTGGAGCGGCCCGTCGGGCAGCTCGAGCGCGAGCCCGAAGGGCTCGAGCAACTGCTCGAGCGGCGGGTCCTCGCGGCCGTCGATCCAGGCCCCGAACTCATCGCCGAGCCGCGCCCCGGCAGCCCCCTCGCAGAGCTCGAGCACCAGCGCACGCGGCTGGCCCGGCCCGTGCTCGAGGTAGTGCCGGTAGAGCCCGCGCATGACGTCGTCGAGGCCGGCGGCGCCGCCGCTGGCCGCCTGGATGCGCAGGTCGAGGCACAGGGCGACGAGGGCGCCCTTGCCGTAGTAGGACACGGTCGTGTTGCGGGTGTTCTCGTCGGGGCGGTAGAGCTTGATCCAGGCGTCGAAGCTCGACTCGGACAGGCTCTGCAGCGCGCGGCCGGGCACCTGCTGCACGACGTGCGCGTTCTCGGCCAGGCGGTCGAGGAAGAGCTGCCGGCCGAACAGCCCGGCGAGGTACGGCACGACCTCCTGGTAGTAGGTCGTGAAGCCCTCGGCCAGCCACAGGTCGCGGGTGTACTGCTCGTCGTCCCACGCGAAGCGCGCGAGGTCGGCGGGCCGGATGCGCTTGACGTTCCAGGCATGGAAGTGCTCGTGCGCGATCAGGTCGAGGACGCGCAGCCGCTCCTTCTTGCGCCGCAGCGAGCCGCGCCGCACGTGCAGCACCGACGAGTCGGCGTGCTCGAGGCCGCCCGAGCCGACGTGGTCGGCGAACAGGACCATGAGGTAGCGCTCGTACGGCAGCTCACCCCCGAACAGGGTCGCGGCCGCCTCGACGATGCGCTGCGTGTCCTCGGTCAGCCGGCGGCGCTCGTCGGCCCCGACGCCGTCGAACACGACGCGGTGCTCGCGACCGCAGGCCTCGAAGCGCTCGACCGGGAGCGGGCCGACGACGAAGGGGCTGTCGACCGCGTGGTCGAGGTCGCGGGCCAGGAACACGCCGTCGCGCTCGTCGAGGGCGCAGTGGGCCGTCCAACCGGCCGGCGCGTCGACCTCGATCGCGAGCGGGGCCTCGACCCGCGCGGCGGCCACGACGTAGGCCGCGGCGCCGTTCCAGTACGCCCGCCGCTCGTCGACGTGGTTGGTCCGCACGGTCAGGTCACGGCAGTACACGCGGTACGTGAGCTCGACGCTCCCGGGCCGGTCGAGGTCGACGCGCCAGCGGTTCTTGCGGACCTTGGTGCAGCACAGGTCGGCGCCGTCGGCGGACCTGGCCGCCATGCCCTCCACGTGGCGCGAGAACTCGCGGACCATGTACGAGCCCGGGGTCCACACGGGCATGAGGAACTCGTGCTCCCCGGCCTCGAGGTCCGGGGTGCGCACGCGGACGTGCAGCAGGTGGTCCTCGGGGCGGGGGAACGAGATCCGGACGCGGGTCGCGGCGGCGGGGATCGGGTCTGCGCTCATCTGGCCCGCGACGATAGCGGGCCTAGGCCTGCTGCCGCCACGGCGCGCGCAGGGCGCGCGGGTGCATGACCGGGTCGGGCACGGGCTCGACCTCCACGTCGTCGTGTCCGCGGGGCTTGTGGTCGCCCTCGAGCAGGGCGTCCCACCGGAAGCGCCGGGCCTCGGCCCGGCTGCCGCACATGGTCCTTCGATCCACCTCGACCTCCTCTGGCTTCGTCCACGGGAATGCAGCCAACGAAGCGACGTCGTCCGGACGGATGGGACCGCCCCCTTCCGGGCGTAACAACGTCGGTCAGGATGGATACACGTCTGATAGGACGCTTTCAAGGGCCTGGATCGCCGTTCCGGGACCCGATCGTTAGACTGTCCGCCCCGAGCCTCCCCCCGCAGCCGAACTTCCCCCAGCGTCGATGGCCTCCCCCGGCAAGCAACCAGCGCCCGAGCCCGCGGCCATCCTCGGCCGCCGCCTCCGCGAGGCCCGGCTCCGGGCCGACCTCGACCTGCGCGACGCGGCCGCCCGGGCCGGGATCTCGGCCGTCTCGCTGCAGAAGTACGAGACCGCCCGAATGACCCCCACGGTCCACCGCCTCGCGGCCCTGGCCGGGGTCTATGGCTGCACCACCGACGAGCTCCTCGATCGAGCGCCGCCCGAGGGGCGGATCGCGGCCGGGCGGGTCCTCGTCGACCGGGCCAAGGTCGAGGCCATCCTCGCCGCCGAGCGCCCCGAGGACCTCGTCCCCCACCTCAACTGGCGGCCGGGCATGTACTTGGCGCTGGTCGAAGTGCCCGAGGCCTACGCCATCCTCGGGGCCGGCGAGGCCATCGACCTGGCCCTCGAGCTGCGGGACCACGTCTCCCGCATCGCCCCTGGCCTCGTCGAGGCCTACGAGGAGCACCTCCGGGACTGGGAGGACTTCCGCAAGGCCGAGCAGCGCGGAACCGCCCCTCCACGCCGCCCCAGGCCCGACGACAAGGGCCGTTGAGCCCCAAACCCCGCCCCGGTCTCCGGTTCCGGTTCCGGTTCCGGTTCCGGTTCCGGCTCCGGTTCCGGCTCCGGTTCCGGTTCCGGTTCCGGTTCCGGACAAGACTGGTACGCCCGAAGGGATTCGAACCCCTGACCTTTCGCTCCGGAGGCGAACGCTCTATCCAGCTGAGCTACGGGCGCCTGGACCCCGAGGGGTAGAGGGTTCTACTCCCCGGCCGGGGAATCGCAAGCCTGGACCCATTCCCGGCCTCCAGGCCTCGCCCCCCCCTTGATGCCGCAGGATCACGGCCGACAATGGCAGGACCTGCCTTCGCGACTCCCGCCCATCGGTGTCGCGTGAGGTTGGCGTGACGAGTGACGGGCGCCCCCTCGCCCTCGTCGGGGCCCACAGCCCTGATGGTCAGGTACCTGGTGACGAGAGAGCAGTCGAGCTCGAAGACGTCGAAGACGGTGCTCACCCTGTTCGGGCTGGGCGTCTTCGCGATCCTTGGCTTCGACCGTCGTGCGGTCCGGAGCGAGGTACCGGACTGGGCATCCTCGGCCCCGAGGCGTTGCACGCCGCGCCCGAGACGATCGACCCCGTCAAGGACAGCGACGGCGACCTCCTGCCCGACGCGCTCGAGTGGGTCCTGCTGACCGACTCGATGTCGAAGGACACCGACAGCGACGGCACCGATGACTTCGTCGAGGTCGTCGAGCAGCGCTCTCCGGTCACGAAGGACGAGGACACACCGCTCCCCGTCGACTCGTTCCGCACGCTGTTCATGACCAGCTTCGAGGGCGAGGACCAGCATCGCGTGCTGTGGCTGCACCTGCTGTTCCGCTTCCCCAGCGGCCAGCTGAGCGACCTCACCGGCCTGAGCCTGTTCTTCGACTACGACGGCCACAAGGTCGACCTGACGCCGCTGCTGTACACCTGCACGCAGGCGCTCGAGACCAGGTTCGAGACGCGGCAGGGCCTGCTCGTCAGGCTCACGCTGAAGCTCCCTGAGCCGGCCGGCCTGTCCAAGCTCATGCCCGCGACCTTCGGGTCGTACGCGCGCATCAACAACGCCTTCCACACGGCCGGCGTCCCGATGTTCCACCTCGGCGGCTCGTACCACACGCTCGCGATGGTCAGCGCGACGCAGATGATCCTGCAGGCGGCCAGCTCGGGCGAGGTGCAGTCGACGTTCTGGAACAAGGGCAAGGCCTGCGCGATGTCGCTGTCGCTCGTCGGCTCCTCGCCGGGCTGGCGGATCTGCGAGGTCGAGAAGGCCGACTGCGAGGTCGTGTTCCAGGGGGCCTGCTCCGACTCGTGCAAGAAGTCGGTCGGCCAGATGGTCCTCGTGCCGGACGGCACGCCGCTGATCGAAGGCGGCTGATCGGACCCGACGACGGGACACCCCCGCAGGTCAGGTCGTTGATCCCTCCCCGGGCGCCTTGCGTCCAGGGCCCGTCCTGGCAGGATCCGACCCGACCCCCAGGTCGTCCCCCGTCCCGCCGGCCTCGGTTCCGGAACCCTGGTTCCCTGCCCGACTTCTGCCGCTTCGACGGAACACCCCGGATCCGCCCCGCGTCCTAGATTCGCAACAATGTCCACGGACCCCGACCGCGACCTCGTTCGCCGGTGCCAAGTCCTTGGCAGCCAGGAGTTTGAGGCAGCCTTCGGGGAGCTCTACCAGAGGTACCGGGACAAGGTCTACAGCCTGGCCTACCGCATCGTCGGGAATCCCACAGATGCCCTCGATGCGGCCCAGGAGGCCTTCGTCCTGCTCTACCAGAAGCTGGAGACCTTCCAGTTCGACTCGAAGTTCTCCAGCTGGCTCTACCGCCTCGTCGTCAACGCCTCGATCGACCAGATCAGGCGCTCGAAGAGCCGGAGGGCGCGGCGAGAGGTGCCCCTGGATCCACAAGACCACCTGAATCTCCCGGACGTCTCCGGTCCGGATCCAAGCGCCAGCGCCGAACAGAAGGACGAGGCCGACAGCATCCAGCGCGCCATCGACCGCCTGTCCGACAAGCTCCGCATCGTCACCGTGCTCCGCTACCAACAGAACCTGAGCTACGAGCAGTTGGCCGAGGTCCTCGGGATCTCGATCGGCACGGTGAAGTCTCGCCTCTCCCGGGCCCACGCGGCCCTGGCCGGCTACCTCGGGGTCGAGGCGGGGACCGACGACGCCGGGGGCAGGGAGGGTCGCGATGCATCCTGAGGCCGGACCTCCGCGCGGAGCGGACCCCGAGCAGCGGCTGCGCGAGGCCTTCGCCGAGGGCGCCCGCAGGCTGGCCCGGCAGGCGGCCGAGGACATGCCCCAGGACCTCGACGCCCTGTTCGCCGGCCGCGAGCCCGACCCCGGCATCGAGGAGGCCCTGCGCCACAGCTTCGTGGGCGACCTCGAGGGCGCGGCCCCGTCGCCGGCCCACCTCGACCGGACCCGAGCGGCCGAGCTGGACCGCCGGCTCGGCGAGCGGCTCCGCCGCCCCGAGCCCGTGCCCGCCGAGGTCCTGCGCCATCCTTCCTGGGCCCGCCGGGTCGGTCCCTGGGTCGCCGGCCTCGCTGCGGCCGCGGTCCTGGCCCTGCTCATCCTCAAAGACCGTCAGCCCGAGCCGCTGTTCGTCGTCGTCGACAGCGAGCAGCCACTGACCGGTCAGGACCCGCGGCTGGTCTCGCTCTGGGCCGCAGGGGCCGTGGCCGACCTGCCCGGCTCCCTCGGCGCGCTCGACCAGGCGCCGGTCCGCGAGCCGAAGAAGGGGGGCGAATGAGGACCTTCGCCCTCGCCCTCGGCCTGCTGGTGGCCCCCGCCACGGCGCAGCTCTCGGCCAACAAGGACCCCGTCGCGCCGACCCCGCGGATCGCCGAGGACGGCAGCAACCTGCTCCAGGTCCTGGCCATGACCTTCGACCGGGTGCCGATGCTCGGCGACCGCGTCTGGTACCAGGCCGTGCCCCAGGACCAGGGGCCGCCGCGCATCGTCCGCTACCAGGAGCGCATCGCCGTCCGGCCCAAGCCCGCCGGCCTCGACCCCGAGCGGCCGGGCGACTTCGCCCTGACCCTGCTCGCCGCCGGCGAGCTCGGCACGCAGATGTCGGCCAGCGAGGTCTCGCTGCGGCAGGCGGCGTTCCGCGACCACGCGGGCTTCCTGCACTACCAGCGCGACTTCCGCGTCCACGACGTGCGCGCCGCCGAGGCCAACTACCGGGTCGCCCCGATGGGCTCGATCCTCAAGAACGGCCGCGTCGGTCGCCTCTTCGACCTGATCCCGGTCGGCGAGGGCCGCTCGAGCTACCGCCTCCTCGTCGACCAGGCCGAGCAGGTCGTGCTCGATTGGGTCGAGTTCGACGGCCAGGGCCGCTTCGTCGCGGCGATGGGCTACGAGAAGGGCCTCGCGCTGGGCGCCGGCGTCACCTTCCCCGGGTCGACGCAGTGGTGGAAGCCATGGGTCGAGCTCCGGCGGCACGACGACGTCGGCGAGGCCGGCGCGGTCCTCGGCTTCGAGGTGCGGACGCCGGAGACCCTCCCGCGCGGCTACGCCCTGCTCTCGGTCCGCTCGGCCCGCGAGCGCACGCTCGGCATCGACTACGCGGTGCTCGTCTACACCGACGGCCTGCGCAACTTCTACCTGTGCGAGTCCTCGTCGAGCGCGACGGTCGGGGTCCTCGACCCCGGCACGAGCCCGCAGCAGCTCGTCACGGTCAAGCGCTACCGCATCGGCCCCGTCGTCCAGTACCTGGCCGACTACAAGGGGCGCAGCACGCTGCTGTTCGGGGACTTCGGCGAGCCGGTCGGCGACGCCAACAAGGTCCCGCAGCTGCTGCAGCAGGTCATCCGCTGAGGTCCCGCCCCGGGGCCGGGGCGAGAGAGGACCCGCCGGCCGCGGTCCGGCTCACTGGTAGCCGATCTCGGTCACGAAGGTCGTGTCGGGGTCGATGAACCCGGAGCTCGAGTTGGCCAGGTTGCTGAGCTGGTAGAGCAGGTAGGCCTCGAGCCCGTAGGTCGCGAAGGACTTGCCGGTCCGCACCTGGACGCCGTTGGAGAAGCTCATCGGCACCTTGGTGCTGACCCGGGGGTCGAGCGACAGCCACTGGAAGTAGAACGTCACGTCGACGAGGCCCGGGTCGGGGGGCAGGAGCAGGTCGAGCTGGGCGGCGCCCGTGGACTTGGTCGCGACCGGCAGGAGCAGGTCGACGCTGACGTGCTGCCAGCAGCCGGGCAGGCCGAGGACCTTGAGGTCGATCGGCAGGCTGTAGGGGCCGAAGACCTTGTTGCTCGCCCCGATGATGCCGATCGCCGTCGTGCTGGGGATCGAGTCGTAGAGCAGGAAGCGGATCGGCACGGTCGACCCCGGGTTGCTCGACATCGCGTAGGCGCGGTTGGCGTCCTTGGGGCAGGAGTCGCCGAAGACCTGCGCGTCCCCCGAGTCGATCTGCAGCCGCTCGGCGTCGATGTAGTAGTCGTGCTCGCGGCCGGAGCTCTCGTAGCAGTAGTGGTCGAAGGCCAGCCAGCCGCCGATGTAGACCAGCGGCGCGTCGAACGGGAACTTGATGTCGAAGCCCGGCAGGCCGGTCGTCGGCACGGTCAGGGACGGGAACACGACCTGCTTGGCGTTGAACACCGTCGTCAGGCTGTTGAGCGACCCGTCGCCCGGCGACAGGAACAGGTCCGGGCGCCGGCCCACGACCGGCAGGTAGTTGCCGGCCCGGATCGTCCAGATCGGGGTCGTCGAGCGCGACAGCGTGACGACCGGGAACAGCTTGGCGTCGCGCCGGTAGGCGACCGAGACGACCGACTTGCGCAGCGGCAGCCGGTTGACCAGCAGGGACGGGCCGACGTACTGCGTGACCCGGATGCGGTCGTAGCCGAAGGGGCGCTTGTCGAGGTTGTTGCCGTCGGCCGTGGCCTGGGCGGCGGGGACGACGATGGACGACGTGGACTGGGCGGCGCAGGGGAGGGCCGCGAGGAGGACCGCGGCCAGGCAGGCGGGGTTGCGCATCGGGGGGGGAACTCCGGCGAGGAGCCGTAGGGGAGGGGACGCCCGGTCGGGCGGGCGCCGATTATATCCCGGCCCCCCGGGCCGGTTTCCCGCTCACTGGTAGGTGAACTCGGTGACGAGGGCGTAGCCGGGGTCGACGAATCCGTACTGCCCGTTGACCGGGCCGGCCTGGTTCACGCCCCAGACGAGGGCCCCGTCGATGGCGCCGATGGTCCCGATCGAGGTCCCGGTCTTGAGGGCGACCCCGTTGGAGAAGGTCAGCGGCAAGGCCTGGCTGATCCGGGTGTCGACGTTGACCCACTGCACGAAGGCCGTGATGCCGCCCAGCGGGGCGTCGGCCGGCATCGCGACCTCGAACCTGGCCGAGCCCGAGAGGTTGGTCGTGACCGGCAGGATGATGTCCATGCTGCACAGGAGCTCGCAGCCCTTGAGCCCGAGGGGGTCGAGCTTGATCGGCAGGGGGTAGGGGCCGAGGTTCGTGGCCGAGGCGCCGACCATGCAGATCGCGGGCGTGTTGGGGACGGCGTCGAACTCCCAGAGGTCGAGCGTACCGTTGCCCGGGTTGGTCGTCAGGGCGTAGGCGCGGTTTGCGTCGACCGGGCAGGCCGTCCCGTACTCCTTGGAGCTGCCGGTGTCGATCGAGCCCCGCTCCGAGTCGATGTAGTAGGCGAAGCCGGCGCCCCGGGACTCGTACACGTAGTGGTCGATGCAGAGGTTCGTGCCGTCGTAGAGGTGGGGATAGTCGAGCGGGAACTTGATCACGAACGACGGCAGCACGCCCTTGGTGTGGGCGAGGTCCGGGAACTTGACGACCTTGGCGTTGAACACCGTCGTGACGCCCGGGCCGTTGCCGCGGCTGCCGGTCGGCGTCGCGTGGTACGGCAGGGGGTTGCGGGCGTTGCCGACGAAGTTGCCCATCCGGATCGTCCAGATCGGGTCCGCGACGTTGGTCAGCACGCGGGTCAGCGTCGCGCCCTCGAGCACGGTGCCGTCCCGGCGGTAGGCCACGGCCGAGATGGTCGCGCCCTTGGGCAGGGCGCCGGCCAGCTGCGAGGCCCCGATGAACTGGGCGACCCGGGCGCGGTTGTAGCCGAAGGGCCGGTCGTCGAACGCGTTGCCCTCCTTGTTGGCCAGCGCGGCCGGGACCACGGCCGTCTTGGTCGTCTGGGCGGCCAGGGACGGCAGGCAGAGGGCCAGCGCGAGGCAGGTCGGGGTGGCGGAACGCATCGCGGCACTCCTGGAGAGGGTGGAGGGAGTCGACGCCGGGAGCCGGCCCGGCGCCCGGCTGAGGCCCCCAAGCTAATCCGGCCCAGGGGCCGTGGAAAGGGCCTCCGCAGCGGCCTAGACTCTTCCGCCCGACTCCGACCGCGGTCCCCCTCGGGGGCAGGCCACGCGGTCCGGACGGCTGGACCTGGGGAGGTCGAGCCCCGACCTCCCGGACCTCCTGACCCCATCGACGACCAGCATGGAAGGCAGCCCCAACCCCATTCCCGGGTTCTCGACCGAGGAGCACCAGACCAAGATCGGGTTCTGCGCCCAGCTCCGCGGCGGCGTGATCATGGACGTGACCGACGCGACCCAGGCCCGCATCGCCGAGCAGGCCGGGGCCTGCGCGGTGATGGCCCTCGAGCGCGTCCCTGCGGACATCCGCCGGGACGGCGGCGTCGCCAGGATGGCGAGCCTGCAGAAGGTCAAGGAGATCCAGGAGGCCGTCAGCATCCCGGTCATGGCCAAGTGCCGCATCGGTCACTTCGCCGAGGCCCAGATCCTCGAGGCCCTCGAGGTCGACTGCGTCGACGAGTCCGAGGTGCTGACCCCGGCCGACGAGAAGAACCACGTCTGGAAGCGCGACTTCAAGGTCCCCTTCGTCTGCGGCTGCCGCGATCTCGGCGAGGCCCTGCGCCGCGTCAACGAGGGCGCCGCCATGATCCGGACCAAGGGCGAGGCCGGGACCGGCAACATCGTCGAGGCCGTCCGCCACATGCGCGCCCTGATGCACGGCATCCAGGAGCTGAGCCGGCTGTCGGTCGGCGAGCTGCGCGACAAGGCCACCGAGTACCGCGTGCCCTACGAGCTCGTCGAGTGGGTCGCCCGCGAGGGCCGCCTGCCCGTGCCCAACTTCTCCGCCGGCGGGATCGCGACCCCGGCCGACGCCGCGCTGATGATGCAGCTCGGCGCCGAGGCCGTGTTCGTCGGCTCCGGCATCTTCAAGTCGGAGGACCCCGAGCGGCGCGCCGTGGCGATGGTCCGGGCCGTGACCCACTACCAGGACCCGGCGGCGCTGGTCGAGATCTCGATGGGCCTCGGCGAGCCGATGGTCGGGCTCGAGCTCGACAAGATCCCGGCCGAGGAGCGCCTGGCCCGGCGCGGCCTCTGAGGCGGGAGCCTCCGGGGGGCGGCGCGGCATGGTCGGGACCATCGGGCTCCTCGCCCTGCAGGGCGACTTCCCGTCCCACGAGGAGGTCCTGGCCGCCCGCGGCCAGGGCACGCGCCGCGTCACCCGGCCCGACCACCTCGAGGGCCTCACCGGCCTGGTCCTGCCCGGCGGCGAGAGCACGACGATGCTGCGGCTCCTCCACTCGGAGGGGATGCTCGCCCCGCTGCGGCGGTGCCTCGACACCGGCCTGCCGGTGCTCGCGACCTGCGCGGGCCTGATCCTCCTCGCCAGGGAGGTCCACAGCCCGGACCAGGAGTCCCTCGGCGTCCTCGACCTCGCCGTCGACCGCAACGGCTATGGCCGGCAGGTCCACTCCGGCGTCCACCCGCTCAGCGGCCGGAACGGCTTCCCCGACTGCGAGGGCGTGTTCATCCGCGCCCCCCGGATCCGCGCGACCGGTCCCGGGCTCGAGGTCCTCGCGACCTGGGCCGGCGACCCGGCCCTCGTCCGCCGGGGCCCGATCCTGGCCGCGACCTTCCACCCCGAGCTCAGCGACGCCCACCCGGCCATGGATCTGTTCCTGCACCTGGTCGGTCCGGGCCCGTAAGCTGCGGCCACGAGCACGACATGCAACCCCTCCGCGTCCTCGTCCAGGGACTCGGGCCGATCGGGGCCCGGGTCGCCGCCCTCGTCCACGAACGCCCCGACCTGGTCCTCGTCGCCGCCGTCGACGTCGACCCGACCAAGGTCGGCCGGCCGGTCGGTGGGCTGTTCCCCGAGCCCGTCGCGGGCGGGCCGGTGATCGAGGCCGCGCTCGACAGCGCCATCGCGGCCGGTGCGCCCGACGTCGCGATCCAGTGCACCGGCTCGCGGGTACCCGACGTCGCCGGCCAGCTCGAGGCGTTGATCGCGGCGGGCCTTCCGGTGGCCTCGTCCTGCGAGGAGCTCCTCTGGCCCTGGCTGTCGCACCCCGACCTCGCGGAGGCCCTCGACCGCGCGGCCCTCGCGCGGGGCGTCGCCGTGCTCGGCACCGGAGTCAACCCCGGGTTCGTCTGCGACGCCCTGCCGGCCTTCGCCAGCGCGGTGCTGACCCGCGTCCGCGGCGTGCGCTGCGAGCGCCGCCTCGACGCCGCCACGCGGCGCGAGCCGTTCCAGCGCAAGATCGGCGCCGGCCTGACCGTCGAGGAGTTCACCGCGCTTCGCGACCGCGGCAGGCTCGGTCACGTCGGCCTGCGCGAGTCCATCGCGATGCTCGGCGCGGCCCTGGGCTTCGCCCTCGACCGGATCGAGGAGGAGGTCGAGCCGATCGTCGCCGACCGCCACCTGCGGACCGAGTGGCTCGACGTCCCCGCGGGCCGCGTCGCCGGCCTCGTCGACCGGGGCCGCGGCTCCGAGGGCGGCGAGGTCCGCGTCGAGGTCGAGCTGCGGCTCCACGTCGGCTGCGCCGACCCCGCCGACGAGCTGCACTTCGACGCCGACCCGCCCCTGTCCGTCGTCCTCCCCGGCGGCACGCCGGGCGACGGCGCGACCGCGGCGATGCTCGTGCACGCCGCCCTGCGCCTGGGCGAGCTCCGGCCGGGCCTGCGCACGATGCTCGACCTGCCCATCCCCTGCCTCGGCCGCCTCGCGGACCGGGGCCGAGACCCCAAGGAGTGAGCCGATGAGCTTCGATCCGATCGAGGGCCGCGCGCGCCTGCTCGACCTCGTGCGCGAGCGGGCGTACCGCGACGGCCTCGACATCGTGCTGGCGTCGGGCAAGCGCTCGACCTTCTACGTCGACGGCAAGAAGATCACCCTCCACCCGGAGGGCCTGTACCTGTTCGCCTCCCTGCTGCTCGACGCGCTCGAGGACTGGCCCGAGGTCACGGCGGTCGGCGGGCTCACGCTCGGCGCCGACCCGATCGCGGCCGCCGTCTGCGCCCTGTCGCACCAGCGCGGCCGGCCGCTCTCGGCCTTCCTCGTGCGCAAGGAGCCCAAGGGCCACGGCACCGGCTCGCGCATCGAGGGCGAGCTGGCCGAGGGCCAGAAGGTCGCGATCCTCGAGGACACGATCACGACCGGCGGGTCGTCGCGGAAGGCCATCGACGCGGTCCGCGAGCTCGGCGCGGACCCGGTCGTGGTCATGGCCCTGGTCGACCGCGAGGACGAGGACGGCGAGGGGTTCCGGGCGGAGTTCGCGGTCAGGCCGCTGTTCAGGCTGTCCGAGCTCAGGGGGGATGCGTGAGCCACGCCCGGGAGCGCATGGGCATGGCCCTGGGCCGGATCCCGAGCGGGTTGTTCGTGGCCAGCTGCGGGCGGGGCGAGGCCTCGGTCCCGTTCCTGGCCTCGTGGGTCAGCAGTGCGACCTCGACCCGCCGTCCGTCAGCGTCGCGATCCGCAAGGACCGCGCGGCCCTCGGGGCCCTCGACGCCCAGGACGGGGTCCTCACGATCTCGGTCCTGCCGGAGGGCCGGCCGGACCTCATGAAGCCGTTCTTCCGCGACGACGGCCCCGACGCCTTCGGCGGGCTCGTGACCGGCACGGGCCCGGGCGGCGGCCGCTACCAGCCCGAGGCCCTGCCTGGATCGAGTGCCGGGTCAGCGGCAGGATCGAGGCCGGTGCCCACGTCCTGGTCGTGGCCGAGGTCCTCGCCGGGGACGTCCTCACGTCCGAGGACGGCCCGGCCGTGCACCTGCGCAAGACCGGATTCTCCTACTGAGGCCGAGCGACATGCAGCGTTCCCGACTCCGCAGCTTCCTCGAGCGCCTGGAGCCCTGGCTCTGCCTCATCGCGATCGTCGGCATCCTGTTCTGCCCGGGGACAAGACGCCGTTCTGGCTGGTCCTCGTCCTCCCCGCATCGCCCTCGTCACCGCGATCCGCAAGTGGAAGGAGGGCTGGCGGTTCTTCTCCCTCGACTCGATGGGGAGACGATGCCGCAGCCCTGCTCGTGCCCGGCGTCCTGCTGGCCATGTTCTTCGCCCACGAGTGGTTCCCGGGCTTCGTGCACGGCACGCCCGACACGTCCCACTTCGCGCAGAGGTATCGCTGGACCGTGGACCTCGCTGCCCGGCCACGAGGAGGCCCACGGCCTGCCGATGAGCCTCACGCTCGAGCGCAAGCGCAGCCGGATCCTGATCGACGGCAGGTCACCGACGAGCACGGCCGCGCGGTGTTCGTGTTCGACGCGACCGCGAGCTGGGGCGACTACGTGCGCGCCGCCGTCGACGGCTTCCACGACGGGCTGCCGGTCGACATGGGCGAGGGCGGCCATCGGCCTCCGCGCCGCTTCCACGCCGGTGGACGGTTGCAGCTCAGCGAGGACGGCCGCCCCCTCCAGGCTCCGCCTCTCGTCGGCGCAGGCCAGGGCTTCCACGCCTCGAGGGCTAGGGGCCGGACCGTGGACCCCGTCGAGGCCGTGGGCCCTGGTCCTGGCCGCCGGCGACTCGCGGCGCATGGGCCGCGAGAAGGCCCTGCTCGACCTCGGGCACGGCCCTGCCTGGGCCTGGCTGGCAGCCAAGCTCCACGAGGCCGGCTGCGCCCGCGTCCTGGTCGCGATCCCGCCCCGGCTCGCCGACCGGGTGCGCCGCCGAGCCCTGGCTCGGGGTCGTCGAGGTCGAGGACCGGCTCCGCGCGGGGACCGATCGGCTCGCTCGCGGCCCCGTGCCGCCGCTCGCCACCGGCGCGCGGCTGGCTCGTCGCCCGGTCGACCACCCGCTGGTCGCGGTCGCGACGCTGCGCCCTGCTCGCGGCCGAGGGCGAGCTGCGCGTCCCCGGTCCACGCGGGTCGCCGAGGCCACCCGGTCTGGGTCGGGGCGGGTCATGGCCCCGCGATCCTCGCCGGTCCGGCCAGCCTGCGGGAGCTGTTCCGCGGGGCCGGCGTGGAGGTCGCCGAGGTCCCGGTCGACGACCCCGCCGTGCTCGCCAACCTCGACCGCCCCGAGGACCTGCCCGGCGCCTAGGAGCCTGTCCGGAAAATAGCACCCAGGACTCCCAACACGCCCCGGACCTTAGCGTAGGTCGGGCATGGCTGGATCCATGAAGCGTTTCCGGCGATGGGAGCCCGGGCAGGCCTGGCTGTTCCCTCCCTCGATCCTCGATCTGGTGCCCGCCGGCCACCCGGCCCATTTCGTCCGGGAGTTGGTGCGGGGGGACCTGGACCTCTCCGCGGTCTACGCGTCGTACATCCAGCACCAAGGGCAAGCCGCCCTTCCATCCGGCGATGATGACCGCGGTGCTGCTCTACGTCACGCAGGGCATCTACTCCTCGCGGCGGATCGCCAAGTCCTGTGCCGAGCGCGTGGACTTCATGGCGGTCAGCGGCATGCAGATGCCGGACTTCCGGACGATCAACGACTTCCGGAAGCGGCATCTGGCGGCGCTGGGCGGCCTTTTCATCCAGGTGCTCAAGGTCTGCCAGCGGGCGGGTCTGGTCCAGCTCGGCCATGTGGCCTTGGACGGCAGCAAGGTCAAGGCGAACGCTTCGAAGCACAAGGCGATGAGCTACAGGCGGATGCGGGAGGAGGAGGCGAAGCTCAGGGCCGAGGTCGACGGCTGGTTTCGGGAGGCGGAGGCGGTCGACGACGCGGAGGACGTGGAGTTTGGCAAGGACAGCCGTGGGGACGAGCTTCCCGCCTGGGTGGCGGACAAGCAGCAGCGCCTCGAGCGCATCCGTGAGGCCAAGGCCGCGCTGGAGAAGGAGGCGGAGGAGGAGGACGACGAGAGGAACAAGCCGGAGGCGCCCCCGCAACCAGAGGCGTCCCGGAGAAACGGCAGCGCAACTTCACGGATCCCGACAGCCGGATCATGCGGACGCAGCAGACCTATGAGCAGGCGTACAGCTTTGCCAGATCGCGGTGGATGCGGGTAGCCAGGTGATCGTGGCGACGAGCCTCGGCAACCGACAGAACGACGCCCGGGAGCTCCCGGCATGCTGGAGCAGATCAAGCGGAACACGGGCAGGCAGGCACGGGAGCTGTCGGCCGACACGGGCTACTGCTCGGAAGCGAACCTGAAGGAGATCACGCGGAGACACATCCGTGGGTACGTGGCGACGGGACGGCAGAAGCGCAGGGAGCGGGTCATCCGTCAGGCAGAGGATCGGTCCTCGGGCGGCGGAGATGGCCGCCCGTTTGAGACGCGGCGGCTTCCGCAGCCGTTACCGGCTGCGGAAGCAGACCGTGGAGCCGGTCCGGGCAGATCAAGGAAGCCAGGTGCTTCCGGCGATTCCACCTGCGTGGGCTTTGGAAGGTGGCGCAGGAGTGGCTTTTGGTCTGCACCGCCCACAACCTCGGCAAGCTGATCCGGATGGCCTGAGAGGCCCGGTCGCGTCCACCGGACCAGGCTCAGGGGGCACCGGAAGCCGATCAGGTCCCGGTGGGCCTCGGGGACCCGCCCGAAAGGCAAATGGAAGTCGAAGGCCCGAGGTCCGCTCGAGATCGCTTTCGCGTGGGAACTACCCGGACAGGCTCCTAGTGCAGGGCGAGCGAGCGGCGGGACAGGAGCGCCTGCACCCTGGGCCCGGTCGCGCAGCCGACGAGCTCCAGCACGCCCGGCGCGGGGTCCTTGCCGTGGACGAGGCGGAGCGTCAGGCCGAGCGGATAGCTGCCGCTGCGGATCGGCCCGTACAGCGGCTGCACCCCGTCGATCGACAGCACCTTGACCGGGCGGCCCTCGACGGCGAACACCGGCACGAGCGCGAAGGCGCCCGGGTCCTGGCCGACCTCCGTGACGACCTGGTCCCAGGCCGCCAGCCTGCGCGCGCCGGCGACGAGCTTCGAGCCCGGCAGCAGCACCCTCAGGGCGAGCTCGCAAAGGTCGTCGCCGGCGGTCAGGACGCGGACCTCGCCCGACATCCGGTTGAGCTGGGTCCAGCGGTGGAGGCGCCCGTCGCAGAGCTCGGCGACCTGGGCGGGGTTGAGGTACGAGACCGTGTTGGACGGGTGGACGATGGCCGCGAAGCCGAGGGCCGCGAACGGCGTCTCCCGCATCCCCTTGCGCCGGTGCGGGAAGTCGAGCGGGCTCGCCGACAGGACGAGCGCGACGCGACCGCCCTCGAGCCCGGGGAGCGACTCACCGGGCTCGACCCGGATCCGCCACTCGTCCTGCGCCGCCTCGAACGCCGGCGCGATCACCTCGGTCACGACCCAGTCCCCGATGCCGGCGACGCCGATCGCGAGCTCCGCGCGCGAGCGGGCCGGGCTCCGGGCCGGGCCGGGCGCGCCCGCCGGCGAGGCCGGCGGCTGCAGGTCCGGGGCCTGGGCGGGGATCCGGGCCGGCTCATCGTCGGCCGGAGCGGCGTCGAACGGCGCGACCACGACCGCCTGCCGCGCGCAGGCGCCGAGCAGCGCCAGCGCCACCAGCGAACAACGGACGCGTCCGCCCCCACGGACCGTCGGAGATCCCCCCATGTCTCCCCCCATGTGTCGGAGCTATCGACAGCGGGGGTGCCGGCGGCGGAGCGCGCTGCGGAGAAACCCGACGCCGTCGTCCACGACCCGACGGCACCGGGGCCAGGGCGCGGCGCTCGCCGGGCGCGGGCGCCCGGCGGTGGGCTCAGAGCTGCTCGATGTCGTCGATCTGGACGCGGATCCGGCCGGTCGGCAGGTCGATCTCGACCTCCGTCGAGGCCGGGTGGCCGAGCAGGGCCTTGGCCAGCGGGGCCTTGTACGAGATCACGTCGTCGCCGTGGACCGAGTCCCAGGGCCCGAGGATGCGGACCTGGCGGGACCTGCCGGTGCCCAGGTCCGTGTAGCTCACCCGCGTGCCCGGGGCGACGATGCCCTCGGGGACGTCCTGCTCGCCGAGCAGCTTGGCCTTGCGCAGGTTCTCCTCCATCTCCTGCGCGCGACCGGTGAGGTTGCGCTGCTCCTCCACCGCCGCCTCCCACTCGGCGTTCTCGCTGAGGTCGCCGAGCGAGGCCGCGTGGCCGATGGCCTTGGAGTTCTCCGGGATCTTGACGTCGCGCAGGTGCTGGAACTCGGCGCGGTACGCCTCGATGCCCTCGCGCGTGCAGTAGATCGCCTCGCTCTCCCAGTACGGCTTCTCGGGCACGAGCAGCATGTCCGGGAACCGGGCGTGGGCGGCCTGCTCGATGGCCTCCTGCACCTTGGGGGGGAACTCCTCCCCGGCGAGGTTGCCGGCGTTGAGCAGCGACTGCATCGTGCGCTGGTCGATCTGCTCCAGGAGGTCTTTGAGCATGGCGCGCCGGCCGAGCAGGAGCGTGATGATGCGCTGGCTCAGGCGGGTCTTCTCGACGCTGCCCTTGCGCGTGACGCTGATCGAGCGCAGCACGTGGATGATCACGCGGGCGACGACGTTGGGGTCGAGCTGGCGCGACGCCCCGGCCAGGACGCCCTCGGCCCAGGCCTTGGTCAGCAGGAACAGCAGCACGGGGTTCTTCTGCGGGAACGGCGCGACCGACTCGTAGACGGCGACGAGCTGGTCGGGGTCGGCGTTCTCGCAGAGCTGCTCGAAGATGACCTCGAGGCAGTCGGCGGGGACGTTCTTGAGCTCGGGCGCGACCCGCTGCTGCCAGCCCTCGCCGAGGAGGCCGGGCAGGAAGCCGACCGTGCGCTGCCGGACCTTGGGCATCCGCAGCGCGCGGAGCTTGCGGAAGTCGAGCTCGCCGGCGTCGACGCCGAAGAAGCCCCGCAGGGCCGAGTGGAACTCGCCCTCGTCGATGTCGTGGTGCTCCTCGAGCCAGATCAGGGCCTCCATCGAGGCGTCGTCCTTGGCCGACGTGGCCAGGGGGCCGACCCGCTCGCGCGCGTAGTCGAGGATCTGGTGGAGGTCGGAGTCGCGCGTGCACCGGTCGAGGAAGGCCTGGAACCCGGCCAGCAGCTTGTGCACGTCCCGCTCCTGGCGCAGCGCGTGGCGGGCCTCCTCGACCAGGGTCAGGGCCTTCTTGCGCAGCGTGAACACGGGGCGCGCCGCGCTGCCCTCGACGGCGATCCGCGGGTCCTCGACGGCCCCCGCCTTGGCCTTCTTCCAGAAGGTCGCCCAGCTCTTGGCCGGGACCACCTTGTCGCAGAGGGCCTCCTTGATCTGCGTCGACGTCGCCTTGCCACGGTAGAGCCGCAGGGCCTTGCGCAGGAGCTCGACCGGCTGCTCCTTGGCCATGGCCTGCAGCCCGGCGAGGTCGGTCATCAGCAGGGCGCGGAGGTCCTCGGGGTCGAGCGCGGCGTAGGTGTCGACCGCGGTCTGCCACGGCACCCGGTGGCTGCGCCCCGTCGCGAACTCGATCTCGACCTCGTCCTCGTCCTCGTCGAGGTCGGTGATCATGCCGGAGCCCCAGCCCGAGCTGTGGTAGACCGGGCGGCCGGGGAGGTACGACGCCTGCCGCAGCAGGCGGCGGAACTGCGCCCAGCTCAGCGCCTCGAGCGCGGAGGCGTCGAGGGCGGTGTCGACCTTGCGGAGCACGAAGGCGAGGTGGCCGCCGAGCCCGCCCGACTCCGCCGCGACCTTGGCCAGCAAGGCCTCGACGCCGGTGAGCTGCTCGAGGCCGGCGGCGTGGCAGGCCCGCAGGGTCACGACGACGTCGTCGCGCCGGCCCCGCGACTCGAGGGCCTCGACCAGCATGCTGGCGAGCATGCCGGCGATCTCGTGGCGCCGCGCCGAGCACAGCTCCTCGACGACCAGGCAGTAGTCGGAGACCTCGCCTGGGGCCTCCATCTCCTCGAGCCAGTGTCGCTCGAGGTCTTCGAGTCTTCCGGAACGTGCAGCGTCGAGGAGGGAGGCGGAGGGGGAGGTCACCGTCATCTGGATTGCAGGTACTGGGGGCAGGGGCTCATTGGGCCGGCGGCGTCATTCGGCGACGCGCGCGACCAGGATCTCGACCTCGGAGGGGAGGAGCTCTTCGTCGGCGACGCCCGGCGGCAGCTCGTCCATGACGGCGCCGGGGGCGATCAGGATCACGTAGAACTCCAGGTTGTACAGCTCGCGGAACGCCTTGATCTTGGAGACCTGGCTCGGGTTGCTCTCGGGCAGGCACTCGAGGACCATCGTCTTGCCCTCGCGGCCGCGTCCGCGGATGACCATCGTCGGGGAGTAGGCGCCGACCTTGTCGCCGTCGAAGCGGACCTCGAAGCGACGCGGCGCGTGGGAGTGCGCGATGCCCTCGCGGGACAGCGACTGGCAGACCTTCTGCTCGAGCTCGCTCATGATCGGCCGGCCGCCGCAGCGCCCGTAGATCCGGCCCTTCTCGGGAGGAGCGACGAAGTCCTCCTCGAACTCGATACCCCGCTTGCTGACGAACACGCCCTGGATCGTGGGCTTGCCGGCGGTCTGGGTCTTGGGTCCACCGTTCGTGCGCTTCCTCGGGGCCATTTCAGTACGCGCCTCCCACAGGCAGTCTCGGCCTCTCGCAAACCCGGGCCGTTCAACGACTTGCAAGGATCTTGCGGGGCCGCCAAGGGGCTTCCCCGACGAAAGGCCGAGGATCATAGCAAGCGCGAACGAGCTTGTCAGCCTGTCAGCCGGCGAGGAGCTGGTGGGCCCTGCAGGACTCGAACCTGCAACCTACCGGGTATGAGCCGGCAGCTCTCACCAGTTGAGCTAAGGGCCCCGACGTCGCTCCGCCACCCGGGGCCTCGCGGGGGCCAGGGGCGGGTCCGGCCGGGCGAGGCCGGCCGGACCGCGAGGACCCCAGGATAGGGCCCCCGGCCTGTCGGCCGAGGGCCGGGTAGGGCGCAGCGGCCCTAATTCTTCATGGCCTTGGCCTTGCTCTTGGCCTTGGCCAGCTCGCGCTCGACGATCGCGCGGACCATCGGCTCGCAGCCGCTGCCGACGCCCAGGTAGGCGACCTTGCCCCCGGCGTCGAGGACGGCCACGGTCGGGATGCCCTTGATCTTGTAGAACTCGAAGTCGCCCTGCTCGCCGAGGACGAAGGGGTAGCTGATCCCCGTGCGGTCCTTGAAGGTCTGCAGGTGCTCCGGGTAGTTGGCCTCGGTCAGGCCGCGGACCGACTCGCCCCCGTCCTCGGGGTCGGCGCTCTCGGGAACGAAGCCGTTGGCGTAGAACTTGGTCACGCCGAGGACGACGAGGCCCTTGTCCTTGTACTCGCCGTAGAGCTTGTCGAGCTTGGGCATGACCGCGCGGCACGGGCCGCACCAGGTCGCCCAGAAGTCGAGGACGACGACCTTGCCGCGGAGCTCGCTGAGCTTCTTGGCCTCGGCGCCGACCCAGGTCCCGGCGTCGATCTCGGCGCTGTCGGAGCCGATGAGCTCGGCCCGGGCACCGGCCGCGTCACCGGCCTTCTCCCAGCACTCCTTGGCCTTGTCCATGTCCCCGCCGACGAGGTGGATGTCGCCGAGGGTGGCCAGGGCGTAGCCCTTCATGCGGGGGGCGACCGTGTCGACCGCGCCCTCGAGGACCTTGACGGCCTTGGCGGTGTTGCCGCACTTGAGGTAGCAGGCCGGCAGGGAACCGATGCGGACGTTGCCGCCGAACTTGGACTCGGGGAACTTCTCGAGCAGGGCCTCGTACAGCCCGGCCGCCTTGGTCGCATCCTTCTCGGACAGCTCGTTGCCCGCGAGGAACAGGCCCTCCTCGAGGATCTCGCCGCGGGCCTCCTTGTCGAGCATCGCGCCGTTGTTGGCCATGAACGCCTCGCAGAAGGCCTCGCGGGCCTTCTTGACCTCGGCCTGCGGGGCCTTGAGCTTGGCGACGAGCTCCTTCTGGACCTTCATCGCCTCCTCACGGCCGCCCTCGGACATCGCGGCCTGGACCTTCTCGCGCAGCTCCTGGACCTGCTTCTGGAAGGCCTCGTTGGCCTTCTGGTAGGTCCCGTACGCGGTGACGATGGCCGAGACGGCCTTCTCGGGCATGGCCTTCTGGACGGCGGCCTCGGCCGCGTCCTGGGCTCGGATCGCGAGCGGCAGGCACAACACTGCCATCAGGGGGAGGGACTTCATCTGGCGCTCCTGGCTAGGGGTCGGGCGGTAGCGGGAGGTAGGAGGGGAGCCAGGATACGGAGCCCGGGCGGGACCGGCGAGGCCGGGGCCGGGATTCGGGGGGATGGGGCCGGGAGCGCCGCCCGGCGCTCAGCCGCCGAGGCCCTTGAGGACCTCTTGGTCGCCCAGGTCGAAGATGTTCTCCCAGGCGCTCTCCTTGTTCTCCTTCTTGAGCAGCCGCTTCTTGCGGTTCTCGTCCTCCTCCTTGCTGCGATGGGGGAACAGCTCGTAGAGGCAGGTCAGGTTCTCGGAGAACAGCCCGACCGCGGGGAAGACCTTCTTGCCGGAGAGCTGGCAGGCCTGCTCCAGGACCTTGAACGGGACCAGGATCGGCATGGCCACCGTCAGCACGTCGCCGAAGACGTCGATCGGGACGATCCTGTTCTCGAACAGGAACTCCTCGGTCAGGCACTTCACCGCCTCGGGGTTGGGCTGGACCGACCGCGGCGACAGGAAGGGCAGTTGGTAGTGCTGGACGACGATCTTGGCCAGGTCCCACTCGGTGATCGTGCCCTGGTCGACCAGGATCTCGACGAACGGGATCCCGGTGTTGTCCTGCTTGTACAGGGCTTCCGAGATGACCTCGTTCGGGACGAGGTTGGCCTGGGCCAGGGCCTCGGCGAGCCGGACCGAGGTGATGCGTTCGAGACCCTTCATGGGTCCCTAGATCGGCTCCCATGGGGGGGTGACTTGACGGGCCCGCCCCGGAAAGCTCGCGCCCGGGGGGCCTCCCCCGCGAGGCCTCGCGGCGGCCCGGCCCCGGCGCCACCGGCCGGACGGGGCCGGCGCCGGGCCGCGGCTCAGACGTCGAGGTTGGTGATCTCGAGGGCGTGCCGCTCGATGAACTCCCGCCGGGGCTCGACCTCGGAGCCCATCAGGATCGTGAACAGCTTGTCGGTGTCGACCTCGTCGGCGTAGCCGACCCGGTAGAGCCGCCGCGTGGCCGGGTCCATCGTGGTCTCCCACAGCTGGTCCGCGTTCATCTCACCGAGGCCCTTGAACCGCTTGACCTCGACGTCCTTCCCCGACATTGCAGCGATCGCGTCGAGGGCCTGGACGAGGTTGCCGATCGGGCGGGTCTCCTTGGCGGTCCTGAGCCGGATCCGGGCCAGTTCGGGGTCGGTGTCGAGGGCCTCCTGGTCGAACGGCGCGTCGAGGAGGTCGAAGGGCAGGCCACGGTCCTCGGCCCGCTGCACGACCTCCTTGAACCTGGCCGAGAGGTGCAGCGTGCGGATGACGAGGTCGGCCTGGGCGTCCTTGTCGCCCTGGAACGCGACGCCGAGGCCCGGGACCTCGGCCTTCATGGCCTGGACGACCCGCTCGAGCTCGGCCTCCCCGCCGTGGACGAAGAGGACCGTGGCGTCCCGGTTGCCCGGGATCACGGCGCGGGGCACCCGGTCGCCGCGCAGCAGCAGCAGGTGAGTCGGCCAAGACCCGTGCTCGCGCCGCTGGCGCAGGAGGTCGGAGATCGTGAACCCGTCCTTGGCCGGCGTCGTGCCGGAGAAGTCGACGAGGGCGCGCAGGGTCTCGATGGTCTCGGCCAGGACGCCCTCGCTCTGCTCGACGCCGTCGATGACGAGGGCCGTCTGGCCGACGCCGATGCGGAACTCGTGGTCGCGCCGCTCCTTCTCGGTGTGGCAATAGATCTCGGTCTTGCCCTTCTTGATCAGGTACAGCGGCGGTTGGGCGACGTAGATGTAGCCGCGGTCGACGAGCTCCGGCATCTTGCGGTAGAAGAACGTCAGCAGCAGCGTGCGGATGTGGCTGCCGTCGACGTCGGCGTCGGTCATGATGATGATCTTGCTGTAGCGCAGCCTCGACTCGTCGAACTCCTCGCCGAGGAAGCCCGTGCCGATCGCCGACCAGATGGCCTCGATCTCGCGGTGGCCGAGGATCTTGTGGTTGGAGGCCTTCTCGACGTTGAGGATCTTGCCGCGCAGCGGCAGCACGGCCTGGTAGCTCCCCCGCCCGGTGATGGCCGACCCGCCGGCCGAGTCGCCCTCGACGAGGAAGATCTCGGCCTTCTCGCGCGGCGTGCCCTTGTGGCAATCCGCGAGCTTCACGGGCAGCGAGGAGCTCTCGAGCGCCGACTTGCGCCGGACCTGCTCGCGGGCCTTGCGCGCGGCCTCCCGGGCCCGGGCGGCGTCCATGGCCTTGTCGAAGATCTTGCGCGCCTCCTTGGGGTGCGCGTCGAACCAGTCGCGCAGGCCGTCGCCGACGACCGTGTTGACGATGCCCTCGACCTCGCGGTTGCCGAGCCGGATCTTGGTCTGGCTCTCGAACTGCGGCTCCGGGACCTTGACCGAGAGCACGGCCACGAGCCCCTCGCGCAGGTCGTCGCCGCTCGGGTACTTCTCCTTGTCCTTGACGAGCTTGTTGGTCCGCGCGAACTGGTTGAGCGTGCGGGTCAGCGCCGTCTTGAAGCCCGAGAGGTGGGTGCCGCCCTCGTGGGTGTTGATGTTGTTGACGAAGGTGAAGATCTGCTCGTTGTAGCCGTCGTTGTACTGCAGCGCGCACTCGACCTCGTAGCGGCTGTCGCTCTCCTCGTCGACGTGCTCGCGCTGCACGTAGACGACCTGGTCATGCAACGCGTTCTTGCCGTGGCCCAGCTCCTTGACGAACTCGACGAGCCCCTCGGGGTGGAACAGCGTGTCCTTCTGCCCGGTCCGCTCGTCCTCGACGTCGATCCTGAGGTTGGAGGTGCCCATCAGGTAGGAGAGCTCGCGCATGCGCTTGTGCACGATCCCCCACACGACCTCGGTGTCGTCGAAGATCTCCGGGTCGGCCTTGTAGTGGACGAGGGTCCCCCGCCGGTCGGTGTCGCCGAGGACGGCCATCTCGGAGGTCTTGACGCCCTTCTCGAAGGTCTGGTGGTAGATCTTGCCGTCCCGGTAGACCTCGACGTCGAGCCACTCGCTGAGCGCGTTGACGACCGAGACGCCGACGCCGTGCAGCCCGCCCGAGACCTGGTAGCTGCCCTTGTCGAACTTCCCGCCGGCGTGGAGCTTGGTCAGGATGACCTCGAGCGCCGGGACCCCCATCTTGGGGTGGATGTCGGTCGGGATGCCGGCCCCGTCGTCGAGCACCGAGACCGACCCGTCCGCGTGCAGCTTGACGACGATGAGCGAGCAGCGACCCTGCAGTGCCTCGTCGACCGAGTTGTCCACGACCTCCCAGATGAGGTGGTGCAGCCCGGCCGACGTCGTGTCGCCGATGTACATCGCGGGCCGCTTGCGCACGGCCTCGAGGCCCTCGAGGACCTGGATCGAGCTGGCGTCGTACTTGGCCGGGGGGTTCTTGTCGGCGGGCGGGGTCATGGGTGGATCGTCTCCGGAGGGTGCCGGCGGTCCGGGGTCCTTCACCTGGTCCCCGCGACGTGGAAGCGGAGCCCGGTCACGTGGTCGCCGTCCCGGCGTCGGCTCAGCGTCTCCCGGCTGCGGCCGGCCAGGGCCGCGGCCGGCGACGAGGCGCGTCGCTCCGCGAGGATCGCGTTGACCCGCTCGCGCAGGGCCTCGCCGAGGAAGCCGCGGGCCTCCGCGTAGCGCGCGTGGCTGTCGAGCAGCACGTCGAGCACGCCGGAGCGGAACGCGAGGACCCTGAGCTCGCCGGGGCGGAGGTCGGGCCAGAGCTCCCGCGCGGCCTCGGCGACGGCGTCCTCGAGGTGCGGGTCCACGACCCGGGTCTCGGCCAGGATCCCGGAGATCAGCTTGCCGAGATCGAAGGCATCGGGGGCCAGGGTCAGACTCCTGTGATGGGCATCAGGATGTAGAGGAACTGCTCCCCGAGGACGAACTTGCCGGGGGAGTTCCCGTCCTGGTACTCGAACCGCACCGGGTCGGTCTCGGAGACCTTGAGTGCGTCGGTGATGAAGTTGGGGTTGAAGATGATCGTCCCACCCGGGCCCTGCATGACGACGTCGAGGACCGTGTCGGCGGACCCGACGCCGGCGGCGTCGGCCTTTGATCCGGCACTGGTTGCCCTCGAGAGCGAGCTTGACCGCGGGGTTCATCGCATCGGTGACGATCGCCGCGCGCGTCGCAGGGATGGCCTCGAGCAGCGTGCGGTTGAACTCGGCGGAGCGTTGTCGGTGTCGCGCGGGATGACGGCCTGGTAGTCGGGGAAGCTGCCGAGGATCTTCTGGATCGACATCCGGGCGTCGGGCGTGGTCAGGCAGACGCTGCCCTCGCCGAGGCGGATGCCGACGAGCTCCTTGGTCATCCCCTGCAGGGCGCGCAGCGCCGTGCCGAAGCTGCGGTGCGGGAGGAGGGCCTGCAGCTCGAGGCCGGCGTCGGCCTCGATCGGGGCCGAGTGCACGGCGAGGCGGCGCCCGTCCGTCGCGACGAAGTCGACCTGCTGGTCGCGGATGCTCATCAGCACGCCGTTCATCGCGTACTTGGTCGCCTCGCGGGCGCAGGCGAACTCGGTCGTCGAGTAGAGCCTGACGAGCAGGTCGATCGGCACGTCGACCGAGGGCCCGTCCATCTCGAAGTCGAGCTCGGGGAAGCCCTCGGGGTCGCTCGTCACGAGCTCGAAGGTCCCGCTCGAGGTCGGGATCTTGAGCGTGCCCTTGTGCACCGAGAGCTCGATCGTGGGGTCGGAGATCTCGTGCAGCAGGGAGCCGAGCGGCCGCGCCGGGACGAGGCAGGAGCCCTGCTTGTCGACCTTGACCGAGTCGACCTCGACCTCGACCGAGAGCTCGAGGTTGGACCCCTGGAGCAACAGGGAGTCCTCCGAGGCGGTCAGGTGGACGGCCCTCAGGGCAGGCCTCGGGGACTCCTTGGCCGGGACCGCGGACAGGATCGGTTGGAGCGCGGACTCGAGCCGGCTCTTGTCGACGAGGAACTTCATGTGGGGCACGCGAGGTTGGTCGAGATCCTAACCATCTGGAACTCCTACTTCCTCATCTAATTCCCCCCTCGAAACGTCGCTCCAGGCCGCTCCGACTCGGGTAAGCCGAGCCGATCCACGAGCTTATGAATACAAGTCTGAGTGGTACGGTCGGGGACGACGGTGCGTCGACGGTGGACAGACGCGCTTCCTGACCACACTGATCCACGGTCCCGGATCCGGCCCTCCGCAACCTCCGGGGAAGCCCGGTCCACGGGCCCGCAGGCCGTCCCGAGGGCTTCAAGAAGGACTCGAAACCCGGGTACGCAGCATCCGGTGGTGCCCTCGGTCGCTCAGCCCTTGAGGAGGTCGTCGAGCGACTTGCGGATCGCGTCCTCGGAGGCCTTGAGCGCCCGCTCGAGCTCGGTCAGGGCCTTTGTCGATGTCCTTGTCCTTGCCGGTCTGCGCGGCCTCGCGCAGGGGCGTCGAAGGCTCCAGGGTCACCGACTTGTCATCGGACTCGACGGCGTAGCGGACCAGGTATCCGGCCCTGGTAAGATGTTCCACTGCATCGTCTCGTCCATGTCGTCGGGGCTGATCCGGAACGCCTCGAAGAAGTTCCGCAGGGCCTTCACGCCGCCCTTGGACTCGTACTGCCGGCCGAAGTGCTGGGCGTGGGGCTTGTTGCTCCAGCGCTCGCAGTAGCTCCCGACGCCGGTGTGGATCCAGTTGGTCGACGGCCGCGACTTGGACCCCAGGACGGCCATCGAGGCGCCCAGCCCGGCGGCGTGCTTGAGGTAGTAGGGCCCCCAGTTCGGGGCCCCGTAGTAGACGGCGATCGAGCCGTCCGACGAGCGGTCGGCGTAGAAGCAGCCGAAGGCCGACATCCCGGTGTCGTCGGACTGCGCCCCGAAGCCCCGGTACAGGTCGAGGGTGTCGTAGAGCCGGAGCCGGAAGCGCTTGGGCAGGGGCAGCTCGGGGTTCCAGATGGCCTTCTTGGCGTACAGCAGGGTCGTCTCGACCTCGTTGGCGACCTCGCGGGCCTTGTCGAGGGGGAGCACCGTCATGAGCGTGAAGTCGCCGAAGGTCAGCTCCCACGGGTCCTGCCAGCTGGCGTGGAGGGCGTCGGCCTTGTCGGCCTCGACCCACTTGTCCCCGACCTGGACCTTGCCGGAGCGGGCCTGCTCGAGGTCGCCGGCCTCGATCCAGTCCCCGGTCAGGGGGTGCCGCACCCGCCCCTTGTCGAGCTCCTTCTTGTCGTCGAGCCGGACCCACTGGCCCTCGTGCTTGACGAAGCCCATCTCGGCGAAGGCCAGCTCGCTCTTGTGGACCCAGGCGCCCTTGACCTTGACGTACCCCTTCTCCTTGTACTCGGCCTCCTCCTTCTTCTTGAGGAGCTTGGCCAGGTCCCGCTCGCGGACCCACTCGCCCTCGTGCAGCACGTACCCGAGGGCCTCACGGGCCTTCTTGTTGTCGGGCTCGACGTCGAGGACCATGCGGAACACGCGCTTGGCCTCGAGGCCCAGGCCCCTGCCGTCGGCCCAGAGCCCGAGCTCGAACAGCGCCTGGGCGTCCTTCTTGTCGACCTTGGCCAACCGGTCCTCGAACTCCTTGCGGAGCTCGGCCTTGTCCTGGGTCACGGCGGGGGTCGCCGCGGCGGGTGCGGGGAGCGCCGGCGACACGAGGAACAGGGCGAGGCCGAGGGACGGGAGCATCGGGACTCCTTGGCCGGCAGGCCGGGAATTTGAAGGCTCGGGGCGGGGTTCGGGGTGGCTATATTACCCCCGCGAACCTTGGATCCGTAGCCGAGCGCAGACCGGAGGGGGGAACCAGGCCATGTCCGGATCGAGAACCATCGTCGTCGCCGTGCTCCTCGGCACCCTGCTGACGGGTTGCCGCACGCCGAGCTCGTACCCGAACAAGGACCGGCCCGGGGCCGTCCTCGTGCCCGAGCAGTTCCCGTTCCTGCCGGTCCCGGTCGACTTCGAGCTCAAGACCAGCGTCAACCAGAGCTACACGTACCGCCGCGGCGACTACCGCTTCGGCCACCTCGAGTATCGCGGCCCGGGCAAGATCGCCGAGGTCCGGGACACGCTCAAGAAGCAGCTCCGGACCCACGGCTGGACGATGTACCTCGAGGAGATCCCCAAGGGCCCGCGCGTCGAGCAGAAGTGGAGCAACCGCTCGATCGATGGCGTGCGCTACACCCTGACCGCCGTCCTCGACGCCGAGGGCACCGGCCTCGGGCTCAGCTACGAGCTCCGGACCCAGCGGCTGTCACGCGCCGACATGGCCTCGGACGCCGGCACCGCCGGCGCGCAGCCGGTCGACGCCGTGCACGACAGCGGCAAGCAGCATCCCTAGACCCCCGGCCGGGGGACCTGACGAGGCTCCCCGGCCCGTGACCCAGCTTCCGTCAATTCCAGCCCGTCACCGCCATGAGCCAGCAGACTCCCCCGCAAGAGGGTCAGATCACGACCCCGAACCCACTGGAGCTCCTGTGGGAGAAGAACAAGAAGCAGATCATCGGCGTGATCCTGGTCATCGTCGTGGTCCTGATCGGCAAGAACCTCTGGGAGTACGCCGAGCGGATGAAGCGGAACGAGACCTGGGGCAGCTTCGCCGAGAAGACCGGCCTGCGTGAGACCTGGGCGCCGGCGGCCCTCGACATCACGATCCCCGACTTCTTCCGCCAGTACGAGCAGCAGAACCCCGGCATCGTCGCCCGCGTCATCGGCCAGAGCCTGCTGATGCACTGGCAGAGCGTGAAGAGCAAGATGTTCAGCGCGCTGCGCGAGCTCGACACGGCCGGGCTCGACGAGCTGCAGGAGCGCTACGCCGGCCAGCCGGCGGCGTACTGGGCCCAGTGGGTCGAGGCCTGCAAGCTCGCGGCCGACGGCCGCGTCGACGACGCCCGCCAGGCCGTCGACGCCCTGCGCAAGGCCGGGGCCCCGCTGCCGGTCCTCGGCGAGACCGAGTATCCGCCCGTCTACGTGGCCAAGGTCGACGCCGCCGCGAAGGTGGCGTCCGGCGACGGCGCGGAGAAGACCGAGGACGGAGGCAAGGCCGGCAAGGACGAGGGACTCGCCGGCCAGGACGGACCGCTGCGCGCGGCCAGGACCTCGGTCGCCGCGGCCATGCTGGCCGCCGCGGAGCGGAACAAGGCCTTCCGCGAGGCCCACCCCGAGCTCTTCGTCGCGCCCGAGGCGGCCGGCAAGACCGTCGTCTTCGACACGACCGAGGGACCGATCGAGGTCCGGCTTTACTCCGGCCGGGTCCCGGCCACCTGCGCGCACTTCCTCAAGAACGTCGAGGAGAAGGTCTACGACGGCCTGCACTTCGACCGCATCGAGCGCGCCGGCACCAACCAGGACGCGGACGGTGTCGCCCAGCTCGTCCACTTCGGCAACCCCTCGACCAAGGACGAGGACCGCAGCAAGTGGACCGAGTACAAGTCCGAGGAGACGCTGCCGTTCGAGAGCGGCTCGCCGAGCCACTTCCCGTACGTCCTGGCCGCGTTCCGGCAGGCCGACCGGCGTGACAACGACACGCGCCTGGT
The DNA here is from genome assembly GCA_041398545.1 of Planctomycetota bacterium. Lineage (GTDB taxonomy): Bacteria > Planctomycetota > UBA1135 > UBA1135 > JAWKUM01. The sequence goes on along the minus strand of JAWKUM010000002.1, from coordinate 151,300 downwards.
CTACTTCACGGCCAACGACTGCGCCGAGTCCCGGGACGAGGAGTACGTCGTGTTCGGCGTCGTCGTCAACGAGGCCGGCAAGCAGGTCCTCGAGCGCGCCGTCCGGGCTCCGCTCGAGAACACCCAGGACGAGGACGTCGGACGGGGCCGGCCGCGTGAGCCGATCCTCGTCCGCGGCGTGACCGTCAAGGGCGAGTGACCTTGCGCGCGACGAGGTCGTCCTCGTCGTCGTGCGGCAGGCACTCCATCAGCAGCTCGTAGATCCGGTCGAACTCCTCGCGCGAGCCGATCTCGAGCACGATCCGCCCGCGCCCGCCCCGGAAGCGGACGCCGACGCGACAGCCCAGGGCCCCGCGGAGGTTGTCCTCCATGTCGCGGGCCCAGGCCGCCTTGCGAGGTCCCTTGGGCGCCACGACCGCCGGGGCGCCCCTGCCGGTCGTCGGCCGCGTCGCCGCCTCGCGGAGCTGGGCCTCGGTGGCCAGCTCCTCGAGCCTGCGGACCGACAGGCCGTTGTCGATCGCGACCTTCGCCAGCGTCGCCCGGCCGGCCTCCGGCGCGGTCAGCAGCGCGCGGGCGTGCCCCATCGAAAGGCGTCCCCGCCGGACCTCGTCCTGGAGCTTCGGGTCGAGCTCGAGCAGCCGCTGGTAGTTGGCGACCGAGCTGCGCTTGAGGCCGACCTGTGCGGCCAGCTCTTCCTGGGTCCAGCCGGTCTGCCGGCGCAGCTCGTCGAAGCTGTGCGCCTTCTCGATCGGGTTGAGGTCCTGCCGCTGGAGGTTCTCGACGAGCGCCAGCAGTCGCAGGGACGGCTCGTCGACTTCCCGCAGGAGGGCCGGGATCTGAGCGATCCCGGCCTTGCGGACGGCGCGGAGCCGGCGCTCGCCGGCGATCAGCTCGAAGCGGCGGTCGCGCTTGCGGACGACGATCGGCTGGAGCAGGCCCTGGGACCGGATCGACTCGGCCAGCATCGCGATCTCGTCCTCGTCGAAGTCGAGCCGGGGCTGGTACGGGTTGGGATCGATCGACGAGGGGTCGAGGTAGACGAGGCCGGTCGGTAGATCTGTTCCGATCGTATCTGGCTTGGGGGAGGCTGCCTCAGCGCCCTGCTCGACCGGCGCGGGGTTCGCCGCACGGGTCTGTGAAAGCAGGAACTCCAATCCTCTTCCCAACTTACGACCAGCCATGGTGCAACTCCCTGATCAGCCTGGCGTACGCCAAGGTCCCGATCGCCCTCGGATCATGACAAAAAAGCGAGACCCCGTGGCTCGAGGCCTCCGATATCGCCGGATCCCTCGGGATCCAGGTGCGGCCCAGCCGGTCGGGGAAGTGTCGCTCGACCTCGGCCAGGGTCTCCCGCTGGAGCTCCTTCTCGGGCTCGTACATCGACGGCAGGATTCGGACCCAGGGGTCCCGGGCCAACGTACCGATCCGGCCCAGCATCGAGGCCAGGCCCTGCAGGGAGAGGAACTCGCACTGCATCGGGATCAGGATTGCCGAGGCCCGTTCGATCGCGGCCTGGGTCCAACCTTCGAGGCTCGGAGGGCAGTCGATCACGACCAAGTCCCATGCCTCGCCCCAGGCCAAGGCTCGGTCCAGAGTCGCGCCCCCTGGGCTGTCGCTGGGGGCCAGGAGATCGAGCCCCTCCTTGGTGGAGAAGCAATCCCATCCCTGGGGTGCCGGTCGATCCTTGCGGGGCTCCAGGTCCTGGCTCGAGCACAGGACTGCGTTCCGCTGGGGGTCAAGGTCCAGGAGGCCGGTGCGGCATCCGAGGCGTTGGAAGCCTGCTGCCGTGTGGGTGGCGGCCGTGGTCTTGCCGACACCGCCCTTCTGGTTGGCGCAGACGAGGATCTGCGGTCCCCTGATCAAAGGCACTCCCATCCCCGAATGCGGCCTATTCTGCTTTCTGCATTGGGGCGTGTCACGCAACGAATCGGCGTTCTGGCCGGATGTTCCACGTGGAACAGCGGGAGGACTTCGTCACGATGGCGGAGCCGACCTCCCTCGGACGGGATTGCCCTGGACTCGCACGGCTGCCGGCGCTTGGCTGGGCTCGAAATGAGACAAAGGAGATCGCTCCGTTCAGAACTGCCCTGTTTCCGTGTTCCCTGGACCCCGATCTTGCGCTGATTGCCTGAGTCGATGACCTGGACGCTGTGGACCCTGACCCGCCACCTGTTCCGCCTGCGGGCCAGCCGTGTCCTCGTGGCCGGGTTCGTGCTGCTGCTCCTGTACTGGGAGGGCATCCGTTCCGGCGACCCCACCCAGGACTCTGGATCCAGGGCAGCCGCTGGCCGCGCTGGCTGGCCTACGCGTGGGTCCTGCTCAGCGCCTGCCATGGACCCACGCCACCCAGACAGATCGGGCCGAGCATGTGTCGTCACGGGGAGCGCATTCTCGTGGCGAGGCGGTCGTCTGCTGTGGGAAGTCCTCTGCCTCTGGGTCCTCGCAGAGCTGCTCGTACGCCTCGTGGCCTGGCCGATCGGCTCGGTGTTCCACGTGGAACCTTCGATGCTCCTGACCAATGCCTGCGCCTCGCTGGCCGTCCTCGCCTGGAGCCTGTTCCTGCTGCGTTGGACCCTGCCGCGAGGGCTCTGGGTCACCCTCGTGCTTGCCGGCGCTCTCTGGATCGAGTGGTGGACCTGGATCCCTGCGGAGAATCCTGAGGTGGCAGCGCGTATGGTCCTGCCTTTTCTGTTGGGGGGCCTCGGCCTCGTCCTAAGTTCGGAGGCCTTTCCGGCAGCATGCAGATCGCGGTACTAGGGGACGTCCACGGCAACCTCGAGGCTCTCGATGTTGTCCTTGCGGATGCCAAGGCACAGGGAGTCGAGCGCTTCCTGCAGGTTGGGGACGTCGTCGGCTATGGCCCCGACCCTGGGGCTTGCATCGCCAGGCTGCGTGAGCTCGGGACCCAGGTCTGCATCGGCAACCATGACGCGGCGGTGATCGGCCGCCTCCCCCAGGACCTGTTCAACCCCTTCGCCCGAATGGCGATCCAGTGGACCCGCTCCCGGCTCGACGAGGACGAGCTGCAGTGGCTGGCCGCCCTGCCCCTGTTCCTGGTCGTGTTCGAGGAGGACCTGACCCTGGTCCACGGGTCGATGCACGAGCCCGAGGAGTTCGACTACGTACGGTCGTTGCCTTCGGCCAAGCGGTCGATGGAGGCCCAGCAGACGGCCTACTGCTTCGTCGGGCACACCCACTTGCCCTGCGCGTTCACGATGAACGGCATGGTCGGCTTCCGATACCGGCCCGAGTTCGAGGAGAACGGCAAGCTCGCACTCGACGGCAACGAGCGGGCCCTGATCAACGTCGGCAGCGTCGGTCAGCCTCGCGACGAGGATCCGCGGACCGGCTACGTGTTGTTCGACACCGAGCGGCGTAGCTTCGAGCTCCGGCGGCTCCCGTACCCGATCGCCGAGACCCAGGCCACTATCCGGGACCTGGGTCTGCCCGAGGTCCTCGCCGAGCGGCTGACCTACGGGCTCTAGCTCAGAGGAAGCGACCGGAGATCCGGTCGGCGTGCAGCCATGAGTTTTCGGAGATCCGGATACGGGTCCCGTCTCGCTCGAGCTCGCCGGCCTTCTCGCCTGCCTCGATCGCTTCCCGGCAGAGGTCGGCCGGGTCGAGCCCGATGCGCTGGCCGAGCGCCTCGAGGTCAACGCCCTCCAGGGTCCTCAGGCCGAGCCACACGGCTTCGCGTATGCGGTGGGCCGGATCGAGGGTCTCGGCCTCGCCCGCGGCCGAGCCCTGGGCCTGGATCGACCCCACGTATGGCTCGAGAGAGCGCAGGTTGGTCCAGCGCCGTCCGGCGACGTGGCTCGCGGCCCCCGGGCCGACGCCGAGGTAGTCGCCGCCACGCCAGTAGTTGAGGTTGTGCCGGCACTCGCTGCCTGGCCGCGCGAAGTTGGACAGCTCGTACGGGCGGAGCCCCGCGGCCTGCAGCTTGTCCCGCGTGGTCAGGAACAGGGTCGCGGCCCGCTCCTCGTCGAGCTCCTGGACGAGGCCTCGGTCGCGGGCCTCGGTCAGCCGCGTGCCGGCCTCGAAGGTCAGCCCGTACGCCGAGACGTGGTCCGGTCCCAGCGCCAGGGCCTGGTCGAGCTCGCCGGCCCAGGCCGCGGGCTCGTGTCCGGGCGTGCCGAAGATCAGGTCGAGGCTCGTCGACCCGAAGCCGGCCGCGGTGGCCCGCTCGAACGCCGCGCGCGCCTCGCGGCTGTCGTGGGGGCGGTCGAGGAAGGCCAGGCGCTCGTCGTCGAAGGCCTGCACGCCGAGGCTCAGCCGGGTCACGCCTGCCTCGCGCAGCAGGCGCAGCTTGTCCGCGCTCGCGCTCTCGGGGTTGGCCTCGGTGGTCCACTCCGCGCAGTCGTCGAGCGCGACCTCAGCGCGGATCGCGGCGAGCACGGCCTCGAGGCGCGCGGCCGTGAGGTGCGTCGGGGTCCCGCCGCCGAGGAACAGGGTCCGCGGCCGGCAGCGGGGCGCGACCATGCGCAGCTCCTGGACCCAGGCGTCGAGCACGCGGTCGACGAGGTCCTCGTCGGTCCCGGCGTAGCTCGTGAAGTCACAGTAGCCGCACTTGACGACGCAGAACGGCAGGTGGAGGTACAGCGCCTCGACGACGGTCCCCGGGACGGGGGCGGGGCGACCTGGTCGCGGCCGGGGTCGTGGGGACGTGCGGGCCATGCCGGCATCCTGCCGGCCCACCCGCGGCGGGCAAGCGCCGGCGCCGGTCAGCGCTCGCCGTACTCCTCGAGGAAGAACTCCTGCAGCTTGCCGAGGGCGCGCTTCTCGATCTGCCGGACCTTCTCCCGGGTCAGGCCGAGGGTCTCGCCGATGGCCTTGAGGGTCATGCCCTCGCCGTCGCCGGTCGTCAGCCCGAAGCGCATGCGCAGGACCTCCGACTCCTCCTCGTCCATGTCCTGCAGCAGCTCGTAGAGCTTGTCGACCTCGGAGGCGTCGAGGACCTCCTCCTCCGGTCGCCGGGCGTCGGCGTCGTGCAGGGTCTCGTCGGCGGCCGGCAGCACGTCGAGGCTGACGATGCTGTTGGGTGAGCCGTTGGTCTGGACGGTCTGGCGCATGATGTTGCGGTTGTCCTCGGCCAGGCCCAGCTCCTCGGCGATCTCGGCCGAGGTCGGCTGGCGCCCGAGGAAGAAGCTCAGCTCGAGGGCGAGGTTCTTCCACTTGGAGATGATCTCGACCATGTACGACGGCACGCGGACGGTCTTGACGGTCGAGATCAGCGCGCGGCGGATCGACTGCTTGATCCACCAGGTCGCGTAGGTCGAGAAGCGGCAGCCGGCGTCGGGGTCGAAGCGCTCGACGGCCTTCATCAGCCCGATGTTGCCCTCCTCGATCAGGTCCATGAACGAGAGGCCTCGGTTGACGTAGTTCTTCGCGATCGACACGACGAGCCTGAGGTTGGCCCGGATCATGTGCTCGCGCGCCGCCATGTCACCCTGCTGCACGAGGCGGGCGAGCTCGATCTCCTCCTTGGCGGTCAGGAGGGCGACCTCGTTGATCTCGCGCAGATAGGTGTCCAGCTCGTGCTCGCGCGGAATGGCGTCCTCCCCGGCAGCGCCGATCGTCGGATATCCCGACGGATGTCCAAGGTTTCGACATCCGCCGGGTTGGTCTATCGGGATCCCCGGACCCGGTCCTTGAACGCGCGGCGCGGGTGCGACGAAGGCCCGATGCGACCGCGACCGGCGGGGCGGTCCTCGGGGCCGGGGGCGCAGCCGGGATCAACCCGGACGCCCGACTGGTCGATCCATGGGGAGGATGCCCGGCGGTTCCGGGCGTCAAGGGACCCCGCGGAGGGCCTGGTGAAACGCTTCTTCTTCGGCGGACTGACCGCGCTGCTGCCGACGATCCTCACGCTGTGGATCGTCGTGGCCCTGTTCGGCTTCGTGCGCGACTACATCGCGATCCCGGTCACGCACGGGATCCAGTGGTGCCTCGTCACGAACCGTCCGGGCCAGCTCGTGCTCGAGTCGATGACCGGCGTCGACGTCTTCGACCCGGCCCGCCTCGACCCGACCAAGGTCCCGGCCGGCGCCGACGGCGCGGCGCTGCTGGCCTCGCTCGAGCGCGACGCCGGCCTGATCCCGGACCTCTCGCTGCTCGACCACGCCCGGCTGCAGAAGGACCTCGACGCCGCGCTGCCCCCGGTCGTCGGCCTGCTGATCGGCCTCGTCGGGATCTTCGTCATCGGGTTCTACCTGCGCCTCGGCTTCGGCCGCCTGCTGTTCAGCTGGGGCGAGCGCCTGCTCGCGTCGTTCCCGTTCATCAAGACGATCTACCCGTACGCCAAGAAGATCGTCGAGTTCTTCTTCTCGGAGCGCACGGTCAAGGAGTTCCGCTCGGTCGTCGCGGTCCCGTACCCGAGCCAGGGCCTGTTCACGATCGGCTTCGTGACCTCGGCCGGCCTCGCCTCGCTCGACTGCGCCACCGACGGGGACTTCGTGTCGGTGTTCCTGCCGTCGTCGCCGACGCCGATGACCGGCTACGTCGTCTTCGTCCCGCGCGAGGAGGTCGTCCCGCTCAACCTGACCTTCGATCAGGCCATGGCCCTGATCATCTCGGGCGGCGCGATCGTGCCCGAGGGTGAGCTGTGCCGGCAGGACCGCCGCCGGCGCGAGGCGGCCGACGTCGACGCGGCCCCCGCGCTGCTGCCCGAGCGCGCGGCCGACGTTTCCGGCGCGGCGTCTGCCAGCGAGCCGTCCGGGGCGTAGACTCCGCGTCCATGCTCCGCTCCCCGGCGCGCCTCGCGGCCCTGCTGGCCCTCGTCCTCGGCACGGGCCTGCTGCTGGCCCTGTACAACCCGGTCGGCAACAACCCGGACGAGCTCAGCCACCTGCAGCGGGCCCAGTACCGGCAGGCCTTCGGCTCGATGCCGGACCCGTACTCGGTGCTCAAGGTCCAGCAGGACAAGCACCCGCCGTACGTCTATGTGCTCGGCTCGGTCGTGTTGTCGCTGACCGACCACTGGTGGTCCGACCCCGACGCCGCGTGGCGCCTGCCCGGCCCCTGGGAGCGCCGGTGGCACCCCGGCCGGCCCCTGGCCTCGAGCCGGGACGGCGACCTCGACCTGCGCCTGCTGCTGCAGCTGCGCGAGGACGGCGTCGTCGACGAGGCCGGCCGACCGCTGAAGCCGCTCGACCCCGGCTTCACCCGGCTACGCAACCAGGTGCAGGCCCTCCAGGCCGGCGCGCCCGCGGCCGCCGACGCCTCGCCCGAGGCCCGCCGCCTGTACGCCGCCCTGGCCGGCCAGGAGCCCCGGTTCCTGATCCGCGAGGGCCAGGTCCTGGTCCTGCGCCTGGTCATGGTCCTGCACTGGGGCCTGCTGGCCTTCGGCCTGCTCGCGCTCTGCGACCTCGTGTGGCCCGACCGCCCGCGCTTCGCCTTCGCCCTGGCCTGGGCCGGGGCCGCGATCCCACAGGCCGCGCTGACCGGGGCCTCGTTCTCGCCGGACGGTCCCCTGACGGCGTTCTGCGCGCTGGCCTTCGTGCACCTGGCCTGCTGGTCGCTCGGCCTGCGCGGCGACCTGCGACAGGCCCTCCTCGCCGGCGTCTGGCTCGGCCTCGCGCTCCTGTGCAAGGCGGCGGCCTTCTGCCTGCTCCCGGCCGTGCTCGTCGGGCTGGTCCTGCGCAGCCGGGTCCAGGTCGAGGGCGGTAGCCGGCTCCGGCAGGCCCTGCGCGGGTCCTGGCCACTGGCCGTCCTGCCGCTCGCCATCGCCGGATTCTGGTACCTCGGCAACCTGCTGAGCCATCACGACCTCTTCGGCTGGCGCGCCAACTACGAGACCTTCACCCACGCGGCGCGCCGAAGCCCGACGACGGCGGCCTTCTGCGAGGTCTTCGTCGAGGACCTGTGGCGGACCTTCTTCGGGTTCTGGCACCGCGAGATCCTGCTGCCGCGACCGCTGTTCTACCTCTGGGCCGCGCTCGGCGGCGTGGCCGCGACCGGCCTCCTGCTGCTGCTGTCCCCGCGGGTCCGCCTGTCCGAGACGGAGGCCCCGCAGCGCCGCGTCGCGCTGCTGGCGGGGGTCGTGGCCGCGACGATGCTGTTCCTGACCTGGCGCGGCGTGCTCGCCTTCGACTCGGTCCAGGGCCGCTACCTGTATCCGGCCCTGGCGCCGATGACCCTGCTGTTCGGGCTCGGCCTGCGCGTCGGCGCGCGGCTGCACCGCGACGGGCGGGCCTGGTACGCGGCCGGCACCGCGGCCTGGCTCGTCTTGGTCTGGGGCTTCGGCTACGCCATCCTCGACCACGAGTGCGTCGACCGCGGCCGCGCGGCCGGCCACGGCGGCGTGCTGTGCTACGTCGACTGCGGCGGCCCCGGGGCTGCGGCCACGCGGGTCCAGGGCTACCGCGCGCCCGACCCCGGCGAGCTGGGCCGCGACACGCCGTGGCGCAGCCTCGACGGCCACCCGGTCGCCGTGATCCACCGTCTGCCGATCCCCGCGGACCACCGCGGGCGGCGGCTGCAGCTGCGCGTGACCTACTGCAATCCCGACCCCTCGGCGCCGTACGTCGCCGAGGAGCAGGGCCGGTTCGTGTACGTGGCCCAGCGCCTGTTCGCCAACGACGCGCAGGTCCACGACCACATCGAGGTCACGTCGACGCCCGAGGAGTACGTGTTCCCGCTGCCGGAGGCGGTGACGTCGGCCGAGGCGCTGGAGCTGCGCTTCGTCCGCCTGCAGGGCATCGCCGCCTGCGTGTCCGAGATCTGGCTCGAGGAGCCGTGGCCGGACTCCGGCGGCGAGGCGATGCGGGTCCGCGGGCCCTGGCGGCGCTTCGAGGCCGAGGCCTGGCCGGCGCCGGGGCGGCGCTGGTTCGGGGACCCCGAGGCCAGCGGTTGCTACCTGCTGCGGGGCAAGGGCCTGCTGGCCCGGTTCCCGGCCCTGCCGGCCCCGGAGGGCGGCCGCGAGCTGCGGATGCGCTACGCCGTTCTCCCGGAGGACTGGCGACCGAACGTCCCCACGGAGGTCGCGTTGACGCTCGACGGCGGACCGACCGACCCCGTCGGTGGCCGCGGGGTCGCCTGGCACTGGGAGGTCGGCGAGGACATCCCGGTCGACACGGGCGAAGTTCCCCTCTGCCTCGACTATGTGCTCGAGCTCCGGCGTTTTTGATGATCTCCCCCGCAGGCAACCGACCTGCGTATCGAGAGCCATGCTCCTCAAGTCGCCCCACCCGTCGTCCGAGCGGGTCCTCGCCCCGCTCGCGCTCCTGACCCTGGTCCTCGCGACCGGTCCCGCCGCCGCACAGCAAGCCGCCGGAGGCACCGACGGCCCCGAGCTCATCGGCGCGACGCCCCCGACCCTGCCCGCCGGCCGCACGTGGTACTGGCTGGAGGTGCCGGACCCGGGCGCACTGCTCGAGGCCCTGCCTCGCCTCGAGGTGTTCGGCCTCCTCCAGCGCAAGCGCTGGCGCACGACCTTCGACAGCCTGCTGCGCTGGAGCGCAGCGCTCGAGCACCGCGAGGAGTACGCGCGGCTCGTGACCCCGTTCGACCGCGGCCTGTGCCACGTCGTCCTCGCGGACGGCGACTGGTGGATCGGCGACTGCGGGGACTCGGCCGCCATGCGCGCCCACAGGGACCTCGTGCGCGGCCTCGGGGTCAGCGGCCAGGGCGTCCGGCTCGGCCTCGGCGTCGACGAGGACTCGGCCCTCGGCCTGCCGGTCCGCTACCGCTGGCTGCGCACGACCGAGCCCCGCCAGACGGCGGCCGGCTTCCCGCTGCTGTACGCCGGGCACCTCGGCCTCCTCTCGCTCCACGGCGGCCGCCGGGCCGTGCTGGCCCTCAGCGGCCGCGCCGACGACGCTGCCTGGGGCCCCCCCGAGCTCGCCGAGCCGGTCGCGCTGTGCGGCCTGCGTCGCGAGCGGGGTCGCCGGAGCTTCGGCGGCTGCGCGCCCGAGGCCGGGCTCGAGCTCGTCGCGAGCGCGGGTCTCGAGCGGGCCGGCCTGCGGGCCCTGAGCGTCCACGTCACCGGTGGCGGGCCCGGCCCGGCGGACTTCAAGCCGGCGGAGGCGACGTCCCTGGCCCGGCTGTGCGGCCGGGCGCTCGACGGCCTGGCCAGGGTCGAGAGCCGCCTGTTCACGAGCGCGGACGGCGTCGTCGAGGACGTCGTGCTGACGCTCGACGACCCCTCGATGGCGACCCTGTTCCGGCCGGGCTCCGAGAGCCAGGCCGACATCGCCGGCGTGCTCGGCGAGGACACCGTCCTGGCCTGGAGCTGCGGCCTCGACGTCGGCGTGCTGCGATCCCTCGCCGGCCGCGACGACGTGCTCGACCGGCTGCTGCCCGAGCGCGGCGTCCTCGACGCCCACCTCCTCGTCGTCAACGCGCCCAACTGCGGGACCCCTCCCGAGCCGGTCGTGCTGCTGCGCTGGCGTGACGGCATGCCCGCGCCCAGGGCCATCGTCGACCGCGTCTCGCGGCGTGTCGCCACGGCCTGCATCGGCGAAGACGCCGAGTCCCTGCCGGCCCTGAACTTCGGCCGGGAGGAGCGCGGCCTGTACTACGTCAAGCTCGCGCGCTACCTCCACGAGGACCAGGGCGAGCCCACGGCCTTCGCCATGTGCACCGGCGGCGGCTACTTCTCGGCGGCGCGGATCGGCGACTGGCTGGCGCTCGGCTGCCACCCCAGGACCCTGCTCGGGATGCAGGGCGACGTCGACGAGGGCAAGGTGCTGGCCAACGAGGAGGGCTTCGACCCCACGCGCTATCGGGCCACCGGGGCCTGCGCGACCGGCTTCCTCGACTTCGACCGCCTCGCGACGCGCTGCGGGTTCATCGGCGAGATGGCCACCGAGGTGTTCGTCATGGTGGCCCTGATGGCGAGCAAGGGCGGCGCGGTCATCCAGCTGCCGACCGCGGACCGCCTGCAGGACCTCTTCGGCGGCGCCGGCCGCCAGCGCCTGGCCCTGCACGCGGTGGAGGGCGGCTACCGGCTGCGCATGCGCGACGTCAGCCTGCTGTCGCCGACGCAGGCCTTGCTCGCCTGGGAAGGGTTGCTCGCCCTGGGTAGGATCCACGCCCTCACACGCCTCTGACCCGAGGACCAGATGCTGCCCCTCCCCGCCCTGCTCGCCCTCCTCGTCCAGGTCCCCGCGCCGACCCAGGAGGCGCCCGAGCAGGACCTGCCGCCCTCCGTCTTCCGGGCCGGCCGCAACCTCCCGGCCGAGCGCACGCTGATCTACGTCGAGTGCGCCGGCTTCGACGTGCTCGTCCGCAACGCCAAGGCGATCACGCAGGTCCGCGCGTTGGGCGACGAGGAGTGCGGCGCGTTCCTGCGCTACTTCGCCCTCGACGACGACGTGGGCCAGGTGTTCACGTGGCGGCCCAACCGGCGTGATTCGCGCCGGGCGCTGGCCGCCCGGCACGCCGACCTGGCCAACATCCTCTCGGCCTTCGACCTCGGCTTCGGCGCGGCGTTCCTGTTCGACGACGGCGAGCGCCCCCGGCCCCGCGGCCTGGCCTTCTTCGCCGCGGGCAAGCGCGGCGGGGACCAGCTCGCGGCCCGCGACCTCCTGCGCAAGGTCCTCGAGGGCAAGGACCGGCCGGCGGACGGTCCGACCGCCGACCCCAGGCAGTTCGGGGTCGAGCTCGTCGACGACGTCCTGGCCGGGTCGCCGGTGCGGATGACGATGGCCGTGGTCAAGCCCAAGCAGGACGAGCAGGGCATGGTCTTCGGCGGCGGGGTCGGCCGGCGCCCGTTCCTGGCCTACGCCTTCGGTCCCGGCGCTGCCGCGGCCTACATCGACGAGCCGTACGACGACCAGGAGAAGGTGCGCGCGCGCGCCGAGCTCCACCTCACGCAGCTCATGCGCCTCGCCCACGGCGAGACCGGCGTCCTGCTGGCCCCGCTCGAGGACCTGGCCGAGGGCGAGGAGCGGCTCATGGCGGGGGCCCTGCGCTGGGGCCCGAGCGTGCGCCTGCCCGGCGCCGTGCGCGACAAGGACAAGACCGAGATGACCCAGGCCGGGGTCGGGGGCTTCGAGGGGGTGCAGGGCGAGCTGATCGCGACGACCGGCGGCGTCCGCGAGGCCTACCGGCTGCTCGACAAGAGCGGCGAGGGCGGGCTGTTCACGATGTTCCAGCCGGCAGGAGCAAGCTCCCCGAGGGTCGCCGCGTTCGCGCCCAAGGACGCGATCGCGTTCCTGAACATCGGCGTCGACGGCGGCCTGTTCGAGGCCTGGTGCAACGGCCTGTCCAACCTCGTCCCGACCAGGTGGTTCGACCCCGCCGGGTGGATGCGGGCGCTGCTCGGCATGAAGCCCGGGGACGGCGCGAGCCTGGCCGGCCTGACCGAGCTGACCGTGATGATCCTGCCCCCGTCCCCGGGCGTGCCGTTCCCCGAGCCGGTCCTGCTGTTCCGGCTCCTGGCCAGGACGGCGAGTGCGAGGCCCTGCTCAAGCACTACGCCAAGCTCTTCCTCGACGGCATGTCGCTCGAGGCCGAGCCCAGGCTCCGCACGCTCGGCAAGGGCGATCGCCAGGTCGACTACCTGTCGCTCAAGGACCTCATGGAGGCCGCCGGCCAGCACGGCTTCAACGAGGAGCACATCCTCGCGCGGTCGCTGGGCGGGGGCTTCTTCTCGGTCATGCGCCGGGGCGACCACCTCATCGTCGGCTGCAACCCGCGCACGGTGCGCCGGGTCCACGACCAGGTCGGCGCCGCGGGCTCGCTGCTCGACAACGAGGAGTTCGCGGCCGCGTTCCCGCGCGCGGGCGACCAGGACCGGGTCCTCGCGCTGTGGGTCAACGCCCGGTCGTTCTTCGAGAAGGACTACGCGACCCAGCTCGTGTTCGGCTCGTTCATGACCGTGATCCAGCGCTTCCAGCAGGGCGAGAGCTCGATGCCGGCCATGCCGAAGCCCTCGGCCCTCGGCGCGCTGTTCGACAACGAGAGCTGGTCGGTGCACCGCAAGCCGTACGGCCTGCGCTTCGACCACCGGGGCGGGACGCTGAGCTCCCCCCTCGTCTGGACCGCCATGGTCTACTGCAACGAGTTCTTCGACACGCTGTCCCGCATCATCTCCCTGAGCGGGCGGGCTGGGGCCCCCGGGCTCAGGCCCGGGGCGGCCAGCAGGACATGCCGCCGCGGAGGTTGAGCAGGGTCTCGAAGCCGCACTGCGCCAGCCAGGCGACGGCCTGCAGGCTGCGCACGCCGTGCTCGCAGTAGACCAGCGTCGGTCGGTCCGGGTCGAGCTCACGCCAGCGGGCGCCGAGCTCGCCGAGGGGGATCAGCAGCGAGCCCTCGATGTGTCGGCGCCGGTGCTCGCCCTCGGTGCGGACGTCGAGCAGGAGCAGGTCCTGGCCGGCGCGCGCGATCAGCGCCGCGGCCTCGGCGGCGTCGAGGTCGACGAAGGGCCGGTCGTGGTCGTGGTCGGGGAGGTTCTGCTCGAGCCAGGACATCGCGCGGAGGATGGGCCGCCGCCGGCCGGCTTCAAGGGGGGAATCCGCCAGGTTTCCGGCCCCGGCCTGGAACCGGGACCCCCGGTCTCGCGAACATCGGCCCGGAGGACGACCGATGACCGACAACCCCCGCAGGCCCGAGGCCCCGATCGACCCCAGGTTCCTCGATCGCTGGTCCCCGCGCTCCTTCCTGTCGACCGAGGTCCCCGAGGCGACGCTGCGCAGCCTGTTCGAGGCCGCCCGCTGGGCCCCGTCCTGCTTCAACGAGCAGCCGTGGCGCTTCACGTACGCGCGCGGGCCCGCGGACCGCGAGCGCTTCCTCGGGCTCCTCGCCGAGGCCAACCGCGCCTGGGCCGGGCGGGCCCCGGTCCTGGCCTTCGTCGCGGCCCACAGGAGCTTCACGCGCAACGGCAAGCCCAACCGCCACCACGCCTTCGACGCCGGGGCGGCCTGGATGTCGCTCGCGCTCGAGGCCAGGCGGCACGACCTCTACGCGCACGCCATGGCCGGCTTCGACGAGGCCGCGAGCTACGAGGTGCTCGGGCTCGACCGAGAGGACTGGGTTGTGCTGGCGGCGATCGCGATCGGCCACCGCGGGCCGGTCGAGGCCCTGCCCGAGGAGAAGCGCGCGGCCGAGCGGCCCAACGACCGCCTGCCGCTGGCGACGGTCGTGTCCGAGGGCGGCTTCGAGGTCTGAGCCTCCGGGCTCAGCGGACCGGCGACGCGTAGACCTTCTGCTCGGGGCCGGCCTGGTCCTCGCTCGGCACGAGGAAGCCGAGCTTCTCCTTCTCGAGCCAGTCGTAGACCTGGGTCAGCGGGACGCCGAGGCCCATGTGCGGGATCACGACGGGCCGCGTGTTGCCGTGCGTGTAGATCTTGCTGAACACGGCCAGGAGCTTGCGGGTCTGCGCGTTGTAGATGCCGCCGCCCGAGTTGCCGAAGTAGGTCGGCGCGTTGATCATCCAGTAGTTGGCGCCGCCGACCTCGTTGTGCAGGCTCGCGACGCAGCCGCCGGTCGGGATCGGGTCGTTGCCGAGCGGGCAGCCGATCGCGAACACGGGCGTCCACACGCGGGTCGTGGCCAGCTCGCTGCGGGTCGACAGCCGGGCGATGCGCTGCACGCGCTCGGTGCCGCGGAGCCGGGCGACCGCGAGGTCCTTGGACGGCTCGGTGGCGATGACGTCGCACTTGCGCGTGACCTTGCCCGAGGGCGTGTAGATCACGACGTCGATGCCCTTGCGCGCCAGCGTCGGGTCGTCGGCCAGGATGTTGCGGACGACGTGGTAGGCCGTCAGGACCCAGGTGTCGAAGCCCTTGCCGTCCTCGCGCTCGATGCTCGCCACGAGGGTGCCCGAGCCGACGGTCTCGTCGCCGCTGAGCTGCACGCAGGGCGCGATCATCTCCTGCGACAGGGTGCTGGGGTCCCAGCTGACCGAGCGGGTCAGGTCCTGGAGCCGCCCCTCGGTGGTCTCGAGCCGGGTCAGCAGCGACTCGGTCGAGGCCCGCAGATGGCTCGTCTTCTCGGTCACGAGCTTCTGGGTCGTCTCGACGGCGATCTCGAGCTTGCGCGCGTCGGCGTAGGCCGCGCGGGCCTGCTTGGCGACGTCCTCGGTCCGGGTGTCGAGCTGCCCCTTGATCCAGCGCAGCTCCCGGTGGATGTCCCCCAGCGTCCCCTGGAGCTGCTCCAGGACGGTCGCCTGGCGGTCGACCTGCTCCGGCAGCCCGAGGCCGAGGCGGCCCTGGGCCTCCTCGACGATCCTGCGCGCCTGGGCGAACTCCTGCGACCGCTCCGACTCGACCGACCTGAGGTCCCTCAGGTCCGCATGGAAGCTCATCAACAGGACCCCCATCGCCCCGCCGAAGAGGATCTCGACCAAGGTTCGCTTCATCTCCCCCCCCCGTACACCGGTCCCCGTGCAGTCCCCTGACGTCCGGTCGCAGCCGTATCGTCTTTCGACACGCGGCGACTCCAGGACGGTTCGTGGAGCCGCTGCCAAGGGGAAAAGGGGCGCTCGGGTCCTCCGACCACGACGGCGCGCGCGCGGGGCCGACCCGCAGCGCCCTTGCGATGGGCGCCAGGGCGCGGGTGGTCAGCGGCCCAGGACGGTGGCGGTCTTGATGCGGTCGCCGACGACGAGCGAGCGCAGGGTGTCGAAGCCCTCGACGACGCGGCCGAAGCTCGTGTAGCCCCCGTCCAGGTGGGGCGTCGGGACCAGGCAGAAGAACACCTGCTCGCCGCCGCTGTCGGGCTCGGCCGACTTGGGCATGCCCAACGTGCCCTCGAGGAACGGCCGGTCGCCGACCTCGTCGCGCAGGTGCTCGCCGAGGAAGCTCAGCGCGCCGTAGCCGTCGCCGCGGCGGTCGCCGCCCTGGAGCACGAAGCCCGGCACGAGGCGGTGGAACAGCCGCCCGTCGTAGCGGCCCGAGGCGACGTACTGCACGAGGTTCCAGGCGTGGGCCGGGGCCACGTCGGGCCAGAGCTCGACGACGAGGCGGCCGCGGTCGGTGTCGAGGGCGACGCGCGGCCGCGAGCGCAGGAAGGCCAGCAGGTTGCGCTCGGGCAGGTGCGGCGTCCAGCGCTCCACGGGCCGCCTCGGCTCGGGCACGGCCTCGCCGGTCCAGTGCGCGCGGAGCTGTCGGGCGGCCTCCTTGCGCACGGCGAAGGCGGGGTCGTCGGCAGCCCGCTCGAGGAAGCGCCGGCACTCCTCGTCGCCCCCGCCCAGCGCGCCGAGGGCGCGGAGCAGGGCCTGCCGGGCGTCGGCGTCGACGTCGCGGCTCGCCGCCGTATAGGCGCGCCTGATGGCGGCCAGGACCTCGGCGTCTCCCGGCCTGCCGACCCGGGCCAGGAGGTCGGCGCCGGCCTCGCGCAGGGCCTCGTCGGGGTCGTCGAGCGCGGCCAGCGCGAGCGTGGCGGCGTCGGGGTGCTCGGCGTGGTCGGCGACGGCCTCGAGCACGGCGAGGCGGACGACGACGGCGCCCTCCCCGGTCGCGGCGGCGAGCTGCCGGGCGATCGGCATCGCGCGGCGCGTCGGCACGAAGCGCAGCGAGCGCGCGACCGCGGCGCGGACCAGCGGCGCGGGGTCGCGGGCCGCGATGTCGAGCTGGTCGGCGAAGTCGGCGCCGTGCAGGCGGGCCGCGGCCTCGGTGGCCTGGGCCCGGATCCACGGGTCGCGGCTGGCCATGTGGAAGTTGAGGACGGCGCTGGCCATGCGCCTGAAGCCGGGGAAGTGGCCGAGGCCGCGCAGGGCCACGGCCGCGACGACCGGGTTGTCGGCGGCGGCCTTCTGCTTGATCGCGTCGAGGACCTCGCCGTCCTCGAACGGCGCCGCGCTGCCG
This sequence comes from Planctomycetota bacterium, assembly GCA_041398545.1. Classification (GTDB taxonomy): domain Bacteria; phylum Planctomycetota; class UBA1135; order UBA1135; genus JAWKUM01. Next base: position 134,552 of record JAWKUM010000002.1, on the reverse strand, counting down.
GCCGGGGCGCCGCCGCGGCCGTGGCGGCTCGGGTCGCCGAGGCCGAGCAGGGCCTCGACGACGACCGGGACCTCCTTGTCGGCGAGGGCGCGGAGCAGGAGCTTGCGCAGGGCGACGCGCTGGTCCTCGGTCAGGGGGCAGGGCTCGGCGCGGCGCAGGTCGGCGAGCCCGCGCAGCGCGAACACCCGCGACCACGGCGAGCGCTCGCTGCGCGCGGCGGCGGCCAGGGCCGCGTAGCTCCCGGCGTCGTCGAGCGAGGCCAGGGTGTAGACGACGCGCCACTCGCTGTCGGGGTCGTTGCTGGCGACGAGCGCGGCGCGCAGGTCGGCGGCCAGGGCCGCGTCGTCGTCGGCCCCGGGCCGGTCCCCGGCGCGGATCGCGCGAACACGCAGGCGGTGCAGGGCCAGGGCCGCGGCGCCGACGACCACGGGGTCCCCGTCGCCGAGCCCCGGCCGCAGCAGCGCCGCCGAGCCGGGCCCGAGGAGCTTGCCGAGGGCCTCGTGGACCGCCGCGCGGAGCTCGGGGTCCTCGACCGCCAGCAGGGACGTCAGCGCGCCCTCGGCGCGGCGCCGGCCGACCTCGTCGGTGCACTGCCCGAGGGCGAACACGGCCGCGCGGCGGACCTCGGGCTCGGGATCGGCGAGGCTCCGGCACAGGACCTCGGAGCGATCCCCGAGCCGGCCGAGCGCGCGCACGGCCCAGGTCCTGACGAGCGGCTCGTCGTGGCTACGCAGGCGCTCCAGCGTCGCGACGTCGTCGGCGCCGCGCCGGCACTCGGCCTCGAGGATCGCGCGGAACTCGACCTCGTGGTCGGGCAGGTCGGGCACCGGCGGGCCACCGCCGCCGCCGCGGCAGGCGACCAGCGCGAGCAACGCCAGGACCGTCCCGACCCTTGCCATGGCCCGGTCATAGCCGATCGCGGCGGCAGGAGAAGGGCGCGTCCTGCCGGGTCGGCCCTTTCCGTCGCGGCGCGTGGCTGGGATGATCTTCCGCCCACTTCCCGGCCCCGCGCCGGGCACCCGCACCAGCCCCGAGACAGGAAGAGCCACCGATGTGGAACCCCGAGAAGGTCAAGGAGATCGTCGAGTCGCACAAGGTCGTCTGCTTCGGCAAGGGGACCAAGCTCCAGCCGATGTGCGGCTTCACGCACCGGGCGATCCAGATCCTGGCCCAGACCGGCGCCGACTTCGAGGTCGTCAACATCTTCGACGACCCGGCGATCCGCCCGTCCCTGGTCCAGGTCACGAACTGGCCGACGACGCCGCAGGTGTTCATCGGCGGCGAGTTCGTCGGCGGCTCGGACATCGTGCTCGAGATGTTCGAGAGCGGCGAGCTGCAGAAGAAGCTGTCCGAGGCGGGCGCCATCCCGGCCCAGGGCTGACCCGGAGCCCGCGAGGCAGGCGACCCGCATGACCGGACTGGCCACGACCCCCGAGCTGATCGACGAGCTGCGGCAGGGCCGCTTCGTCGTCGTCGCGGACGACGAGCACCGCGAGAACGAGGGCGACCTGTTCCTCGCGGCCGAGTTCGCGACGCCCGACCGGATCAACTTCATGCGCAAGGCGGCCGGCGGGATGATGTGCCTCGTCCTGACCGAGGACCGCTGCGACCAGCTCGGCCTGCCGCCGATGGTCGCGCGCAACGAGATGCCGCTCGGGACCGGGTTCACGGTCACGATCGAGGCCCGCACCGGCGTGACGACCGGGATCTCGGCCGCCGACCAGGCGCGGACGGTCCAGGTCGCGATCGACCCCGCCTCGGGCCCGACCGACCTCGTCCGCCCCGGCCACGTGTTCCCGCTGCGCGCGCGCAGGGGCGGCGTCCTGGTCCGCACGGGCCACACCGAGGCCATCGTAGACCTGTGCCGCCTCGCCGGCCTCAAGCCGGCCGGGCTGCTGTGCGAGATCACCAACGACGACGGCTCGATGGCGCGCATGCCCCAGCTCGAGGTGTTCGCCCGCGAGCACGGCCTCAAGCTCGGCACGATCGCCGACCTCGTCGAGTACCGCCGGCGCCGCGAGCGCCTGATCGAGCGCCTGCCGGTCGTGCAGATGCCGACCCGGCACGGCTACTTCGACCTCTACCCGTACAAGTCGCTCGTCGACGGCCGCGTGCACTGCGCCCTCGTCCACGGCATCCGGCGGCTCGTGGGCGAGACCGACCGGTTCCCGCCGATCGAGGAGCCGGTCCTCGTGCGCGTGCACAGCGAGTGCCTGACCGGCGACGTGTTCGGCAGCGAGCGCTGCGACTGCGGCGGCCAGCTCGACGTCGCGATGCGGGCGATCCAGGCCGCCCCGGTCGGGGTCGTGCTCTACATCCGCCAGGAGGGCCGCGGCATCGGCCTCGAGCACAAGCTCAAGGCCTACACGCTGCAGGAGCAGGGGCTCGACACGGTCGAGGCCAACGAGAAGCTCGGCTTCAAGGCCGACCAGCGCGAGTACGGCACCGGCGCGCAGATCCTGCACGACCTCGGCGTGCGCAGGATGCGCATCCTGACCAACAACCCCAAGAAGCTCGGGGGCCTGGCCGGCTACGGCCTCGAGGTCGTCGAGCAGTGCCCGATCAGGGTCGGCTCGACGCCCCACAACGAGCGCTACCTCGCGACCAAGCGCGACAAGCTGGGGCACAAGCTCTAGTGGGGCTCCTCGCCCGGGCCCGTCGCGGCCCCGTCCCGAGTCCGCTCGTCGTCCTGGCCCTGTCGGCCGTGCTCGCCGGCTGTCGCGCGCCCGTCGCGGCGCCGAGCCCTGCCCCGGTCGCCGCCGAGGAGGAGCAGGCGCCGGCCCTGCTGCCGGCCGCCGGCGACCAGACCGTCGACGTGCGGGCGTGGTACGGCATCCCGATCCTGCGGCGCTCGTTCCGCTGGGACGGCAACGGCGAGGACGACACGGCCGGCGTCCGCGCGCGCTACCTGTTCCACCTGAGCGACAGCATCGCGATCGGGCCCGGCGTGGCCGCGTCCACGTGGTTCCAGAGCGGGGCGGACGCGTACGCGGGCGAGCTCGAGGCGGTCGGTCGGATCTACCTGCACAAGTCCCGCTCGCTCGGCGTCTTCGCCGAGCTCACCGGCGGCTGGATGCAGTCGACCCGGCCGGTCCCGACCGACGGCACGGAGTGGAACATGACGTTCTCGTTCGGGTCGGGGATCGAGGTGCCGCTCGACCCCGGGATGGGCCTGATCTCGGGCATCACCTACCACCACACGTCCAACGCCCTCGGGCGCGCGAACGACCGCAACCCGAGCCAGAACGAGGGCCAGGCCTGGATCGGCCTGAGCTTCAGGCTGTGAGGCGCCGGACCGCTCGCCTCGCCGCGCTGCTGCCTCTCCTCGCGCTGGTCGGCTCCTGCTCCCCCTCCGGCGACCGCGGCCCGGGCGGCGAGCCCGCGGCCGGCGCGTCCCTGCCGCGCCTCGTGCGGACGATCCCGATGCCCGGGCTGCGGGCCGCGCACGGGGGCTTCGCGCGCCTCGACCACCTCGGCCATGACCCGGCGACCGGGCGGATGTTCGTGGCCGCGGTCGGCTGCGACGGCCTCGCGGTCGTCGACCTCGCGGCCGGCCGGCATCTGCGGACGCTCGGCGACTTGGCCGGTCCGCAGGGCGTCGCCGTCGTGCCCGGCCGGGACGGGCCCGCGCGGGTCTTCGTCGCGTGCAGCGGCGACGGCATGGTCCACGCCTTCGACGCCCGCTCGCTCGAGCGGCTGGGCTCGGTGCTCGCCGGCGAGGACGCCGACAACATCCGCTGGGACCCGCGCACGCGCCGGCTCTACGTCGGCTGCGGCGGCGCGGCCGGCGGGTCGATCACGGCGCTCGACCCCGACACCGTCACGGTCGTCGGGCGCACCCCCCTGCCGGCGCACGCCGAGAGCTTCCAGCTCGACGCCGACGGTCCGCGGATGTTCGTCAACGTCCCCGGCGCCAAGCTGGCCACCGCGGACGGCGCCGTGCTCCTGGCCGACCGCGAGGCGGGTGCGGTCGAGGCGACCTGGGACCTGCACGACGCGACGCGCAACTTCCCGATGGCCTGGGTCCCGGAGCAGCGGGTCGTGCTGACCTGCTGCCGCGGCCCCGAGGTCCTGCTCGCCCTCGACGCCGACTCCGGCGCCGAGCTCGCGCGCATCCCGAGCATGAGCAGCGACGACCTGTTCTTCGACGCCCCGACCGGCCGGGTGCTGGTCATCGGCAGCGGCCGGGGACAGGCCGGGGCCGGCCTGCAGGTCGTGGCGATGCCGTCCCGCGGCCAGCTCGGCGAGGTCGGCATCGTGCCGCTGCCGGCCGGGACCCGGACCGGTCTCCTGGTGCCCGGGCTCCACCGGCTGTTCGTGGCCGTGCCCCGGCAGGCCGACGGGACCGAGGCCGAGCTCCGCGAGTACCGGCTGGACTAGCCCGGGGGCGTGCCGCCCTTCCAGGCTTGTCCTGACAGGGGCTTGCAGATGCCAGGTTTCTGGCGCTAAATCCCTGGCATGGCACCATCCTATCGCCTTGGCCAGGCGGCCCGGCTGCTCGGCGTCAGCGTCGACACGGTGCGGCGGCACGCCGACGCCGGCCGGCTCGAGACGACCCGGACCCCCGGGCAGCAGCGCCTCGTCGACGGCGAGGCCCTGGCCCGGTTCGCCGACAGCCTCGAGCTCCAGGCCGAGGGCGAGGGCGCCTCGTCGGCCCGCAACCATCTGCTCGGCATCGTGACGCGGGTCGTGGCCGACAAGGTCGCGGCCCACGTCGAGATGCGCTGCGGTCCGTTCCGGGTCGTGTCCCTGCTGACGCGCGAGTCGGTCGACGAGCTCGGCCTCGCGCCCGGGGTCCTGGTCCACGCCGTCGTCAAGGCGACCAACGTCGTCGTCGAGCTGGCCCAGGAGCGGGCCGGCGGGTGAAGGGGGGCCGCGTGCGCCGCTCGCCGATCACGACCACCCTCGGCCTCGCCCTGGCCCTGCCGCTGACCCTCGGAGCCTGCGGGGACGAGGCCGTGGCCGGGCGGCGGGTCGTCGTGTTCGCCGCCGCCTCGCTGGCGCCGGCCTTCGGCGAGCTCGCGACCGCGTACGAGCGGCGCCACGCCGGGACCCGGGTCGAGCTGCACTGCGCCGGTACCCCCCGGCTCGTGCTCCAGCTCCGGGAGGGCGCGCCGGCCGACGTCCTGGCCTCGGCCGACGAGCCCAACATGGCCCGCGTCGTCGACCGGCACCTCGTCGTCGGGGCCCCGGTCGTGTTCGCCCGCAACCGGCTCGCGATCGTGACCGCCGCCGGCAACCCGCGCGGCATCACCGGCCTCGCCGACCTCGCCCGCGCCGACCTCCGGGTCGTGCTCTGCGGCCCGGACGTGCCGGCCGGGCGCTACGCGCGCCAGGCCCTCGCCGGGGCCCGGGTCGCCGTGTCCTCGGTCTCGGACGAGCCGAGCGTCCAGGCCGTCGTGGCCAAGGTCCGGCTCGGCGAGGTCGACGCCGGCATCGTGTACCGCACGGACGTGGCGGCCCGGGAAGGGGTCGACATGGTGCCGTTGCCGGTCGAGCACGACGTCGTCGCCACGTACCCGATCGCCGTGCTCGCCTCCGGCGGCGACCGGGAGGGAGGAGCGGCCTTCGTGGCCTTCGTGACCTCCGCCGACGGGCAGGCGGTCCTGCGGCGCTTCGGCTTCGAGGTGCCGTGAAGCCCGCCGCCCGAGCCCCGACCGCGCTGTGGGTGCCCGCCGCCCTCGCCTGCGCGCTGTTCCTGCTGCCGCTCGTGGGGCTGTGCTGGCGGACGCCGTGGCCGCAGCTCGGCGACCACCTCGCCAGCGAGGCCGTGGTCCAGGCCCTCGCGCTGTCGCTCGAGTGCTCGGCCGCCGCGGCCCTGCTGGCGCTGCTCCTCGGCCTGCCGCTGGCGGCCTGGCTGGCCGCCGGCGAGTCCCGCCTGCACGCCGCCGTGCGCGTCCTCGTGACGCTGCCGATGGTCCTGCCGCCGGTCGTCGCCGGCGTCGCCCTGCTGCTGGCCTTCGGCCGCAACGGCCTCGTCGGCGGTCCGCTGGAGGCCTGGCTCGGCGTCGCGTTCCCGTTCACGACGGCCGGCGTCGTCCTGGCCGAGGCCTGGGTCGCGATGCCGTTCTTCGTGCTGACCGTCGAGGGCGGGCTGCGCGCCCTCGACCCGCGCTACGCCGCCGCGGCCGCGACGCTCGGCGCCGGACCGTGGCGGGTGTTCCGGACCGTGACCCTGCCGATGCTCGCGCCGGCGCTGCGGGCCGGGCTGCTCGTGGCCTGGGCCCGGGCGCTAGGCGAGTTCGGGGCCACGATCACCTTCGCCGGCAACCTCGCCGGGCACACGCGCACGATGCCGCTCGCGGTCTACACCGCCCTCGAGACGTCGCCCGAGGCCGCGATCGTGCTGAGCCTGCTCCTCGTCCTGGTCTCCGCGGCCGTGCTGTTCGCGCTGCGCAGGCAGTGGTTCCCCGCGCGATGAGCCTCGTCGCCGACATCACGCTGCGCCGCGGCGCGCTGACCGTCGAGGCCGGGTTCGAGGTCGCGTCCGGCGAGACCGTGGCCCTGCTCGGCCCCAACGGCGCCGGCAAGACGTCGTGCCTGCACGCCCTCGCCGGCCTGCTCCGCGTCGACGGCGGGCGCATCGCGCTCGACGGGCGCGTCCTCGACGGCGGGCCCGCCGGGACCTTCGTGCCGCCGGAGGGCCGCGACGTCGGCGTGGTGTTCCAGGACCACCTGCTGTTCCCGAGGCAGTCCGTGCTCGACAACGTCGCCTACGGCCTGCGCAGCCGCGGCAAGGACCGCGCCGCGGCGCGCGCCGCGGCCAGGGGCTGGCTCGAGCGCGTCGGCGTCGCCGCCGGCCACCACGACGCGGCGCCGGCGACGCTGTCCGGCGGCCAGGCCCAGCGCGTCGCCCTCGCCCGGGCGCTGGCGGCCGCGCCGCGGGCGCTGCTGCTCGACGAGCCGCTGGCCGCGGTCGACGCCTCGGCGCGCATCGAGCTGCGCCGCGAGCTCCGCCGCCACCTCGCCGGCTTCGCGGGTCCGCGCATCCTCGTCGCCCACGACATCGAGGACGCCCTGGCCCTGGCCGACCGCCTCGTCGTGCTCGAGGACGGTCGGCTCGTGCAGCAGGGTCCGCTGCACGAGCTCGTCGAGCGGCCCGGCTCGCGCTTCGTCGCCGACCTCGTCGGGCTCAACTGCTACGCCGGCACCTGCGCCGGCGGCGAGGTCGACGTCGGCGGCGCGCGCCTGTCGGTCCCGTCCACCCTGTCCGGCGACGTGCTCGTGACGGTGCACCCACGCGCCGTGTCGCTGTTCCGCGAGCGCCCCGACGGCTCACCGCGCAACCTCTGGCAGGCCCCGGTCGAGGCCGTCGAGCCGCTGCCCGGCCGCGCCCGCGTCCGCCTCGGCGGTCCGCTCCCGATCGTCGCCGAGGTCACGCCCGCCTCGGTCACCGCCCTCGGCCTCGCGCCCGGCCGCACGACCTGGGTCGCCGTCAAGGCGACCGAGCTCGTCGTCACGCCGCGCTGAGGTAGTGAGGGGGTGACGCAGGCGGCGCGAGGATCCCGATCCCCCGGGCGGATGCCAGCGGAAAGCCGACGCGCGGGATCGTTACATCCGGCCGCGTCGAACCGGCCGCCTCCGGCAGGGTGTCCGACCTCGACAGCCCGGCGTCGCGGGCTATGTCTGTCGTCCCCCAGGGCCTCGCGACACGGGTTCCGCCCGTGACCATCCAAGCGAGGCCCCCAGCCCCAGCCCATGCCAACAGGAGACCGGTCATGGACATGACGCCCGCCCTACGCCGCGGCGCGCTGTCGCTGCTCGCGACGATCGCCTCGCTCGGCCCCTGCCCCGCGCAGGAGGTGCTGCCCCTGCCGCCCAAGCCCTTCGGCGGCCGGATCGACCTCCGGGCCAAGGACTCCAAGCCCGACTTCCCGCAGCCGACCAAGGCCCCGGACGGCGCGCCCAACATCCTGCTCGTGCTGCTCGACGACGTCGGCTTCGGCGCGAGCAGCGCGTTCGGCGGGCCCTGCCACACGCCGACCCTCGAGGCCCTGTCGGCCGGCGGGCTGCGCTACAACCAGTTCCACACGACGGCGCTGTGCTCCCCGACGCGGGCGGCGCTGCTGACCGGTCGCAACCACCACTCGGTCCACACGGCCTGCATCATGGAGGCCGGCACCGGCTTCCCCGGCTACGACACGCTGATGGGCCGGGACACGGCGACCGTCGCCGAGGTGCTCAGGCAGTACGGCTACGGGACCGCGTGGTTCGGCAAGAACCACAACGTCCCTGACTGGGAGAACAGCCAGGCCGGGCCCTTCGACCGCTGGCCGACCTCGCTCGGCTTCGACCACTTCTACGGCTTCGTGGGCGGCGACACGAACCAGTGGCGGCCGAACGCCTACGAGGGCACCAAGCCGGTCGACCCGTACCTCGGCGACCCCGACTACAACTTCGACTACGACATGGCCGACCGGGCCATCGCCTGGATCCAGATGCAGAAGGCCGTCGCCCCCGACAAGCCGTTCTTCTGCTACTACGCCCCCGGCGCGACCCACGCCCCGCACCACCCGAGGAAGGAGTGGATCGCCAAGTACGCGGGCAAGTTCGACCAGGGCTGGGACCGGGTCCGCGAGGAGACCTTCGCGCGGCAGAAGGAGATGGGCGTGATCCCGCCGGACACGGAGCTCACGCCGCGGGCTCCGGGCGTCCAGGCCTGGGACGACTGCTCCCCGGAGGAGAAGAAGGTCTTCGCGCGGATGATGGAGATCTACGCGGCCTACCTCGAGCAGACCGACTACAACGTCGGCCGCGTCATCGAAGGCATCCGCAGGACCGGCGAGCTCGACGACACCCTCGTCATCTACATCGTCGGCGACAACGGCGCGAGCGCCGAGGGCAGCCTCAACGGCCTCCTCAACGAGATGACGTTCTTCAACGGCGTGCCGGAGGACATCAAGGACACGCTGGCGAAGGCCGACGAGCTCGGGACCTGGAAGACCTACAACCACTACCCGGTCGGCTGGGCCCACGCGATGGACACGCCGTTCCAGTGGACCAAGCAGATCGCCAGCCACTACGGCGGCACGCGCAACGGCATGGTGATCTCCTGGCCCAACGGCATCAAGGCCCGCAACGGGCTGCGGTCGCAGTGGCACCACGTCATCGACATCGTGCCGACGATCTACGAGGCCTGCGGGATCTCGGCGCCCTCGATGGTCGGCGGCGTCGCACAGAAGCCGATCGAGGGCACGAGCATGGCCTACACCTTCGAGGACCCGGGGGCCAGGAGCCGGCGCACGACGCAGTACTTCGAGATGCTCGGCAACCAGGGCATCTACCACGACGGCTGGATCGCCTGCACGACGCCGCCGACCCCGCCGTGGAGCCCCAGCGGGGCCGACGTGGACGTGATCAGCGGCTACAAGTGGGAGCTGTACGACACGACCAAGGACTTCTCGGAGGCGCGCGACCTCGCCGCGCAGATGCCCGACAAGCTGCTCGAGCTGCGCCTGCTCTTCTACACCGAGTGCGCCCGCTACGGCGTCCTGCCGCTGGACAACAGCAAGACGTCCCGACTCGACCCTGCCATCCGGCCCAGCCTGACCCGCGGCCGGACGGAGTTCACGTACTTCGACGGCATGGCCCGCATCCCCGAGGCGGCCGGCCCGGACATCAAGAACAAGTCGTGGTCGGTCACGGCCGAGGTCGAGGTCGCGGCCGACACGACCGGGATGATCATCACCCAGGGCGGCCTGTTCAGCGGCTGGGGCCTCTACATGGACAAGGGCCGGCCGATCTTCCACTACAACTTCTGCGACGTCGCCCACTACCGGGCCGCCGGCAAGGAGGCCCTCGCGCCCGGCAAGCACACGATCGAGGTCGACGTCGCCTACGCCGGCGGCGGCATCGGCAAGCCGGCCGACGCCGTGATGACGGTCGACGGCAAGGAGGTCGCCAAGGTCCGGGTCGAGCACACGATCCCGATCCGCATCTCGCTCGACGAGGGGCTCGACGTCGGCGTCGACAACGGCACGCCGGTCAACCTCGACTACGACGTGCCCTTCGACTTCACCGGCAAGATCGCAAAGGTCGTGGTCAGGCTCGGCAAGTCGTGACCCGCGGAGGCCGCGACCGTCACGGTCGCGGCCTCAGAGCCTCACGCGGTGCAGCCTGAGCAGCGCGCCGCGCGAGGTCAGGAGCAGGCCGCGGTCGGCGGCGTAGGCGGCGTGGAGGACGCCGTCGAGGTCCACGCGGGCCAGCGCGCGCAGGGACGGCGCGTCGTAGAGGACGACGGCCTCGCCGTCGTGGGCCAGGAACCGGCGCTCGTCGACGAAGCGCAGCCACAGGGCGCGGCCGTCGGCGCCGTCCTCGCGCTCGAGGGTCGTGCCGTCGAAGAGGTGCAGGCGCCAGGCCTTGGGCGAGCGCGGGTGGCCGCCGCCCGAGGCCGACACGAGCCAGCGGCCGTCGGGCGACCGGGCGCAGGCGTGGAAGCCGCAGTCGCGCGTCGCGAGCGTCCGGGTCTCCCCGTCGGCGTCGAGGACGAGGAGCGAGCCGCGCTCGCCGTGGTTGCCCTCGACCAGGGCCAGGACGCAGGCCTCGCCGACGAAGCTGGCGTCGACGAGGGCGCCGAACGGTGTCTTGACCTGGTGGAGGTGCTGGCCGGAGGCGAGGTCCCAGAGCTCGACACCGAGCCCCATCCAACCGGTCACGGCGCGCCGGCCGTCGGGCGAGACCCACAGCCCGCCGGCGAGGCCCGTGGGCCGCCGCGACAGCTCGCGGTCGCGGGCCGCGTCGTAGCGGACCAGGGCCTTGGGCTCGAACCAAAGGAGCTCCGAGCCGCGGACCCCGGCCGTGACCGAGCGGCGCCGGCCGGGCGGGAGCAGGCGCTGCCGGCCCGAGCCGCGGTCGACGAGCAGGGTCGTGCGCTCGCCGGTGGCCGCGACGAAGCGCCGGTCGGCCGAGAACCCGACCGACTGGATCTCGCTGTCATGGCCGTCGAGGCGCAGCGCCTCGCGGCCGCCGCCGGTGACGAGGATGCGGCCGTCCTCGAGCGCGACGGCACGGAGGTCGCCGGCGCCGAGGGCGAGGGCCGACGGCGCGCCCGGCAGCTCCTCCTTGGCCAGCACCGCGCCGTCCGCGTCCCAGGTCTCGAGCACGCGGCCGGCCCCGGCCAGGGCGACGCGCGCGCAGCCGGGAGACGCCGCGAAGGCCCAGGCCTTGGCGCCGAGCGACAGCGGCGCCCGGTCCCCGATGCGCAGCGCCCCGCTCTCGTCGGCCGTGACGATGCGGCCGTCCCGGCCGACCCAGACACCGCGCATGTCGGGCGGCCAGCCCGAGGCCAGGGGATCGGCGTCGTCGCGCAGCAACGTCTCCGCGCCGTCGTCGAGGTCCAGGGCCCAGAGCCGGGCGTCGCTCGTCCCGACCAGGATCCGGTGGCCGTCGCACGCCCAGGCCAGGCCGCGGATCGGCTTGCGGGCCTCGCGCGCGAACTCGCGCACGACGTCGAAGCCCGGCACCGCCAGCACCTTGACGACCCCGGCGCCGGCATGGAACGCGAGCCGCTTGCCGTCGGCGGCGAAGCCGAGCCCGTACGGCAGCCCGCCCGCGCAGGAGTGCTCGAGGGCGCCGGTCGCGAGGCGCCAGACCCGGAGCTCGCGGCCGAGCGCGGCCAGCAGCGCGCCGTCGGGCGAGAAGGCCAGGGCGCCGACCTGGCAGTCGCGCTGGTCGAAGCGCCGGACCCTCGTGCCGGTCGTGAGGTCCCAGACGAAGACCTCGCCGAGCTCCCCGGCCGAGGCCAGGGTCCGACCGTCGGGGCTCAGGGCCAGGGCGCGGGCCTTGCCACCCGGTAGGCGCCAGCTTCCGAGCGGCTCCAGCCGTAGGTGCTCCGCCGGCGCCCCGGCCGCGGGGGCTCCGGGTGCCTGGGCGAGGGCCCGCGGCGCCCCGCCAGCGGCCAGGAAGAGGACGACCGGGAGACCGAGCTTGCGCTTCAAGTCCATGCGAACAAAGCTGTTAGCCGTCAAGGCTGGGGATCCTCCCCGGCCCGGGCACGGGCGGCGGGAAGAAAGCTGCGCGGGCGCCGACCAAGGAGCCTGCGATGCTGTCGTCCGTCACCAAGATCCGTACCGAGGTAGCCGCGCCGCCCCGGCTGCGGCTGCTCCGGGACCAGCGCGACGATGACCTGATGGCGACCCGCGACAGCCTCGAGGGCCCCTCGGACCAGGGCCGCAACGACCCCGACGAGGGGCGGGGGTTCCGGGCCGGGGAGCATCGCCCGAGGGAGGCCGAGGGCCTCGACGCGCCCGACCCGCAGGAGGATCGCCGGCTGGCCGCCCGCTTCCTCGACGCGCAGCGCGAGGGCCGGCGCGAGGCGATGGAGCAGTGCTTCCGCATGCTGCTCGTCCGCCACCAGGAGCGGATCCACAAGCTCGTCTACCGCTACGTGCGCGACCCGCAGGAGGCCGAGGACGTGACCCAGGAGGTCTTCGTCAAGGTCTACCGCAAGCTCGGCTCGTTCCAGTGGGACTCCGCGTTCACGACCTGGCTCTACCGCGTCGCCGTCAACACGGCGTCCGACTGGGTCGCCAAGCGCAGGCGCCGCCCGATCCACCTCAGCGAGGACGTGCAGGTCCTCGTCGGCCCCGACGGCCCCGAGACCGCGGCCAAGGGCTACCAGGGCCCGAGCGTGCCGGCGGCGCCCGACGCGCGGCTGCTCGAGGAGGAGCGCGCCCGCGTGACGCGCGCCCTGCTCGACGAGCTGCCCGAGAACTACCGCCGCGTGCTCGTCCTGCGCGAGTACGAGGAGCTGTCGTACCTCGAGATGGCCGAGGTCCTCGGCTGCTCGCTCGGCACGATCGAGTCCCGCCTGTTCCGCGCGCGCGCGCGCTTCCGCAAGCTGCTCGAGGAGCGGCACCCGGACCTGCTCCGCTGAGCGGTCCCCGAGGCGACATGACCCGCGACACCCACACCCCCGAGCCCCGCGACGACGGCGCGAGCCCGCGCCGCGACGAGCTGCTGCTGCAGCGCCTGCTCGACGGCGAGCTCCGCGCGACCGAGGCCGTCGAGCTCGAGCGCCGGCTCGCCGCCGACCCCGCGCTGGCCGCGCGCAGGCACGAGCTCGAGGGCTGCCGCGCGCTGTTCGCGGCCGACGCCGAGGCCGACGCGGCCCCGCCGCTGGCGCTCGACTTCGCCGACCGCGTGCTGGCCGCGACCCGCGCCGTGCCCGAGGCGGCCGGCCGCTCCCTCCGGCCCTGGCTCCTCGTCGCCGCGGCCCTGCTCCTCGCCCTCCTGGTCGGGCACCTGCTGACCCGCCCGTCGAGCAACGAGGAGATGCAGGCCGACCCGCGCGAGGGCGCCCGGATCCTCGAGGAGCTCGACCGCCGCGTCGAGGCCCGCAGGGCCTCCGTCGCCGAGCCCCGACCCGACGCCGCGCGCGGCGCCGAGCCCGGGGCGCAGGGCCGCTGAGGCGCGGATGGAAGCCCCGAGGGACCGCCAGCTCCTGCTGTTGCTCGTGCTGGTCTTCGCCTGCGGCTTCCTCGGAGGATCGCTCTCGCGCCGGCTGCGCGATGCTATCGTGGGCGGCCCCGAGACCGAGGTGAAGGGACCCAACCGGATCTTCGTCGAGGAGTTCGCCCGCCGCTACGGCCTCGACCGGACCCAGCGCCGCGAGCTCCGGCTCGTCCTCGAGGACCGTGACCGCCGCAGGCTCGAGATCCTCGAGGACCTGCGCCGGACCTCGGACCCGACCGAGCGGGAGCGCCTGTTGGACCTGGCCCTCGAGGTCAACCGGCGCGCCGACCTGCGCATCCCCGAGATCCTCCGCGCCGACCAGCGGGAGGGCTACCTGACCGACCTCGGCCCCGACCACCGCCTGACGAACCAATGACCAGGGTCACCGGCATCGACATCGGCACGAGCCACGTCCACGTCGTCGAGATCGACGGCTCGGCGCGGCGGTTCCGGATCACCAACGCGATCTCGATCCCCCGCGCGCCCTCGGGCCTGCACCTCGAGGAGGAGGTCGAGCGCGCCTTCGCCGAGACCGGCGCCGTGCGCAACCGGGCGCTGCTCGCCGTGCCCGGCCACCTCTGCGTGCTGCGCAACATGCAGGTCCCGTTCAAGGGCGCGGACGAGATCGCCAAGGTCCTCAAGTTCGAGGCCGAGTCGTGCATCACAGCCACCCGATCGACGAGGTCATCGTCGACGGGATCCCCGTGTCCGAGGACCAGAGCGGCACCCAGATGTTCATGGCGGCCTGCCCCAAGGCCGAGCTGCAGGCCCTGGCCGGCGCCCTGTCCGGGGCCGGGGTCGAGACCGAGGTCTTCGACCTCGACGCGACCCTCCTCGTCGAGGCCGCCCGCACGCTGGGCCGCCTCGCCCCGCCGCCGCCGCCGGAAGGGGAGGGGGAGGCCCCGGCCGCCGAGCCGGCGGGCGACACCGTCGTGCTGCTCGGGCTGGGCCAGAGCTCGGCGATCCTGGCCGTCGTCGTGGACGGCCGGCTGCACACCGCGCGCTCGCTGCGCTGGGGCCTCGACCACCTCGAGCGGGGGCTGGCCGCGGACCTTGGCGTCTCCGAGCTCGAGGCGCGGCTGTCGCTGCGCCATCACCTCGGCCTGCCGCTCCCCGAGCTGCTCCCCGGCGCCGTCGACGAGGTCCCGCTCGAGGAGGCCCTCGGCGAGGTCGAGGGCCACGAGGGGCCGGCCCCGGCCGGGGGCGACGAGGCCGAGGCCCCGTCCTGGGTCCTGCACGAGGTCCCCGACGAGCTGCTGGCCCGCGCCAACGCCAGGCTCGCCACGGCCCTGCAGCGCGAGCTGGTCCGGTTCCTGGCCGGCGTGTCCCTGCCGCAGGACCCGAGCCGGATCCTGGCGACCGGCGGCGGCATCGCGATCCCCGGCCTGACCACGTCGATGGAGAGCACGATCGGCCTGCCGGTCGAGCCCCTCGACCTCGTCGGCTCCTGCGAGAGCCAGGTCGAGCTCGACGAGCTCGAGCCCGAGCTCGACCTCGCGCTGGCCGCGGCCATGGCCTGCCTCGGCAGCTTCCAGCCGCTCGTCGACTTCCGCCAGGAGGAGCTCGAGTACAAGCGCCGCTTCGACCGGCTCAAGTTCCCGCTCGCGACGCTGGTCCTGACCGGCGCGGTCGTGCTGTTCTTCCTCGACATCCTGTACGTCAAGGCCGTGACCGAGGTCGGCTACCAGATCGCCAGGTACCACGAGGAGCCCAAGACGCAGGACGGCACCAAGCTCAAGCCCGGCTTCGGCACGGGCGCGATCCACCGGTACGTGTTCAGCGGCCGGAGCCGGACCTTCAACCACGAGCTGTCGCAGGTCGGCGTCGCGCTCGGCAAGCGCGCCAACGACAAGCTCCAGCAGGAGCTGCGCGAGGCCGACCCCTTCGATCGGGCCGCCATCCTGGTGCGCACGCTCCGGAACCACGAGCACGACCTGCAGAAGCGGACCGGCTACAACCCCGAGCTCAAGCTCGAGCCCGGCATGGCCGTGTGGCAGGCCTTCGCGACCGTGATCGCGGCCGCCGACGCCGACGCCGAGATCAAGCGCTTCATCGTGCCGGAGTTCCAGCTCCAGGTCGGCTACAACGACAACTCGCGCAAGCTGACCTTCACGATCGCGTTCGAGGGCAGCACGTTCCGCAACCAGAACGGCCGGTTCCGCCAGATCCTCGAGGCCGCGACCGGCCCCGACTCCCCGTTCGAGGCCCCGATCGAGGAGCCCAAGGAGCGGCTCCTCGACGAGGGCATCTACAAGGGGCAGTACGACTACTTCGTCCGGCTCAAGTCCAACTACGGCGTCTTCCAGCCGCTCTGAGGAGGGACACATGGGCTTCCTGCGACGCATGGACTTCACGACCGGGATGATCTACGTCGGGGTCCTCCTGTGCCTCGGCCTCGGCGGCTGGCACCTGCACCTGCGCGGCGAGCTGACGCGGGCCAAGGACGCCTTCGCCGACCTCGACCGCCAGCTGCCCGAGATCGAGGCCCGGCTCAAGTCGATCATGGAGATGAAGCGCGAGAGCGAGGCCGCGGCCAACAGCGACCTCGACAACACCGACCCGCGCAGCTACTTCCAGAGCCACCTCCACGGGGCGCGCTTCGCGCTCAACGACTACCAGATCAGCATCGGCAGCGAGCAGACCCGGTCGTTCAGGATCGGCAAGCTGACCAAGCGGGCCAAGGAGACCGAGGCCGAGATCCGGTTCAAGGATGTCAACGGGCGGGGGACCGGGCCGTTCCACCGCCAGAACATCTTCAAGGCGGTGTTCGACATCGAGGCCCACAGCAACCGCTGGAAGCTGCGGGAGCTGGTCCTCAAGAACGAGGACGTCAAGGCGAGCCGGAGCAAGAAGGGTTATCCCGACGAGCTCAGCGACCGATGGGAGATAGACAGGCTGAAGTTCGTCCGCCGCGACCCCGACAAGTGACCCGCCTCCTCCTGCCGCTGCTCCTGCTGCTGTCGTCGTGCAGCGTGCTGATCGAGTACTCCGATCGGCTCGTGGACGACGCCTCCGGCCGCACGGCCGTCGTGACCAAGCCGGCCTCGCTCGGCGGCATCATCGGCTTCGTCGCCGGCGTCCCCCTCGACATCGTCGCGCTGCCGGTCACGTACACGATCTACGCCGTCCAGAAGGACGAGGAGGAGGAGCAGCTCGACCCCCTGTCGACCCTGCTGTTCCCGTCCTTCGTGCTGTGGCGGACCGGGGTCCTCGTCATCGGGGCCCCGCTCGACGGGCTCGAGTGGTGCTTCTACCGCGCCTGGGCCAGGCCCGTGGCGGACCGCGACCGGGAGCCCGAGCCCCTGACCGGCGAGGGCGCGGTCGAGCAGAAGCAGTAAGCTCGCGGCCATGGGCGCCGAGCTGTGGAGCCGCTGGTTGCTCGCCGGGCCGACGGCGGCCCGGCTGATCGAGCTGCGCCTCGGCGACGAGGGCATGCGCGCGCTGTGCGCGGCCCACGGCCTCGAGCCCAAGGGCTTCCGGCTGGCCAAGGCCCCGGCCGCCCGGGTCGCGGCGTTCCTGGCCGAGACCGCGCCGCGGCACGAGGCCCTGCGCGAGGACCTGGCCCGGCGCCTCGCCGAGGGCGAGGCCGCGGAGGACGGCGACGCCGAGGCCGCCGCCGCGCCGGCCCCGCCCGCGCCCGGCGACGACGCTCGCGGCGCGGGCCAGTCGGGCCGAGCGAGGAGGCGCGGCGGGCCGGCCACCGCGCCGAGCGCGAGGCCGAGAGCGCGCGCAAGGCCAGGGCCAAGCGCGACCAGGCCGTGGCCGACCTGCGCGAGGCCAGGGAGCACCTCGCCGAGGAGCGGCGGCGGGCCAAGGCGCTCGAGCGGGAGCGCGACGACCTGGCCCGCGAGCGCGAGCCGCGCCGGGGGAGCGGGCGCCGGCAGGGTCCGTCCGAGCGCCGGCTGGCCGAGGCCGCGCAGCGCATCGCCGAGCTCGAGCAGGCCGACCAGCAGCGGCGGCTCGACCTGGCCACGGCGCGCAGCCGGATCCGCGAGCTCGAGGCCGAGGTCGAGGAGCTCGAGGGCCTGCTGCCCCGGGGCCAGAAGGAGCGGCGCAAGCAGAAGCGCCGGAGCGAGGAGGAGGCGCGGACCCAGGCCTCGCTCCTGCCGGTGCTCGAGCCCGACTTCCTGGCCGCGCTCGGTCGCCTGCCCGAGACCGACCAGCGCCGGGTCTTCTCGGCCCTGGCCCAGGTCGTGCTGCACGGCCTCGAGGTCCCCGGCCTCGCGACCAAGATCCTCAAGGGCAAGGGCGAGCTCATGAGCGTCCGCGCCGGCATCCACCTGCGGATCTACTTCCACCGGGACGGGGACCGCCTGCGCCTGCTCCACGTCGGGACCCGGGAGGAGCAGGACTCCTTCCTCAAGCGCTGGACCGGCTGAGGCGGGGGGCTCCGGGGGGCATCCGCTACACCCGCCGGGCCCCGGGACCCGATCAAGGCCAGCGGACCTCCGTGGTCCGTCCGGCCCGATGCGACCCCTCATCGCGATCCCCGCGCTGCTCTGCTGCCTGCCGCTCGGCGGCTGCGCGGTCACCGACTACCTCGAGCACCGCGCCCTCGACCTCGCCGACTGCGTCAAGCTCACGGCCGGCGTCGGGCCCGGCCTGACCCTCGAGGCCCGGGCCACGGACTGGCTGTCCCCGGGGGTCGGCTACGCGAGCCGGACGATCCAGGTCGGCTGGGAGGACCGGGAGATCAACGGGGTCTGGGACGAGTGCGTCGTCATCCACATGCCCCGCGCCGCCGTCGAGTACTTCGGCGGCTCGTACGAGGAGCGCGAGACCGGGATCCTGAGCACCGGGGAGCGGCTGACCCGGATCGGCATCTCGACGGTCCTGCTGGCCAACGAGCGCTGGACCCGGACCGACGACAAGGGCGAGGTCCGGCTCGAGTACTTCTCGCTGTTCAACCTCGGCTCGGTGCCCGAGGAGGCCCGCGTGCCGGACCCGGCGATCTGGTTCCTCGAGGACTACCAGCGGCCGGTCCTGCGCGAGAAGACCGTGTGGCAGAAGGGCTGGTTCGAGGTCGGGGCCACGGCCGGGATCGTGTCCCTGCGCGCCGGCGTCAACCTGTTCGAGGTCGTCGACTTCGCCTTCGGGCTGCTCGGGATCGACCCGGCCTGCGACGACAAGCGGCTGTACCGCCTGCCCGAGGCGGCCGTGCCCGCCCTCCCGCTCCGCTGAGCGGGCGCTAGCGGTTGGTGCCCCGGCCCTCGAGCTCGGGGAAGCGCCGCACGGCGTCGCGCCACAGGCGGCGCACCTCGTTGCGGTCGTTGGCCTCGTCGGCGGTCTCGAGCTGCCGGGCGAGGTCGTCGAGCGCCTTGACGTCGGCGGCTCGGCCCTCGCTCCGGGCGCGGTCCTTGGCGAGGCTCAGCGCGACGTCCTGGAAGCTGCGCGCCGGCGTCCAGCCGCGCAGGGCCCGCGGCGGGGTCAGCAGGCGCTCCTGCTGCGTCAGCAGGCCGTTGACCGACCGGCGGATGCGCTCGAACTCGTCGCTGCCCTCCTTGCCGGACCGGGTGAGCTCGTCGAGCCGGGCGCGCAGCTCGGCGATCCTGCGCGTGTTCTGCTGGAGCTGCTCCACGGTCTGCTGCCACCAGCCGCCGCGGCCGCTCGGCGGCTGCCAGGTCGGCTGCTCGCCGCGCCCCGGCCCGCCGATGGGGTTGTACGCGCGCAGGAGGTCGCGCACGACCGTGGCCCGCCCCGCGTCGGTCACGGCCTCGGCGTAGCTTCGGCGCGCGTCGTCGAGCTGCTGCCGCAGCTCGACCCGTCGCGCGACCAGGGACTTGTGCGTCGACTCCATGAAGCTGCGCAGGTTGGTGTCGCCCACGACCTCGGCGAGCCGCTCGTACACCGACACGAGCAGGTCGAGGTCGCCGCTCTCGACCGCGCAGCTGACGACCTTGCGCGAGATCACGTAGCGCTCGACGGGGTCCCGGAGGCCGCCCTCGAGCACCTGCATGTACAGGCGCGCGGCGCGGCCGAGCTCCTTGTCGTGGTTCTCGGCGAACCACGCCTCCTGCTTGACCCGCTCGAGCCGGACGAGGTCGGTGCCCTCGGGCCCCTGGTCGCCGCCGGTCCCCCCCTGGGCTCCCAGGGCGCCGCACAGGCACAGCACGCCCGTGAGGAGCGGGAGTCGGGGGGTGGGGGTCATCGTCAGTCTTCGCCCTCGCTCGGCTCGGTCACGAAGCGGTAGCCGATGCCGTGGATCGTCAGGATGTGCTGCGGCTGCTCGGCGACGCGCTCGACCTTCTTGCGCAGCCGGGCGATGTGGTTGTCCACGGTACGCGTCGTCGGGAGGTTCGTGTAGCCCCAGACCCGGGTCAGCAGGTCCTTGCGGGTCACGACCTCGTCGCGGTGGGCCACGAGGTAGCGGAGGATCTCGGCCTCGAACCGCGACAGCGGGTACTCGGCGCCGTCGCGCATGATGACGTAGCGCTTGAAGTCGATCCGCAGGTCGCCGAAGCGGAGCAGGTCGGCCAGCGGCTTGCGGTCGGACTTGCTGCGGCGCAGCACGGCCCGGATGCGGGCCAGCAGCTCCTCGAGCCCGAACGGCTTGGTGACGTAGTCGTCGGCGCCCACGTCGAGGCCGGTGACCTTGTCGGCCTGCTGGCTCTTGGCGGTCAGCAGGATGACCGGGACGCGCTCGCCCTTCTCCCGGAGCTGCTCGAGCACCTTGTAGCCGTTGAGGCCCGGCATCATGACGTCGAGGAGGACGAGGTCGGGGCGGGACTCGTCGTAGCGAGCGAGGGCCTGCTCACCGTCGTTGGCGACGATGGTCTTGAAGCCCTCGTGTTCGAGGTTGAAGCGCAGCCCTTCGGCCAGCTCACGCTCGTCGTCGACGACCAGGATCAGGTCCTGCTTGGCCATCTTGGTGGTTCTCCAGTCGGCGTCCGGGTCTTCAACCCCCAGGGGCATGGGGGCTCCTCGCGCCTGTGTCGGGGTCGGTGCCTCCGGCGAGGGGGAGGCGCAGCCGGAACAGGCTGCCACCGCCCGGGCGGGGGAGGCACTCGACCCCCCCGCCGTGGCTCTCGGCGAAGTGCCGGACCAAGGCTAGTCCCAGTCCGGCCCCTCGCTTCTCCGCGGATGTACTCGCTCTGTAAAAGGTGTCGAAGATGCGTTCCCTTTCTGCCTCGGGCACCCCGACCCCACGGTCGGTGACCTCGACCCTGACCTCGGGGGGCTCGACCCGGACCGCGACCCCGAGCCGGCGCTCCCCGTCGTCGGGAGTGTACTTCCTGGCGTTGGACAGGAGGTTGACCAGGCACTGGGTCAGGGCCTCGGGGTCGACCTCGGCCACGGCCGGGTCCATGGGACCGACGTCCAGGGTGAAGCCCTCGGCCTCGAGCTGGGGGCCGTAGCTGGCCAGGAGGCCCTCGACCTGGTCGTCGATCCGGGTCGGCCGTGCCTCGTAGCGCTTGGTCCCGGCGTCGATCTGGGCGAAGTCGAGGATGTTGTCGATCATCCGGGTCAGGCGCTGGCTCTCCTTGGCGATGATCCCGGCGAAGGCCTGGGCCTTCTCGGGCTCCCGGGCGCGCCCGGTCGCGATGGTCTCCCCGTACATCCGGATCAGGGCCAGGGGGGTCTTGAGCTCGTGGCTGACCCGGGCGACGAAGTTCTTCTCGAGCTCGGCCAGCTCCCGCTCCCGGCGGACCGTCCGGAGGAACAGGAAGGCCGCGCCGAAGGCCGTCACGACGAGGGCCAGCAGGGCCGAGAGCCGGACCCAGTGCTCCCGCTCCTGGGCGGCGACCAGGGCCTGGGGGTCGGCCGGCATCGCCACGAGGGTGAAGCCGTCGAGCCGCCCGCCGAGCCGGCGGCGGCTCTCGAGGGTCCGGGCCAGGTCGCGGCCGTCCTCCTCGATCGTGGTCGTGCCCTCGACCGGGACCGGCCGGTCGGCCTCGTCGAGCAGCTCGACGCGGTACGGGGTGCGCGACGACAGGCGCCGCTCGAGGCCGAGGATGCGGTCGGTGCATAGCCGCCCGAGGTCGATCTCGACCCCGGCCCAGGTCGGCCGCGGCTCGCCGCCGTCCTCGTCCCGCGTCCGCAGGGCGACGAGGCCGAGCAGCCGGGTCCCCTGCTCGTCGAGGCCGAGGAACGGCAGGCTCGCGTAGTCCTTCTGCTCGGCCAGCCGGCGCTCGAGGTCGAGGATCCCGGCCGCGCTCAGGAGCCCGAGCCGGCGCAGGGCCTCGGCGGCCGTGCGCCGCTGCTGCTCCCGGTGCCGCTCGTCCCGTACGTAGCCGGCCACGCTGTCGGCGAACTCGGGGTCGTGGGCCTCCAGGGGCCTCGCGAGGGCGAGGCCCTGCTCGAACACGACGCCGAGGTAGTCGTCGGTCTCGGCGTCGAACTCGCTCCCGGCGATGCCGCCGAGCAGGCGGTGCAGCAGCGTCCGGCGGAGGTCGACCTCGTGGCCGTCGGGGTCGGGCACCGCGTCGGCCGCGGCGGCCAGGGCCCGCGCCTCCTGCAGCAGGAGGTCGATGTAGCAGCGGTGGTCCGTGCTGAGCGAGAACTCGAGGGCCTCGCGGCCGAGCCGGAGCGTCGTGGCCGCCTCGGCGGGCCGGCCGGCCTTGAGCAGCCAGGCGCCCTGGTTGAGCCGCAGCCAGGCCTCGGCCTCGGGCGCGTCGAGCTCGCCCTCGCGGACCTCGGCCAGGAGGGCGGCCGCGGCCTCGGCGCCGAGCAGGCCGCCGGCGCGGTCGGCGTCGCGGACGCGGCGCTGGACCTGCTCGGGCACGCCGGCGGTCAGCGGGTCGTCGCCGCGGAAGGCCAGGCGGCCGCGGCCCGAGTCGGGCCAGATCGGGCGCGAGAACGCGCTCAGCGCGTAGGGGAGCAGGAAGCTGCTCTCGATCGCCGTGCCCGGCTGCGACAGGGCCTCGAGCCGGCGGACGACCTCGTCGGTCGGGCGGTCCTGGCCGAGGTCGCCGAGGCTGCGCAGGAGGAGGTTGTCGACCTCGAGCTCGAGCTCGCGGGAGGCCCCGTCGAGGACCGGATCGGCCAGGCGGGAGACCTCGATCAGCTGCGCCTCGATCCCGCGCATCTGCGACAGCCCGAGCCCGCCGACCAGCAGGATCGGCAGGTACAGCATCAGCAGCGAGGGCAGCAGGCTCTTGGCGGTGCGAATCACGACGGGGATCCGGGGAATCTTCACCCATCCAGCCGGCCGGGGCCACGCGAGAGCCGCCGGCGACGTCCCGGGACCGTCCTTTCCACGGGGGGGCCCCTCCCGATAATCCGACCGGGACCCCGTATCGGGCCGGCCTCCGGTCCGGCTCCCCGCCGCCATGTCCGAGACCAGCGCCGCAGCCCACAGCACCCTCGTCGAGCTCCGCGACTACACGGTCCGCTACGGCTCGTTCACGGCCGTCGACAGGGCCAGCTTCGTCGTGCCGGAGGGCGCCTGCGGCCTGCTCGGCCAGAACGGCGCCGGCAAGAGCTCGATCCTCAAGGCCGTGCTCGGCCTGCTCGAGCCGGCCGGGGGCTCGGCCCGGGTGCTCGGCTACGACGCCGCGACCGACGGGCTCCAGCTCCGCGACCACATCGGCTACATGCCCGAGCGGGACGCGGCCTTCCCCGGCCTGACCGCGCTCGAGAGCGTGCTGCGCGCGGCCCGGCTGTCGGGCCTGCCGGCGCGCGAGGCGCGCCGCCGCTCGCACGAGGTGCTGTTCCTGTGCGGCGTCGGCGAGGAGCGCTACCGCAAGCTCGCCGAGCAGTCGACCGGCATGCGCCAGAAGGTCAAGCTGGCCCAGGCCCTCGTCCACGACCCGGCCCTGCTGTTCCTCGACGAGCCGACCAACGGCCTCGACCCCGGCGGGCGCATCGAGGTCCTCGCGCTGCTGCGCTCCCTCGTGCGCGACCACGGCAAGTCGATGATCCTCTCGTCGCACATCCTGTCCGACGTCGAGAGCCTGTGCGCCCACGTCGTGCTGATCGACAAGGGCCGCATCGTCGCGCAGGGGCCCCTGGCCGAGATGACCAAGGGGGCCGGCCGCGCGTTCCGGGTCGGGCTCGCAGGCGACGGCGAGGCCTTCGCGCGGGAGCTCGCGGCGCGCGGGCTCGAGGGCGAGCGGCTCGGGCCGCAGAGCTGGCTCGTGCGCATGGACAGCGACGAGCCCGGCGCGCTGTTCGCCGTGGCCCTGGCCGCGGGCGCGCAGATCCGCCACCTCGAGGCCGACCGGCGCAGCCTGACGGACGTCTTCCTGGCCTCGGTCGGCAAGTCGGCGCGGGAGGCCGGCTGATGGGGATCCGGGACCTCGGCTTCCGCCGCTACGAGGGCGCGCGCACGTCGACGACGGCGCGGGTCCGCTACCTGGCCTGGGCCGAGGTGCGGCGGACCTTCGCCGCCAAGCGCTTCGTGCTGTTCTACCTGTTCTGCCTGATGCCGCTGTACGTGTCCTTCGTGATCATGTACATGCTCATGGTGCTCGGGGACGGCGAGCACATGTCGATGGGCGGCGGCGGCATGCGGCGGCGCGGGATGGCGTCCCTGGCCCTCGACGAGCCGGGGTTCTACTTCTGGCCGATGGTCGGGGCCGGCTTCGCCCTCGTGTGGCTGTTCTCGGCCGTCGTCTCGGCCGGCATGGTGTCCCGCGACCGCGGGGCCAACGCGCTCGAGCTGTACTTCACGCGCGGGCTCCGGCCCGTGCACTACTTCGCCGGCAAGTGGCTCGCGGCCTTCGCCCTGATGTGCGGCCAGCTCGTGCTGCCGTACCTCGCGCTGTGGATCTTCGCGGTGTTCCTCGCGCCCGACTGGGACTTCCTGGCCCGCACGCTGCCGTGGATCCCGGCCTACCTGCTCGCGACCGTGTTCGTGGCCCTCAGCGTCTCCTGGCTCGCGACCTGCCTGTCCTGCTCGACCTCGTCGGTCCGCTTCGCGGTGCTGCGCTGGGTCGGCGGCCTGTTCGGCCTGTTCCTGCTGGGCCGGGTGCTGACCAGGACGATGGGGCAGGACGAGTGGCTGCTGGTGTCGCCCTGGGACGTCATCGTCCGGATCGGCCACTGGCTGGCCGACGTCCGCACGATCCACGACTTCACGCTCGAGTACGCCATCCTCGCCTGGGTGGGGCTCGTCGTCGGCGCGGGCCTGTTCGCCTGGCGGCGGCTCGAGCCCGTGGAGGTCGTCGCGTGAACGCCCCGCCGCCCGCGGCGCCCGTCATGCAGGAGGCACTCCTGCACTTCGACGACGTGTCCAAGTTCTACGGCCCGGTGCTCGGCCTGTCGGAGGTTTCGTTCGAGCTCCACGGCGGCGTCGTCGGCCTGCTCGGCCGCAACGGCGCCGGCAAGACGACGCTGATCCGGTTGGCCTCGGGCCTGCTCGAGCCCGACCTCGGGCGCGTGCGGGTCTGCGGGGAGGCCCCGCACTGGAGCCTCGCGGCCCGCGCCCGCACCGGCGTCTGCCCCGACATCGACCGCTTCTACGAGGGCATGAGCGGGCACGCCTGGGTCCGGCACCTCGCGCGGCTCAGCGGCCTGTCGGGCCGGCACGCGACCACGGCCGCGGCCACGGCCCTCGAGCGCGTCGGCATGGCCGACAAGATGCGCAAGCGCATCGGCGCCTACTCCAAGGGCATGCGCCAGCGGACCAAGCTCGCCGCGGCCCTCGTCCACGAGCCGCGGCTCCTGCTGCTCGACGAGCCCCTGACCGGCCTCGACCCGGTCGGCCGCTTCGAGATCGTCCAGCTCGTCCGCCGCCTCGGCGACGAGGGCTGCGCGGTGCTGGTCTCGTCGCACGTGCTCAGCGAGGTCGAGCTGATGACCGACCAGCTCGTGCTGATCCACCAGGGCCGGCTCATGGCCGAGGGCCGGGTCTCGGAGATCCGCGACCAGATCGACGACCAGCCGCGGCGGGTCGCGATCGACGTGCCCGAGCCGCGGCGCCTGGCCACGACCCTGCTCGAGCGCGAGGCCGTCGAGGGCGTCGAGGTCGAGCAGGGCCGCCTGCTGGCCCGCTTCCGCGACGGCCAGCGGTTCTACGGCACGCTGACGGCGATCGGCGGCGACCACGGCGTGCGCGGCCTCATCAACCTCGACGCCGGCCTCGACGCCGTCTTCGACTACCTCGTGGGGCGCGCGTGACCTTCCTCCGCTGCACGTGGTGGATCGCCGTCCAGGGCTTCGGGATGGTGTTCAAGCGCCGGGCGACGCTCCTGTTCGTGTTCGCCGTCCTCGGCTACGCGTTCCTGACGACGCTCCTGCTGGCCCGCTTCGCCGACCAGCAGAACCCCAACGGCACCTTCGCCGAGCTCAGCCTGTACCTCTTCGTGCAGGTCGTGGTGCCGATCACCGCGGTCTACTTCGGCGTCGTCGCGACCCGCGAGGAGGTCTCCGACGGGACGCTCCTGCACGTCCTCGTGCGGCCCGTCCCGCGCCCGGCGATCTGGGCCGGCAAGTACCTCGCCGCGCTCCTCGTCTCGGTCGCCCTGCTCGGCACCGGCTACGGCCTGGCCTGCGCCCTGGCGCCGTCGGCGGCCAGCGAGGCGGGCTTCGGCCAGCGGCTCCGGCCCGAGACGCTGGCGGTCTTCGCCCTGCCGATGCTGTTCGGGACGGCGGCCTACGTCGCCGTGGGCTGCTGGCTGGGGCTGCGCTTCAAGTGGGCGATCCTGATCGGGCTCGGCTTCGTCGCGGCCTGGGAGCAGTTCGTCAGCACGGCCCCGCACGGCTCGGGCGTCCGCTCGTTGACGATCCTCGACGCGACGAGGACCCTGATCTTCCACGCCGCCGAGGGCCAGGACGTGCTCCGCCGCGCGATCCTGGACATGAGCTGGGCCGACACCCGGTTCGACATGGAGGCCCGCATGGCCGAGCTGCCGACCGCCGGGGAGGCCGCGCGGACCCTGCTCGTCTTCGTGGTCCTGCCGCTGGCCCTGTGCCTGTGGACCGGGGCCCGGCGGGAGTTCGTGTCGGCCGAGAAGGAGTGAGAGGAGACATGGCGATGACCCCCGCGACCGCGACCCTGTTCCTGTCCGCCCTCCTGGCCGCCCCGCTCGCCGCTCAGGGGACCGAGGCCCCGGCGAGCCGGCCCGTCCTGACCGAGGAGGAGAAGCGGCTCGAGGGCAAGGCCAAGGAGCTGCTCGACACGGCCGAGGACGTGCAGGCGGAGGTCGAGAAGCTCTGCGGCCAGCGCTTCGAGCACCCGGTCAAGAAGGGCGTCCACGGCGAGGCCGAGCTGCGGGAGTTCATCGTGGCCAAGCTCCGCGAGGAGTACGGCGACGGCAAGCTCGAGCGCTCGCAGTACATGCTGCGCACGATGGGGTTCATCCCGCCCGACATGGACCTCGAGAAGGCCTTCCTCGAGGTGCTGCTGAGCCAGATCGGCGGCTTCTACGACCCCGAGCGCAAGCAGTTCTTCATGATGCTGCGCTCGGCCGCGATGGGCGAGTTCGCCAACCGCACGGTCATCGCGCACGAGCTGACGCACGCGCTCGACGACCAGCTCTACGGGCTCGGCGACCGCATGAAGCCCGGGCTGTCCGAGGACGCCGGCTTCGCGGTCGGGGCCGTGGCCGAGGGCTCGGCGACCTGCCTGATGATGCGGTGGGGGGTCGCGAACCAGGGCAAGTACGACATGAAGGAGATGCTCGAGTCGCAGAAGGAGGAGATGGAGCGCAACCTCGTCTTCATGCAGGCGCCGCCGTACTTCCACACGATGCTGGCCCGCTACATGATGGGCATGTACTTCCTGACCAAGGGCAAGGGGCCGACCGCGCTCGTGCAGGCGCGCAACGGCGTGCGCGACGCCGTCGGCGCGGCGTTCGGCGAGATGCCGCGGTCCTCGGAGCAGATCCTGCACCCCGACAAGTACTGGGACCCGCAGCGGCGCGACCTCCCGGTCGTCCTCGCCGACGAGGAGGCCTTCGCCAGGATCGTGGCCGGGCGCTGCGACCTCCCGGTCGCCGACGAGGACACGCTGGGTGAGCTCCTGTGCAGCGTGCTCGGCAAGAAGCACCGCAAGAAGTACGACGAGAACCTCATGGCCGCGCTCAGCGCGCTGATGATGCAGCCGCGCTACTGGGTCCACGCTTCCGGGCGAGGGCTGGGTGGCGACCGCGTGTTCATCATGGCAAGGACCCGGAAGGCGCCCGAGGCCCTGCTGTGGGTGACCTTCTGGGACACCGCCGGGGACGCGCAGGAGTTCGCCGACTGCTACGCCAAGCAGGCCGGCAAGGGGCTGGGCTACGGCCAGGCGGTAGGTCCGCCGGGTCGCGGTGTTCGCCTACGGGAGGTCGGCGGACAAGGCCGATGAGCCCTGGGCCTCGTCCGGAGTCGGCGCGGCCGACCAAGGACGGCAGGCCGTTCCCCCTCGACGACTGAGCCCTGACGCCAGGTGACCGACACGCGGATGGCCGAGACCGAGACGACCGGCGGCGACGGGGCACCGTCGCGGCGGGCGCTGCTGGCCGAGCGGTTGCCGCGCCGCGGCCGACCGGGCTCCTGTCGGGCCGGCGCCGCGGCTGGCGCCGCGGCATGGCCAGGCTCGCGGCCTGGCTCAACCGCGGCCTCGACATGCTGCCCCCGGGCCGCTGGATGCACCGCTGGGTCCGGCGCGGCATGCACTGGAGCGAGGTCGAGCTGCCGCTCGCGCGCGGGGGGCCGGGGCTCGACGGCCTGCGCGTGGCCTTCCTCAGCGACCTGCACGCCGGGTCCTACCTCTCGGCCGGCGACCTCGATCGGATCTTCGGCCAGCTCGCCGAGCGCCGGCCCGAGCTCGTCTGCCCTCGGCGGCGACCTCGTCAACACGCGCCGCGACGAGATCAGGCTCTACGAGCGGGCGCTGGCCCGGATCGACCCGGGGCTCGGCGTCTTCGCCGTGCCCGGCAACCACGACTACTTCCACGGCCGTGACCTCGGCTACTGGCGCGGCTTCCTCGAGGAGCGCGGCGTCCGCGTCCTGCTCAACGAGAGGGCTGCCGGCTCGAGCGCGGCGGCGCTGGCCTGTGGCTGGCCGGCGACGACCTGACCGAGGGGGCGGCCCGACCTGGCTCGCGGCCCTTCGCCGGGGCCTTCGCCTTCGACGACGAGCCCGTGCTGCTCCTCGCCCACCACCCCGACTTCTCTTCGAGGCCGTGCGGTGCGGGTCGAGGTCGTGCTCAGCGGCCAATTCCACGGGGGCCAGGTCCGGCTTCGGCCGCTACGTCCTGCTGCACCACAGCCGCTTCGGCTGGATCGAGGGCCTGCACCTGCCTGAGGGCTCGTGGCTCACGTCGGCCGCGGTCGGCGTGACTTGCTGCCGCTACGTCGGCGCCCCGCCGAGATCCTGCTCCTGACGCTGCGCGTCGGCGGGGCCTAGGGGCCCGCGGCGAGCTCGGCGTCCTCGGCCGGCGCGATCCAGCGCAGGACGATCTCGCCGAACGCGCCGTCCTGCTGCGCGCGGACCTCGCCCTGCTTCATGAGCTCGAGCAGGGCCATGAACGCCCCGATCAGGCCGATCTTGCCCTCGGCCGGGTCGAAGGCCTCGCGGAAGCGCAGCTCCCGGGCCGCCTCGAGCCGGCGGCGCAGGTCTCCGATGTGCCAGGCCAGGGTCCGGTCGTCGTGCTCGACCTCGTAGACCTTGCCGAAGTCGGTCTCCTGCAGGAGCTCGGCGTAGGCCTTGAGCAGGAACCAGACGTCGAGGTCCTCGAGGTCGAGGCTCTCCTCGACGTCCTGCTCGAAGCGCTCGCGGGCCATGTCCGAGAGCTGGCGCGGGTCGGCCCCGAAGGCGCCGCGCGAGAAGCGCCGCTCGCGGTCCTTGCCGCGGCCCTCGAGCCGGCGCGTGATCTCGCGGTAGCGGTTGTACTCGATCAGCTGGCGGATCAGCTCGTCGCGGGGGTCCAGCTCCTCGCGCAGGTCGACCGTCTCGCGCGGCAGGATCTCGCGGCTCTTGATCTCCATCAGCGTCGAGGCCATGACCAGGAACTCGCCGATGTTGTCCAGGTCGAGGGTCTCGAGGGCGCGGACGTAGACGAGGTAGTCCCCGAGGATCCGGCTGATCTGGACCTCGTGGATCGAGACCTCCTGGCGCTTGACCAGGTGCAGGAGCAGGTCAAGGGGCCCCGAGAAGGCCGGGAGCTCGACGCGGTAGTCCATGTGCGTTCGGGAGTCTATCGGGGCGATCGGTGGATGGGCGAGCCCTATTCGGCCCATCGGGAGTTCCGATTGGACCCCCCGGGGGTCCCGGTTTGTGCTGTTCTTCCGCCCATCTGCATCCCGGCGGAGCGTCGCGGCGAACCCGTCGGACGCGAAGGCGACACCCCAGCTCGAGGAGGATCGCGCGATGACCGTCTCCCTCCCCCCCGTCCGCAGGGCGACCCTGGCCGCAGGGGTCCTGCTGGCCGGCGTGATGGTCTGGCAGGGCCAGGAGGCCCCGCACGGAGCGACGCCGTTCAAGGAGCAGCAGGCCATGCTCAGGCGCCTGCTCCCCGACGCCGGCCCCGGCCGGCCGGCGGGCGTCGACCCGGTATTCTGGGACTTCTTCGACGAGGAGCAGGCCAACGCCGCGCAGATCGAGCTCGGCCAGCGCCTGTTCTTCGACACGGCCCTGTCCCAGGACGACACGGTCTCGTGCGCGACCTGCCACGACGTCGCCCGCTCGTTCACCGACCTCCGGCCGGTGTCCGAGGGCATCTTCGGCAAGCTCGGGCGGCGCAACGCGCCGACGGTCATGAACGCGGCGCTCATCGAGCCGCTGTTCTGGGACGGCCGGGCCAGGAGCCTGGCCCACCAGGCCGGGCAGCCGGTCCTCAACCCGATCGAGATGGGCATGCCCGACCGCGACAAGGTCGTGGCCAAGCTGGCCAAGGACGCGTCCTACGCCAAGGCCTTCGAGGCCGCCTGGGGCCGGCCGGTCGACTACAAGGCCATCGAAGACTCCCTGGCGGCGTTCCAGCGGACGCTGATCTTCCTCGACGCGCCGTTCGACCGCTGGCAGGCCGGCGAGGAGGACGCGATCGGCGAGGACGCCAAGAAGGGCTTCGCGCTGTTCAACGGCAAGGCCCGCTGCGCGACCTGCCACCCGCTCAACGCCGTCAACCCGCTCGGCACCGACTACCGGTTCCACAACATCGGCGTCTCGGCCCACGACAAGGACTTCGAGGGCCTGGCCAAGACCGCCCTCACGGCGCTCGAGAAGGACTCGTCCGAGCAGGAGCTCGACCGGCTCGCGCTCACGACCGACATGAGCGAGCTCGGCCGGTTCATGGTCACGCGCAACTACGCGGACGTCGGCTCGTTCCGCACGCCGCAGCTGCGCAACATCGGCATCACGCCGCCGTACATGCACGACGGCTCGATGCAGACGCTGTGGGACACGGTCGACCACTACAACAAGGGCGGCGAGGTCAACTCCTGGCTCGACGGCGGCATCGAGGCGCTGGCGCTCGGCGAGGAGGAGGTCGACCAGCTCGTCGCCTTCCTGTTCACGCTGACCGACCGCCGCTTCGACGCCCAGAACCGGCAGCAGCTCGCCGCCCAGCGCAAGCGCGCGGCGGACCAGCGGCCGTTCCGCGACGAGGCCCTGGCCCAGAGGAAGAAGCTCGGCTTCGAGGACCGCGCCATGGGAGGCAAGTAGCCATGAAGAGCATCGAGACCAGGTACATGGAGGAGCGGCAGGCGGCCATCGAGGGCCTGCGCGGCCTGGACCGCCGGGCCTTCATGCGCGTCTCGGCCGCGGCGGGTGCCGCGGCCCTGACGACCGGGGCCGTGTGGCCGCACAGCTTCCAGCCGCTGACCTTCGAGGCCAACGGCGCCAGCCCGCTCGAGGAGAGCTTCCGGATCGCCTACATCAGCGACTCACACCTCTACACCAAGGAGGTCAACGACCGCTTCGTGCGCTCGATCCTGCGGGCCGTCGACGACGTCAACCGCATGGACCCGCAGCCCGACTTCGTGTTCTACGGGGGCGACCTGGCCCAGCTCGGGCAGCCCGCGGAGCTCGAGCTCGGCGCCGAGATCCTCAAGAACGTCAAGGCGCCGGTCCGGATGATGGTCGGCGAGCACGACTGGTACTTCGACCTCGGCCGGAAGTGGCGCGAGCTGTTCGGCGAGGACCGCTACAGCTTCGACCACAAGGGCGTCCACTTCGTCGTGCTCAACAGCGTCGTCGAGCAGGACTTCTGGACCGCGCGCGGCCTGACCCCGATGGAGCGGATGCAGACCGTCGCCGGCCTCGACAACGGCCTCCAGAACCCGTTCATGGTCGGCGAGGAGCAGCGCACCTGGCTGGCCAAGGACCTCGAGCGGATCGGCGACGAGACGCCGGTCGTGGTGTTCTCGCACTCGCCGCTCTACCACCTCTACAAGCGGTGGAACTTCTGGACCGAGGACGCCCCCCAGGTGCAGAAGATCCTGCGGCGCTTCGCGCGCTGCACCGTCATCCACGGCCACACGCACCAGCCGCTGACCAACCGGATCGGCAACATCCACTTCCATGGCCTGTTGTCGACGGCCTGGCCGTGGCCGTACGCCCCCGAGGGCCTGCCCGAGCTGACCGTGCAGATGAACCGGCCCGACCCGTTCAACCCGATGGACGGCTGCGGCATGGGCGAGCTCGAGGTCTCGGCCGACGGCCTCATCGACAAGGTCTACCGGCTGTGGAACCGCAACCCCGTGACCGTGTCGGCGGCCTACCTCAAGTCGAACGGCCAGGACGACCGCCCGGCCCGGACCAACGCCAGCAGCTACTGAGCGAGGAGGAGCGATGCGCATCGACAAGAAGACCGGCAGCCTGCTGGCCGTGGGCGGCCTCGGCGTCGCGGTCCTGCTCGCGACGGCGCGGCCGCAGGACGGCAAGCCCGTCCAGGTCCAGCTCTGCGACGGCGAGACCAGCGTCAGCCTGCCCGCCGAGCCGGCGTCCCGGGCCGAGGCCCAGGCCGTCGCCGACGGGCTCATGGCCGCGTGGAAGGCCAAGAACCCCGAGCGGGCCTGGGTCATGGAGCAGGACGGCCAGGACGCCCAGGAGGCGCTGCTGCAGAAGCGCTTCCAGCTCGTGGGGCCGTACGACAACCGCGCGATGCTCGGCGAGGGCCAGGCCGAGGGCCACCCGTACCGCGACTTCACCGAGCGCGACGTCGTGCTCTGGGAGCGCGAGGTGCGGCGGCTCGTGCTCGAGGGCGCCCAGGTGTTCCACGACGCCAACCGGCTCGGGAGCACGATCGCCGTGTCCTGCGACATGTGCCACCCCGACGCGAGCAACACCCACCCCGAGACCTATCCCAAGTACCAGACCCAGATCGGCAGGACCGTGCTGCTCCGGCACATGATCAACTGGTGCATCGAGCACCCGGTGCGGGGCCAGCCGCTCGCCGAGGACGACCCGCGCATGATCGCCCTCGAGGCCTACATCTACGCCCAGCGCAAGGGCAAGACCCTGCAGTACGGGCGCCACTAGGCCACCTGCCCCCGAGGGAGGGACGGGCGGGGGTCCCGTGTGGACCCCCGCCCCGGACCCGCCGATGATCCGGGCGTGCGGATCCTGTTCGTCACGCGCGGCTTCCCCCCCGAGGGGCGCTGGGGCTCCGAGGGCTACGCCCACGACCTCGCGCTCGGGCTGGCGGCCGAGGGCCACGAGGTCGAGGTGTTCTTCCCCGTGCCGGGCGGGGGCAGCGCCCGAGTCGGTCAGCGCAGCCGGCCCCTGGGCGGGATCTGGATCCACCCGCTCGAGCTGCAGCGGCGGCCGGGCAAGCCGTTCCGCGACAGCTACGAGGACCCGCGCCAGGACCAGGCCCTGGCCGAGCTGTGCGAGCGGCGCGGGCCGTTCCAGCGCGTGCACTTCACCGCGCTCGGCGGGGAGGTCAGCTTCGGGCTGGTCCGGGCGGCCAAGGACCACGGCGCCGAGGTCCTCGTCCACCTGACCGAGTTCCTGCCGTGGTGCCACCGCGGCCAGCTCCTCGACGCCGAGCTCGACGACTGCACGGGCCCCGAGCCGCGCAAGTGCGCGGCCTGCGTCCTGCGCCCGGGACCCTGGGGCCGGCGCGGCGTCGTCGACCGCATGCGGCGCGTCGCCCAGCGCGTGCTGTTCACGCTCGGCGAGCGCACGGCCCTGGCCTCGCCGGCGGCCTTCGCCCTGCGCGAGGTCGAGGTCGCGGCGGCGCTGGCCCGGGTCGACCGCTTCTTCGCGCCGAGCGAGGCGATCGGGCTGCGCGCGGTCGAGCTTCGGCCTGCCGGCCGACCGGGTCGAGGTCCTGCCGTGCGCTCCGGCCCGAGCGCACGGCCGGCGTGACCCGGCCCGCGCCCGGGCCGAGGCTGCGCGTCGGCTACCTGTCGCAGATCGCGCCGCCGCACGGGCGGCCTGCACGTCCTCGTCGAGGCCCTGGCCCTGCTGCCGGCGACCCAGCGCCGCGGCCTCGAGGTCGACGTGCGCGGGGCCGCGACCTCGGCGCAGCACCCCGGCTACGGCAAGGCCCTCGAGCGCCGCGTGCGCGGGGCCATCCTGCCGCTCGAGTTCCGCGGGCCCTTCGACCCGTCCGAGCTGCCCCGGGTCCTGTCGGGCCTCGACGTCATCGCGATCCCGAGCCTGTGGCTCGAGAACCTGCCCCTGGTCCTGCTCCAGGCCCGCGCCGCCGGCATCCCGGTCGTCGCCTCGGCGGTCGGCGGCATCGCGCCGTTCGTGCGCGAGGGCGATGACGCGCTGCTGTTCCCGCCCGGCGACGCCCCGGCCCTGTCGCGCTGCCCTCGCCGCCCTGCTCGGCGACGAGACCCTGCTGCCCACCTGCGCGCGCGGCCGCCGCGACCTGCCTCCGCCGACTACGCCGCCCAGGTCGCGCGCTTCGCCGCCGAGGACGACGACGAGGGATGAGGATCGGGCGAGGCGCTCCGCGAGCGGCGTCTGGCAGGGCTCCGTTGCCCGCCTGGCTCGACCGAGCCTTGCGGCCCTGGCCGGGTTGTTCCTCGGCGTCGTCTCGTCCTGGCCTGCCTCGGCGCGGTCGTCTGCGATCGTGAGGGGCGCGAGGTTCCGGGGACGAGGTGTTCCAGGACCTGTTCGGTCACGTGGCCGATGAGCCGGTGGGCGGAGACCAGCACGATCCGGATCCATTCATGGACATCGCAGCCATCGGCAGCCGAGCCCCGACGAGGTCGTGCTGCTCGACCTCCCCGCTGTCGACACCCCGGCAGGCCGTGCCGAAGGGACCCTTCGTCCTGCGCCCACGCGTGGCGGACCGTGTGATCCGGAGAGGAGCCCGGCTTCGCGACGTGCTGCAACGCTTCCTGGTCCCGCTGCGGTGGGTCTGGGCCGGACGAGTGCCCGGCCTGTCCTGGTTGCTCGTCGAGGCTCCCGTGGGCTCTGTGCTGCCGACCTTCGTCCGGCGGGCTGGCCCGGCGACCCGGCCGATCCTGCTGGTCCTGGCCGGGGCCCTCGCGCTGTACCTGCCGCTGCTCTTGCTGTGGACGATCCTCACGGGCGCGCCTGTCTCGGAGCCCACTCCACCCGCGAGATGGGGAGAGGTGATGCAATCGCGTTCCTCGCCACCCTGCCGGGAGCAACCCGCAGACGCGAGCTGGAACCACTTCCTCGCCTGCAGGTGGAGGTCTCGATCGGCCGGCCTCGCTCGGGCCTGCGGCGTTGCTGATGCTCGCCCTGCTGGTCTGGCGCGCGGCGAGCTGGGCCCGGCCGCGCCGCTCAGTCCTTCGGGCACGCTGTCGAAGAAGTCGACGACGCCGGTCTCGAGTGAGTACTCGGCGCCGACGACGCACAGGCCCTCGTCCCTGATCAGGCGCTCGAGGATCGGCGAGCCATGGCGCAGGTGGTCGGCCGAGGCGCGGATGTTGGCGCGCACGGCCTCGTGGACGAGGGTCCCGTGGTCGTGGCCGCCGTCGAGCAGCGGCTCGACCGAGGGTCGGATGCGGTCGACGATCGACTGGATGTTGGGGAACAGGAGCTCGGAGGGGTTCTCGAGCTCCTCCAGGGTCGCCTGCACGGCCCCGCACATCGAGTGGCCGAGGACGACGACGAGGCGGGTGCCGAAGCGGTCGGCCGCGAACTCGACGCTCCCGACGAGGGACGGCGCGACGATGTTGCCGGCGACGCGGATCACGAACAGATCGCCGAGGCCCTGGTCGAAGACGATCTCGGCCGGCACGCGCGAGTCCGAGCAGCCGAGGATGATGGCCATCGGCTCCTGGCCCTCGGCCAGCTCGCTGGGGTGCGTCTGCCGCGTCAGCGTCCGCCGGCCCTGCTCGTCGGCGACGAAGCGGCGGTTGCCCTGACGCAGGCGCTCGAGGGCCTGGAGCGGAGGGATCATGCCCGAGACGCTAGCGCAGGGTCGGGTCGTCGCCACGACCCGCCGCCCGAATCGACACGCCGCGGCGTGCCGGTCCGGGCGCGGGCCGGGAGGGTCATGACCCCGTGGCGACGCGGCGCATGCCGTTCATGCCGAAGTTGCCGTAGAGCCCGTCGTGCAGGGCCTCGAGCGCGTCGTTGTACGGGCGGATCGCGTCGGCCATGCCGAGCTTGTCGACGGCCGTCCGGAACGGCCGCTTCCCGGCCGGGGTCTCGACCAGCGCGACGATCGCGTCGGCGACGTCCCGGGGGTCCTGGTCGGGGTTGCCGCCCATGGTCTCCTCGAAGCCCTTCATGAACTGCGCGCCCTCCTCGGCCATGCCGCCGTAGGTCGCGTCGCGGCCGTGGTCGCTCGGATGCAGCAGGGCGTCCGTGAACGTCGTCGCGTAGCCACCCGGCTCGACGATGGTGACGTCGACGCCGAAGCGCGACAGCTCGACGCGGTAGTTCTCCGACATGGCCTCGAGGGCCCACTTGCTGGCGTTGTACGGGCCGAGCCACGGCATGACGACGCGGCCGAGCAGGCTCGAGACCTGGATCATCAGGCCGGAGCGCTGCGCGCGCAGGTGGGGCAGGGTCGCGCGGGCGACGCGCTGCACGCCGAAGACGTTGACGTCGAAGAGCTTCTTCCAGTCCTCGGGGGTGAAGCTCTCCTGCAGGCCGAGCACGCCGACGCCGGCGTTGTTGACGACGACGTCGAGGCCGCCGAGGGCCTCGACGGCCTGGGCGACGCCGTCGGCGACGCTGCCGTCCTGGGTGACGTCGAGCTCGACGACCTTCGCGCCGAGGCCGCTCAGCTCGCCGGCGACCGCCTTGTTGCGACCGGCCGGGTCACGCATCGCCGCGGCGACGTCGTGGCCCTTGGCCAGCAGCGCCTCGACCGTGAGCTTGCCGAACCCCCGGCTCGCGCCGGTGATCAGGACCTTTGCCATGTCCTCTCTCCTCTGTGGGGGACGGGGTGGTGTATCCAGAGGCAGGCGCCGCTAGTGGGCCGGCCGCCCTCGGGTCCACAAGGCCCGGCCCCGGATCCGGGCGGCCTCCGCGTGAAGATCACGGGAAGGCCGGCGCGGCGGGGCAGGGGACCCCCAGTAAGGGGCCGACGTCGAGGCTGTGGTTCCGAGCGACGTGCAGAGCCGTCAGACCCGGCCTCCGATCAGGAGGTGGAACCCCAGCCCAAGGTAGATCAGAGGAGGAACCAGACGACCAACGAGGAGGCGAAGGTGAGGAAGGCCATCCAGATGTACCGTAGATGACCATGAGGTGCCGAGCCATCGCCAAGCCGAGGCCGACGAAGAACAGGATCTCCATCCCGTGGTCGCCGATGCACCTGCCCGAGGTTCCCGAGCACGTAGACCGTGTCCCAGGCGCACCAGCCGAAGAATAGCAACGAGACGGCCTGCACGGAGACCGTGAGGTGGAACCGTCTGTCTCGGACGACCCCTTCCTTCCAGTCCTCGATGGCAGTCAGACGACCCATACCCGACCCTCTGGTTGCATTTGCTCCTCGAGCGAGGAGTTGGGCCCCGCCGAGGCCTCAGGATAGCCCCCTGCCTCCGTGCGGAGGTCGGGGTCGCCAGGCCCATCTGCCCATCGATCCGGATGTGGTACGGATCCCGATGGCCAGAGGAGAGGAAACCCCAGGTCAGGCCAGGAGCAGAGCAGGGCGATGATCCAGTCCTTGCGTGCAGCCTCCAGATATGACAGACCAGGATGCCTGGGAGGCTTGCGAGGCTGGCGAGGCCCCAGGCGACCACGACGAATCCAGGGACTTCGGGACCCCAGACCAGGACGGAGTCGACCACGAGCCAGGAGCAAGGCCGCAGTCTGGAACGTGATCCAGCGGCCGCATGTCGACCTCCAGGCCTACGGTGGACTTTCGGCGGGGTCGAGAACGATCAGCCGCATCCTCGTCCTCGACGCTCACGCAGCGGCCGAAGATCGAGTTGTGGCCGATCCAGACGTTGATCAGGACCTTTGCCATGTCCTCTCTCCTCTCGTGGCGGACGGGCGCTGTTTCCAGAGGCAGGCGCCGTAGGTGGGCAAGCCCGCCACGAGGGCAAGGGTCGCCCCCGGATCCGACAAGTCCCGGCGGATTATCCCGGGATGGCCGGAAGCGGGAGAGAGCGCTCAGCGGCCCGCCCACTGGCGTCGGCGAGACGGCGGATCGTCGGAAGGTCAGCCTCCATCTTCTGGCGAGCTGAGCTGTTGGCGGAATGCACCGCGAGTTTCGGCGGGCGGAAGCCCGGAGCGCAACGGCCTGCTCGATCCACAGGATCACGTCGTAGCCGGTACCGTGCCTATCGTCGCCGAGGTCATGGTCGAGGCTGACGCGTGATCTCGCCGGTCCTCAGCAGTGCGATGACCTCCTCCGGCCATCGCATTACGCTGCGCCATCGGGGCAGTCCGTTCATCATCGAGGAAGAGCTTCTATGGTGAATGGATTGTGCAGATCCTGACGGCTTCGTGCTCGTAGGTCTCCAGGTCCTCTACGAGGAAGGGCTCTCCTACCCGTACCTGGTGAAAGGGAAACCACGCAGGAGGAAATCCGGTCCGGATCGTCCGACAAGACCGGTGGACAATACCCCGGATGGTCGAAGCTGGATACCTACCTGAACTCTGCCAGCCATCCTCGGGTAGGTGGGAAGGCAGCTCCTCGCCAGGCACAGCGCCTGGACCAGCTGGTCACGTATCGTCCAACCCGGAGACGAGGTTCTCCGGGTGGAGCTTGTTGCACCAACGCTCCATGCCGGTGTCGTCCAGGTCGGGTGCTGCTGCTAATCGCACCCCGAAGTCGGCGAGAACATCAGACCCCGCTTCGAGCCGGCCCGGAAGCGAGGAGCTTTACGAGTTCCTTCGCCAGGGGGTGGTCCTGCTCTCGACCTCGTCGATGCAGAAGGATCCATCGCTTCCCGGAACAAGCGGTTGGAGCTCCACGAGGTCTTCATCGCCGGTTCACCCGATGGGGATGAGGGCCCGGTCTGCTTCCTGGAGCTCGGCCGCCTGCACCATCAGACCGTGCTGTAGAGGATCATCGAGGCGATGAAGGCCAGGGCTGCTCCGGCTGCCAGGGAGAAGATCATCGTTGGGATCGCCAGCGACAGCGACCCTGTGATGAGTCGCATGTGACGGATGCACGCGGCGGGGACCCCGAACACGAAACCAGCCCCGAAGGCGAACGACAGGAAGACGTGCATGCGGTGCCCCCAGTGCCACTCCGGATACATGCACAGGAGCGCCAGGGCCAGCAACCCGGAGGTCTCCACCGTCGTCCTGACGGCATCGATAGGTCGAACCCTGGACCTTTCCGCTCCCACCCTGGGATCCACCGCTCCCTGCTCGGATCCTGGCCGCTCGTGGTCGGACGTCACGTCGCCAACGAGCCGCCGATCATGACGTGGAACGGGATCCCGATCACGTTGACCAGGGCGACCCCCAGCCAGAAGGCAGGGAACAGGGTCAGCAGGGCGATGATCCAGTCGTGGCGCAACCTCCAGACGTGGCTGACCAGGATCCCGGCCAGGCTGCCGAGGGTCGCGATCAAGAAGGCGACCCTCATGAACTCGGGCATCTCGGAGCAGCAGACCCCGATGACGTCGACGGGGAACCACCAGGCCAGCATCGCGCCGCTCGTCTGCAGGGTCACCTTGATCGGGCGCCAGTCGTGCTTGCGTCTGATCCGGCGATACGTCGCGGGGTCGAGGAAGCTCGAAGGCCGCATCCCTCAGTCCTCGATCCGACCCTTCATCGAGTGGCCACGCGGCCGGAACGTCACCGTCCGACCTTCGCGCAGCGCCTGGATGTGGTGGGTGGCCCAGCCCATGCAGCTCCTCACCCCGGCGATGGGCCGGGAGGCCCAGGATAGCCGCGCCTCGGAGGGCGACGGCCCGACACCGGGTCAAGACCCTCCGGGGACGTCCGCGCTGCCGGTCTTGGCCCTTGCGTACAGGAACTCGGGGGCGAGGTCGGCTCCGCATGGCCAGGTGATCGTGTTGAGCGCCCGGTCCAGTCGGAAGCGGCGGAACTCGGCGGGGTCCTTGAGAGGTTCGAAGACCTCCCCCCAGAGGACGTCTGCGAGATCGACATCGGCTTCGACTCCGTCGATGAACCGGACGTGGACCTTGTAGTCCTCCATGTACTCGACGGATGTCAGCTCGGGAGTGGGTCTCACGGTAGGACCAGCGGTTCGATGGGGAGGAGTGGCTCGTGCCTGCGTGCCCGCTCCCAATCCTTCGAGAGCTCTTCGCGGTGGAGATTGTACCACCTCAGGACGAGCTCCACCTGTCGCGGTGGAAACCGGCCGATCACCTTCCCGTCTCCGATCAGGACGACGACCTCGAGCCCTCCGTACCTGGCGTGGAAGTGTGGGGGCGGATGATCGTTGAAGTACATCGCGATCGCGATGCCATGGAACCGGGAGATCTCCGGCATGCGTGGAGCTCGTGCAGGATGGAGGTCCCTACGGACGAGGAGGCCCACCGACGTCTGGGCGGACCTCGTCTTCGGGATCGCCCTGGACCTGCACCGTTTCGCCGTGTGGCAGACCGGCACGACGGGTCACCCCCCGCCCTCAGACGATGTGGCCGAACAGCGCGCCGACGCCGGCGGTGGCGGCCATGGCCGCGGCGCCCCAGAGGGCGACCCGGCCGGCGCCGAGCAGCGGGCTCGCGCCGCCGACGCGGGCGGCCACGCTGCCCATGACGGCGAGGAAGACGAGCGAGCTCGCGGCCACGAAGGGGATGATCCGCGCCTCCGGGCTCAGGACGACGGCCATGAGCGGCAGCAGGGCGCCACCGGTGAACGTCGCGGCCGAGGCCCAGGCCGCCTGGATCGGCCGCGCCGTGTGCGTGTCGGTCAGGCCGAGCTCGTCGCGGGCGTGGGCGCCGAGGGGGTCGTGGTCCATGAGCTGCCTGGCGACCTCGCGCGCGAGGTCCGGCTCGAGCCCGCGGCCGACGTAGATCGCCGCCAGCTCGCGGTGCTCGTAGTCCGGGTCTGCGGCCTGCTCGCTCCGCTCGCGGGCGAGGTCGGCCCGCTCGGTGTCGGCCTGGGAGCTGACCGACACGTACTCGCCGGCGGCCATCGACATCGCGCCGGCCATGAGCCCGGCGACGCCGGCGATCAACACCTCGGCCCGGGCGACCTCGGCCGCGGCGACCCCGATGACGAGGCTCGCGGTCGAGACGATGCCGTCGTTGGCGCCGAGGACGGCCGCGCGGAGCCAGCCGATCCGGTGGGCGTAGTGCTGCTCGGGGACGCGTCTGCTCATGTCGATGTCCTCTGGGTCGCGGACGATTCTGCGCCCGGACCCGGGGTCCGTCACGAGCCGTCGCCGGTCGTCAGCGGCCCATCGGCAGGACCACGAGGCGGGGCCAGGCCAGCCGCTCCTGGCCGGCCTCGGTGAACAGGTCCCCGAACTCGAAGCTGTTGGTCGCGTAGGTCAGGACGAGGTCGCCGGGGTCCGGGCCCCTGAGCTCGGGGTGGGCCTTGGCCGCGTAGACGAAGGGGCGCGGGCCGTCGGACTCGGGCGGGCGATAGACCTCGACGGCCTCGCTCCACGGGCCGGTCAGGGCCGGCGCGCGGCGCAGGACGATCGTCGTCGCGCCGAAGCCCCGCGTCGCGACGTGCAGCCAGTCCCCGGTCACCGGGTCGCGGTGCAGCGAGCACTCCGAGCCGGCGTCGTCCATGACCGGGGCCGGCCCGGCACGCCCGAGGCTCCGCTCGGGGACCCAGCCGCGCGCCGTCCCGGTCCAC
The DNA here is from genome assembly GCA_041398545.1 of Planctomycetota bacterium. Lineage (GTDB taxonomy): Bacteria > Planctomycetota > UBA1135 > UBA1135 > JAWKUM01. The sequence continues at coordinate 93,118 of JAWKUM010000002.1, read as the reverse complement.
CACTCGGCGCCGGCGGTCTCGCCGCGCGCGAGCTCGGCGACCGGCCACCGGACCAGCGCGCCGGCGTGCGCGCCGTGCTGGCGGATCGCGACGGCGACGACGTGGTCCCCGTCGCGCACGACCGCGGTCGCGGGGAGCACGTCGAAGGCTGGCCGGCTGGCCGGCACGACCCGCGGCCGCCACTGCGACGGCGGGGCGTCGGGGTCGTCGACGATCGCGACGGCGTAGCCGTCCCCGGCGAAGCCGAGGCCCTCGCCGGGCGTCGACCGGACGTCGAGCAGGAAGACGACGAGCGGGCCGCCGTCGAGCCGGACGCCGTGGCCGGGCCACCACCAGCGCCCCTCGTGGTCGGCGAAGAACGACGTCGGCCGGCCGTCGGGCCCGACGCGCCAGCAGAAGGCCATCGCCGCGGTGCGCGGATCCATGCCGCGCTGCACGGCGACCGAGTTGCGCACGATGACCGACCGCCGCCGGTCCGGCGGGTCGCCGGTGGCGACGAAGCTGTCGCCGAACAGCCACAGCGTGCGCCCGCCGCCGAGCGGGATCGTCAGCGCCCCGTCGCCGCCGAGCCAGCGCGGGTCGCGGTGGAACAGGCCCTCCGCCTCGGTCCACGCCCGGGCCCGCGGCGCGCCGCCCGCGCCTTCGTGCGAGGAGCAGGCGGCGAGAAGGGCGAGGATGATGGCGCAACAGGAACTCGGAAACCGTGGCAATGGCTCAATCTCGTTCGTCCAACTGCTGTTCGGTCCAGGATCGCTCACCCAAGGTGTGCCTGAGTTGGACCGACGAGTGGAGGTGATTGAACAGCAGCTGGAAGTCATATCCCTGGACTGCTCCGACATGGATGAAGATCCGTTGCAGGAGTCCGCTCAACCCGTCGCCGGAGACGGTCAAGGCTGCGGATATCAGGCTTTGACTCAGTTCCGGGTCCTCGCAGAGTTCCTCGGCTTTCGCGAGCTCGAAGAGTCGCTCCTCCGCTTGCACGACCTCTGTTCCACGGCGAGCTGTCAGCGCACCCATGACCGGGTTGTAGAAACTCACGGCGGTCTTGCGCGCTCTGCGGCGGATCGCCTCACCCATGGCGCGGAGTCCTGTCTCGTCCCCCTGAGGCGCGTATGAGACAGCCTCCCGCATCGCCTCGGCCCATACAGCCTCATCCTGGTAGAACGTGAGGTGCCGGACGAGTCTGTCCACTCGGTCGTCCGCTCCCTGGACCTTGCGTCGTTTGAACCACCCCATGGTCGATCCTCCGAGACGTCCTCACGAGCCGATCATCCTGCGTTCATCCTCATTGAGCAGGTCGACCGGGAACACGGTGAAATCACGGGGAGCCCCAGGGAATCCTCCGTAGTCTCCGAGCGCCGTGTGCATGTGGAAGGTCCCTTCGCCAAGGCAGACCAGGACATGCAGGAAGTGCGTGAGGTCGGCAGATGGCCAGCCGTTGATGAACATCTTGGTCATCATGCTCACATAACCGAAGGGGGGCTCGGTCGAAGCTTGACGCAGCTTTTCAATGGTCTCCTCCGTGGTCCAAGGAAAAACGGAGACGACCAGATAAACCCGCGTACCGACATCCTGATAGGCATGGTTCTCCTGGGTGGCGCGGAGGCCGGCGTCGTGGGTCGCACGGGCAATGTCGTCCAGGTGATTCTCGAATGCCTCCCGGCTTCGGCGTACGCAATCCGGTGGTACGAGGTCGACATGCTTTGCCGCCTTCTCCATCTGGATCCCGATGTGCTTGTTCAGAAGCCTGCGGAATTCCCCGATCGGTCCGGATCCGTTCCGTCCCCGGCCCGGTTGCTCGGATCCTGCCATACGGAACAGCTTCGCGAGCCAACCCATACGATCATCCTCGTCCGGTGAGATGCCGACAGCGCCTGGCGATCGGTTCCAATATCCCGCGCATCAGTTTGCACAGGAGGGGATGTGCCCTGATGAGCCGTGCGAGGGCCGGGCCCAGGGAGTAATAGGCCCGGATCATCATCCGGCCCAGCCTCGTCTTGGACAGGCGTTGGTCTCGATAGGCCCGCAGTGCCCGCACCTGCCAGGCCTCCGTTCCGCCATATGCCGCGGTTGCAACGAAGCAACCGGAGGTTTTTTTCTCCTCGGATACCTTGATCATTGTCCCGCGTGGATCGGCTGAATCCCCGAAGGCTATGGTCTCCGGCCACGATCCGCTTCTCTCCTTCCAGACGGTCCCTGCGACCATTCCTGCTGCATGACTGTCCACCATGCCCGATGGAATCGACTTGAGGTACTGCGACAAGCCGTACCTGGAGGTCAGTGCCGTGTCGTTCAGGAGCATGTTCTTGCATCCAGAGCACACCGTGAAGCCGGTGGGATCCCTGCAAAGCATGCCTAGGAAGCCGCCGAGCATCCCTCCATCGAAGTCGGGTTTACCGAACAGGTGTTCCCAGTACCCGGGGCTCGTCAGGACGCGATTCTGGTCGAAGTGGGTTCCGCTCTCCTTCGATGGCATGAGGTGAGAGCAGATGTCGCACTTGTACATGGCCGGTTCGTCAATGGCTGGAAGGTCGGGGAAAGGTGGTCATCCAGGGTCGTTCAAGAGGGGATCTCGATCGATTCCACTTCGACATTCCGCATGTACCATTCGACAGCCTGCTGCGATACCGTCAGGGGCATCCCGGCCTGCCTCAGAAGGCTCTGCGAAAGCTTGGAGAGGACCCTTCGCGTGCTTTCCGGCAGGTCCAATCGCAGGTTGTGGATCACTTGGCCGGATGGTTCCACGATGACGAGGAAGCAGGTCCTTGCAGCCGGAAGCCTCTCGTAAAGTGGAACCGGTTCCGACTTCCCTGCCGTGCTCTGTTCTGGCGGAACGAGGAACAACTCCTGCCTCCTGGTTCCGTCGGGCATTTCGGCGAGCAGGTAGTGCGCTCCGATGGTTCCCGATGGGGTCCGGTTTTCGAAGACCTGCCAGTCAAAGCGACGGACCGAACCTTCCAGTTGATCGCGACCGCCGACGATCGTCAGGGACAGTGCCGGCTGCAGGCCATGCAACACGCACTGGAGGGGGCTCCCTTGGTTTGCCTTGTGAACGAGGACGGGATGCAACGTCTTCGCCCTTTCCGACCACGGCGGGCTGAAGAGGAGGCTGTTCCAAGCCGTACCATACTTCTTGACGAGAGTCGCCTCGGTGTGGAGCGGATCGGAACGCAGCGCTTGTTCGATGTCCTTCTCGGCTTCGGTGGACCTGTCAAGCAACCTGTACACCGCGGATCGGATCACCATCAGGTCGGCGTCTGCCGGAGCTGCCGAGAGCGCCATGTCCAAGGCTCCGAGCAGATCGGTTGCTGCGGGGCCGTCGGTCTTGATCCGGGTCTCGTCGTCAATGACCTGCAGCTCGAGTCGTCGTTCGATGATCACGGACGCCGCGTCGATCCACTTCCTCGCCGGATGCCCGGGATCCGCGAGTCCGAGGCGTAACTTCTTGCCACGTCTCCCGAACCACCCCTGCAAGAGGCGCATGACTAATCACCGTGTCGGCTACGGATGTGCTGGACGATAGGAGCGATCAACCTCCTTCGGACGAACGCCCGACATCCGGGCCGACTCCTCAACCACCTTGCGATGGGAGGTGACAGGAAGGTGTACGCTTTGATGAAGAGGCGTCCTGAACGAGAGTGCTGCAGGTGTAGGTCCCGATAGGCGCGAAGAAGCCTGACATCGGGGTCTTCGGGATCTCCATAGCAGGCAGTGGCCACGAAACACTTGCTACTGCCGGAGGACGCGGACTTCGCCTGGGCCAGAGCGGCGGGGACCCCCTCGAGCCCGGGATTGAGCTCGAGGGCCTTCTCGAGCCACGGAATCGCTTCAGTGGGTTTGCCCTTGGCGATCAGGATGGCACCCATGTTGCCGTGTGCAGTCGCGTTCTTGGGGGCGATCTCGAGTGCCCGGTTCAGCTCCTTGACGGCCTCGTCGAGCTTGCCCTGCACGTAGAACCGTGCGGCCTTGTCGACATGGGTAGCCGACTCCGACATCGACTTCATCGTTTCGAGCAGGCCCAACGCCTCGGTCCCTGAATAGGCACCGATCATGTTCTTGCCCCCGCACACGGGACAGGTGAAGGCGTCATCGGCGACCTCGGCATCGCACTCCACGCACTTCTTCATCGCCAGCTATCTCCTCGCAGGGAACTTGGTCACGGGAGAGGGCCGAACCGTGCCATCCGGGGGAAAGGGTAGGGAACAAGACCGGCCCAACAAGCTCCCTACATAACCCGAACAATGGCTGGACGGGACCAGGTCGGGACTCGGTCCCTCGGCATGATCGCCGCCGCCAGCAGGAGCGGGAGGGCGGCGCCGCGGCTCACAGGCGCACGAAGTACGGGACGGCCATCAGCACGATGCCAACGCCGGCCATCAGCCAGTCGTTGGTGATGAAGAACGGGAACACGCAGAGCCCGATGCCGGCGATGAGCGGGACGGCGGCTTTCTGCCGCTTGCCGTACGTGAAGTAGCCGAGGCCGATCGCCCCGAAGACCATGGCCAGGATCAGCTGGGTGTCATCCATCGACGGGCCTCGACCTCACCGCTCGAACATCCGCATCTCCTCGGCGATGACCTCGGCCAGGTGGGCCTTGGTCACGACCCCGAGGACCCTGCTGCCGTCGATGCCCCGCTTGGAGCCGGAGGCTACGACGACCGCGATGTTGGCCTCGCGCAGGCCGTTGAGCAACCGGTTGAGGGGCATGTCCGACGCCAGCGTCATGAAGTCCTTGCGCGCGAAGTCGCCGACGGTCGCCGCCTTGGCCATGGTCTTGGGGTGGGACAGGACCCACTCCCGGGAGACGACGCCGACGATGTCCTCCCCGTCCACGACGACGAAGTGCGAGGGCCCCTCGCCGTCCTCGGGCGGCAGGAGCACGTCAGGAGGCGCGTCCGGCGCGACGACCTTGACGTTGGAGAGGAACCTCCCGCCGACGTGGCGCACCATCGGCGCGTTGCTCTGGAGCGCCTCGGGCATCGGGTGACCGCGGCGGACCAGCTTCATCGTGTAGATGCTCTCGGTGATGATCAGGCGGCGGAGCCCGAAGCTGACGGCGACCGTCAGCGTCATCGGCAGGACCACCGCGTAGTCGAGGGTCATCTCGAAGATCATCACGATCCCGGTCAGGGCCGCGCCGGTGGCGCCGCCGACGAGGCCGGCCATGCCGGCCAGCGCGAGGGTCGCCGGGTCGACGCCGAGGCCCGGGAACAGGGCGTCGAGGGCGAGGCCGAACGCGCCGCCGAGCGTCGCGCCCATGAACAGCGACGGGGAGAAGATCCCGCCGGAGCCGCCCGAACCCAGCGTGAGGCAGGTCACGAACAGCTTGAGCACGAACAGGGAGGCCAGCAGGGGCAGGCTGACGAGCGAGCCCGACAGCACGTCCATGATCGTCGCGTAGCTGACCCCCTGGACGTAGTAGTGGCCCGCGACGGCCATCAGCGTGGCGCTGATGGCGCCGACGATGAGCATCCCGACCATGTGCCGGAGGTAGTCCCGGCCGGGGATCCACCGCTCCATCCGGTCCTCGGTGGCGTGGAGCAGGCGGATGAACGCGACCGAGGTCAGGGCCGTGAGGACGCCGAGGACGATGTAGGCCGGCAGGAGGTAGGCCTTGGCGGACACGGCCAGGCGCAGGGACGGGATCGGGAAGGCGGGGTTGGGGCCGAAGAACCACTGGCCGAGGTAGGTGGCCGAGGCCGTCGCGAGGGCGACCGGCACGAGGGTCCGGACGCTGACCTCGTACATGAGGATCTCGACGGCGAACAGCACGCCGGCGATCGGCGTGTTGAACGTCGCCGCGATGCCGGCGCCGCCGCCGGCCGCGATCAGCGTCAGGAGCTGGCCGTGCGAGACCTTGAACAGCCGGCCGATCCACGACGACGAGGCGGCTCCGATCTGGATGATCGGGCCCTCGCGCCCGACCGAGCCGCCCGTCCCGATCGAGATCGACGAGACCACGGCCTTGACCACGGCGACGATCGGCCGGATCACGCCCTTGTTGTAGTAGATCGCGTCCATGACCTCGGGGACGCCGTGGCCCTTGGCCTCGGGCGCGAAGTTGCGCACGAGGAAGACCACGACGACGGCCCCGGCGACCGGCACGAAGATGACGGCCCAGCCGAGGGGGCTGGGCGCCGTGTGCATGTTGGTGTCGTAGACGAACGACAGCTCGCCGAGCAGGCAGAGGTTGTGGATGCCGGCGATCAGCGCCCGGAAGGCCAGCGCGGCGTAGGCCGCGATGATCCCGATCACGACGGCGAGCAGCGCGATGCCGAAGGGGCCGAGCCCCTCGTCCTGTTGGCCCCGGACCAGCCGTCGTCTCAGGATGGCTACCGGGCCCATGCCCTCGCCATCGCCCCGGATGGAGCCTCGTGTCCTTCCCGCATCATCTCGGTGCGGCGAAGTCCTGGTTGGAGAACGTGTCCTCCGACGGCCTGGTCACGACGTTGAACCCGAACTCGGTGGCCTCGTGGCAGAGGTTGCAGGCCCGGGTCAGCGCGTCGTAGGCGCGCTCGAAGCCCCCGGCGTCCGCGTGGGCCACGGCCGCGCGCAGCTCCCGGAGCGGCTCCCCCGTCATCTCGGGGACGGCCTTCGCGATCGGGACCGGTGAGGCCTTGTGCTCGGGATGGAAGGTGACCGCGTCCCGGAAGCCCTCCTCGAGCTCGTCGAGCTCGTAGCTCGCCAGCGCCCAGTTGGCCGCGTGCCCGGCCCACCAGAGCTTGGCGTGGCGCATCTGGGTGAGGGTCATGATCTCACCCAGGCCCGGCGCGTAGGCCGTCGCCTGCTCCGACGGCCCGCAGGCCGCGAGGATCGCCAGCGTCGCCACGGAGGCGATGCCGGCCGGACCCACACAGGTCCCTGTCCTGCTGCTCATGATCCGGTCCTCGGGCCCGAGGGCCCTGCTCCCGATAATTCCGGGCCATCATGCCGAGGCGGCCGAGCGACCGCCCGTACTTCCACCTGTCCTTTCCCGCCCCCCTCTCGGCCGCACACCGACGGCGAAGCTCCGCGCGGCCGTCAGGGCAGCTCGTCGCGCCGGACCATCTTCTTCACGAAGCGATGGCCCTCGACCGGCTCGACGACCTCGCGCAACCGGTCCGAGTACGGGATCCGGTAGTCGTCGAGGACGCCGACCAGCGCCACGGCCCTGTCCGCGTCGAGCTCCTCGAAGGTCTCACGCAGGACCAGGGCGTGGACCTCCTCCCAGTCGTACGGCTGCAAGGTCAGTCCTCGGACGGTCGGGGGGCGGAGAGCTTCATGGCTTCCTGATCGTGTCCTGCAGGCAGCACAGTCTTCCCTGGCCCATGCAGACGAGGCCCTCGTCGCCGGATCCACGGAACGTCCAGGACTCGTAGCCGCTCGAGTCGGCGAGGACCTCGCGGGTCATGCTCCCCTCGAACCCGAGGCGGAGGTCTCCGCTGGGCAGGACCACCGCCGTCACGATCGGCGCTCCGTTGATCAGCCTCATCGACGTCTCCGGGGCATCCACGGGTTCCGGGAGTCCGAAGCGCTGCCCGTGGTCGCGCCACCCGAGCAGGATCCGGTCCCCGGACAGGAGCCGCCACGGCGACTCGGTGCGCAGGTGGCGGTCCTCGCCGAAGGCGAAGTTCCAGGCATCGGTCTCCCGGTCGTAGCTCACCGTGCTCAGGTGCCGGCCGACGAGGTTGTCCAGGAAGGTGGCCGCGAACGCACGGGCCTCGATCGGCTGACGTTGGATCGGGTCGTTGCCGAGGGGTTCCATGGGAGTCGTCCGGTCGGGGCTGGGCACTTCCCCGCGAACGGCTTTCTAGCAGATGCCCTGCTACCCTTGGACCCCATCCGATCGGACGAGGAGCATCCCATGGACGAGCAGGCACGCGTCATCGTCACCGGCAGCGCCGAGGGCTTCGCCCAGGAGGTGCGGGTCGGCCCGCACCGGCTGACCGGGGACGAGCCGGTCGAGGCCGGCGGGACCGACACCGGCCCCAACCCCTACGACCTGCTGCTCGCGGCGCTGGGCACCTGCAAGTCGATGACGCTGGGGATGTACGCGCGGCGCAAGCAGTGGCCGCTCGAGTCGGTCACGGCCCGGCTCCGGCACTCCAAGATCCACGCCGCCGACTGCGAGCACTGCGAGACCGAGGCCGGCAAGCTCGACCGCCTCGAGTGCGAGCTCGAGCTCACCGGCCCCCTCGACGACGCCCAGCGCCAACGCCTGCTCGAGATCGCGGACCGCTGCCCCGTCCACCGCACCCTCGTGTCCGAGATCGACATCGTGACGCGGCTGGCGTGACCGCGGATCGGGCTTAGGGGCTCGACGCGCTGGCCACCCGCGTGACGGGCGGGGCCATCGCCAGGACGGTCACGCACACCAGCCCGCTGACCTGCAGCAGGAGGCGGTCCATCGTCGAGCGGAGGTGGTGCTCGAGGTCGGCGGCGGGGAACAGGACGAAGGGCAGGGGCAGGGCGCAGAGGATCGCGGCCGTGAGCCAGGGCAGCGGTGGGCCGGCGGGGCTGGTCGGGTCCTCTCTGCGTGCGGCGAGGGCCAGGAGCGCGGCGACGAGGGCGGCGACGAACAGCAGGGCGAAGCGGTTCGGGGCGAAGGCCCCGCGCAGCTCCCAGGTCAGCGCCAGGGCCAGGCCTGAAAGGCCGGCAGACGGCTCCTGGCCGGCGAGCCAGAGCGCGCGCGGGACGAGGCCGGGGGCGAGCGCCAGGACGAGCGCGACGGCGAGCGGCAGGACGCAGGTCAGCGTCCGGATACGGAGGCTCGGCCGGAAGCGGGCGACGAGCCACGCGGCGGCGACGAGCAGGGCCCACAGCGCGCCCTCGCGCTTGGCCAGCGGCAGGGCGAGGAGGGCGCAGACGAGCCACGCCGGCTCGTGACGCAGGAGACCGACACCGGCGGCGAGCAGGAGGAAGGCGACGAGGCCGTCGGCGTAGCCCGAGTCGACCGAGCCACCCCCGAGCGAGAACGCCAGCGGGATGCCGGCCCACAGCAGGGCCGCGAGCGGACCCCGGCGCGCGCAGCCGAACAGCAGGCACAGGGCCGCGAGCCAGACCCACGCGTGCCAGAAGCGCGCCCCGGGCCAGCCGACGAACTCGACGAGCGACGCCATGAGGTACGGCTGCAGCAGCGGGTGGCCGGGCGAGTGGCGGTAGAAGTCGTCCTGCCGCAGGCCGGTCGGCGCGCCGCCGACCGCCGTGGCCTCGAGCCCGGCCGGTTCCCAGGAGCTGCTCTCGGGCGCGTACAGCGAGCCCGGGTCGTCGTCGTGGAGCGAGCGGGTCTTGAGCTCCCAGGCGACGAGGCCGTCCCAGGAGCGGGCCGGGCCGTCGAGGCAGCCGAGGAGCATGGCCGGCCAGACCAGCGCGAGCGGGAGCAGCAGGGCGAGGGGAGCGGCGCGCGGCGGCAGGCTCCCCTGCGGGAGCAGCCCCTCGGCCGGGCTCCCGGCCGCCGCGTCGCCGCGCGCGCGCCGCATGGCCGCGCGCTCGCGGCGCAGGGCCCAGACCGTGCCGACGAGGATGGCGATCGGCAGCTCGAGCGGCGAGCCGGCGAAGGGCAGGTCGAGGAGCCGCGTCCCCAGGCTGCGCAGGAGCAGGAAGGCCGCGACGACGGCGATCGCCGCGAGCGTCGCGAAGCCGACGGCACGGCACACCCTGGCCAGTCCGGCGGCTCGCCGCGCCGCGCGCGCGGGGTCGTACGCCGCGGCGCTCACGGCAGCACCTCCTCGCGGAGGCCCGTCGCGTCGAAGCGGAGCAGGAGCAGGCCGCTGGTCCCGCCCCGGGTCACGTGGGCCAGCGGCAGCGCTCCCCCGGCCCGCGCCTCACGCCACCGCACCCACGACGCGCGGCGCAGGAGCTTGCGCGGATACAGCAGAGCGTTGACGCGCTCGAGGACCGGGCCCTCGACGCCCTCGTACAGGACCCAGGCCCGCTCGGGCAGCTCGGACCGCAACCGCTCGATCAGGTCGACGGTCCCTGCCTCGTCCGCGGCGAAGGCACTCGCGACCGGACCGTCGGCCGAATACGCGCGCAGGGCCTCGAGGCGGCGGAGCCAGCCGACCTTGACGAACCGGGCGGCGGCCAGGCCGAGGTGCAGGGCGACGACGACGAGCAGGAGCCGGCGCAGGAGCTCGGGCCTCGGGAGGCGCATCGGGAGGAGAGTCTAGCCAGGCTCGGCTCCCGATCCCCCTGCGCTCCGGCTATCGTCCTCCGCGGGCAGGGAGCTCTCCCCGGATCCGGAGACCACCATGGACCAGGCCTCAGTCGCGTCATCCTCGGGCCCCAAGGACTTCAAGAAGGTCGGCACGATCCTGATCGTGCTCGGCGTCCTGGCGATGCTCGCCCCGCTGTTGACGACCGAGCTCATCGCCGCGTTGGTCGGCGCGCTCGTGACGCTGGGCGGCATCGGCCGGCTCTACTGGGCGTTCCAGTCCCCGGCGGGCAAGCGCGACCCCTGGCGGATCCTCGTCGGCGTACTGACCCTGCTCTGCGGCCTGTTCATGCTCGCCAACACGGTGTTCGTGATCACCTTCATGGTCATCGTCCTGTCGATGTACCTGATCCTCGACGGCCTCGCCGAGGTCATCGCCGGCAACCGCCTCCGCCCGGCCCCCGGCGGCGGGATGTTGATGTTCACGGGCATCGTGTCGATCGTGCTCGGCATCCTCCTGTGGAACCAGATGCCGCTGACCGGCGCCTGGGCCATCGGCACCCTGGTCGGCATCAAGCTCCTGTTCACCGGCTTCGTCACGCGGTCGTTCGGCACCCGGATGCAGCAGCTCGCGGCGGCCTGAGCCGAGCCCATGCCGAGGTCGCGGCCCTTCGGCGTCCTGGTCCTCGGCCTCGTCGTCCTCGCGGCCTGGGCGATGGTCGTCGGGGACGAACCGTCCTTCCTCGACGACGCGATGATCGTCCTGCGCTACGCCCGCAACCTCGTCGAGGGCCACGGCTGGGTGTTCAACCCCGGCGAGGTCGTGCAGGCCTCCACGTCACCCGGCAACACCCTCCTGCTGGCCGGCGGCCTCGGCCTCGGGCTGGAGGCCCACCTATGCCAGCGCCTCGTCGCCGTGCTCGCGCTGGGCCTCATGGCCTTCGCGCTGTCCTGGAAGTGGCGGGAGGGCTGCCTCCCGGTCCGCCTCCTGGCCTGCGCCCTCGTCCTCGCGGTCCCGCTCTGGCCCACCGTCATCGGCCTCGAGACCCTGCCCTTCTGCGCCTGCCTCCTCGCCGCGGTCCTGCTCCACGCACGGAAGGAGACCGTCAGGGCCTCGGTCTTCCTCGGCGTCTCGTGCTGGTTCCGGGCCGACGCGATCCTGATGCTGCCGCTGCTGCTGCTGGTCGAGCTCGGGGAGCGCGAGGACCTGGCGCGGCGCTGCCTCCGCCTGGCCCTGCCCTGCGTCGCCATGCTCGGCGCCTGGTTCGTGCTGTCGGCGGTGCTGTTCGGCGATCCGTTCCCGAGCACGCTGGCGGCCAAGCGCGCGCAGGGCGCGTCCGGCTACTGGGGCCACGGCACGTTGTACCTCCGCGGCCTCAAGCAGGCGCTCGAGCTCGACGGCGGCCCCGACGTGGGTGGCCGCGCGTGGCTCGGCCGCGTCCCGGCCGTCGCCGTGCTGATCGCCGGAGGCCTCCTGCTCCTGCTCGGCCCCCTGCTGCGCCGCCGGGCCGGGGGCGTCGTGGTCCCGGGCGCGCCGCGCTTCGTCTGGCTCATGGCCGGCTTCGCCCTGCTGCAGACCCTGGCATACACGGTGCTGTGCGTCCCGTACTACCACTGGTACGGCGCGCCGGTGCACCTCGCGATCGCGCTCCTCGTCGTCGCCCTCGTCGACTTCGGCTGGCGCCTGGAGCTGCCGGCCGGGGACGGCCGCCCGACCCCGCGGCGGCCGCTGCGCTGGCCGGCTCTCGCCCTGGGCCTGGCCTGGCTCGCCCTGCAGGTCCCCCGCGTGGTGGCCCCGCGCGAGACGCCCCACGGGTATCGGCTCTACCACGCCGCCGCGGCCTGGCTGGAGCAGCAGGCCGTGCCGGGCCAGAGCCTCGCCTGCTTCGAGATCGGCAACCTCGGCTGGTCGCTGCCCGCGCTTCGCATCGTCGATCCCTGCGGCCTCGTGACCCCCGAGGTCCAGCCGGCCCTGGCCCACGGCGACCTGGCCTCGTACCTGCGGCTCGAGCCGGACTGGGTCGTGCTGCACGACCCGCCGTGGGAGCTCGAGCGGCAGACCGTGGACGCCCCTGCCTTCGGCCGACGCTGGACGCAGGCCACGCGGATAGAGGTCGGCGACGGGCCGGCCCTGACGATCCACCGCCGGGACTGATGCCGGTACAGTCGCGCCCTTGAGCCCCCGCACGACGATCCTGATCCCCTGCTGGAACGCCGGGGACCACCTCGAGCCGCTGCTGCGGTCGCTGCTGGCCCAGCGGCGCGCGCCGGCCGCGCTCGTGCTCGTCGACGACGGCTCCGACGACGGGTCGCCGGCGCGGGCGCGGGCGGTCGCCGGGGACCGGGTCAGGGTCGTCGAGGGCGGCGAGCGGCGCGGCCTGTCGGGCAACTGGAACCGCGCGCTCGCGCTGGCGGACACCGAGCTCCTCGCCCTGGCCCACCAGGACGACGTCTACGACGAGGACTGGCTCGGGGTCATGGAGGACGCCCTCGACGCCGCGCCCGAGGCCGGCTTCGCCCACTGCCGCGCGCGGGCGATCGACGACGACGGCCGCGCCGTCGACTCCCCGGTCGAGGGCTACAAGCGGCGCTTCTTCGCCGACATCGACCACGCCGACCTCGGCGCCCTGTACCGCAGGCTCTACGCCGGCAACTTCGTCTGCTGCCCGTCGATCGTCTACCGGACCGCGCTGTTCGGGCGCGTCGGACCCTTCGACGACGGGCTGCGCTTCACGGCCGACTGGGACCTCGCCTTCCGCACGCTCCTGGCCGGCGTCCCCTTCGTCGCCGTCGACCGCGTCCTGCTCGGCTACCGCCGCCACCGCACGAGCGCGACCGCGGCCCAGCGCCACAGCCTCAACCGCTACGAGGAGGAGCGGGCCACGCTGGCCGAGGCCCGCCGCCGCGGGATCGAGCAGGGCTTCCTCGGGCCCGACACCGGGCCGTCGCCGGCGCTGCGCAACAACCTGCTGTTCGACGCCTACCTCGACGTCCAGGAGGGCCGCCGGCCGGAGGCGCGGCGCAAGCTGGCCTGGGGCCGCGCCGAGCTCGAGGGCTTCGCCCGCGACCCGCTGGCCCGCGGCGTCGCGCTGGCCCTGGGCCTCGGGCCCCTCGGCCCGCCGCTGCTGCGCCTCGGCCTCTGGGCCCGGCTGCGCCTCGGGCCGCGGAGGGTCGGCTAGGTGGCCGCCGCGGAAGCTGGCGTGGACCGCGCGGGCACGCCCCTGCCGGTCTCGGTCGTCGTGCTCAACTGGAATGGCCACGACGACACGGTCGACTGCGTCGAGTCGCTGCTCGCCCAGGAGCCGGGGCCGCTCGAGGTCTGGGTCGTCGACAACGCCTCGGAGGGCGGCGAGGCCGACCGACTGTCGGCGCGCTTCGGCGACCGCATCCGGCTCCTGCGCAACGACGCCAACCTCGGCTTCACCGGCGGCAACAACGTCGCGATGCGCCGCGTCCTCGACGAGGGCCGGGCCGAGTGGGTCGCCCTGCTCAACAACGACGCCGTGGCCGAGGCCGGCTGGCTCGCGGCGCTGCACGCGGCCGGCGCGGCCGAGCCCGGCACCGGCGTCCTGGCCTCGAAGATGCTGTTCCACGACGACCCGGGCCGGATCGAGAACACCGGCGTCGTGCTGCTGACGAGCGGCGAGGCCCTGCCGCGCGACCGCGGCCGGCCCGCCGGCGCGCGGCCCCGGCCCGACCGGCCGATCGGCGCCTGCGCCGGCGCGGCGATGTATCGCTGCGCGATGCTGCGCGAGGTCGGGCTGTTCCGGGACGAGTACTTCGCCAACTTCGAGGACGTCGAGCTGTCGCTGCGGGCCCTGGCCCGCGGCTGGGACACGCGCTACGTGCCCGGCGCCCGCGTCCGCCACCGCCTGTCGCGCTCGATCCGCAAGGTCCGCGACGAGGCCTTCCTGCTGCGCTCGCAGCGCAACCTCCTGCACGCGACCTGGACCTGCCTGCCGGCACAGGTGCTCGCGCTCAACGCGCCGTGGATCCTGTTCGGGCTGCTGTGCCAGCTCCTGCTCGCGCCGCTCGTCGGCCAGCGCCTCCTGGCCCGCGTCATCCGCCGCTCCCGGCTCGAGCTGTGGCGCCGCCGCGGCGAGATCCGCGCGGCCCGGCGGGAGCTCGCGCCGCTGCGCCGCGGCCCCTGGCTGCGCTTCTGGTGGCGCCAGCGCAACCCGCTCCCGGCCTACCTGGCCTCGTTCTGGGCGATCGTCGTCCGGCGCGAGCGGCGCTTCTTCGAGTGAGCGGGGGGGGGGGCCCCGCAACCGGGCCCTGCGGCCCGGTTGCGGGGGTCGTCGAGCGCCCCTATACCTCCCTCCCCACGCGTCCACGATCGAGGTTCGCGGATCCGATGCCAGGTCTGTCGCCCGGAGCGTCCAGGGAAGGTGCGGTACGCGACCTGCTCGCGGGCCTGATCACGGCGGCCGTGGTCATCCCCAAGGCGATGGCCTACGCGACGATCGCGGGGTTGCCGGTCCAGGTCGGGCTGTACACGGCGTTCGTGCCGATGGTCGTATACGCCCTGCTGGGGACGTCACGGCCCCTGAGCGTCAGCACGACGACGACGATCGCGATCCTGTCGGCGACCGTGCTCGGACAGGTCGCTCCCTCCGGTGACCCGGAGGTCCTGGCCCGGGCCACCGCCACGCTGACGCTCCTGGTCGGAGGGGCCCTGGTGCTCGCGGCCCTGCTCCGCCTGGGCTTCGTCGCCAACTTCATCTCCGAACCCGTCCTGTGCGGGTTCAAGGCCGGGATCGCCGCGGTCATCGTCGTGGACCAGGCCCCCACGCTCCTCGGCGTCCACCTCGACAAGGCAGGGTTCGTCCACAACGTCGCCGAGATCCTGCGCGCCGTGCCCTCGGCGTCCCTGCCGGCGACGGCGGTCGCGGCGGCCTCGATCCTCGGTCTCCTTGCGCTCGAACGCTACGCTCCCCGCCTGCCCGCACCCCTGATCGTCATCGCCGCGGCCATGGCCGGCCACGCGATGCTCGGCCTGGGCGCGCTCGGCGTCGAGTCGATCGGGACTGTCCCCGCCGGCCTGCCCGCCACGACCGTCCCGGACCTCGACCTGGTCGGGTCGCTGTGGCCCGCCGCGCTGGGGATCGCCCTGATGAGCTTCACCGAGACGATCGCCGCGGGGCGCGCGTTCGCCGTCGAGGGCGAGCCGCGGCTCAGGCCCGACCGCGAGCTCCTCGCGACCGGCCTGGGCAACGCCTGCGGCGCGATGCTCGGCGCGATGCCCTCGGGCGGCGGCACCTCGCAGACCGCCGTCAATCGGCTCGCGGGCGCCCGGACGCGCCTCGCGGGGCTCGTGACCGCCGGCGTCGCCCTCGCCACGATGCTGCTCCTCGCCCCGCTGTTCAGCCGGATGCCGCAGGCCACCCTCGCGGCCGTGGTCGTCGTCTACTCCCTGGGCCTGTTCAAGCCGTCGGAGTTCCGCGCCATCCTCGCGATCCGGAAGACCGAGTTCGTCTGGGCCCTGGTCGCCATGGCCGGCGTCGTCCTGCTGGGGACGCTGCCGGGGATCCTCGTCGCGATCATCGTCTCCGTGATCGCGCTCGCGTACCAGGTGGCCGACCCGCCGATCCACGTCCTCGGGCGCAAGCCGGGCACGAACGTGTTCCGGCCGCGCACGTCGGAGCATCCGGAGGACGAGACCTTCCCCGGCCTGCTGATGCTGGGGTTCGAGGGCCGCCTGTTCTTCGCCAACGCGGAGCGGCTCGGCGAGAAGGTCCGCCCCATGATCGAGGCCGCGAACCCCGAGGTCGTGGCCCTGGACCTAGGCGGCGTGTTCGACCTCGAGTACACCGCGCTCAAGATGCTGATCGCCGCGGAGGGGCGGTACCGCAAGCGGGGGATCGAGCTCTGGCTCGTCGGCCTCAACCAGCAGGTCCTCGGGGTCGTGCAGCGGTCTGTCCTGGGGGCGATCCTCGGCCGGGAGCGGATGCACTTCACGATGGACCGGGCCGTGGAGCGGTTCCTCTCGACCCGCGGGACCGGGTGATCCCGACCCTCAGGGCTCGACGACCCAGACCTCGTACAGCGGGTCGGCCTCCGGCACGCGCAGCACGCGGCCGCCGGGATGCCTCTCGCGGAGCCAGGCCAGCGCGCGGGAGCGGGCCGGGGCCTGCTCCTCGTACGGGTCGGCGTGCAGGACGAAGGCGGTGCGACCGGTGAGGAGGCCCTCGCCGTAGCGCGCGTCGATGTCCTGCTCCTTGAACAGCACCCAGGCGTCGGCGTAGCGCCGCCGGCGGTCCGCCGGCGCGAGCGCGAACAGCTGGGTGTGCAGGCCCCAGTCGGTCGACACGACGAGGTCGCAGCCCTCGGCCTCGACGCGGTCCGCGAGCTCGTAGATCGCCGGCGAGAGCCGCGGCCGGATCGAACCCGGGGTCGTCAGCCCGGCGTGGTAGGCGAGCAGGGTGCGGGCCTCGCCGACGAGCAGGCCGGCCGCGCCGACCAGCAGGAGGAGCCCCAGGAACGACCGCCCGCGCAGGCCGGGGCGCACGAGCACGAGGCCGCGGGTCGTGCGGAGCGTGAGCAGGGCCGCGGCGGCGAGGATCGCGGCCAGGAGCGGCAGCGGCCACACGAGCTGGAAGTGGTGCGCGCCGCCGACCTGCCTCGTGGCCATCGCCAGGACCGCCTGGCCGAGGGCCAGGAGCAGCAGCAGGGCGGACCAGCGCAGCAGCACGGCCCCCTCCGGCGACGCCCCCGCGGGCTGGCGCCGCCGGAACCGCTGCTCGAGCCAGGCCGCGAGCAGGAGCAGCGGCGCGACGGCGAGCAGCCACTGGGCGCCCGAGCTGACCGGCGCGCGGTTGACGAACACGAAGTCCTGCACCGAGCGCCCGTCCAGGGTCTCGACGAGGATGCGCCACAGCATGCGCAGGCGGTCCATGCCCTCGGGCATGCCGCCGAGCGCCGGCGTGTCGCGCATCAGCGGGAGCACCCGGCGCACGACGACGGCGGCGAGCAGCAGCAGCGCCGGCAGGGTCGGCCCCCAGAACGCCGCGCCCCCGCTGCGGGCGCGGGTCCACAGGACGCGGCCGTGCACGACGACGACGGCCACGGCGAGGGCGACGACGAACCACAGGAATTGCAGCTTGTCGAACATCCCGGCGAACAGCGTCAGCCACAGCAGCGCCAGCCAGGTCCAGCGCCCCGAGTCGAGCCAGCGCTGGTACAGGACCAGGGCCAGGGCCGCGCACAGGCCCATGATCGCGGTCGGGCCCCAGTCGGTCCGGACCGCGAAGGTCCACGACGGGTCGAGCGCCAGCAGCACGAGGCCGACCGCGGCCGGGCGCGGGCCGGCGAGGCGACGCAGCAGGGCCCAGCAGAGGCCGACGCGCGCGGCCGAGACCAGGATCATCGGCAGGCGGAGCGTCAGCGGCGTGACCCCGAACAGCGCGAAGACCGGGGCGTGGAGCCAGGCCTTGAGCGCGCCGATGTACGGCATGACGAGGACCGGGACGCCGAACACCCGCATCGCGACGAAGTTGTCGTCGACGCCGCCGAGGGCCGCGTTGACGAACAGGCACTCGTCGTACTGGGGGCCGGGCAGCGCGACGTGCCAGGCCCCGGCGAGCACGTGGAGGGCCAGGGCCGCGACGAGCAGCAGGAGCTCCCCCCGGCCCGGGCGTGGCCCGGGGCCGTGGCCGCGTGCTTCGGTCGGGAGCTGTGGAGAGCGCAAGGAGGTGCCGGACGGGTGTCCGGTCGTGGGACGGCCCCAACGCTACCCCCAGCGGCCCCGCCGAAGAAGCCGCAGCAGCCGCCGCCCGCCGTGGCCTGGGCTCCGGCCGGGGCTAAGATCCTCGGCCCATGACGGTGATCGTCGGGCTCCTCCGGTCCCTCACGGCGCTCCTCCTGTCGCCCCTGCTCCTCGCCGGGACCCGGGTCCTGAGGTCGCTGCTCGAGGTCCGCCCGCTGCCCGCCGGCGTCCCGCCGGGGCCCCCGCGCCCCCTCCCGGGCCGGCCCGGCGCGGTCTCGGTCGTCGTCGTCAGCCTCGACGGCCGCGACCTCCTGGCCACGAGCCTGCCGCCGCTGCTCGCCGAGCTCCACGCCGACGCGGCCCGGCACGGCCACGCGCACCAGGTCCTCGTCGTCGACAACGGCTCGCGGGACGAGAGCGTCGCGTGGCTGGCCGAGGCCTTCCCCGAGATCGAGGTCCTGGCCCTGCCGCGCAACCTCGGCTTCGGCGACGGCAACAACGCGGGGCTGGCCCTGTGCCGCAACGACCACGTCCTGCTGCTCAACAACGACATGCTCGTCGAGCCGGGCCTGCTCGACGCGCTCCGCGCCGGGTTCACCGACGACGGCGTGTTCGCGGTCACGGCCCAGGTCCTGGCCGAGCCGGGCAGCGCGCGCGAGGAGACCGGCAAGACGCGGGCCGGCTTCCGCCGCGGGCGCCTCGAGTGGGCCCACGCGACCCTCGACCCGGGCGACGGGTGCCAGCCCGTGCTGTGGGCCGGCGGCGGCGCGAGCCTCTACGACCGGCACAAGCTGCACCTGCTCGGCGGCTTCGACCCGATGTACGGCCCGGCCTACGTCGAGGACGCCGACCTCGCGTGGCGGGCCTGGAAGCGCGGCTGGCGCAGCCTGCTGGCCCCCGCGGCCCGGGCCGTGCACCGCCACCGCTCGACCTCGGCGCGGGTGTTCTCGCGGTCCTACCTCCGCGCGCTCGTGCTCGGCAACCAGTGGTGCTTCGCGCTGCGCAACCTCGGCGACGCCGGCCTGCTCGACGAGCTGTTCCGGTGGTGGTGGCTGCAGCTCGCGCGCGACGTCCGGGTCGAGGGCGTCGGCGTGACGCTGCGCGCCCTCGGCCGCGTGCTGCGCAACGCCGCGGCGATCCGCCGCGGCCGCCGCGACGCCGCGCGCCACCAGCGCGTCCCCGACCGGGCCCTGCTGAGCCTCGACCGCCGCTTCGTCGTGCCGCCGGAGGCGCCGGGGAGCCGCGCCCCGGGCGCGCCCGCGCCGGCCCCCCGCGTCCTCGTCGCCTGCGCCTTCCTGCCGCGCTACGGCGTCCACGCCGGCGGCCAGCGGATGTTCAAGCTCCTCGAGCGGCTCGCGCGCTCGTACCGCGTCACGGTCCTGGCCTACGTCGAGACCGACGAGGAGGCCGCCGCGGCCGCCGAGCTCGGCTTCTGCGAGGAGGTGAGGCTCGTCCGCCGCGGGCGCAGCCCCAACGTCCCCAACCCCTTCCTGCGCGTGCCGCCGGTCATCGCGACCGAGTACTCCAACCCCGAGATGCAGCGCGCCCTCGAGGAGGCCGTGTGCTCGGGGCGCTTCGACCTCGTGCAGCTCGAGTACCTGCAGATGGCGCACCTGTTGCCGCCGTGGTCGACGGTGCCCGCGCTCCTGACCCACCACGAGGTCCAGAGCCACGCGATGGCGCGGCAGTGCGCCGGCCTGCGCGGGCTCGCCGGGCTCCGGGCGCGGCTGGCGCGGGTCCACATGCTCGCCTACGAGCTGCGGCAGTGCCGGCGCTTCGACCGCGTGCTGTGCATGACCGACGAGGACGCGGCGGCGCTCCTGGCCTACGACCCGTCGCTGCCGCTCCTCGTCCACAACACCGGCGTCGACACCGACGAGCTGCGCCCCTCGCCCGAGCCGGAGGCCGACCGCCTGTGCTTCGTCGGCTTCTACCGCCACCGCCCCAACGCCGACGCGATGCTGCGGATGGCCGACCGGATCCTGCCCCTGGTCCGAGCCGAGGTCCCGGGCGTCGAGCTGGCGATCATCGGCGCCGAGCCTCCGCCCGAGGTCCGGGCCCTGGCCGCGCGGCCCGGGATCACGGTCACCGGGCGCGTGCCGTCGATCGCCCCGCCGGTCCGCGACAGCAAGGTCTACGTCGTCCCGCTCGAGGGCGGGGTCGGGATCCGGGGCAAGGTGCTCGAGGCCTGGGCCCTCGGGCGCGCGGTCGTGTCGACGAGGGTCGGCGCCGCCGGGCTGCGCTGCGAGGCCGGCCGCGACCTCCTGCTGGCCGACGACGACGAGGCCTTCGCCGCGGCCTGCGTCCGCCTGCTCCGCGACGCCGCCCTGCGCCGCGCGCTCGTCGAGGCCGGCCTCGACCGCGTCCGGGCCGGGTACTCGTGGGACGCCAAGGCCGCCGAGCACGCGGCGATCTGGGACGAGGTCCTCGCGCTCGCCGGCGCGCGCGCGGCGCGCGGGTGCGGCGCGGCCGGCGGCGCGGCGGCGCTGCCGTGGCGGAGGACGGCGTGACCCGCCTGCCCCTGGCCGTCGGCCTGACCGTGCGCGAGGTCCGCTCGCGCTACCAGGAGTCCGCGCTCGGGCTGCTGTGGACCCTGCTGACGCCGCTGCTCCTGATCGCGATCTACAGCTTCTTCTTCGGCCGCGTGCTCGGGCTCGGCGGCGGCGCCGCGGGCGGCGTGCCGTTCGCGCTGCACCTGTTCAGCGGCTACCTCGCCTGGGACGTCTTCGGCCGCACGGTCGGCGAGGGCCCGGACATCCTGACCGGCAACCGCGCGATCCTGACCAAGGTCCGCGTGCCGCTCGAGACGGTGTTCCACGCGCGCGTGCTGTTCCAGCTGTTCCACGCCAGCCTCGCCGGCCTCGTGCTGTTCGCGGCCATGGCCGTCGAGGGCATCGCGCCCGGGCCCGAGGTCCTGCTGCTGCCGGTGCTCCTCGCCTGCCTCGGCCTGTTCACCGCCGGCGCGGCGATGATCGCCGGCGTCCTCGGCCTGTTCCTCAAGGACCTCAAGGAGGTCGTCGCCGTCGTGCTGCTGGCCTGGCTGTTCGCGACGCCGATCTTCTACTACGAGGCCGGGCTCGGCCTCGGGGAAGGGACGCTGCTCGGGACCCTGTACCGCAGCAACCCGATGTACTGGTTCGTCACGCTGATGCGCGCCTGCACGGTCGAGCCCGGCGCCGGGCACCCGCTGGCGTGGGTCCTCGTCGTCCTCGGCTCGTACCTCGCCTACCGGCTCGGCCGGCTGATGCTCGCCCGCTCCCGCTCCCTCGTCCTCGACCTCCTGTGATGGCCGCGATCCGCGTCGAGCGCCTGTGCAAGGAGTACCGCCGCTACCGGCGGCCGCTCGACCGCGTCAAGGAGGTGCTGCCGTTCCTGCGGCCGCGCTACGAGGCGTTCCACGCCCTCCGCGACGTGTCCTTCGAGGTCGCGGTCGGCGAGACCGTCGGCATCGTCGGCCAGAACGGCGCCGGCAAGTCGACGCTGCTGCAGGTCCTCAGCGGCGTGCTCGAGGCCACGTCGGGCCGCCACGAGGTCCACGGCCGCGTCGGCTCGCTGCTCGAGCTCGGCGCCGGCTTCCACCCCGACTTCGAGGGCGTCGACAACGTCCGCCTGCAGGGGCGCCTCCTCGGCCTGCCCGAGTCCTTCGTCGAGGACCGCCTGCCCGACATCCTGGCCTTCGCCGACATCGGCGACTTCGCGACCCAGCCGGTGCGCACCTACTCGAGCGGGATGTTCGTGCGGCTGGCGTTCTCGACCGCGGTCCACTTCGACCCCGAGGTCCTGATCGTCGACGAGGCCCTGTCGGTCGGCGACGTGTTCTTCCAGCACAAGTGCATCGCCCGCATCGAGCGCTTCCGCGAGGAGGGCAAGACGATCCTCGTCGTGTCGCACGACCCGCAGACGATCCGCCACCTCTGCGACCGCGCCCTGCACCTGTCGCATGGCCGGCTCGTCGCCGACGGCCGCCCCGACGACGTCGTCTCCGGCTACCTCCACGAGCGGGTCGCCCGCGGGGTCGCCGGCGGGGCCGCCGGCGACGGCCGGGCGGCCCGCGAGGAGCGGACTGCCAGCCCGGCCGGGGTCACGGGCGACGCCGACGCCCTCCCGCCGCTGCCCGCCGACCTCGGCCACCGGGGCGAGGGCGGCGCCCGCCTCGTGGCCGCGGCCCTGCGCGACGCCGAGGGCCGCGTGGTCCGCAGCGCCGCCTCGGGCGACCGCGTCGACCTCGTCCTGCGCGTGCGGGCCGAGCGCGACCTCGCCGCCGTCAACCTCGGCTTCATGCTGCGCGACAAGAAGGGCCTCGACGTGAGCGGCAGCAACCTGGCCTTCGAGGGCGGCCCGACGCCGCCGCTCGCCGCCGGCGCCCTGCTCGACGCGAGGTTCCGGATCGACCTCCCCGAGCTCGCCTCGGGCAGCTACGCCTTCGCCCTGGCCGCGGTCGAGGGCGACCACCGTGACTACCGGATCCTGGACTGGGTCGACCACGCCCTGGTCCTGGAGCTTCGGTCGAGGCGCGAGATCCTCGGCCACATCAGGATGGACGTCGACGCCGAGGCCGGTATGCCGGCCCGTGAGGAACAGCCATGAGGACCGCCCGCGACCGCATCCCCTGCCCGATCTGCGACGGCACGGCCTTCGCGCTCGTCTACGACGACGCCGAGTCCAAGGTCCTGCGCTGCCGCGGCTGCGACCTCGTGTTCTTCAACCCGCTGCCGACGCCGGCCGGGCTCGCCGACTTCTACGGCTCGCAGCAGGGCTACCTACCGAGCATCGAGGAGAACCTGCGCTCGTTCCGGGCCGATCCATCGGCCTGGCGATCCAGCGCCACGCACCTCCTCGACCAGCTGCGCCGCCACCACAAGCTGGCCCGCGGGACGCGCATCCTGGACGTCGGCTGCGCCTACGGCTTCTTCCTGCACTTCGCGGCCGAGGCCGGCCTCGACGCGCACGGCCTCGAGATCTCGCCCGAGACCTCGGCCAACGCGCGGGAGCGCGGGCTCGACGTGCGGACGGGGACGCTGGTCGAGGCCCCGTTCGAGCCCAAGAGCTTCGACCTCGTCACGTTCAACAACGTCCTCGAGCACAGCACCGAGCCGCTCGCGGACCTGCGCCGCGTGCACGGCCTGCTCGCCCGCAAGGGCCTGCTGTACCTGGCCGTGCCCAACATCGACAGCCTCGTGGCCCGGGCCGACAACTACTTCTGGAAGATGAAGTCCTGGCCCAACCACCTGTTCTACTTCTCGCGCGAGACGCTCGAGCGGATGGTCGCCAAGGCCGGGTTCGAGGTGGTCGAGAGCTTCACCCAGCAGGGCGAGTCGGACCGCCACGACGACCTGCGCGTGCTGCGCGACCGGCTGTACCTCGAGGACGACGAGCGGCTCGGGCGCGCGTTCGAGCTCGTGCAGGAGCTCGGGCTCGGCCAGGAGCTCGTCGTGATCGCCAGGAAGGGGTGAGCGTGCGCCTGCCGGCCTTCCTCCACGTCCTGGGGCGCTACCTGCCGACCTTCGGCGAGGTCGGCCCGGTCGTGGCCGTCGGCTCGGGGACGCCGGTCGAGGTGCGGCGGATGCTGGCCACGGTCCGCCGGCTGTTCCCGGCGGCGCGCGTCCACCTCGTCGCCCAGCCCGAGGCGCGGGACGGCGGGGTCGAGGGCTTCACGAGCCTGGCCGAGGCCGAGGCCGCACCCTGGCGGACGGCCCGAGCCCTGGCCGCCGGCCGGCCCGACGTCGGCGTCATCCTGCTCGACGGGCAGTGGCAGTACTGGCGCCAATGGCTGTGGGCCTGCTTCGTCGGCGCGCGCTCGTACCTCGTCGTCAACGAGAACGGCGACGCCTTCTTCGTCCGCGCGCGCGACGTCGGCCGACTCCTGCGCACGCTGTTCCGCCGCCGCCACGGCCGCGTCGACCGCCCTGTGTCGACGGCCCTGGTCGAGCGGCTGAGCTGGCTCCTGGCCGCGCCGGCGATCGCGTACCGAGGCCTGGCCCTCGAGGCCGGGCGGCGCCCGGTCGACCCGGCCCTCGCGCTTCCGCGCCCCGGCCGCCTCGCACCGCTGCTGTGGCTGAGCGCGGCGGACGGCGCCTCCGGCGGCGCGGCGGAGCAGGGGGGCGAGCCCCCCGGGAGCGAAAGCGGCGACGCCGCCGCGGGCGCGTACACCGGCGAGCGCTTCGTGCCCGGCGTCGACCCCGACCTCGAGGTCGAGCACCGCAGTCGCTACGCCTTCGCCCGGGCGCTGGCCCGCGGCCGCCGCGTCCTCGACGCGGGCTGCGGCGAGGGCTACGGCGCGGCGATGCTGGCCGAGGTCGCGGCCGCGGTCACCGGCGTCGACGTGTCGGCCGAGGCCGTGGCCCGGGCCGCGGCCCGCTACGCCAGGCCCGGCCTGCGCTTCGTCGAGGTCGGGCCCGACGGCCCGTTCCCCCCGGAGGAGGGTGGCTACGACCTCGTGACCTCGTTCGAGGTCCTCGAGCACGTCGCCGACCCGGGCGGCTACCTCGATCGCCTCGCCGCGGCCATGGCGCCCGGCGGCCTGCTCGTGCTGTCGTCGCCCAACGGGCCCTACTACCGCGACGAGCGCGGCGAGCACAACCCCTACCACGTGCACGAGCCCGACCTCGACGAGCTCGCGCGCTGGCTGCGCGCGCGCTGGCGACAGGTCCGCGTCCTCGGCCAGAACCACGTCGGCGGGACGCTGATCGGCGAGCCCGGCGACCGGTACTGCCGCGTCGAGGCCGCGGCCACGCCGCGGAGCGGCGAGCTGCGCGCGAGCCACTACTTCGTCGCGCTGTGCAGCGACGCGGAGCTGCCCGCCGTCGAGGACCTGTTCTACGCCGGCGCGCCCGGCAACCAGCTGCGCGACCGCGAGCAGGAGCTGGCGCTCCTGCGGGCCGAGGTCCTGCGCGCGCGCGAGGCCTACGCGAGGCTCGAGGGCGAGTACGAGGAGCGCAGCCGGTGGGCCCTCGAGCTCGACCAGGAGCTGCGCGACCTGCGCCACCGGATCGCCGAGCTCGAGGAACGGAGCGGGCCTTGACCGACTGGCTCCCCGACCGGCCCCCGCGCGGGCTGGCGCCGCTGCTGGGCGTCGTGGCCGCGGGGCTCGCGGTCTGGCTCCTGGCCCGCGTCGCCGGCAGCACGACCGAGGACGCGTGGATCGTGTTCCGCTTCGCGCGGAACCTCGGCGAGGGCCACGGCCTCGTGCCGTTCCCCGGCGAGCCGCCGCAGGACGGCTTCACGAGCCTGGCCAAGACCGCCTGGCTCGGCCTCGGCCACGCCCTCGGCGTGCCGATCCAGGGGCTCGCGACCTGGACCGGCATCGCCTGCTTCCTGGGGGCGGCGCTGTGCGCCGGGCGTTGGCTCGCGGCCCTCGTGCCGGCGGCCTGGGGCGCGACCGCGACCGCCGTCGGCACCATCGCGGCCCTCGGCGGGTACGAGCTCGCGTTCTGGTGCAGCGGCGGCCTCGTGCCGGCCGAGGTCGCGCTCGTCCTCGTCGCGACCGGCCTGCTCGTGCACCGCGCGGTCCTCGCGCCCGCCCCGCGTGTGCTGATGGGCCTCGCCGGCCTGTCGGTCATGGCCTGGGCCCTGCGCCCCGAGGGCGTGCTCCTGGCGCCGCTGGTCGCCGTGCTGTGCGCGGCCGGCTGGTTCGGCGGGCGCCGGCCCGTCCCGCTGCGGGCGGCCGGCCTCGCCGCGGCCACGGCGCTCGCCGGCCTCGGCGCCCTGGCGCTGTTCCGGGTCCTGTACCTCGGCGACCTCCTGTCCAACCCGGGGCACGTCAAGCTCGCCGTGCGGCAGTGGCTCGACCCCTGCCGCGACCTCGACGGCTGGCTCGCGCTGCGCGGGCCGGCCTTCACCGCCGTGCTCGGCCTGTCCCTGCTCGTCGCCCTCGGCGCGTCCCTCGTCGCCGTCGCGCGCCGCCGGCTCGGACCGCTGACCCTGACCCTCGGCGTCGTCACGGGCCTCCTGGCGTACCGCTGGTTCTACGACTGGTACGTGCACGGCGACTACATGGAGTGGTTCCGCTTCCTGGCCCCGAACCAGCCCCTCGTGGCCGTGCTCCTGGCCGCCGCCGGCCTGCAGCTCGCGCACTGGCTGGCGGACGTCGTGCAGCCCCCCGAGCCCGGAGGGGATGGAGCCGACGCGCGCCGGTCCCCTGCCGTGGTCGCCGGCTGCGCCGTCGTCGCCCTGCTCCCGACCGCCGTCGGCGTCGCCAGCGGGCTCGACCCCCGGGCCCCGCCCGAGTGGACCGTCTCCGGCCACGGCCTCGCCGCCGACCACCCCCTCGTCGAGGCCGCCGCTCGGCTCCGGCAGGTGCTCCGCTACGGCCTCAACGAGCAGGACGTGTACGCCACGAGCGAGTTCGGCTACGTGCCGTACCACGTGCCCAACCGCGGCATCGACCTCATGGGGCTCAACGACCGGCGCATCGCGCTGACCCACGCGCTGTACCCGGACGTCTTCGCGGCCGTGGCCGCGGCGCGGGACTCGGTGCTCGCGCGCACGCCGGTCGTCATCGCCACGTACGGCTATTGGCGCGCCCCCGGCGGCGACCTCGTCGTCGACCCCGGCATCGGCTGGTGGTTCGGGTGCTACTTCGACTCGGCGTTCTTCGAGGCGAGCTACGACTGGGAGCGCGAGCTCCCGGAGGCGCCCGGCAGACGGCTGACGTTCAGCTACCTGCGCCGGCCGGTGCCGGAGCTGCGCCGGGTCGGCGTCGACCTGCCGGCGAACGACGTCCGGCTCCTGCACGGCGTCCGGCGCGAGGGCGACGCCCTCGTCGTCGCGCCGATCGCCCGCGTGCTGCTCGACCGCCTCGCGTCGGGGCCGACCCTCGTGCACACGCCCGGGGCGCTGCACATGGACAGCTCGCAGCTCCCGGCCCTCGTCCTGCGCGGCCGGGGGGGCGAGGTCCCGCTGACCCTCGAGGTCCGCACCGACGGGCGGACCGTCGGCGACCGCCTCGTCCGCAGCATCGCGGTGCCGGCTGGCGGCGCGTTCGAGGCGCGCTTCGACCAGGACGAGGTGCCCTACCTCGAGCCCGGGCGCCTGCTGCTGAGCCTATGGGCCCGCTCGGACCTCGGCGCGCCGGCCTGGACGATGCGCTCCTGCGGCTTCGAGTGAGTCGGGCGGGCGGACCCTAGCCGGCCACGAAGGCCGCGCACAGCGCGGCGATGTGCGGCGCGCTGCGCCCGTCGCCGTACGGGAAGCGCGGCTCCGACATGCGAGCCAGGAGCTCGGCGTCGTCGAGGATCGACGCCGCCGTCGCGACGATGCGCTTGGTGTCGGTGCCGACCAGGATGGCCGAGCCGGCGAGCACGCCCTCGGGACGCTCGGTGTTGTCGCGGAGCACGAGGATCGGCTTGCCGAGGGCCGGGGCCTCCTCCTGCAGGCCGCCCGAGTCGCTGAGCACGAGGGTCGAGGCCATCAGCGCGGCGACGAGCTCGGGCGGCTCGAGCGGGTCGACGAGGCGGACGGCGCTGCGCCCGCGCAGCACCTCGTCGACGGCGCCACGGACCTCGGGGTTGGGGTGGACCGGCAGCAGGACCTCGAGGTCGGGGCGCGCCGCGAGCGTGGCCAGGGCCGCGAGCACGGCGCGGATCGGGGCGCCGAAGCTCTCGCGGCGGTGGACCGTCGCCAGGACGAGGAGCCGGCCCGGCGCCGGGGTCCAGCGGTACCGGTCGACGCGGTCCCGGGTGTACAGCAGGGCGTCGATGCCGGTGTTGCCGGTCACGTGGATCGCGTCGTCGGGGACGCCCTCGGCGCGCAGGTTCGCGGCCGCGCCCTCGGTCGGCGCGAGGTGCAGCGCGGCGAGGCCGGCGATGTCGCGGCGGTTGCGCTCCTCGGGGAACGGCGCGTCGAGGCCGCCGCTGCGCAGCCCGGCCTCGACGTGGGCGACGGGGATGCCGCGCGCGTGGGCCGCGCGCGCCGCGGCCAGCGCGCTCGAGGCGTCGCCCTGGACGACGACGAGGTCTGCCGCGCCACCCTGCGCGACCTCGGCGTCGATCGCGCGGCCGGCGGCGGCCTCGAGCGCCGCGAGCAGGGCCTCGACCTCGCGGCCGTCGCCCTCGACCGCCTCGCTGCGGTCCGGCGCGAGGCCGAAGAACGCCAGGGCCCGCGGCGCGAGGTCCCGGTGCTGGCCGGTCACGAGGACCCGCGCGTCGACGCCCTCGCGGCCGCGGAGGGCCAGGATCAGCGGCGCGAGCTTGATGGCCTCGGGCCGGGTGCCCAGGCACAGGAGGATCCGAGCGCTGGCCATCGCCGGCAGAGGATAGCCGGAGCGGGCCGCCGGCCGACAGGGCGCGGGCCGGCCTAGAGGATGTCCAGCAGCCCCGCGCTCCCGTCGCTCAGCGTCTCGACGAGGGCCAGGTACGGCAGGTCCACGGCGATCGGCTCGCGCCAGTCGTAGTCGTCCTTGGCCCCGACGAGCCCCATCGCGACGGCCGCGAACGCCCGCGACAGGTTGGGCACGTCCTTGCGCGCGCACAGCGCGCAGAGGCCGTCGATCGTGCGCCGGTCGCCGACCTTGCCCAGCGCCAGCGCCGTGCTGGCGTAGACCGAGGTCGTGTTGCGCTGGCCGAGGACATCGACGAGCTCGAGGGCGACCTCCTTGTCGCCGAGCAGGCCGAGGGCGATCGACACGCGCGTCGACAGCTCCTCGCGGCGGCGGCTGTCGCGCAGGACCTCGCGCAGGCGCTCCTTGGAGTCGACGTGGCGGAGCATGCCGAGGGCCACGGCCAGGTAGCCTCCGGCGCGGTCCTGGTTGCGGTGGCGCTCGAAGGCCTCGCGCACGAGCTCGCCCGAGTCGCGGCTGCCGAGCAGCCCGAGGGCGAGGCCGAGGCCGGCCGAGACCAGCGGCGCCCGCGCACGCTCGAGCTGGGCCTCGAGGGTGGCGACCGCCGTGCGGTCGAGGTCGGCGGTCGGGTCGTGGGCGCGCCGCTGCCGGTCGTGCAGGGCCAGCGCGAAGCCGAGCCACGGCCGCTCCTCGTCGCGGGTGCGGTCGGCGCCGAGCCGCCGCAGCAGCCAGGTGCGCTCGTCCTCGCCGCCGGCGCGACCCAGGGCCAGGATCGCGAAGCGTCGCGTGGCCAGGTCGGCGTTGGCCTCGGCGGCCTTGCGCAGGGCCGCCAGCCGGTCGCCGTCGTCGGCGCGGCACAGGACCCCGAGGGCCGTGGCCACGGCGCGGCGGACCTGGGCCGGACTGCGGCGATCGAGCCCCTCGGCGGCGAGCCAGGTCAGCGTCGCGGCGTCGGCGAGGCCGCCCTCGGCCGCGAGGCTCGTCCACGCGGCGACCGCGTGGGCCCGGGGCACCGGACTCTCGTCGGCGCGGCCGGTCACGAACGGGGCGACGAAGGCGAGCGCGTCGTGGCGCAGCTTGGAGCCCTCGTAGCCGGCCGACGGCGCCAGGATGCGGATGGCCTCGAACGCGGCGACCCGGAGGTCGGCCCGCCGCTCACCCTCGTCGGCGAGGATGGCCTCGAGGACCACGAACGCGCGGCGCCTGGCGGCGTCGTCGAGCCTACGGGCGACGAGGCCGAGGCCGTAGCACGCGAACGCCCGCGTGCGCAGCGACACGCGCTCGCGGCCGACGAGGCGGCGGCCGTCCTCGTCGTCGCGCGCGAGGGCCGCGAGGTCCTCCATCGCGGCCGGGTGGCCGACGATGCCCAGCGCCAGCGCCGCCGACTCGCGCAGCTCCTGGTTGCCGTCCTCGAGGAACGTCAGGAAGTCGGTCAGCAGCGCGCCGTCGCCGCCGACGCGGGCCAGGGCGATCAGGCAGGCGGAGCGCAGGTCGGCCGGGCTGTCCTGGTCGCGCAGGGCCTGGAGGAGCGCGTCGCGGAGGCGCTGGCGATCGGCCTCGTCGGGGCCCAGGGCCGGTCCGCCGTCGGACTTGCGGCCGCGGCCGAGCACGAAGTCGTCCGAGCCCGAGGCCGGCCCCTGGCTGCGGACCTTGCGCCGGAGGTCGAGGAAGCGCTCCTTCTGCGACTCCCACCAGAACGTCCAGGAATAGGTGTCCTCGCCGAGCTCGACCCCTCCGCTGCCCGGGGTCGACGGGGTGCCGCCGCGGGTCCCGGGCGTCGGGATGCTGCCGGTGCCGGGCGCCGGCGGGGTCGGGGCCACGGGGCGCTGCCCCTGGCCCGGGCCGCCGGCGATGCCGGGGGTCTTGTCGGGCGGCAGCGGCGGGGCGACGTAGCCGCCCCCGTGGGGCGCCGGGGTCGCGCTGAGCAGCAGGGCGGTCAGGATGATCGACACGGAGGTCCTCGCGGGCGGCGCGGTCTTCCTCGGGGTGTTTCGCCGGGGTCGGGCACCCGGCGAGGGCGGGTCGCGGTCCGGCCAGATCCCGACCCTCGATCCGTAGCCCCGGACGGCCGCGAGGGAACGGAATCGGGCGCATTCTCCCGGTCTCGGGGGCTTCCGGGCACACCCCCGGGCCGGAAAGATGGCAGCGGCCCCGGCCCCATCGCCCCAGGACCCCAGCACGAAGGAGAGCTCGCATGGCCCGAACCGCCCTGCGCCTCGCCCCCATGGCCCTGTCGCTGCCCCGCCGGATCGCGACCGGCGCCTCGGCCCTGGCCGCCCTGACCGGCGCCCTGGCCGCGACCCTGTTGCTGTCGCCGCCGGCCTCAGCCCAGGACCAGGCCGACGGCCCGCGCTACACGCCGCTCCGCGTCTCGGCCGCCCCGCTCCTGCTGCGCTACCGCGAGGCCCGCCCCCTCGACCCGGTCCCGCTGATGGGCCGCTACTTCCGCGGCCTCTCGGACCTGGCCCTGCAGATGCACTGCGACCCGAGCTGCCTCGACTTCGAGGAGGAGTACGGCGACGGCGAGGTGCGCTGGCCGCTGTCCTCGGACCGGCTGACCGAGCTCGTGCGCTCCACGGTCCAACCCCAGGTCTGGGACGAGGACGGCGTCTCCCTCGGCTGCAACCGCGACGAGCTCGTGGTCCTCGCGCCCCGGGTCACCCAGGGCGCCGTGGACCGCCTCGTCCAGGGGCTCATCAACACGATCGCGCCGACGGTCGAGGTCGAAGTCGCGGTGCTGCGCGATCCCCGGGCCGACGCCGGCGTCGAGCGCCGCTCGCTGACCGCGGCGCGGGAGCGGCTCAGCGAGGTCGCCAAGCGTCCCGGGGACCTGCTGTTCCACGGCCGCATGCGCGCCCGGCCGGGTGAGCGCATCCAGCTCGGCCGCCTGCGCAAGGACATGCTGCAGTACCGCTGCGAGGGCGAGGTCGCGGCCAAGGCCGGGACGATCCAGAAGCAGCGCGCCCCGATCACCGTCGGCCTCGGCGTCGACCTCGAGCTCCAGCTCCTGCCCGACTCGCGGCGCATGGCGGTGTTCGGGACCTTCGCCGACCGCGACCTCGAGCTGTCCGAGAAGCCGACCCCGCTGGTCGGCTACGAGATCGACTCCTACGAGCCGGCCACCCTCGACGAGCACGTCGTGACCTTCGCGTCGGTGCTCCCCGGCAACGGGGCCGTCGAGCTCCCGCTGGGCAACGGCCTGCGCATCCTCGTCGGCATCGAGAAGCAGGCCAGCCGGGCCGGCGAGCTCGGCACGGTCGAGGTCTGGCCGCACGGCTTCCTGACCCGACGGCTCCAGGTCGACGTCCTCGGCCCCGAGGTCGACGAGGACCTGTCGACGAGCTTCGGCACGACGCCGCTGGACCCCGACGCCCTGCAGGAGCTGATCGTCCACGCGGTCCCCGCGCTCGAGGAGGTCGTCGACGCCTCGATCGAGGCCGACTCGCGCCACCTCTACATGCGCGCCCCGCCCGAGCTGACCCAGCAGGCCGAGGCCGTCCTCGAGGGCCTCGTCGCCGCCCGCAGCCGCGCCTTCCAGGTCACGATCGGCCGCGAGCAGCGCCTGCCCGAGCGCGGCGCGACGTGGCAGCCCGTCGGCGCGCCGCTGGTCCTCGCGACCCTCGCGCGGCGCACCGCGCGCGTGGTCTCGGGCACGAGCACGAGCTACGTCGACAGCGCCGAGGTCATGATCGCCGAGGACTCGAGCCTCCGGGTCCCGCGGCTCAAGGCCTGCTTCGCCGGCGTCTGCGGCCAGCTCGCCGTCCTGCCCGAGGACAAGGAGTGCGACCTCGCCATCGACCTCGGCTGGTACGAGCTCCACGGCTGGCGCGACGTCGACTCCCGGCAGAACGGCGCGTACGAGACGCGCGTGCCGCTGATCGAGCGCCGGACGGTGTCGCACCTGCTGCACCTGCGCCTCGGCGAGAAGCTCGCGCTGGGGACCGGCCCACGGATCCGGAAGGCCGGCGGCGAGATGGCCGAGACGAGGTTCTGGATCCAGGTCGAGGAGCTCGGCAAGGACTGACCCGGCCGCTCAGGTCTCGAACCCGGCCCGCCGCGCCCGCTCCTCGCGGGTGCGGCGGCGCTCGTCGCGCCCGCGCTCGGCCTCGACGCGGCCGAGCAGCACGCGCTCGCGGCAGGTACGGACGAAGCGCTCGTACAGCGGCGCGACGCGCACGAGCTCGTCGGCCATGCGGATCGCGACCTCGCGGTACGAGAAGTGGCCCTCGGGCGCCGAGCGCAGCTCGCAGAAGTACGCCATCTGGCGCAGGTCGAAGTCGATGCGGATGCGCTGGCGGTAGCCGAACGGGACGACGTAGCCGGCGGCGTCGGGGAAGCGGGCCGCGATGCGGCGGGCCCTGGCCCCGACCGAGCGCATGACCTCGCGATAGCGGTCGCCGAGCCCGGCCTCGTCGAACAGCGGCGGCACGCAGAAGCCGAGCGCCGTCGTCAGGCGCTGCTGGTCCTGGAACCCCTTGCGGTGGCGGCCGATGTCGCGGTACGCGCCGAAGTCGACGATGACCTCGAAGCTGAGCTGGCCGGCCCCCTCCATGCCCTCGGGGATCGCGTCGCGCGGCCCGCGCGCGGCGAGGGCCTGCTCGAACAGGCGCTCTTGGTCGTCGCGGCCGAGGCCGCGCACGCGCGCGAGCAGGGCCTCGTACGGCTCGCCCGAGGTCTCCCACAGCCACGAGGCCAGCAGCCGCTCGCGTCGGCGTCGTCGGGCGCGTCGAACAGCGGACCTCGATCCCGCCTCGGGGATCGCGGCCTCGGGGGTCGGGCGCGACCGTCCCAACTCGGCCGCGGCCTCGAGCCGCGCCTCGCGCTTTCGCCGCGCAGCCGAGGCGTCGTCGCGGGCGTGGGCGAGGAGGGTCGGGACCTCGGTCTCGGCCTCCTCGCGCATGCGCGGCGACGCGGAGCTCCTCGAGCGGGTGCGACAGCAGCCGGGTCACGGAGTCGACGACCGTGCGCGCGTCGGCGTGCATGCCGAACTTGGTGTACAGGGCCGGCAGCAGGAGGTGTAGCGGAGCGCGTCGAAGGCCCTCGGCCTTGGCCGCGCGCTCCCAGGCCTTGGGGTCGTCGCCGTCGGGGCAGGGCCGCGTCGCGACAGGTGCCGCGCGGAGGTCGCCGACCTCCTGTGGTAGAAGCTCGAAGGCCTCCTCGATGCCTCCTCGTACGCCGGGCCTCGTCGCCGCCGGCGGCAGGACCGCAGGGTCGCGCCGGTGGCCCTCGCGCGAGAACGGATGTAGCGGGTCGAGCTCTCCTCGAAGCTGGCCCGGCGCTCGCGCTACGGGAACCGGGTCACGAGCTGGGACACGTTCTCGACGGCGAGGTGGATGACCGCGCCCTCGCGCAGCGAGTTGTGGCCGTGGTCGATCGCGTAGGTCCGCAGGAAGCTGCCGGCCTTCTCGACGAGGACCCGCGACAGCACCTCCTCGTCGGACGCGGCGGCGCCGATCGGCAGGTCGGCGAGGGTCTGGCCCTGCTGGGCAGACCCTGCTGGGCCGCTTGAGGAACGTCTCCCGCATCGACAGCCGGCTGCGCGAGTAGAGGCCGTTGAGGGTCGCGCGGATCTCCTGCGGCAGGCGCCGGACGACGTAGATGTCGGCGTGCTCGCGCGGCTCGACCCTGGAAAAGAACCGCTGCAGCAGCCCCGCGACGTCACGCTCCATGGGGATGTTGTAAAACCTCCCCTGGGCCCCTCCCACCTCCAAAAACACGGAGAGAGATGTCCAGGACCCTGACCCTCGCCCTGGCCGGCCTGCTACCGGCCGCCCTGCTCGTGACCGGCTGCAAGGGCTGGCCCTACCGCGCCCCGGGCGGTGACGCGCCCCGCCGGGCGGCCGCGGCCGGCCCGGTCGCCCCGGCGCCGCTGCCGGGCCACCGCGCGACCCGCGTGCCGCGCTACGTCGTCGTGCACGAGACGATGTCGGACCTCGACGTCCTCCGCGACTGGATGGGCGACCCCGACGACGAGGTCCGCGAGTGGTTCAAGCGCTGGTACCTCGCGCGGCACGAGGGCGACGAGGAGGCCGAGCGCACGGTCGAGCTCGTCGAGGTCCTCGAGGGGCCGCGGCGCCGCGCCCTGGCCTCGATCTTCACCGAGGACCCGGAGCGCTTCCGCGCGCCCAGGCTCGGCATCCCGCAGCCCGGCGACGAGGACTTCTGACCCGCGCCGCGCTCAGGCCACGTCCGCGGCCATGAGCGCGCGCACGCGCTCGAGCACGAGGTCGACGCGGTTCCTCCCGCCGAGCGGGGGGCGCCTGACGGCGTAGAGCGGGATCGGCCCGGGCAGGTCGAACGGCAGCCGGCGGAGCCGGCCGCCGCCCTCGAGGGCCGCGACGGGGTCGGGCAGCACGGCCAGGTACTCGCCGGTCTTGCACAGCGTGACGCCGAGCGACATCAGGTCGACCTGGAGCCCGACCTGGCGGGGCAGGTCGACCGGCCAGCCCTCCTGCTGCCAGCCCTCGTGGATGCGCGACGGCGTCACGAACACCTGCGCCTCGAGGTCGGCGGCGGTGACCTCCGCCCGCTCGAACAGCGGGTGGCCGGGCGCGCAGTAGATGCCGCTCGTGCGCTCGCCGAGCGCTTTCGTCTCGAGCCGCGCGTCGCGGATCGGCACCGACAGGAACGCCACGTCGAGCCGGCCGGTCAGCAGGCGGTGGACGAGGTCCTCGGGCGGGTCGATCGTCAGGGTCGGCCGCAGGCCCGGGTGCTCGCGGCGCAGCTCCTTGAGCGCCGGCAGCACGTAGCAGGGCGTCATCAGGCCGGCGCTCGACACGCGCAGCTCGCCCTCGAAGGCCGAGCCCTCGAGCTGCACGAGCCCGTCGTGGATCCGGCGCATGCCCTCGCGGACGCCCTCGACCAGGAGGCGCCCGTCCTCCTCGAGGACGAGGCGCCGGCCCGACTTGCGGAACAGCTTGCGGCCAACGGCCTCCTCGAGCAGGTGGATCGCCCGCGACAGGGCCGGGGGGGACAGGCACAGGCGCTTGGAGGCGCTGGGCAGGTGCTCGGTGTCGGCCACGGCCCGGAAGGCCGGGAGCCAGCTCCAGATCTCGTTGAGGCGTTGCAGTGGTTCCATCGTGAACGTTCCGGTTTCCCGAATGATACCTTCGATAAGTCCAATGAAACAAAACGGACCTGAGGTGCGTACTCCTCCCGGCAGACCCACATCCCCGGAGGAATCCACATGCATCCCCGAGCACTCGCTCCCGCCCTCGTCCTGGCCACCGTCCTGGCCCCGCTCCCGGCCCAGCACTACGACGCCGCGGTCCTGATCAAGGGCCTCGACAAGCCGACCGGCATCGCCGTCGACGGGCGCGGCCACCTGGCCTTAACCGAGCTCCCCCTCCCCGGGCAGTCGAGCCCGAGGAACAAGGTCTCGCAGTGGTCGCCGGTGACCGACAAGGTCGACGTCCTCGTGACCGGCGAGCCGGCCCCGACCCACATCGCCGTCCGGCCCGACGGCGGCCTCGTTTGGACCTGCAGCACGGCCGGTGTGATCATGAGCCTGGTCCGCGGCAAGCAGGTGCCCGTCGCGCGCGGCCTCAACCAGCCCTCGGGCATCGCCGTCGACGCCGGCGGCACGCTGTACTTCACCCAGGTCCCGACGCCCGGCGTGCCCGGCGGCAAAGGCGGCAAGAACGAGGTCCTGCGCCTCGACCCGACCGGCCCGGTGTCGATCAGCAAGGGCGAGCCGGAGCCGGTCGACGTCGCCGTCGACCGCGACGGCAACCTGTACTGGACCTGCAAGTCGGCCGGCGTGATCCTGCGCCGCGACGCCAAGACCGGCGTGATCGCCAAGCTCCTCGACGAGCTCGACAAGCCGTCGGGCATCGCCGTGGACGACTACGGGGACGTGTGGTTCACCGAGGTCCCGACGCCGGGCAAGGGCGGCAGCGCCGGCGGCCGCAACAAGGTCTGGCGCTACTCGCAGCACCGCGCGGCGCTGACCCTGATCCACTTCGGCGACCCCGAGCCGACCGACATCGCGGTCACGGCCGACGGCAGCCGCGCGTACTGGACCTGCACCTCGGCCGGCGTCGTCGTCGAGGCCGTCCGCCGCGACGTGGACGCGACCGCGCTGGCCAGCGCCGTCGGGCCCTTCGCGCTCGGCAGGTTCGGCGAGGTCCGCGTCTCGGCGCCCGGCCAGGGCGGCAAGCCGTACGCGGCCCTGGCCTCGCTCGGCCTCGGCCCGATCGCCTTCGGCAAGGACTACGTCGCCCTGACCCCGGACGGGGTGTTCCTGTGGACGCTCTCGGGCGGGGGCGCGCCGGTCTTCACCGGCACGCTCGGCACCCTCGACCAGAGCGGCGTCGGCAAGAGCATGGTCAACGTCCCGAACCTCGCCGGCCTCAAGGGGCTGCACCTCTACATGGCCTACGTGGTGCTCGACAACACGGCGCCGATGGGTGTCGCCCGGATCAGCGACACGGCGCGGATCCTCGTCCCCTGAGCCATCCTCATTCCCTGTCTCGGACCCTCCGGCGGGCTCGTCCCGCCAGGGGGTCCGCTTCCGTACGGTCGGCGGCAGCGGGCCCTCGATGGCATCGGCGCCGCGGCTGGGGTGGGCGATCCGCGGGCACCGAAAGGGGCACCGGAGGACCGCCGTGCGCAGCAGCAGAGCCCAGGACGAGCGCGAGACGACCGGGGTCGGCCCGAGCGGCCGGGCCGCGGCCACGCCCCGTCGCAGCTCGCGGACGCTGCTGTACCTGTCCGGCGGCCTGGCGATCGCCCTCTCGCTGAGCTTCGCGGCCCAGCGCCTGGCGCGGGCCGACGAGGACCAGCGGCTGGCGACCCTGTTCGCCGCGGACGCGCGCGAGCGGGGGTTGGCGGTCCGGCACGCGTACGAGCGTGCGGCCGAGGAGCTGCAGGCCATGGAGGAGCTGTTCGACGCCGTCGGGGGCGTCGACCGGGCCTCGTTCCAGGCCGTGGCCGGCGGGCTCGCGGCCCGGGACCCGGCCGTCGAGGCGCTGGCCTACGCCCCGATCGTGCGCGCCGACGAGCGCCGCGAGTTCGTCCAGCGGGCCCGCCGAGAGGGCGCCGACGACTTCCAGATCTTCGAGCGGGACGAGGCCGGCGATCCGCGCCGCGTGCAGCCCCGCCCCCGGTGGGTCCCGGTGTACCTGTACGCGCCGGCCGAGCAGGGCGCGGGCCGGGTCGGCCTCGACCTCGCCTCCGACCCGGACCTGGCCCGCGGCCTCGCGCTCGCCGAGGAGCACGGCGGCGCATGGATGCTGCGGCGCCGGGCCGAGGGCGGCCACTCGCGGCTCGAGGTCGCGCTGCCGCTGCGCGCGGGGCGCGGCGACCCAGGCCGGACCTGCACCGGGTTCCTGTGGGTCCAGCTCCGCGAGGATCTGCTGCTCGACCGCGCGCTGATGGACCTCGAGCCGGACCGGCTCCTGGTCCGGCTCTGCGCGCTGCACGACGAGGGCGAGGGCCCGTCCCTGGTCGTGCACGGGCGCACGGCCTGGGAGGCCGGCTATCCGGCGCGGGACTTCGAGGCGTCGCTCGTCGAGCACTTCGACTTCACGATCTTCGGCATCGAGCTGCGGGTCCGCGTCTCCCCGGGGCCCGGGTTCCTGGCGGACCACTACTCGGTCTGGCCCGACCTGGCCTTCGTCGGCGTCTCGGTCCTGTGCCTCCTCGCGATCGCCTCGCTGCGCCTGCTGTTCGAGCGGACGCGGCGCGTCGAGGAGCTGGCCGAGACCCGGAGCCTGGCCCTCGAGGAGCACCGCGCCGAGCTCGAACGGCAGGTCCGGGCCCACGAGCTCGTCGAGAACCAGTCGATGCGCGGCAAGTTCGTGCTGCGCGACTTCCTCGTACGGATGGGGCACGAGCTCCGGCTGCCGATGAGCAACCTGCTCGGCTACGCCGAGATGCTCGAGGAGCCCGGCCTCGATGCCGCCGATCGGGCCGAGATGCTCGAGGTCCTCGAGCGCAGCAGCCGCCACGTCCTGTCGCTGCTCGCGGACCTGATCGACCTGGCCCGGCTCGAGGTCGGCGAACCGATCGTGCAGTGCGCGCCGTGCATGCCGCGGCCGATCCTGCGCGAGGTCGGCAACTACCAGGCGCTGCGCGCCGCGGCCCGGGGCGTCGAGCTCGACCTCGGCCTCGGCCGGAGCCTGCCCGAGACGATCGTGACCGACGCGACGCGGCTGCGGCAGGTCCTGATGAACCTCGTCGGCGCGGCCGTCGACCTCGCGCGGGACGGGATCGTCCTCGTGCGCGTCGGCCACGAGGAGAGCCGCGGCCTCCTCGTCGTCGTCGAGACCCAGGACCGCGGCTTCGACGCTCAGGCGCTTTCGCGGGCCTTCGGCGACCGCCACGGCGTCGACGACCGGCTCGTGACCGAGCTCGGCGGCACGACGCTGTCCCTGTTGCTCTGCGGGCAGCTCGTCCCGGCGCTGGGCGGGCGGATCGACGTCGCGCCCGCCGGCCCGGGCCGCTGCCGCTTCGTCGTCGAGCTGCCGCTGGCCCCGGTGGCGGGGGACCGCAGCCTGTTCGCGCCCGACGAGGGCGAGGCCGGTGCGGGCTGGACGGCCCCGGTCGAGGTCGAGCCCCAGGCCCTGGCCGGCAAGCGGATCCTCGTCGCCGAGGACGCGCCGGACGCCAGGCGCCTGATCGAGCGCCTGCTCCAGCGGGCCGGCGCCCGCGTCCACTGTGCCGTCGACGGCCGGGAGGCGGTCGACGTCCTCACGCGCGAGGGCCGCCGCTACGCCCTCGTGGTCATGGACCTGCAGATGCCGCGCCTCGACGGCCTGGCCGCGATCCAGGCCCTGCGCGCCGGCGGCTTCGACCGCCCGATCCTCGTGCTGACGGCCTACGCCGACCGCGACGAGGAGCGCCGCTGCTTCGCCGCCGGCTGCGACGCCTACCTCGTCAAGCCCGTCGACAGCCGCCGCCTGATCGCCGAGTCCGTGTCGCTGCTCCGCCGCACGACGGCCTAGCTACCCCAGGTCTCAGATGGAATGAGAGGGCCGGTCGCTCCACGCAGTCACCCCAAAATGGGGGCTGCACATGAATAGGAGACCGACCCATGACTCACGCTACCACCACTTCCTCCCATCTGACCATCGGCTTGGACGTCGGCGACCGCACGACCCACTACCTGCTCCAGGGACCGTGAGGTCGTCGGCGGGGACACTTCCCGACGACCGGGAAGGGCCTCGACCGCGCCCTCAGGCCCACGCCGGCTCCCGGGTGATCCTCAGGCCGGCTCGCAGTCCCCGTGGATGTC
Source organism: Planctomycetota bacterium (assembly GCA_041398545.1). GTDB lineage: Bacteria > Planctomycetota > UBA1135 > UBA1135 > JAWKUM01. The sequence goes on along the minus strand of JAWKUM010000002.1, from coordinate 53,769 downwards.
CCGGCACCTGCTGGTCTGGCTTCACGTGGTCCACGTCGCCGATCCCAGGCGGGTCCAACTGATCGCCAAGGACCCCAGGAAGACCGACCGGCGGGACGCCGAGCTCCTGGCCCGGCTGGAGCACGGCATGCCCGGATTGCTCGGCCGGGTCCACCACCGAGGCGAGCAGGCCCAGGCGGACCTGGCCATGATCGGGCCCGGGACCAGGTCAGGGTGCGGGCCCGTGCCTCCCTCGTGCAGTGCGTCAGGGGGCTGGCCTGACCAGTCCTTCGGTCTCCGCCTGCCCTCTGCCTCGACGAAGGGCTTCGGCAAGAAGGTCCGCGGACTCGTGCCGCAGATCCTCCTGCCTGCGGTCGAGCCGCTGCTGGATCAGATCGTGGCCCTGTCGGCGACGATCCGGACCTACGACCGCTGCATCGGGAGGCCGCCGAGGAGCGCTACCCCGAGGCCGCCGTGCTGCAGCAGGTCCACGGCGTCGGACCGCTGACATCGATGGCCTTCGCCCTGACGATCGAAGAGCCGACCCGCTTCGACGACAGCCGGCGCGTGGGGTCCTGGGTCGGCCTGTGTCCCGCGGAGCCAGGCCTCCGGCGACAAGGCCCCCGAGCTCGGGATCAGCAAGTCGGGCGACGGCTACCTGAGGCGGCTGCTCGTCCAGTGCGCGCAATGCATCACGGGCCCCTTCGGCAAGGACGGCGACCTGCGACGCTTCGGTCTGCGCCTCGCGGCCAGGAGGACGTCCGCGAAGAAACGCGCGGTCACGGCCGTGGCCAGGAAGCTGGCCGTGCTGCTGCACCGCCTGTGGCGTCGCGGCCTGGTACGACCCGCTCCCATGACGCCGACAGGAAGGCCGCTCGCCTGTCGGCCTGAGCCCGACCCGACCGGAGGAACACACGGAGAGGAGTGCGCCCAGCGCCTGATCCCATGAGCAGAGGACTCACCGCCCGATCCCGGCGACTGCGACAGTCTCTTGGCCCTCGAGGCCGCGTCTCAGATCGCAGCGCCGGATCCGGACCCAGTTCACCGGCCTCGAAGCGAGGCCCCAGCGAGTGCGGATAGAAGCCTGCGGGTCCGATGCCACCCCGGGACAGGCGCCAAGGCGCGGCCCTCGCCGGAAGGAGCCAGAGAGAAAACCAGTTGAACCGACCGCCCCTCTCATAGAAGAGACTCCGAACGGAGAGTTCCCCGGGAAACCCTTCCGTTCGCATGCCCCGAAGGGGAACAGTTTCCTGACAACCTGTCAGGTGAAGCCGCCTGCTCCAGGTGCACGACGGGCTGACCCAGCCGATCGCAGAGGCGAGAGATGGTGCAGCGCCTGGACTGCCGGCGTTCCTCAGAACTTCCTCAGCTCGAGGCGGACGGCGCAGTTGGCCACGTCGAGCTTGCCGGGGGCCAGGAACAGGGCGCTGTGGTGCAGGACCGTGCCGCCGAGCGACGGCGGCAGGCCCGTCGGCAGCACGAAGCCGACGCCGCCGTCCCCGTTGGCGTCGAGGACCGAGAGGTTGTTCCACAGGACCGCGAGCGGCGCGGCCAGCGTGAACGAGAAGTAGCTGTCGGCATTGAGGAACAACGTCTCGCTGCCGACGGGGAGGCCCGGGCTCGTGCCCGACGCCGTGCCGAGCATCAACACGAGGCTGCCGGCACGCTTGCTCCCGGCGTGGACCTGGAGCTCCTGCCTGCCGCCGTGGAACAGCGAGACCGCGTGGGCCTCCGCGCCGATGTCCAGGGCGACCGGTGACACGCACATGAGCGTGTTCTTGACCGTCGCGACCGCGACGGGTCGGTTGCAGGCCGTCACGAAGTCGGTGGTCCCGTTGCCGTCGACGTCGCCCAGCGTCGCCAGGGTCGCCCCCATGCCGAGCGCCGCCAGGGACGGGAACGGCGGATGGATCGTCTTCAACAAGGACCCGTCCTTGGTCGAGAAGACGTGGACGGCGCCGGAGAGGGCCCCGCTGGCGTTGGCCAGCGGGTCGCCGACGATGATGTCCGGCTTGCCGTCCCCGTCCTGGTCGGGGAGCCACTCGATCGCGGCCCCGAAGTCGCTGTTGGCGAAGCTCGGATTGGGGGTCTGGAACCGGAACAGCTGCTTCGCGGTGCCGGTCGAGTAGACGCGCACCTCGCCGATCAGCGCCGAGTAGCTGCCTCCCGCGTCGGGGATCCCGAAGGCGAGGTCGGCCTTGCCATCGGCGTCCAGGTCGGGGAGGACCCGAAGCGCGGTGACCACACCGTAGGACGGGCTCTCACCGCCGACGTCGATGATCGTGCCGCCGGTCTTGCCCGAATAGACCCTGAACTGGGGGTTGTTGAACACGGGGTTCGACCCGACGACGACGTCCTGCACGCCGTCCTTGTCGATGTCCGGGAGGACCGCGACCAGCTTGCCGTAGTTGGTGAAGCCGCTCGGCTGGGCATAGGTCACGAGGGTCTTGCCGGTCTTGCCCGAGACGAGCAGACCGGCACCCGTCGAGGCCGAGCTGGTGACGAAGGCTCCGACGACGAGGTCGGGGACCTTGTCGCCGTCGACGTCGTCGATGCCGGCGAGGGCCTGGCCGAAGCGCCGACCCGTGCCCAGGACCTTGAGCAGCTCCTTTCCGGTCCCCGTCGAGAAGACCTGGACCTCGCCTGGCCCGGGGGTGAGGTCGGAGCCGTACGGGGAGTCCGGCGACGAGATGGCCAGGTCGGGCAGGCCGTCGTTGTCGAAGTCGCCGACCCTGGCGATCGCGGTGCCGAAGTCCTTCTGGGTCGTGCTCCCGCTGAACCTCCGCAGCAGGTGCCCATCGACCCCGGAGCGGAGCTCGACGACCCCCCACAACGAGGGGTTGGTCGAGGAGCGGACGGTCGCGGCCGCGTAGTCCGGGACCTTGTCCCCGTCGAGGTCGCCCATCGCGACGAGGCCCGCGTCGTGGCGCCCGAGCTCGGCCTCGTCGACGTCGGTCCAGTGGATCACCTGTCGGCCCTGGGCACCCAGGATCGGGACCAGCAGGCACAGGAACAGTCCCAAGGTCTTCGCGAGCGGCATCATGGACTCCGGGCAGGAGGTCGGTCGTCGGGGCGGTGGAGCGGTGGTGGCGGTCAGTACGTGAACTGGCAGACGGCGGCGGAGTTGGGCTGCAGGGTGCCCGTGAGGGCGGGCGGGAAGCCGTCCTGGAGCCTGTAGAGCGTGACGCAGGGCAGGTCGTTGGCCGGCGAGATCGACCACTTGTGGGAAGGGGTGGCGATCAGGCCGCTGGTGCTCGTCCCGTTCGGCTTGTCGAAGAACAGCGCCTGGTCATAGAACGCGGCGCCTCCGAGCCCGGCCGGGATCATGACCGTCGGCATGCTGGCGTAGCCCGTCGTGTCGGCGACCATCGCCAGCCAGATCCCCGTCTCGAGGCCGACGTCCCACTCGCAGTCCGGCGAGCCCACGAGCTTCATGTCGATCGGGAGGCTGTAGGGGTTGGGGACGCTGTCGATGCCGTACCCGGACAGGGTCGCCACGCCGACGGTGCCCATCGGGATCCCGTTCCAGTAGCTGCGGAACGGGCCGCCCTTGCCGGTCAGCCCTCCCGTGCTCGACCCCGCCCAGCGCACCCCCTGGCCGTTGCTGTAGGTGCACTTGGCGAGGCTCTTGGAGTAGTTGTTCGCAAAGGACCCGTACACCGTCCCTTCTCCGTCCAGCCAGATGACCTGGTGCAGGGTGGAGCTGCCTGAGGTGATCGTGCACAACCGACGGGCGATCCAGTAGTCGATTGCCAGGCTCCTCCCGTTGCTCCTGGCGAAGGGAAACGGGGCGTCGAAGGGGATCGCCAGCGTGAAGGGGGCCGGCTGCTTCCCGTTGTCGACGTACGGTGTCTCCGGCCAGTCGAGCTTGCGGGTGCCGCCGCCGGTCCCGAAGACCTGCGCGCGGTCCAGGCCCTCGTTGTCCTTGAAGGACTCCGACCAGCCCTCCGTGGTGCGCCACGAGGTCGACATGTGGATTGCGAGGTCGGTGGAGCTGGCCTGGATCGTCGTGGAGAAGTAGTTGTTGCGGCGGAAGGTGAGCTTCTGGAGCTTGGCCGTCGTGACCGGGACGTCCGCCGTCCCGTACCCCTCCTGGACGTGCATCGGCGTGTAGGCGAAGGTCCCACGGCTGTCGTATCCCTGCCACCCGAGCCGCTGGTCGACGACGAGGTTCTGGATCGCCTCCGAACCCTTGGGCAGCACGAAGGTCCCGGTCTGGGCGCTCAGCGGACCGATGCACAGGGCCGCCACGCGCCCGCGGCGTAGGAGCCCGCCGAGGCCGGAACGCGTCGGCGGCGACCGAACTTCCAGCCTCGAGGGCGGGGCGACGGCGCCAGCGGCCAGCATCGATGTCGGGGCCAGGAACAGGGCGCCAGGGAAGACCGTGCCGCTGGAGCACAGCAGTCCGGTCGGCAGACAATGACGCCGCCGTCCTGCTGGCGTCGAGGATCGAGGAGGGAAGACCACAGGACCGGAGCGGCGTGGCCAGCGAACGAGAAGTAAGTAGCTGCCGGCATTGAGGAACAACGTCTCGCCGCCGACGGGGATGCCCGGGTTCAGCTCGACGCCGTGCCGAGCATCAGCACGAGGCTGCCGGCCCGTTGGTCTCGGCGTGGACCTCGGAGCTCCTGCTTGCCGCCGTGGAACAGCGAGACCTCCTCCACGTCGACGCCGAGGTCCAGAGCGTCCAAGGAGCAGGTGATGATCCCGTAGGTCGAGGCCGTGGCCAGCTCTGGTCGGCGGCAATGCGTCACGAACTCCAGGCTCCCGCTGCCGTCGATGTCGCCGAGCACCGGCGATCTTCTGCCCCATGAGGGCCGGCGAGCCGCGGACCAGGGCGGGACGATCGAGCGGAGGAGGGCCCTGGACTTGGGAGCCGAAGAGGTGGACCCTGCCCTGGCTCAGAGTACTGGGCGTCGCCGACGAGGATGTCGATCTTGCCGTCCCCGTCGACGTCGGGGACCCAGGCGACGGTCGAGCCGAAGTCCGTCAGCGTCCAGTTCAGGGAGGGAGTCCGGACGGTCCAGAGCATGCCCTTGGCCCCGTCGACCAGAGCTGGGCCTCGCCGCATTGTAGTAGGTCGTGTTGAGACGCAGTCTCGTGAGCCCGATCAGGACGTCGGGCTTGTTGCTGCCATCGAATGGGGACCGGGATCATGGACTCGAGGGTCTCGATCCCGAGTTCGCCCGAGGGTCGATCAGGTTGCCGGTCTTGCCTGAGCATGACGATGACCTCGTTGCCGGGTTCTGGTAGGTCTTGGTCGCACCCACGGCGAGCTCGTCGACCTTGTCCCCGTCGACGCCTGGCGTGCTGGACAGGACCTCGGCCGGAAGCCCTCGTAGTTGGTCGGGTTGGGGATGGCGTGGATCTGGCTCCCGTCCTTGCCCGAGAACGCGAACGCGTAGGCCTTGACCTGGGTCTGCAGGTTGAAGTCCGAGCCCACGAGCAGGTCCGGGATCCCGTCCGCGTTGAGATCGCCGATGCCGTCGACGGCCAACCCGAAGTTGAGCAGCCGTTCGGGCCCGTGACGTTCAGCAGCAGCTTCCCGGTCCCGGTCGAGAACACCATGACCTCACCCGGTCCGGTGCTGCTCGAGTACGGTGAGTCGTAGGCCCCCACGATCAGGTCTGCGAGGCCGTCCTTGTCGAGGTCCCCGATCCGGCCGATCGCGTAGCCGAAACCCCGCTGCAGGGAACCTCCGTCCCACCTGCGGATGAGCTTCCCGGTCGCCCCCGAGCGCAGCTCGACGCTGCCCGTTCGGAACGGACTCGAGTAGCCGTTGTGGCAGCCGGCCGCGAAGTCGTCGACCCCGTCCTTGTCGATGTCGCCCATGTCGATGATGCCGGAGCCGAGGGTTCCGAAGGCGTCGGCGACGGGCGTCCACCGGACCATGTGCTCGCGCTGGGCGGGCAGGGCGGCGGCGAGGAGGAGGATCGGGAGGGAGTGACTCAGGGATCTCAGCATCAGAACTTCCTCAGCTCGAGGCGGACGGCGCAGCTGGCCACGTCGAGCTTGCCGGGGCCAGGAACAGGGCGCTGTAGCAGGACCAGGCCGGTTTACGGCGGCAGGCCCGTCGGCAGCACGAAGCCGACGCTGCCGTCCCCGTTGGCGTCGAGGATCGAGAGGTTGTTCCACAGGACCGCGAGCGGCGCGGCCAGCGTGAACGAGAAGTAGCTGTCGGCATTGAGGAACAACGTCTCGCTGCCGACGGGGATGCCCGGGTTCGTGCCCGACGCCGTGCCGAGCATCAGCACGAGGCTGCCGGCCCGCTGCGGACCGGCGTGGACGAAGATCTGCTGCTTTCCACCTTGGAACAGCGACACCTCCTCCTCCTCGACGCTGAGATCGATCGGGTCCAGGGAGCAGGTCAGGACACCGGGTTGGTGGGACGTCGTCGTGTCCGGGCGGTGGCAGCAGGCGATGAACTCGAGGGATCCGTTGCCATCCACATCGCCGATCATCGCGATCCTCTCGCCCGCGGCGCAGAGGGAGGCGGCCGACCACGGCGGGGTGATGCTCTGGAGCAGGGATCGCGTCTTCGAACCGAACACGTGGACGCCACCCTGGGATCGGAACCACGCATCCCCGACGAGGATCTCGGGAAGTCCGTCGCCATCCCGATCCGGGGTCCAGTCAACCGACTCCCCGAAGGTCGTGATGACGTAGGAGGCGTTCGGAGTGCGCATCCTCCAGAGGAGCTTCTTGGTGCCCGTGGACCAGACCTCCACGTCGCCATAGCGGGAGAATCCGGTGTTGGACACGAGGCTGATGCCGACCACGAGATCCGGCTGCTTGTCGTTGTCCATGTCCGGGATCGAAATCAGGGTCGAGACCAGGCCTGCATTCCCTAGAGGGCCGCAGTCGAACAGCCAACTGCCCTTCTTGCCGGAGAAGACGTTCACGCGGGACCTGAGTGGGTTCGAGGTCTGCTCGATCCCGATGGCGATGTCCTCGACACCATCGTTGTCCAGGTCGGGCAGCACGCAGATGACCTGACCGAAGTTGGTGTCCTCGTTGGTCCCGGTGAAGCTGTGGATGACCGTTCCATCCTTGCCGGACAAGGCGAGCACCTGTCCGGTGGACTTCGAGGAACCGGTCTGGCTCGAGGCCAGGATGTCCGGCACGCCGTCGGCGTTCAGGTCGCCGATGCCCGCTACGGACTTCCCCAGGTACTGGTGGCCTAACGGTGGACTGAACTGGAGGAGTTCCTTGCCGGTGCCGGTCGAGAACACCTGGACCTCGCCCGGCGGGGTACTGCTCGTGTAGGGATAGTAGTAGGTCCCTACGATCAGGTCCGGCAAGCCGTCCTTGTCCAGGTCGGCGATCCGGCCGAGAGCCCAACCGAAGTATCGTTGCAGGACGTCACCATCCCACTTCCTCAGGATCTTCCCCGTCGCCCCTGACCGGAGCTCGACGGTGCCCGCACGGTTCGGGCTCGACAAGGTGCCGGGTCCGCCGACTGCGTAGTCGTCGACGCCGTCCTTGTCGAGGTCGCCCATGACGAGGATGCCGGTGCCGCTGCGGGCGATGTTGTCGATGACCCCGGTCCACCGGACCACGTGCTCGCGCTGGGCGGGCAGGGCGGCGGCGAGGAGAAGGGGGAGCAGGAGGGTGGGCTTCATGGCGGCTCCGGGGCGGCACGAGGCGGCCCGGGCTGCCGGGGCAGGGTGGGAGCCCGGACCGGGGGAGGTCGGCGCGGAGTATAGCGAGCGCCCGTCGGCCCGCCGGGGGGGCCGGGCGAGGCGCCCGGGAGGCGTCGGCGTCGGACCGGTCCCGTTCCGGGACCGCGCGGCTCAGAGCCCGGCCTGGACGAGGACGCCGCGCGACAGGGACAGGCGGCCCAGGAGGGCCGTCCAGGTGCCCTGCGGGTCGAGGACCAGCCACTGCGTGAACAGCCGGCTGCCGATCGCGGTCTTGTCGTTGAGGATCGGGATGATGATCTCGACCTTGCCCTGCGTGACGACGATCGGGTGGAAGAACACGATCTGGAACGGGTCGACGACGATGTCGCAGCGTGGGGCGAGCTGGAAGAACCCGTTGTTGAGGCCGATCATCGACACGGCGACCGTCGACTGCGGGATGTTGTCCGCGCCGACGATGAAGCCGGTCGTGTTGCCGATGACCGGCTTGCCCTTGACGTAGGTCCGGGGCTCGCCGAGCGAGCCGCGGCAGGTGTCGCCGTACAGCATCCATGCCGCGGGCGCCGGCGTGCTCGGGCCGAAGTACCACGGCTGGGTGAACGGCGAGCTGCCGAAGAACAGGTCCAGCTCCTGGGCGACCTTGAACCGGCCGTTGTAGCTCGGGTGGGTGCCGTCCGACGAGAAGTCGTCGCAGAGCCAGACGAGGTTGCCGTTGCCGCCCTTGGTCCCGTCGGACCACAGGTACGGGCCCCAGGCCAGCCAGGGGGCCACGACCTTGCCCTTGGTCGGGTCCCAGTTGAGCTCGGTGGCGCCGCCGATCTGCTGCTCGATCAGCCACTTGACCGAGAAGCCGCTCTCGTAGGCGAAGGGCTCGGGGTTGAGCGTGGTCGTCGCGTAGCCGGCGTAGATCCGCGAGGACAGGAAGCACAGCCGGCCGTTGGGGAAGTCCGCGCGCAGCAGGCGCACGATCGTCCCGAGCAGGTCCTTGAGCTCGATCGCGTGCGCCGGCCAGGCCGTGTCGGGCCGGGCCACGGCCTCCTTGAGCCAGAAGGCCTGGACCTGCTCGGGCGTGACGCCGGCGGCCTGCAGGCGCTGGTGGAGCTTGGTCCAGTAGTCGTTGCTGCGGTCGGCGACGATGCGCGCGTCCTGGCCGCCGATGGCGCCGTCGACGATGACGAGGTCGGGGTTGCGCGAGGTCACGAGCCGGGACAGGTCCTCGAACGCCGTCCACTCCTGCGTCGTGTTGGACATGCCGATCGACAGCAGGACGATCTTGCCGGTCGACGACGGCTTGCCCTGGGCGTCGAGCGGCTGCAGCAGCTTGGCCTCGGCGAGGCCGGCCGCGGCGTGCGCCGCCGGCATCGTGTTGGACGCGCCGGGGTACAGGCCGCCGGTGAAGCCCTTGTACTTGTTGGTGCCCAGGCCGACGAGCGGCACGAGCCCGGTCGAGGTCTTGCTGCAGTTCTGCGCCGGCAGGGTCGGCAGGCACAGCGCGGTCAGGGCCGCGGCGATCAGGGGCAGGGTGCGCATCTTTCCTCCCCGCGGGGACGGCTCCCCGCGAGGCCCATGATCATGACCGCTTGGCGCGATTCGCCAACCCGCGACGTGCAACGGTCTCGTCCCCGGGGGCATCTTCCCGGTCCCGGCTGCGCACCAGCTCGAGCGCGAAGGCGGGCCCGGCCCGGTCGATCAGCCGGGCCTCCTCCTCGAGGTCGGCGTCGGCCAGGCGGTGGGCCTCCCACCACTGGCGGGGGATCGCCAGCTGGAGCCGCCGGCCCTTCCAGACCGCGCGCAGGCCGGGCAGCGCGATCGGGTCGTGGCTGCGGTTGAGGAGCACGGCCAGGCGCAGGAGGATCGCCAGCCTCACCGCGTCCTCGGCGACCTTGGGGCGCAGCGGCTCGAGCAGCTCGTCGGGGAAGCGGCGGCGCTGGGCGTGGACCAGGAAGGCCAGCAGGGCCTGCTCGTCGCGCGAGAACCCGGGCAGGTCGGAATTGTCGACGAGGTAGGCGCCGTGCTTGTGGTAGTGGCGGAACGAGATCGCGTGCCCGACCTCGTGGAGGCGCGCGGCCCAGGACAGGTAGTCGCGGGCGTCGGCCTGGTTCACCACCGCCTCCGTGTCGCTGGCGTCGTAGAGCTCGAGCGCCGTCTGCTCGACGCGGCGTGCCTGCGCCTCGTCGGCCCGGAAGCGCGCGAGGAAGGCCTCGATCGTGCGCTCGCGGACGTCCTCGTGCGACGCGCGGCCGAGCAGGTCGAAGAGCAGGCCCTCGCGCAGGGCGCCGGTCGAGGTGTCGAGCTTGTCGAGGCCGAGGGCGTCGAACAGCGCCAGGAGGATCGCGAGCCCGCCCGGGAACACGGCGCGGCGCTCGGGCTTGAGGCCGGCGTAGGCGAGCTTGCGCGTGTGCTTGTGCCGGAGCACCTCGGCGACGAGGGTCTCGAGGGCCTTGCGCGTGATCGTGTCCTTGCCGAGGTCGAGCCCCGAGAGGACGGCCTCGGTCGTGCGGATCGTGCCGGAGGCCCCGACCGCGCTCGACCAGCGCCGGGCGTGGAAGGCCTTGGCGATCGTCTGCAGCTCCTGCTGGGCCGCCAGCACGCAGCGGTCCCAGCCCGCGGGCGAGATCCGGCCCTCGGGGAAGAAGCGCAGGGAGAACGACACGCAGCCCATGTACAGGCTCTCGACCTCGCGGGCCTCGAAGCGCTCGCCGAGGATCAGCTCCGTGCTCCCGCCGCCGATGTCGATGACGAGGCGCTGGCCCTCGTCGTCGGCCAGCGTGTGCGCGACGCCGAGGTAGATCAGGCGCGCCTCCTCGCGACCGGACACGACCTCGATCCGGTGGCCCAGCGCCTCCTCGGCCTCGCGCCGGAAGTCCCGGGCGCGGCGGGCGGCGCGCAGCGTGTTGGTGCCGACCGCGCGCACGGCCGCGGGCGGCATGCCCCGGAGGCGCTGGGCGAAGCGCTGCAGGCAGGCCAGGGCCCGGTCCCGCGCGCCGCGGGAGAGCCCGCCGTCCTCGTCGAGGCCGAGGGCGAGCTGGACCATCTCGCGCCGGCGGTCGACGACCTCGGGCTGGCCGTCGACGACGCGGGCGATGACGAGGTGGAAGCTGTTCGAGCCGAGGTCGACGGCGGCGATCCGGTCGGGTACGGCGATCGCTCGTTGCTTTGGGCTCACTCGTTGCCGCGCTGGCTTGCCGGGAGGTCCCCGACTCTAGGCGGCCCGTGGTCGTCGCTCAACGAGCGGTCCCGCGATCGCGCGACCCGAGCTTGCGGGCCAGCTTCCTGCGGCGCGCCTCGAGGTCCTCCAGGGCCTCGGCCACGTGGTGCTCGGCGACGGCCTCGCGGCAGTGGGAGGCGACCTCCTTGGCCCGCGACCGGCAGTAGCCGTCGAGCCGGCCGAGCAGGAGCAGGAAGCCGTCGTCCCCGGCGTCCTCCGGGCGCAGCTCGCGGGTCAGCTCGGCGACGAGGCGGCCGAAGACCACGCCGTCCTGGATCTCGCCGAGCTGGTCCTGGAACCGCGCCAGCCGGTCGAGCGACCGGCGCATGCGCCGCCCGAACAGCGGCGCGAGCCGCTCCCCGACGTAGCGGCAGCGCTTGGCCTGGATCCGCGCCGCGTGCACGTGCTCGGGGTCCTGCGCCTTGCAGGCCTGCCTCAGCGCGGCCTCGAGCTTGCGCAGCCGCTTCTGCAGCGCCTTGGCCGCGAGCGGGCCGACCGGCTGGGCGGCACCGCGCCCGCGGGACCGCTCGTCGGTGAAGCTGTGCCGCATGGCGGCGACGAGCGTCCGGTAGCGGTCGCCGTCCAGCGCGGCCAGCAGCTCGCTCCTGGCCGCGGCCCGGCGCTCGTGGAGCCGGCGCAGCAGGCGCCGCCACTCCTCGTCGGTCCCGGCGCGGAGGGCCTGCTTGCGCGCCGGCAGGCCGAGGATCTGCACGTCGAGGTCGCGGACCGCGCCGAGCCTGGCGGCGAGCCACTTGAGGTCGTCGCGGAGGTAGCCGCGGCGCTGGTTGGTGAACGCGGGCTCGAACAGCTGCAGCGTCGCCCGCAGGCGGCGGGTCGCGACGCGCATCTTGTGCAGCCGCTCGGGGTCGAGGCCGGCGCGCGTGCCCGGCTCGTGCTCGAGCAGCTCGTCGAGCAGCGCCGCGCAGCAGGCCCGCGCGACCTCGCCGACGCCGTCCCCTGCGGCGAAGCGCGGCTTGCGCCGCCCGGGCCGCCGCCCGTGGCCGAGGAGCGTGGTCGGGTCGAGGGCCGGGGCCGGCCGGTCCTCGGCGCTCAGCGACCGGGTCTCGCGGACGATGCGGCCGAGGTCGCGCAGCGACCGGCGGCGGCCGTCGAGGAGCCGCAGCTCGAGGCGGCGGAAGCCCTTCGGGCCGCCGTTGCCGTTGGCGTGGACCTCGACCCGCTCGAGCCGGAGCTCGGCCGACAGGTCCTTGCCGCTCAGCAGGCGTTGCTCGCGCCGCGTGTGGACGCTGGCCCGCTCGACCAGGCTGCCGACGACGCGGATCGGCAGGCTGCTGCTGGCGAGCCCCTGCAGCGTCCGGGCCGGGTCCTCCCGGCCGGACAGCGAGGCCCGGGGGCCGCCGCCGGGCAGCTCGAGCCCGGGGTCGAGGGGCACGGCCCGGATCTCGACGCGGGCCTCGTCGGCCGTCTCGAGGTAGCGCGCGAGCAGGCCGGCCGCGTGCAGGCTGGCCAGCGGCGTGTCGTAGTAGCGCTCCTCGAACTCGACCTGCTCGGGGGCGGACACCGACACGCGGCGCCCGAGCCGACCGAGGAGGTCGTCGAGGTCGAAGTCCTCGGCGCAGGCGAAGGTCAGCTCTCGTGATTCAGGCAACGGAGTCGGGCGGCGCGGTGAAGCGGACCATTCTAGCTGCCGTATGTGAAGATCGACCGGCGCCACGGGCCTGGAACTCCGACCCCCGGCGCCGATGATGCCTTGACAAAGCCCGTCCGCAGGAGGAACCGATGCCCCGACCCGACCCCGAGCGCCGCCGCCCGCCCGGCCAGCACCTGACCACCAAGTGGCCGGTGCTCCACGAGGGCAGGCCGCTCGCGTTCGACCCGGCGACGTGGCGGCTGCGGGTCCACGGCGCGGTCGAGCGCCCGCGGGAGCTCCGCTGGGACGAGGTCCTGGCCTTGCCGCAGGTCGCGCTCGTCGCCGACTTCCACTGCGTGACGACCTGGAGCCGGCTCGACATGCCGTTCAAGGGCGTGCGGATGACCGAGGTCGCCGCGCTGGTCGGGGTCCTGCCCGAGTGCCGCTTCGTGCGCATGGCCGACCACCAGGGCTACGACACCTCGGTCCCCCTCGAGGTCGCCCTCGACGACGACGTGCTCCTCGCCCTCGAGGCCGACGGCGCCCCGCTGAGCCCCGAGCACGGCGGCCCGCTGCGCAGCATCATCCCCAAGCGCTACGGGTGGAAGAGCTGCAAGTGGCTGGTCGAGCTGGAGTTCCTGCGCGAGGACCGGCTCGGCTACTGGGAGCAGCGCGGCTACAGCAACTCGGCCGACCCCTGGCGCGAGGAGCGCTTCGGCTGAGCCCGGCCGGGGCCCGGCCCCGGTCAGCCGATCTCGACCAGGAGGTCGCCGGCCTCGATCGTGTCGCCGGTCTCGACCGTGATGCGCCGGACCTTGCCGGCCAGGGGCGCCGTCACGACGGTCTCCATCTTCATCGCCGTCAGCGTCAGCAGCGGCTGCTGGCGGTCGACCTCGTCCCCGGGCCCGACGGCGACCGAGGCGACCACGCCGAGCATCGGGGCCCCGACCGAGCCCGGCACGCCGGCCTCGGCCTTCTCGCGCTGGACCTTGGTCGTCGAGGCCTCGCGGTCCTCGACGAGGATCGTCCGGGGCTGGCCGTTGAGCTCGAAGAACACCGGCCGCCGGCCGTCCCGGTCGAGCTCGCCGACGGTCTTGAACACGATGACCAGCGTCTTGCCGTGCTCGATCTCGAACACGATCTCCTCGCCCGGCTCGAGCGGGGCCAGGAACTGCCGCGTCGGGACGACCGAGACGTCGCTGAAGCGGTCGCGGAAGGCGACGAACTCGTCGAAGACGGCGGGGTACATCGCCGCCGAGAGCAGGTCGACGTCGCGGAACGGCAGGCCGAAGCGCGCCTCGAGGTCGGCCCGCGCGGCCCCGAAGTCGTGGTCGGGCAGCGCCTCGCCCGGCCGCCCGTCGATCGGCGTGCGGCCGCGCAGCACCTTGGTGCGCAGGGGCTCGGGGAACCCGCCGTGGGGCTGGCCCAGGCGCCCCTCCATGAAGTCGACGACCGAGCTCGGGAACGACAGCGTGTCGGCCTGGTCGAGCACGGCCTTGGCGTCGAGGTCGTTCTGGACCATGAACTGCGCGAGGTCGCCGACGACCTTGGAGGTCGGCGTGACCTTGATGACGTCGCCGAGCAGGTTGTTGGCCTCGCGGTAGGCACGCTTGATCGCCGTCCAGCGGCCGGACAGGCCGAGCGCGCGGGCCTGGAACTCGAGGTTGGTGTACTGGCCGCCGGGCATCTCGTGGCGGTAGACCTCGGCGCTGCCGCTCTTGAGGCCCGACTCGAAGGGCGCGTAGATGAGCCGGACCTGCTCCCAGTAGGCGTTGAGCGCGCCCAGGCCCTCGAGGTCGATGCCGGTGTCCTTGCCCGAGCCCTGCAGGGCGGCGACGAAGGCGCCCATCGACGGCTGCGACGTGAGGCCCGCCATCGACGACACGGCCAGGTCGATCGCGTCGGCCCCGGCCTCGGCGCAGGCCAGCATCGAGGCCACGCCGGCGCCGGCGGTGTCGTGGGTGTGGACGTGGATCGGCAGGTCGGGGAAGGCCTCGCGCAGGCGCGTGAGGAGGAGGCGCGCGGCCCGCGGCTTGAGCAGGCCGGCCATGTCCTTGATCGCGAGCACGTGGATCCCGCGGGCGACGAGGGCGTGGGCCAGCCCGAGGTAGTAGTCGAGGTCGTACTTGGTCCGGCCGGGGTCCGAGACGTCGCCGGTGTAGCAGATCGCGGCCTCGACGACGCCGCCGGCCTCGCCGACCGCGTCGATGCCGAGGGCGAGGTTCTCGAGGTAGTTGAGCGAGTCGAAGACCCGGAACACGTCGACGCCGCGGTCCTTGGCCTCGCGCACGAAGCGGCGGACGACGTTGTCGGGATAGCTCGTGTAGCCGACGGCGTTGGCGCCGCGCAGCAGCATCTGGAACGGGATGTTGGGCACGGCCTCGCGGAGCCGCTCGAGCCGGTCCCAGGGGCACTCGCGGAGGAAGCGCAGGCACACGTCGAAGGTCGCGCCGCCCCACATCTCGAGCGAGTAGCACGGCGCGAGGACCTCGGCCGTGGCCGGCGCGATCGCGCGCAGGTCGCGCGTGCGCACGCGCGTCGCGAGCAGGCTCTGGTGGGCGTCGCGCCAGGTCGTGTCGGTGACGAGGATGCCGGGGTGCTCGCGCACGGCGCGGGCGAAGCCGGCCGGACCCTCGCGCTCGAGCACGGCGCGCCAGCCGGCCGGCGGCGGGCCGTCCCGGCCCTGCGGGACCTCGGGCACGACGCTCGCCGGGGGCGTGTCGCCCATGCCCGCGAGCATCGGGCCGTTGACGACGAGGTCGCCGAAGTAGCGCAGGAGCTTCTGCCCGCGGTTGCGGCGCTGGGGGAACTCGAACAGCTCGGGCGTCGCGTCGACGAAGGTCGTGTCGACCTCGCCGTCGAGGAAGCGGCGGTGGTCGAGCACGTTGACGAGGAACGGGATGTTGGTCTCGACGCCGCGGATCCGGAACTCGGTCAGGGCGCGGCGCAGCTTGGCGACGGTGCTCTCGAAGGTCCGCGCCGAGGCCGTGACCTTGGTCAGCATCGGGTCGTAGTGCGGCGAGATCATCGCGCCGGCGTAGCCCGACCCCCCGTCGAGGCGGATGCCCATGCCCGAGCCCGAGCGGTAGACCTCGATGCGGCCCGTGTCGGGCCGGAAGCCCTTCGACGGGTCCTCGGTCGTCAGCCGGCACTGGATGGCCCAGCCGCGCGGCCCGACGATGTCCTGCGTCAGGCCCAGCTCGTCGAGCGACGCGCCGGCGGCGACGAGGATCTGGCTCTGCACGAGGTCGATGCCGGTGACCTGCTCGGTGACCGTGTGCTCGACCTGGATGCGCGGGTTGACCTCGATGAAGTAGTGCCGGCCCTCCTGGTCGACGAGGAACTCGGCCGTGCCGGCGTTGACGTACGAGACGTGGCGGGCGAGGGCGAGGGCGTCGTCGAGGATGGCCCGGCGCAGGGCCGGGTCGAGGTTGGGCGCGGGCGCGAGCTCGATGACCTTCTGGTGGCGGCGCTGCACCGAGCAGTCGCGCTCGAACAGGTGCATGACGTGGCCGTGTCGGTCGCCGAGGAGCTGGACCTCGATGTGGCGCGGGCGGTCGAGGTAGCGCTCGAGGAACAGCGTGCCGTCCCCGAACGCCGCCTCGGCCTCGCGGCCGGCGGCCATGAACGCCTCCTCGAGCTGTCGCTCGTCGCGCACGACGCGCATCCCGCGGCCGCCGCCGCCGAACGCGGCCTTGATCAGGATCGGCAGCCCGTGCGCGGCGACGAAGGCGCGCGCCTCGTCGACCTCGCGGACCGGCTCCTCGGTGCCCGGGACGATCGGCACGCCGCAGGCCGCCGCGAGGTGCCGGGCCGAGACCTTGTCGCCGACGGACCGGAGGATCGACGACGGCGGGCCGACGAAGACGATGCCGTGCTCCTCGCAGGCGCGCGCGAAGTCGGCCCGCTCGGACAGGAAGCCGTAGCCGGGGTGGATGGCCTCGACGCCGTTGTCGCGGGCCAGGGCCATGATCTCGTCGATGCCGAGGTAGGCCGCGACCGGGTTCTTGCCGCGCCCGACGAGGAAGGCCTGGTCGGCCTTGTAGCGGTGCAGGTGGACCCGGTCCTCGTGCGAGAAGATCGCGACGGTCGGGATGCCCAGCTCGGTCGCGGCCCGGAACACCCGGATCGCGATCTCGCCGCGGTTGGCGCACAAGAGCTTGCGGAACGGGGGCTTCGTCGCCATGGGGGACTCGGTCGGACTCCGGATCCTATCGGCTGGGGGGCCCCGGGCGCTGTGGGATTTCAGTCGCGGGCGCCCCTGGCCATCCAGGCCAGGGCCGGGAGGGCGCAGAAGGCGCAGGCGGTCACGATGACGGCGTCGAGGGACAGGCCGCCGTAGTCGAACAGGGCCGCGTACGCGAGGTTGCTGAGCGAGGACGACAGCATCGTCAGGCCGAGCTCGGCCGCGAAGGTCCGGCCGCGCAGCTCGTCGGGCACGACGCGCATCAGGAGCACCGTGCACGTGACCCAGATCGCCGAGCCGCCGAAGTGGGCGACCATGACCATGAGGCCCCCGGTCCACCGGTCCGGCGCCAGGGGCAGCAGGGCGTACATCGACAGGGCCACGACGAAGCCGAGGCTGATGGCCCGGCGCAGGCGCCGCTCGTCGTCGCCCCCGTACCAGCGGGCGAGGAAGGGGCCGACGCCGGTGCCGATGGCGCGGAAGAACCACAGGTACGCGACGCCGAGCTCGGCGCCGCCGCCCAGCTCGTACATCCGCCGGTGGCCGAGGAGGGTCAGGAACAGGCTGATCGCCCCCATCGAGCCCCAGCCGAACTTGGCCAGGATGATGCGGCGGACCGGGCCGTTGGCGCGCCGGTAGGCGAGGCCCTCGACGATGTCGCGCAGGCCGAGCATGGCGGCCAGGCTCGGCTGGGCCGCCGGCCGCGCGCGCGGCCGGCCGCGGTGGCGGATCCCGAGCAGGATCCAGGCCGCGACGAGGTAGGTGCAGGCGTCGACGACGATCGCCGCCTCCCAGCCGAGGAAGTGCACGGTCACGCCGCCGGCCGTCGAGCCGAGCGCGTACATCGCCGACCAGGTCACCGAGTACAGCGCGTTGGCGGTCAGCAGGTCCTCGCGTGGGACGAGGTTGGGCAGGATGGCCTGCCGCGCCGGCTCGTAGAACGCGGAGATCGACACCTGGAGCAGGCTCAGCAGGTAGATCTGCCAGTGCGGCGCGGCCTCGCCGACGGTCAGGAACACGAGCACGACGCCCGCCGCCAGCACGTTGCACGTGATCTGGATCCGGCGGCGGTCGAGGCGGTCGGCGAGGACGCCGGCGATCGGCCCGAACAGGAAGTTGGGGAAGATCTTGAGGACGAAGACGACGGCCAGGGGCATGGCCGCCCGGACGTCGTCCCCACCGTTGCCGAGCAGGTGGAGGATCGCGAGCAGGTTGAACCAGTCCCCGAACTGGCTGATCAGCCGGGCCAGGTACAGCCTGCGGAAGTCCGGGTAGCGACGCAGGACCTCGAGCGGACCTCGCTGCCTCGCCTCCACGCGCCCCCGCCCCGCCCTCAGCGGGCCTCGAGCTCGTCCTCGAGCGCGCGGATCTTGTGCTCGTGGCGGTCCACGAGGTCGCGCAGGACCCGGTTGCGGTCCTCGACCGCGCGCAGGCGGTCGAGCAGGAGCGAGGCCATCCAGAAGATGCCGATCGCGTAGCTCAGCAGCCCGATGCTCGGGTCCTTCCAGGTCCCGAGCAGGCCGCGCATCTGCTCGTCGAGGAAGAACGAGCCGATGAACAGGACGGCGAACAGGAGATGGAGCCTGAGGTCCGGCTTGCCTTGCCTCGGATTCATGGTGTTTCCCGCACGAGCACCGCGACGCCGCCGCCGTCGCGCAGGCCCGGCTCCGGCAGGAAGCGCTCGCACGACAGCAGCCGGAGCCCGGTCGCCCCGGGCGGCGAGGAGACGACGTCCTCGTTCTCCTCGGGTTCGATGCTACAGGTCGACCAGACCAGGAGCCCGCCCGGGGCCAGCAACGCGGTCCCCCGCTCGAGGAGGGCGCGCTGGGTCGCGACGCAGGCCGCCAGCGCCCGGGCGTCGAAGCGCCACCGGGCCTCGGCCCGCCGGTGCAGGACGCCCGTGTTGCTGCACGGGGCGTCGACGAGGACCTTGTCGAAGGGCCGCGCCGCGGCCAGGGCCTCGGGCGCCCCGGGGTCCCCGCAGATCCGGATGGACGACAGCCCGAGGCGGGCGGCCTCGGCCGGCAGGCCCGCGAGGCGCTCGGCGCTGCGGTCGAAGGCCCAGACCTCGGCGCGGTCCCCCCCGGCCTCGGCGAGGCCCGTCGTCTTGGTGCCGGGCGCGGCGCAGAGGTCGAGCACGCGCTCCCCGGCCGCCGGCGCGACGAGGTCGACGACCTCGCACTGCGTAGGGTCCTGGACCGAGAAGCGCCCCGCGCGGAACGCCGGGCCGTCGAACAGCCCGGCGGGTCGCCCGTCGACGACGAGGCTCGTCGGGTGGAACCCGGGCCGCGTCGCGACCCCCTCGGCGGCGAGCAGGGCCGCGCACTCCTCGCGGCTGCCCTGGAGCAGGTTGACGCGCAGGCCGAGCGCCGGCTCGGCGTGGGTCGAGGCGAACAGCCGCCGCGCGACGGCCTCGCCGTGGGCCGCGCGCCAGCGCGCGACGAGCGCGTCGGGCAGCGACCAGCGCTCCCCGAGCGCGGCGTCGCCCGCCTCGGGGCCGGCCGGCGGCTCGGGGATCCAGGCGTCGAGCGTGCGCCGCTCCGCCAGCCGCCGGAGCAGGGCGTTGGCGAAGCGGGCGCCGCCCTCGCCGGCGGCCAGGCGGGCGAGGTCGACGCAGCCGTCGACGATCGCCGCCGCCGGCGTCCCGGGCTCGAACAGGAGCTCGAGGGCCCCGAGCATGAGCGCGGCGTGCAGGCCCTCGGGCCGCGGCCTGCGGCCGCGCGCGAGGTCGCCCAGCACGCGGTCGAGGCTGCGCGCCCGGCGGACCGCGCCCTCGGCGAGGTGCCGGGCCCGCGTGCGCTCCGGCGCGGGGAGGTCCGGCGGCGGGAACGGCCGCTTGCGCGAGCCGAGCCGCCCGCGGGCGGGGCCGGCGACGAGCCAGCCGCCCAGCGCCTGCCAGGCCGCGCGCCGGGCGCGCGCGCTCGCGTCGCCGCGCATCCGCGGCTCAGCCCATCCGGGCGTCGGGCGGGATGTAGTGCCCGCGCGCGAATTCGCCGGCGGTCATGTTGCGGCCGTTCTCCGGCTTGAGCCTGAGGATGCGGTAGATCCCCTTGCCCGTGCAGACGCGGATGCCCTCCTCGCCGGAGGTCAGGATCCCGCCGGGGACGCCGAGCCCGAAGCTGTCCTCCTCGGTGCGGCCCTCGAGCAGGATCAGCTTCTTGGGGCCGTACCGCGTGCGCGCGCCGGGCTTGGGCGTGAACGCCCGCACGGTGCGGTCGATCTCGGCCGCCGACGTCGTCCAGTCGAGGTAGCCCTGCTCCTTCTCGAGCTTGGGGGCGCGCGTCGCCTGCGCGTGGTCCTGCTCGACGAACTCGTCCCGGCCGGCCTCGACGAGCCGGAGGGCCTCGACCGACGCCTCGGCGCCGAGCTCGCTGAGGCGCCCGAACAGCTGCCCCGAGTTCTCGTGCGGGTCGATCGGCGTCGCCTTGGTCAGGAGGACCGGCCCGGCGTCGAGCTTGGGCACGATGCGCTGGACGGTCACGCCGGTCTCGGCGTCGCCGGCCCAGATCGCCCAGTGGATGGGAGCCGCCCCGCGCCAGCGCGGCAGCAGCGAGGCGTGGAGGTTGAGGCTGTAGCGGCCGGGGATCGCGAGGAACTCCGGGCTCAGGATGCGCCCGTAGCTGACGACGAGGACGACGTCGGGCGCGGCCTCGCGCAGGCGGTCGAGGAACGCGGGGTCGAGGCAGTCGGCCGGCTGCTCGCAGGGGAGGCCGAGCTCCTCGGCCACGAGGCGGACCTTCTGCGGGTAGATCTTGCGCCCGCGTCCCCGGGGGGCGTCGGGCTTGGTGACCACGAGGGATGGGGGCATGCCGGCCTCGACCAGCGCCCGGAGCGTGGCCACCGGGAAGTCCTCGGTACCGAAGAAGACGATGTTCACCTGTGGCTCGACGGGGTCGCGGTCACGAACGGGAGGCGGAGCATATACGGACGGCGTCATCGGATGGAGGGCGCCGAGGTTTTCTCCTTGCCCGCCCCGGGTCGGGACGTACCTTCACCCTCGCACTTCCGCCTCCGCGCCCGTACGCGGCGAATCCCCGCGTGCGGGTCGGTCCCGTCGGCGACCCCGGGCAGCGCCCGGCTCGTGCGGACCTTGGACCAACGCCGTCGGGGCATGGGGCCGGGAGGTGGCGGTGGCCGGCCGGGGACCGGATCGGGGAGCCGGCCTTTCTCGGAGGGAACAAGGAGTACGCGCTCATGGCCAGGATCCTACTGGTGGGCGTGGCGGCGCTGCTGGGGGCTCTCCCCTGCGCTGCCCAGGGGACGGAGAGCGAGCAGGACAAGGTCCAGCGGCTCGAGAACAAGGTCGAGGAGCTGTCACGGAAGCTCGAGCAGCTGGAGCTGCGCGACGAGGGCGTCGGCGCCCCCGGCGAGGCGGCCCCGCGGCACAAGAGCGACGCGTGGCTGCGGATGCAGGAGGAGGGCGAGGTCGGCAAGCCGGCCGGTGACACCCTGCTCAGCGAGAAGATCCGCATCGGCGGCCGCTTCGAGTTCGAGTACTACGACAGCGTGGCCGAGCGGCGCGACCTCGGGTCCTACGGCCCGCTGCAGTTCGGCATGCGCGACGGGGCGTCCGAGTTCCGCGTGCGGCGCTTCGAGCTCATGGTCGGCATGGACCTGATCCAGGACGTCAGCTTCGAGTCGAGGCTCGTGCTCGACCCGGTCCTCGAGGACCAGCTCGACGAGGTCAACCTGGAGGAGGCGTACTTCCGGTTCGCCAACATCGTCCAGCACATCTTCGACGTCGAGGACCCGACGCACACGACGTTCCGGTTCGGCAACTACCTGCGCTGGGAGCGCGAGTTCCTGCCGCGCAACTTCTCGACCTGGTCGATGTCCGCGACCTCGTTCTACCGGTACCGCGTGACCGGCCTCGAGCTCAGCGGCAAGACCGAGGACGGCCTGTTCTACTCGCTGTCGGTCGACGACGGCTACCAGCTCATCCCGCACGACGCCGGCATCGACCCGGTCGGCGCGTCGCCGATGTTCGCCGACTTCGAGCAGGACGGCGCGTCGCAGAACCACAAGGACGTCGCGGTCGGCGTGGGCGTCAAGAGCCGCTCCGACGACCCGATGATCAACTACCGCGCCGGTATCTCGTACCGGTACGGCAAGCTGTCGACGGCCGAGCGGAACTTCCTCGCGTCGGTGCTGCCGACCTACGACGGCGGCAGCAAGAAGTCGCGCCTCGGCCTCCTGGCCGGGATCGACTGGGACATGGAGTCGGTCGTCCTCAAGTTCGACGGCGAGCTGTGGTACGCCGAGGACGGCAACGCCAAGCGCGACGTGTCCGGCCTGTCGGCCGTCTGCGAGGTCCCGCTCGAGGGGATGTACTTCCAGAACCGGCCGTTCTTCAACAGCTTCTCGTTCGGCTACCGGATCGGCTACCTGCACCAGAGCGGGTCGATCCCCAACGCCGCCGTGACGACCGACGCGCTGTTCGACGACCGCGTCATGCACACCGGCATGCTCGGGCTCGAGGTCACGCGCGACGTGGACCTGTTCCTCGAGATCAACCAGTGGAACGAGAACCGGGTCGACGTGCACAACACGGAGTGGACCCTGCTCCTCGCGATCGACTTCTGAGCGCGGGGCCCTGGCGCGGATGGCGGAGCGGATCGACCGGACCGTCCCCTGGTCGTTCGCCCCGCCCCGCGCGGAGGCGCTGCTCGCGCGCCGCAAGGAGCTGCGGCGCTGGGGCCTCCCCTTCGAGGCCGTCCTGATCCCGCGCCGGGCCGCGCGCGCCCACGTGCCGGGCACGGGGCGGCCGGCCTTCCTGCCCGACCACGGCAGCCGCATCCGGCGTGACGAGGCGCTCCACGACGACGACCTCGTCGCCGCGACGCCCAACCGCTTCCCGTTCTTCGCGCGGCAGGTCCTGCTGTGGCCGTCCACGGGCTTCGCCCGCGAGCCCGACCCGGCGTGGCTCGCGCGCTGCCTCGACCTGTGCGCGGCCTGGGGCGGCTCGCTGCTGATGAACTCGATCGGGGCCTCGGCCTCGATCCCGCTGGCCCACGCCCACCTCGCCGACGAGCGCAGCGCGGTGCTCGACGCCTGGCCGCTCGTCGACGTCCCGGGCGCCGACGGGGGCCCGGCGCGCGTCGGGGGCGACGACGGGCCGGTGCTGCGCGCCGGCGACCCCGACGCCGGTCCGCCGGTCCTCCTCGTCGTCCTCGACGGCGGCGCGACCGAGGCCCGGGCGCGGGTCGCCTGCCGGCTGCTCCAGCTGCGCTCGTTCCCGAGCCACCACCTCCTCGCCCAGGGTGACCGGCTCTGGCTCGTGCCGCGCAGCCGCGAGATCGTCGCCGAGGCCGCGCCCTGGGCCATCGGCGGCGCCGAGCTCTGGGGTCGCTTCGTGTTCCCCGACGAGGAGAGCTACGACGCCTTCGACGAGCGCCGCCTCGGCCTCGCCCTGGCCGGCGCCTGCCGGCCGGCCTCGGTCGCGGAGCTCGCCGCGCTCGAGGCGCTGGCCGCCGACCCGCGCCAGCTCAGCGGCGGATGAAGCGGTAGCCGTTGCGCGTCAGGCGCTCGAGCTCCTGCACGTTGCCGTCGGACCAGGTCACGCGGAGCTTGGGCATGGCCGACTCGCGCCCGGCCCAGCTCAGGAACAGCATCGGCTGGTCGCCGGTGTCCTGCGGCGGCCAGCGGTAGCGGACGAGCCGCGTGTCGTTGTCGGGGTCGAGGAGCTCGACGGTCGCGCCGATCGCGTGCGGCTGGTCGTCCGGCCCCTCGAGGGCCAGGCGGAGCGTGAAGCCCCGGGGGCCGACGCCGTCGATGCCGCGCAGCAGGAGCGGGGCGTCGCGCCCGCGCACGACGACGAGGTCGGGGCCCCCGTCGGCGTCGAGGTCGCCGACGCGCAGCGCGGTCGCGCCGGGCACGACGAGCCCGCGGGCGACGAGCGGGACGTCGCCGTCCTTGCGGGCCGGCAGGTCGTAGTACATGAGCTCGGGGCCGGCGTCGGTCTCGACGAGGACGAGCAGCTCCTCGTCGGCGTCGCCGTCCCGGTCGAGGATGCGCGCGTCGAGGATGCGGTGGTGCTCCAGCCGGACCGGCTGGCGCGGGTGGGCCTCGAAGACCAGGCCGGGCACGGGTCGGGCCAGCAGGACCGGCTGCTCGCCGCCGAACGCGAGGGCCCATTGCAGGTCCCTGCGCACCGGGCCGAGCCGGAGCTCGGTGGCCTCGAACCGACGGTCCGCGCGGTCGAGGAGCTCGACGTCGTCCTCGACCGGGTCCATGTCGAGGTCCGAGACGTTGCGCAGGAGCTCGACGGGGTCGCCGGCGCGGAGGACGAACAGCTCCTCGAACAGGTCCTCGTCGAGGTCGAAGCAGCGGATCGAGCGCGCGCCCTTGAGCAGGCCGAGCCACGGAAGGCTGCCGAGGCGGTCGGGCTCCTTGGCGCCGGGGCAGGGGGACAGGACCGGCGCGACCGTGCCCTGGCCGGGGCCCGCCGGCGGGAACCACCACAGCTCGGGCACGCCGTCCCGGTCGAGGTCGGTCGACGCCGGGCTGCGCGCGCCCTGCAGCGCGGCCTGGAACGGGGCCAGGAGCCTCGCCTCTGGCCGGACCCACAGCGGCCTTATGGCCAGGCCGCCGACGGTCAGGACCCAGCGGCGCTGCTGCCCGAGCACGGGCGCGGTGCCGAGGTCGGGACAGAGGTGCTCGAGCCGCTTCCTGTAGTCCTCGGGCAGCACGAAGCGCGTGCGCTCCTCGAGCCGGAACTTGCCGTTCGGGTCGAGGACCAGGCCCGTCCACGCCCCGTGGGGATGGCGCGGGTCGGCCTCGGCGTCGCCGGCGTCATCGACGGCGCCGAACAGGGCGAGGCTGCCGTGCGGCGCGAGCGGCTCGAACACGGGCACCGCGAGGAGGGTCGGGAGCGCGGGGAGGCGGAGCGGCTCGTAGCCCGCGAGGCTGCCTCGCGACGCGACCTCAGCTTGCTCGCGCTTCGCGCCCGGAGCCGCGTCGGGACGACTCGTCGCGCTGTCGTTCGCCTGCCGCGCGAAGCCCGACGCCTGCGACGCGGTCACCGCAACGATCAGCAAAAGCAAAGCGTGCACTCGCGATCGTCGCGTCGTTCCAGGAAGTCCGAAAGCCTTGTGGTGCACGTGAAAGACGCCAACAAGATCTGGTAGGAGATCCCTGAAAATCGGTTTGCATCCCGAACAGGCCACCATATCTTGATGCGCGTTGGGCGGTGATACCAACAGGGAGGGTGAAGCCGGTTGGCCCCGGCCCCCTCGGCCGAGCGAGGATGTTCGGCGCCTGTTGGTCAGGAATGGCTGCCACTGATCCTCGCAAAGTTCAGACTTCCAGGTAAGTACCTTTCCTCAATCCACCTTTCCCTGGGTAGCCATTCGAATTCCGAGGGGTCTCGACCGACGGGTCGAGGCCCCTCTTTTCATTCGTGCGGCTGACCTCCGCGGCGCCTAGAGGATCGGGGCCCAGAGCCGCGCGAAGGCCACGGAGAAGCGGAACAGCGGCCCGCGGCCGGCGAGCTCGCCGGGCAGGATCGGGCGGCAGCGCTCGAGGTCGGCGGCCAGCATCCGCGCCACGCGCTCGGCGAAGCCGCGGTCGCGCCACAACAGGCAGAGCTCGAAGTTGAGCCGGAAGCTCCGGTTGTCGAGATTCGCGGTGCCGACGAGGGCGATGTCGTCGTCGACGACGAGGGCCTTCTGGTGCAGGAAGCCGGCCTCGTACGAGTACAGCTTGGCCCCGGCCTGGAGCAGCGGGTCGATCGTGCTGAACGAGGCCAGCCAGGTCAGCATGTGGTCGGCCTTGGCCGGGATCAGGACCCGGACGTCGACGCCGCGCAGGGCGGCGAGCTGCAGGGCCGCGAGCACGGCGTGGTCGGGCACGAGGTACGGGGTCGCGATCCAGGCCCGATGCCGCGCGGCCCGCAGGGTCTCGACGAACATGCAGCTCGCGGTCTCGAAGCGGTCGGCCGGGCCGGTCGGCAGGACCAGGACCTGCTCGTCCCCGTCCTCGACCGGGGTCGGCTCCCAGTCCCAGGCCGGGGTCCGCCCGGTCGCCCAGAACCAGTCCTCGAGGAAGCTGAGCTGCACGCACTGCACGGCCGGCCCGCGGACCCCGACCTGGGTGTCGCGCCACGGGCCGATGGCCGGGTCCTCGCCGAGGTACTCGACGCCGAAGTTGCTGCCGCCGACGAAGGCCTCGCGCCCGTCGACGACGACGGCCTTGCGGTGGTTGCGGAAGTTGATCTGGAACCGGTTCCAGCGGCCCTTCGTCGTGCGGAAGGCCGAGACCTCGACCCCGGCCTCCTCGAGCTTCGCGACCGCGCCCCGCGACAGGTCGCGGCTGCCGATCTCGTCGTAGAGGAAGAACACGTGCACGCCGGCGCGGGCGCGCTCGGCCATGAGCTCGAGCAGCCGGCGCCCGACGCGGTCCTCGCGGACGATGTACGACTGGACGAGGACGTAGCGCCGGGCCGAGGCGATGGCCTCGAACAGGGCCGTGAAGATCTCCTCGCCGTCGATCAGCAGGCGCGACCGGTTGCCCGCCGTGAACGGCATCCGGACCAGCTCCTCGAGGGCGTGGAAGCGGTCCTCGTCGTCGCCGAGCTCGGCCCGGAAGCCCGGGACCAGCGGCTCCAGCGAGGCCGCCAGCCGCTGGATCGCGCTCTCCCCGCGGCGGCGCGCCTTGACGTAGCCGTGGTACTTGTTGCGCCCGAAGATCCAGTACAGCGGGACCGCGACGACCGGCAGCGCGAGCAGGCTCAGCGCCCAGGCCACGGCCCCCTGCGACGTGCGGGCCTTGAGGATGGCGTCGACCGCCGACGCGAGGCCGAGGACCCAGAAGGTCGCTAGGAGCGATCCGACGACGAGTCCGCTGTCGGGTTCTGGCATCCGGCGTCGCCTCGGCTGCTGTCCCGCGCTCCTCCCCGGTGGCCCGGCCCGGGTCCCGGGCTCCGCCGGGTCAGGGGCAGCACCACGAGGCCGTCGACCAGGAGCTGCGCGGCGAGGAACAGGCCGAGCGCCTCCTGCCCAGGCAGGGCGAGGTCGAAGACCACGAGCGCCCCGAGCATGCAGCCGAGGATCCCGCCGAACAGGACCCCGCTCCACCCCCGGGTCGGTTGCAGGTCGAAGGCCATGATGCAGCGGAGCATCCCGCAGACCAGCATCACGACGCCGAGAGCCATCGCGCGGTGGGGCTCGTCGCCCAGGGGGGTCGCCAGGACCAGGACCGCGCCGAGGGCGAGGACGAGGCCGGCCTCGAACTCGAGCCTGCGGTCGAGCGGGTCGGGGCCGAGGATCGCCAGCCCGCCCCGCACGACCCCGGTCAGGAGCAGGATCGGCGCCAGCAGCCTCCGGAATCCGGAGGGGGCGGTGAACAGGAGGACGCCGGTGGCGAGGCCGGCCGTGACCAGGAGCAGGGCCAGGGCCCGTGCCCGGGGGCTGGATCCTCCGTTGGCGGGACGGGGGGGAGGTTCCAAGGGTTGTGGGGCGGGTTGCGGTGGGCTCGGGAATGTGCCCCAGCCGCGGCGCAAGGCCCAGGCCCCTCCCCGCCCCAGGACCACGCTCCGTAGGTGAAACGGGGCGCGGCGCTCGCGCGGCGCCCGGTCAGGGGCCCGTCGACCTGCGACCCCGCGGGGTGCAGGGCGGAGGCGCGCCGGTCAGAACTTGACGCTCGAGATGTCCTCGGCGCGGAAGTCCACGCTGATCTCGTCGTCGATGTTGATCAGACGGCCGGTGCCCTTGAACTCGTTGAAGATGATCGCGCCCTCGAGCTTCTTGCCGTCGACCCACTCGAGCTCGACCCAGCTGGCCTGCCGCGCATTCATGAGGAGGTCGTACACCTCCTCACGATCGAGGACTGCCGCGCCGTCGCGGAGGATTGTGCTTCGGTTCGCCATTGCTCTGAATCTCCTGGTGCCACCCCGCGGGGGGTGAAGGAATCGCGTGATTGCCTGGTTCCTGACCATGTCCGGCGAGGCCTGGGCGTCGGGCCCTTCCCGTAGGGGCGCCGTCACCTTCCTGCCGGAAGTTTCGTCCTGTTCGCGAGAGAGACGCTTGCGAGAGCGGACTGACGGAAGCGGGTGGTCTCCGAAGTCCATTCCTCCCTTTCGAATGCCTTCGACCGACCTCTGCTTTCCTCGTCCTGAGCTCAGGTCCTTTCGTCGCCCACGCGGGCCTCGCCATCCGATCGGGTCCGCCCCGCACAGATGGCCTCGATGTCCGACCTGTCCCTCCCGATCGAGGTCCGCCCCGTTCCTTGTGACTCGGATCGCCGTCCGGCCAGGTCCCCCGCTCAGGACCAGCGTTCCCAGCCCGGAACGCAAAGGATCTCGGCCGTCCAGCTTTCGAAGCGGCGAAGATCTTGGCACAGCCCCATGAGGTCCTCAAGGGGGGTCAAAGACCCGGCCATCATGTGGGTTTCGCGGACCCCGGGCGCGGCGCCGGCGAGCTCGACTCCGTAGACCACCCCGACGTGGACGGCCCCGACCTCGTTGCCGTCGTCGTTGAGCAGGCCCAGCGGCCGGAGCGCTACGATCTCTTCGAGTACGAGCTCCTCGGCCAGCTCCCTGCGGGCCGCGGCCTCGATCCGATCGAGCTGCGGCACTTGGTCGCAGGGCTCGATGTGGCCGCCGACCCCGAGGTGCAGGAGGCCGTGCAGCCGGGCCTCGCTCTGCGCCCGCAGCCGCTCGAGCAGGAGGTAGCGCCCGCCGTGCCGCACGAGGCAGTACGGGATGACCTGCTTCCACTCGGGGCTGCGCTCGGCCTCCCGCCGCTCGACGTAGAACCCGCGCTCGAGCATCGGCACCAGAAACCGCTCGCGCAGCTCGGGCTCCTCGAGGCGCAGGTAGCCCTGCGGGTCGGTGTCACCGAACAGGTCCTCGCGGCGGACGACCCAGACGAACTCCATGTCGGCCATGCCCGGAGGCTAGCCGGCCCCGGCGAGGGTCGCACCGGGGAAGAAACGGAAGGGGGCCGTAAGCCGGGTCCTGCTGCCGCGCCGGAGCGCGGTGGCGGTCATTTCTCTGGGACCGACGTCGCCGCCGGCCTCGAACGGCCCTTCGGAGGACCGTGCACGGGCCATGCGGATCCTCCTGACAGCCTTTCTCCGGGTGGGGTTTGCCGTGCCGGGGATGTCTCCATCGCCCGCGGTGAGCTCTTACCTCACCGTTTCACCCTTGCCGAGGGAGGGGCGGGCCCCTCCGCCGGCGGTCTGATCTCTGTGGCACTTTCCCTATCCTTGCGGACGGTGGGCGTTACCCACCACCCTGCCCTGCGGAGCCCGGACTTTCCTCCCTCCTCGCGGAGAGCGACCGCCCGGCCCCCTTCCGGGGGGAGGTTATAGGAACTTCACAGGGGCTCCCCAAGAGGCCGGTTGACAAGCCGGCCGGCCCATCTACCTTGGGATGCCTCTCTGCCGGGGAACCTGGCCCCGCCCGACCCGCCCTTCGCCGTTGCCGCGGCGTCGCCTGCCTGATGGCGGCCGGACCAGCCAGCGCCCCCGCCTGAACGCTCCACCTGCCACCGGAGTTCTCGCTGCACGGGACGGCTCCCGCTCGTTCCCGACCTGCCTGACCCTGCTGCTCGGACTGCCCGAGGGATCGACGGATCCGTACGGACATCGCGAGGACGAAGCATGCTGCCCCACGGCTTCCTGGGACTCTGGATCACCCTTGCGCCGATGATCTTCGGTGCGGGCGCCCACGACGGCGCCCAGGGTGTCGGCGCGCCCGGCATGCACCCCGTGTCCGCCTCCGCGCAGCAGCCCGGAGGAGGCGAGCCCGCGCCGAGCCCGGTGCCCGAGCCGGCGACGCTCGCGCTCGTCGGCTCCGGCCTGCTGGCCCTCTCGCTCGCCGTGCGCAAGCGCCGCGAGCAGGGCGACGAGGCCGGCAAGGAGGGCTAGGCCCCCGCGCGCAACGGTCCGTTCCCGATTGCAGCCCCGGCCCGCCGCGGCAAGCTCGTCGTCCATGAGCGGGAGGCCACGCATCGCGGTCACGCTGTCGCACGAGGACCCGCGGCCCGACCGCGAGCTGTTCCGCGGCAAGCACCTGCAGTACCTCGAGCAGGAGATGCTGCGCGCGGTGGCCGCGGCCGGCGGCCTGCCGCTGCTGCTCCCCGACCTCGCCGACGAGGAGCTCCACCGCGCGCTGCTCGAGGGCTGCGACGGCCTGCTCCTGACCGGCGGCGCCGACCTCGACCCGCGCAGCTACGGCGAGGAGCCGCTGCGCGACGAGTGGCGCGGCGACGGCGCGCGCGACCTGTACGAGCTGTCGCTCGTGCACGAGGCGCGGCGCCGCGGCCTGCCGGTGCTGGGCGTCTGCCGCGGCTTCCAGCTCCTCGCCGTGGCGCTCGGCGGGAGCCTGTGGCAGGACCTCGAGAGCCAGCGGGAGGGTTCGCTCCGGCACCGCGACCAGGAGCGCTACGACCGGCTCGCGCACGAGGTCGTCGTCGAGCCGGGCGGCCTGCTGGCCGACCTCGTCGGCCCCGGCCCGCGGACCGTGAACTCGGTCCACCACCAGGGGCTGCGGGCAGAGCCCGGCGGCGTGCGGGTCGAGGCCCGCGCCGAGGACGGCCTCGTCGAGGCGTTCTCCCTCGTCGAGGGCTGGGGGCTGGGGATCCAGTGGCACCCCGAGTGGATGGAGCCGGCGTCGCAGGGGCGCGTGGACCCGGTCTTCGTCGCCTTCGTCGCGGCCTGCCGCGGCTGAGCACCGGGCTTCCGCGACCGGTTTCGGGGCCGCCGCTTCCCTGACGGTGGAGCGGGATGGGCCGCTCCCCAGACGAGGAGAACAGCTCATGTCCGATCCCCGGACCGGAGGCGTCCTGCGCGCCGCGATCCTGCTCGGGCTCACGGCCGCGCCGGCGGCCGCGCAGAGCCTGGTCCTGCCGGCCGGCGCCGGCGTCCCCAAGCCGCTGGCCACGACCGAGGGCGACAGCGACCTGCACGTCCCCGGCTACTACTCGCCGAGCAGGGTCGTGGTGGTCTACCGCGGCGCCGACCTCGGCGTCCCGTCGGGTGGGCTCAAGGTCGCGTCGGTCGGCCTCCGCCGCGACGGCCTCAAGACGACGGCGTTCAAGGCGCACCGGACCAGGCTCAGCCTGCGCATGTCGAGCGACGGCGTCGCGCTGCCGTCGATCTGCGGCGACGCGAGCTTCGCCGCGCTGCACGGCAGGGACCGCGTCGAGCTCGTGAGCGGGGTCGACGTCGACTGGAAGGCCCTGGCCCGGCCGGCGCAGCCGCCGGCGAGCTTCGACCCCGTGGTCAAGCTCGGCCAGCCCTTCGTGCTGCTCAAGGGACGCAACCTCTGCCTCGACCTCGAGGTCGCCGCGCCGAGCGGCAATCGCGAGACCAACTACTGGTACGTCGACGCCCAGGCCAAGGACCGCAGCTCCACGCAGGGCAGCGCCCGCAGCTACGGCAAGGGCTGCCCGGACGGGGTCGCGCTCGGCGGCCTGCCGCAGCCCCTCGACGGCGAGAGCCCCCTCGTCATCGAGTCGCGCTCGGGGCTCGCCGCGACGAGCCAGTGCCTGTTCTGGCTCGGGGTCCGCAAGGACGCGATCGGCACGCTCAAGCTGCCGCTCGACCTGGGCCCGCTCGGCGCGCCGGGCTGCCGGGTCTACGTCGCCCCGGTCGACGTCCGCCTGCTGCCGACGACCAAGGACGGCGAGGCCCGCCTGACCCTGCCACCCCCGCCGCCGGTCGCGGGCCTGGCCGGACAGACGTTCTATGTCCAGGCCTTCACCCGGGACGTCGCGGCCAACGCCCTCGGCTGGCGGGCCAGCCCGTACCTGTCCTGGACGCTGGGCCAGCTCGACACGCCCCTGCCGGCCCGGCTGGCCTACCACTCGGGGCCGGTGCTGAGCGACGTCCCGACGGCCGCGCGCGACGCCGGCCTCGTCGTCGAGCTCCGCTGAGCGCGGGGCGCCCGGGCGCGGGGCGCGGTAGACTCCGCGCATGGGCGACCTGTTCGACGAGCTCAAGAAGGCCAAGCTGATCGACGAGAAGCGCGCGCGGAACCTGGCCCACGAGCAGCGCGTCGAGCGCAGCAAGCAGGGCGGGGACCGCGCGCGCGACGCCGAGGAGCGGCGCAAGCGCGAGGAGTTCGAGGAGCGTCGCAGCCGGGACGCCGAGGCCGACCGCGAGCGCGAGCGGACCCGGCGCGAGGGGCAGCAGCACGACGAGCGGCAGGCCGAGCTGCGCCAGCAGGTCCGGGCCAAGGCGCTCGGCCGCGAGGGGGAGGGCAAGCTGCGCTGGCACTTCGAGACCGCGGACGGCGAGCTGCCGTTCCTGCCGGTCTCCGAGACCGTCGCCCGCCGGCTCGAGGCCGGCGAGCTCGCGATCGTGCGCGACCCCGCCGCGGCGTACCCGGCGTACGTCGTCGTCCCGCGCG
This sequence comes from Planctomycetota bacterium, assembly GCA_041398545.1. Lineage (GTDB taxonomy): Bacteria > Planctomycetota > UBA1135 > UBA1135 > JAWKUM01. The sequence goes on along the minus strand of JAWKUM010000002.1, from coordinate 21,813 downwards.
ACGTGGCCCTGGCGCTGCGCCGCGAGCTCCCGGCGAACGTCTGCTTCCTGACCGGCGCCTGAGCGCCAGGCCGCCGCGCTCAGCGGTGTCGCCAGATCAGGTGCCAGCCGTAGCGGGTCTCGACCGGACCGACCATCGTGCCGGGCTCCGCACCCGCGACCGCCTTCTCGAAGGCCTCGACCATCCGGCCCTCGCCGAACTCGCCGAGGTCGCCGCCGCGCGTCGCCGACGGGCAGCTGCTGTACCGGCGTGCGGCCGCGGCGAAGCCGTCGAGGCCCTTGATCCCCTCCATGAGCTTGCGCGCCTCGGCCAGGGCCTCGTCGCGGCTGCACGTCACCCCGGCGGCGGCCCCGGTGCAGCCCTTCCACGGGACCAGGATGTGCGAGGCGTGGTACGGGGTCGCGACGGCGAGGCGCTGGGCGACGTGGAAGCCGAACGGCGTCTCGAACGGCGGCGAGATGCCGCCGGGCTCGAGCCGGACGACCGCGTCGACGTAGGTCGCGAGCAGCCTCTGCGGCGGAAGCGTGCCGAGCCGGCCGCCCTTGGCGGCCGTGCGCGCGTCGTCGCTGTAGCGCCGCGCGGCCTCGTCGAAGTCGAGCTTGCCGGCCTTGAGCTCCGCGTAGACCTTCTGGGCCTCGATCCGTGCCTGGTCCCGGCTGCGGTTGCGCGCCTTGCCCTGGGGCTCCAGCGCGTCGGCGTAGCCGATCAGCACGTGCGCCGAGGCCAGCCGCTCCGGCCAGCGGACCGCGATCTCGTGGCGCTGCACGAGGTGGACGCCGAGCGGGGACTCGATCGGGCCCAGGAGCTGCGCGTGCGGCGCGTCGGCCAGGGCCGTGGCCAGCTCGCGGCGCAGCATGCTCCGGGGCAGCTGGCCGAGGTAGCCGCCGACGGCCGCCGAGGAGTCGCCCGAGCTCTCGCGGGCCAGCTCGTCGAAGGACGCGCCCTGCTTGAGGCGGCGGACGAGGGCCTTGGCCGCGGCCACGGCCTCGTCCCGCGGCAGCGCCTTGGGCGAGCGGGACACGTCCGCGAACGGGATCAGGATCACGCTCACGCACTCGACCGGCTCCTGGACGCGGGCAGGGCCGAGGGGCGTGGGGGCCTGGGCCGGCGCGAGGGCGGCGCAGAGGGCCACCAGCGGGGACGCCAGGGCCGCGCGGCTTCGTCGACGTGCGCTCATGCGCGCATCCTAGCGGCGGCGCCCGCTCACTTCGGCCGGATGTCGCGCTCGGGGTGTACGCCATCGCCGACGGCCCGCTGGCGCAGGCGGTCGGCGAGGCCGGTGCAGCGGTCCCCCTCGCGGTCGTTGCCGACGGCCTGCTCGAGGGCCCAGCGGGAGCCGACGAGGACGAGCAGGCGGCGGGCCCGCGTCATGGCCGTGTACAGCAGCCGGCGGTACAGCAGCATGTAGTGGCCGCGGTCGAGGGCCAGGACCACGGCCGGGTACTCGGTGCCCTGGGCGCGGTGCACCGTGATCGCGTAGGCCGGGACGACGCGGTCGAGCTCCTCGTACGGCAGCTCGAGCACGCGGCCGCCGAAGCGCAGGCGCGCGCGCCCGGCCTCGTCGTCGAGCGCGAGGAGGCGGCCCGGGTCGCCGTTGAAGAGCTCGAGCTCGTAGTCGTTCTGCACCGCCAGGACCTTGTCGCCGACGCGGTAGCGGTGGCCGCCGCGCTGCACCTCGGGGCCGCCGGGCACGAGGCGGTCGCCGAGCGCGCGGTTGAGGGCGTCGACGCCCAGCGGCCCGCGGTACATCGGGGCGAGGACCTGCACGTCCTCGAGCGGGTCGAGGCCGTAGGCCGCCGGGATCCGCTCGCAGACGATGCGCGTGGCCAGGTCGAGGGCGCGGCCGGCGTCGCGGGTCTCGACGAAGAAGCAGTCGCGGTCCGGGTCCGGGTCGTCGTCGGCCGGGAACCGGGGCAGCTCGCCGCGCCGCACGCGGTGAGCGTTGGCGACGATGCGGCTGCCCTCCCCCTGCCGGAACACCTGGTCGAGGCGGGCGACCGGGACCAGCCCGGAGGCGACGATGTCGGCCAGGACCCGGCCGGGGCCGACCGAGGGCAGCTGGTCGACGTCGCCGACGAACACGAGGCGCGTCTCCGGCCCGACCGCGCGCAGGACCTGGTAGGCCAGCGGCAGGTCGAGCATCGAGCACTCGTCGACGACGACGAGGTCGGCCTCGATGGGGGCATGCTCGTTGCGCGCGAAGCGCCGGTGCCGGGCTGGAACTCGAGCAGCCGGTGCAGCGTCGCGGCCGGCCGACCCGTGGCCTCGCCCATGCGCTTGGCGGCGCGGCCGGTCGGCGCGGCGAGCGCGACCTGCTCGTCGTCCTCGGCGGCGAGGTCGCAGAGCGCGGACAGGATCGTGGTCTTGCCGACGCCGGGGCCCCCGGTGATGACCGCGAAGGGCTTGCGCAGCGCCAGCAGCAGGGCGAGGCGCTGGCCCTCGGCGAGCCGCAGGCCGCGGCGCCTGGTCCAGGCCTCGAGCCGGCGCGCCGGGTCGCGCCCGGGCTCGCGCTCGGGCCGCGTGACGAGGGCCTCGACGGCCCGGGCGAGGCCGACCTCGGCCATGTGCATCGCCAGCGGATAGACCCGCTCCTCGAGGCCGTCGACGAGGACCGGCAGGCCGGGCGGCCGCTCGACGACGACCCGCCGCGTGCGCGCCAGGGACTCGAGCGCCTCGTCGAGGGCGGGCTCGGGCAGGCTCGTCAGCTCGGCCGCGCGGCGCAGCAGGTCGGAGCGCGGCAGGCAGGCGCTGCCCTCGCGGTCGACGGCCCGGGCCAGGACGTGGAGCAGGCCGGCCTCGCGCCGCTCGAGCGACTCGGGGGCGATGCCGAGCTTGCCGGCGATCTCGTCGGCCCGCTTGAAGCCGATGCCGACGAGCTCCTCGGCCAGGCGGTAGGGGTTGGCCTGGAGCATCCGCGGCGCCTGGGCGCCCCAGGCCGCCAGGATGCGCTGGGCCAGCCCCGACGGCAGGCCGTGGCCGTGCAGGAACAGCAGGACCTCGCGCAGGTCGCGCTGCTCGGCCAGGGACCGACGGATCTCGGCGGCCTTCTTGCGGCCGATGCCGGGGACCTCGAGCAGGCGGGCGGGGTCCTCCTCGAGCAGCTCGAGGGTGGCCTCGCCGAGGTGGTCGACGATCCGCTGGGCCAGGGCCGGCCCGACCCCGTGGACGAGGCCCGACGACAGGTAGGCCAGGACCGCGGCTCGGCCCTCCGGCCTGGGGATCGAGACCGACTCGACGCGGACCTGCTTGCCGAAGCGCGGGTGGACCTCGACGTGGCCGCTGAGCTCGAGCAGCTGGCCGGGACGGAGGTCCCCGATCGGCCCGCGGATCGTGATCCTGTCCCCGGTCTCCGCCAGCTGGAAGCTGGCGGCGCCGAAGCCCGATTCGGGGTCGCGGAACCAGTGCCGGACCAGGGTCCCCGTGAGCTCGACGGGCTCCCCCTCGGGGAGCCGCGGGGAGTAGAGGTCCATGCGCGGGGTCCTAGCCGATCCCATCGAAAAAGCACAGCCCCGGTTGCCCGGCAGCCGAGAAGCGGTAAGGTTCTCTCCCCTTGTACTCCGGGAAGTCGCGTCGGGGTTTCGCCGGCGCACAGGAAAGGTCGTCCGAGGAGTCCGGTTTCCGCATGATCAAGGTCCAGGTCCGTTCCAACGAGCCGCTCGAGGCAGCGCTGCGACGCTTCAAGCGTCAGTGCAACTACGCTGGCATCTTCCGTCTCGCCAAGAAGTCCTCGGTCTACGAGAAGCCGTCCGAGAAGCGTCGCCGCGAGAAGCGCGAGCGCCTGCGCAACATCCAGCGCCAGGTCCGGAAGGCCATGCAGACCAAGATGCGCCGCCGCACCGTGCGCCGGTACTCGGCGCCGCCCCGTCCCGAGGGCGACGCCGGCCCGCAGCGCTCCGAGGCCCCGGCCAAGGCGGCGACCGCCGCGGCCGGCGCCACCAACGAGTAGCGCGCCCGGGACGACCGTCCTCGCCGGCCCGCGAACGCCCTCGCGTCGCGGGCCCGTTCGTGGGATCCCGGAGCCTTCGCCCGGCACGAGCATGCTGCCCAAGATCCCAGGCGAACCGCCCCCCGACCTCAGCAAGCCGATCGAGGTCGTGCGCGCGCGGGTGCACCCCGAGATCGCCGGGCAGCGCCTCGACCAGGCGATGGCGGCCCTGTTCCCCTGGCGCACGCGGGCCTCGATCCAGCGGCTGATCCGGGACGGCCGGGTCACCCTCGTGCTCGGCGGCAACGCGCCGGGCAGCGCCGCGGGCGAGCGCGTCGAGGGCCCGCGCGCCTCGCGCAAGGTCTTCCCCGAGGACGTCCTCGTCGTCGACGTGCCGCCCCGACCCGCGGTCGAGCGGGCCGACGCGGTGCCCGCCGAGCTGACGATCCTGTACGAGGACCGCTGGCTCGTCGCGATCGACAAGCCCGCCGGCCTCGCCGTGCACCCGACCTCGTCGCGGCTCGACGGCACGCTGGTCAACCTGCTGCACGGCGTCTACCGCGACCTCGACGACCCCGCCCGCGACGTCGTGCCCCGCCTCTGTCACCGCCTCGACCGTGAGACCTCGGGCCTGATCCTCGTCGCCAAGGACGAGGTCGCCCACGCCGCGGTCCGCCGGCAGTTCGAGGACCACGCCGTGACCAAGACCTACCTCGCCGTCGTCGAGGGGCGGGTCGAGGTCGACGAGCAGTGGGTCGACCTCCGGCTCGGGCCGGCCCGCCGCTCGGCCGTCCGGCTCAAGATCGAGGCCCGCGAGGACGGGCTCGAGGCCCTGACCCGGGTCCGGGTCCTGGCCCGCGGCAAGGAGCTCAGCCTCGTCGAGTGCATGCCCAGGACCGGTCGGCAGCACCAGCTCCGGGTCCACCTCGCGGCCCTCGGCCACCCGATCGTCGGCGACAAGCTCTATGGCCCCGACGAGCGCTGGTTCCTGCAGGGGATCGAGGGCAGCCTGGACGAGGAGGCCCGGGCGGCCCTGCGCCTGCCGCGCCAGGCCCTGCACTCGGCCAGCCTGGAGCTCCGGCACCCTATACGAGGAGATCGGATCGAACTGCGTTGCCCGCTGGCAGCCGACCTGTCGGCCCTGCTCGAGGCCGACGGCTGCGCCTGACCCGGTCCGGGACCGGGCAGGGGATCAGAGGTGGGTCGTGTGCGGGCGGACCAGGCGGTAACGGTCCGTGTCGTACTGCAAGACCGGGCTGAGCTTCTTCTCGGTCGTCAGGGGGACGGCGTCCGCTTCGGGCGAGCTGGCGGCATCGCTCCGATGCGAAGGGCCATCCGTGGATCCTTCGACCGGGATCTGCTCAGCGCTGGCGAGCCGCTCGACCCCGAGCCCGAGCTTCGCTTCCGCGGAACCGAGCGAGGATTCGTACGAGCCCATGGCGGCCTCCAGGACTGAGGGAGAAGGACGAGTGCGGGCAGGATTCTCGCACGCTCAGGATTGGCAGGCAAACCCCGTCAGCAGGGGGACGAGGACGAGGGCCCCGTAGACCAGCAGCAGGGCCCGGAGCTCGGCCCAGAGGTCGCGGACCGGGTCGGGGCGGTCGGAATCCGGCTTCATCGCAGTCCTCCTCGTCTCGGGCGCAGGGCCAGGAAGCCCACGACCAGCAGAACCGCGGCCAGAGCGGTCCAGGGTGCGGGCCGCTTCCCGAGCGCCAGCTCGGCCGCGATGGCCAAAGCCGAGACGACCAGGCCGACGCCGAGGTCGCCGTTGAGGCTCGGGGGGGTCCGGAAGCTGTCGGGATCCTGCGAGAACACCGGCTGGTCGAGGCTCCGCGCGAAGCGGGGCAGGAGCAGCCAGGCCAGCCCGGTCGCGGCCATCGTCGTCGGCAGGGCCGGGCCGAGGCCGCGCTCCCAGGCGTCGAGGGCCAGCAGCAGGAGCTGGGCCGGGACGACGAGGGCCGCGAAGGCCAGGGCGACGGCCCGCCGGCTCGTGGCCACGGGCTCGAGCGGGGCCTCGGCCAGGACCCAGTTCGCGCGGTGCTGCTCGGCGAACGGCAGGGAGTGCAGCAGGAACGGCACGAAGGCGATCGGCAGCGAGTGCGCCATCGCGAAGAACAGGCCGTGGGCGTCCTTCTCGGCGAAGAAGATCATCCCGAGCGGCAGGCCGAGCAGCGGCAACGCGCGCAGCCGGAAGCTGCGCTCACGGGCCAGCATGGCGAGCACGAAGGCGACGCCGCCGCGCTCGGCCGGCGAGCCCAGCCAGGGCCGGGCCAGCCGCAGCGGCAGCGGGTCCCCGCGCCGGCGCGGGCGGGCCGCGAGCGGGCGGCGCGGAAGGACCGCGAGGCCGAACGCCAGGAGCGCGGTGCCGGCGAGGCTGGCCCCGGCGAGGAGCAGGCCGTCACCGCCCGCGCGCAGGCCGAGGAGCTCCAGCGCGGCCTCGGCGAACCACAGCGGCGGCAGCCAGCGCAGCAGGTCGATGCCGCCGGGGAAGGCCTCGGGGCCGCGCAGCATCGCGCGCAGCCCGAGCGCGAGGCCGAAGAACGAGGCCCCGAGCAGGAGCGTGCGCAGCAGCGTGGCGAGGCCGACGGCCGCGTGCTCGCCGAGCAGGCGGTCGACGGCCAGGATCGGGACGAGCTGGAGGCCGACGAGCAGGGCCGAGACGAGCAGGGCCATGGCCAGGAACAGCGGGAAGGCCAGGACCGTGTCGAGGGTCCAGCAGGCCAGGACCGCCGCCGGCAGCGCCAGGCCGACGGCCTGGAGGCCGAGCCACAGCACCGAGTGCAGGGCCCGGGCGACGAAGTACGTCGGCGCGCCGATCGGGGACGTGCGGACGAGGTCGCGGTCGGCCGGGTGGCGCAGCTCGCGGCCGAGGCCGCCGAGCAGGGACAGCAGCACGAGGGCGCCGACGAAGGCCAGGTTGCCGGCCAGGTAGGCGACGGCGTTGCTGTCCTGCCAGCTCAGCGCGGCGAACAGGTAGGCCAGGAAGCCCTGCGCGAAGATCGTCGTCGTCAGCGTCGCGCTGCCGCCGCCGCCGCGGCGCCGGGCGCCGGCCCAGAGGTCGACGACGAGCCAGGCCGACAGCAGGGCGCCGACCTGCCGGCGCGCGTGCGGGCCCTCAGCCATCCTGCTCCGCGTCCGACCCCTCCCCGTCCTCCGTGCGCGCGAGCTTCTCCTCGAGCAGGGCCACGCGCCGCGTCAGCGCGCGCATCCTCGTCGTCACGCGGGTCAGGCGCACCGAGAACTGCAGGGACAGGAGCATCAGGAACAGGATGCCGCCGAAGAACAGCGTGCTCGTCGGCAGGACGCCGCCGACGAGGCCGGTCAGCAGCAGCAGGATGCGGTAGTCGATCGCCAGCCACAGCAGGCCGAGCGCGGTCAGGACCCACAGGGCCGAGTACTCCTCGCGCAGCTTGCGCTGGCGCACGAGCTCGATGACGGCCAGGAGCATGATCGTGGCCAGCACGATCGCGACGACGCGCTGGCGGTACGGCAGCTCGGGGGCCTCGGCCGTGGTCTCCTGCAGCGCGACGGTCCACGCGGCCGCGGGCGCCGGTCCGGTGGGGAGCCAGGGCACGGGCATCGGCTCAGCCCGCCTGCCGGCGCTCCCGGACCGGGGCCCGGCCGAGCCCGGCGGGCGGCCTGGGGCCGTCGCCGCGGTCCTTGCGGTACAGCGACGGCCGCCGCACCGGCATCAGCGCGATGCTGAGGAACAGCCGGTAGAAGTAGTACAGGATCCGGAGGCCGCCGTGCATCGACGTGCCCTCGAGGCGGTCGCGCATCGGCGTCGCGATCTCGACGAGGCGGAAGCCGCGGCGGTCGAGGTCCATCAGCACGTCGAGGTCGGGGAAGTCCTCGGGGAAGGACTCGTGGCACAGGGCCTCGACGACCTCGCGGCGCATGGCCTGGAAGCCCGAGGTCGGGTCGGAGAAGCGCCGGCCCGTCATCCAGCGGGCCACGGTCGTCAGGCCCGACGAGGCCAGGCGGCGCGGCAGGCTCGCGCCGGCGTGGCCGCCGTCGAGGTAGCGCGAGCCGAGCACGTGGTCGGCCTCGCCGGCGAGCAGCGGGGCCAGCAGGCGCGGCAGCTCGGCGGGCGGGTGCTGCCCGTCGGCGTCGAGCTGGACGAGGAGGTCGAAGCCCTCGCGCAGCATGAGGTGGTAGCCGGTCAGGAGGCTGGCGCCGTAGCCGAGGTTGAACGGGTGGCGGACGACGCGGCAGCCGTGCGCGCGGGCCAGGGCTCCCGTGCGGTCGGACGAGCCGTCGTCGACGACGAGGACGTGGCCGGCCGGGACCAGGGGCAGCAGCTCGTCGAGCACGCGCGGCAGGTTGTGGGCCTCGTCCTTGGCCGGGATGACGACGAGCAGGCGGGGCGCGGGCCCGGTCCCGGTCGTCTCCTGCTCCTCGGCCTCCAAGGTCGCCTGCATGCCCCGGATCCTAGCCCTGGCCCGCGATTCCGCATCCGGAGCCGGGCAAAATCGACACCCCCCGTGGGAACCACGAGTGCGCGCCGGCGGATCAGGCGGGCGCCGACCCGATGCCTGGACTCCTCCGACGCTACGCCGACTGGCTCCACCTGCGCTGGCCCTCCGGCTCGGTCGAGCGGCTGCCCGACGTCGCCGAGGACGGCTCGACGCGCGTGCCCGGGCTCTACGTCTGCGGTGACCTGCGCGGCGTGCCGCTGCTCAAGTTCTCGGCCGACACCGGCGCGCGGGTCGTGCGGCGGATCCACGCGGACCCGGCCTTCACGGCGGCGTGCTCGTCGCTGCCCGACGGCGTGCACGAGCTCGTCGTCGTCGGCGCCGGCGTCTCGGGCATGGCCGCCGCGCTCGAGGCCCGCCGGCTCGGCATCGGCTGCACCGTGCTCGAGGCCAGCGAGCCGTTCTCGACGATCGTCAACTTCCCGCGGGGCAAGCCGATCTACACGTACCCGACCGACATGGTGCCGGCCGGGGAGCTCGAGCTCGGCGCGACGGTCAAGGAGGCGCTGCTCGACGAGCTCAGGGCGCAGACGACCGGGCGCGACATCGACGTGCGCGAGGGCCGGGCCGAGGCCGTGCGGCGCCGGGGCGGCCTGCTCGAGGTCGAGGTCGCCGACGGCGCGCCGCTGCGCGCGCTGCGCGTCGTCGTCGCGATCGGCCGCTCGGGCAACTTCCGCCGCCTCGGCGTGCCTGGCGAGGACCTGCCCAAGGTCTACAACCGCCTGCACGACCCCAAGGCCTTCGCCGGCCAGGACGTCCTCGTCGTCGGCGGCGGGGACTCAGCCATCGAGGCCGCCGCGGCGATCGCGGCGGCCGGCGGCCGCGTCGTGCTGAGCTACCGCCGCGCGGAGCTGGCCCGACCCAAGCCCGAGAACCGGGCGCGGGTCGAGGCGTTGGCCGCCGCCGCGCCGGCCGGGGGGGGCTCGCTGACCCTGGCCATGCCGTCGGAGGTCGTCGCGATCGGCGCGCGCGAGGTCGTGCTGCGCGAGGGCGGGGCCGAGCGGCGCCTGCCCAACGACAGCGTCCTGCCGCTGATCGGGCGCGAGCCCCCGCTCGACTTCTTCCGCCGTAGCGGCGTCCCGATCCGCGGCGAGGGGACCTGGCGGAGCCGGCGCGTCGTCGCGGCCTTCTTCGTGCTGGCCCTGTTCCTGTACCTGTGGAAGTCCGGGACCCCGGTCGGCGAGCGGCTCGCGCCCGACGCCGCGGCGCTCCAGCGCGGGGTCGTCGGCCTCGGCGGCCCGCTCGCGGCCTGGGCCCGCGACCCCTCGACCCTCCTCGGCACGCTGCTCGTCTCGATGTCGGGGCCGGCGTTCTGGTTCACGCTGCTGTACACGACGGCGATCGCCGTCTTCGGCGTGCGGCGCATCCGGCGGCGCAGGACGCCGTACGTGACCTGGCAGACGGTCGCGCTGTTCCTGTTCCAGGCCCTGCCGCTGTTCCTGCTGCCCGAGGTCATCCTGCCGTGGCTCGGCCACAACGGCGCCTTCGACGACGGCCTGCTCGGCGGCGTCGCCGACGAGCTGTTCCCGAGGAACGGGGGCGACCCGGTCTGGGGCGCGCACCCGCGCGACTACTGGCGGGCCTACGGCCTGATCCTGGCCTGGCCGCTCAACGTCTACAACGTGTTCACCGGCGCGCCGATCTGGGGCTGGCTCGCGATCAGCTTCGTGCAGACCTTCGTGCTGATCCCGCTGATCGTGCTCAAGTGGGGCAAGGGCGCGTACTGCGGGTGGATCTGCTCCTGCGGCGGCCTCGCCGAGACCGTCGGCGACACGCTCAGGCGCCGCATGCCGCACGGCCCCGGCTGGAACCGCCTCAACCTGCTCGGGCAGGTGATCCTGGCCGTCTGCTTCGTCCTGCTCGCGGTCCGCGTCGCCGGCTGGGTCTGGCCGGGGTCCTGGCCCGACCGCGTGTTCCCGTCGCTGCTGACCGGCGCCCCGTTCGGCTACAAGTGGGTCGTCGACGTGTCCCTCGCCGGCTTCCTCGGCGTCGGCCTGTACCTCAAGTGGTCGGGGCGGGTCTGGTGCCGCTTCGCCTGCCCCCTCGCCGCGCTGATGCACGTCTACGCGCGGTTCTCGCGGTTCCGGATCCTGCCCGACAAGGACCGCTGCATCTCGTGCAACGAGTGCACGTCGGTGTGCCACCAGGGCATCGACGTCATGAGCTTCGCCAACAAGGGCGAGGGCATGGCCGACCCCGAGTGCGTCCGCTGCTCGGCCTGCGTCTGGGTCTGCCCGACCGGCACGCTCACCTTCGGCGAGGTCGACCCGTCGACCGGCGCGCCCCGCCGCCACGACCGCCTCCCGGCCTCGCCGGTCCTGATGCGCGAGCGGGGGCGGGGGGACTAGCCCGCCGGACCGTGGCCCGCCCGGTCCCCGCCGGTTTTGGGCGAGCGCGCGGCCCGGGTCTGCCTAGAATCCTCCCCCCGCCGACCACCGCCATCCGAGGCAGGCCCGACATGTCACACGCCACCCCCCTGCGTGCTCTCGTCCTGAGGTCCGCGCTGGCCTCGTGCATCGCGGCAGCCACGTGGGGCTGCGACACGGCCGAGGGCAAGTCCCAGGCCAAGCCTCCGGCGCCGCCGCCGCCGACCGTCGTCGTCACCGACGTCGTCCAGCGCACGGTCCCGATCTACGCGGAGTTCGTCGCGCAGACCGAGGCGAGGTTCACGGTGCAGATCCGCGCCCGCGTCCGCGGGGTCCTCGAGGAGATGCGGTTCAAGGAGGGCGACACGATCGAGGAGGGGCAGGTCCTCTACCAGCTCGAGACCGACGAGTACGACGCCAACCTCGAGGCCGCCCAGGCGCACCTGCGCAAGGTCGAGGCGGACCTCCAGGCGGCCAAGGCACGGCTCGGCAAGGCCGAGCAGGACGTCGCCCGCTACCGCCCCCTCGCCAAGGCGCGGGCGGTGCCGCAGCAGGACCTGGACACGGCCCTCGCGGCCGAGCAGGTCGCGCGCGCGGAGGTGGACCAGGCCGCGGCCGCGATCGAGCAGGTCAAGGCCGAGATCATCCGGGCCGAGCTGGACCTCGGCTACACGACGATCCGGTCCCCGCTGGCCGGCCGGGTCGGGCGCACCGAGGTCGACGTCGGCAACCTGGTCGGCGACGGCGAGCCGACCCTGCTGTGCACGGTCTCGAGCGTGGACCCCATCCGCGTAAAGTTCTCGATCCCCGAGGTCGACTACCTGCGGCTCATGGGCCGGCACGCGGACAAGGAGCGGCGGGACCTGCCGATCGCCCTGCTCCTGTCCGACGGCAGCACGTACGCGCACGAGGGGCACTTCGTGTTCGCGGAGCGGACGGTCGACCTCGAGACCGGCACCCTCGTGCTGGTCGCCGAGTTCCCGAACCCGGAGGGACTCCTGAGGCCCGGGCAGTTCGGCCGGGTCCGGGTCGAGGCCGACGAGGTGAAGGACGCGCTCCTGGTGCCCCAGAAGGCCGTCCAGGAGGTCCAGGGGGCCAAGGCCGTGCTCGTCGTCGGCAAGGACGACATGGTCGCGCTGCGGAGCATCAAGCCGGGGCCGCAGGTCGACAACCTCCTGATCGTGCGCGAGGGCGTCGAGCCGGGCGAGCGGGTCATCGTCGAGGGCGTGCAGAAGGCGCGGCCGGGGACGAAGGTCGCCCCGACGACGGCGCAGGGCCCGGGCGCCGAGGGTGGCGGGGGAGGGAGGTAGGCCTTGGCCGAGTTCTTCATCCGCCGGCCGATCGTCGCCACCGTCATCTCCATCCTGACGGTGATGCTCGGCGTCGTCACCCTCATGGGCCTGCCGATCGAGCAGTACCCGTTCCTGGCGCCCCCGACCATCCGCGTCCAGGCGACGTACCCCGGCGCCTCGGCCGAGGCGGTCGAGCAGTCCGTGGCCACGCCGATCGAGCAGGAGGTCAACGGCGTCGACCGGCTGATCTACATGAAGTCGTCCAACACCAGCGACGGCCGCATGCAGCTCGACGTCAATTTCGAGGTCGGGACGGACCAGGACATCGCCAACGTCCTGACGCAGAACCGCGTGTCGTCGGCCCAGGCCCGCCTGCCGCAGGCGGTCGTCCAGCAGGGCGTGACCGTCAAGAAGCAGAGCCCCAGCATCCTGATGCTGGTCTCCGTCTACTCGCCGACGGACTCGTATGACGCGAACTTCCTGATCAACTACTGCGGGATCAACCTCCGGGACCGCATCCTCCGGGTCCCGGGCATCGCCCAGGTCGACCTGTTCGGCGGGACCGACTACGGCATGCGGATCTGGTTCGATCCGGACAAGCTGGCCAAGCTCCACCTCACCCCGGCGGACGTCATCCACGCCGTGTCAGAGCAGAACATCCAGGCCCCGGCCGGCAAGGTCGGCGCAGCGCCGACGCCCAAGGACCAGGAGTTCACGCGCACGGTCAGCGCCCCCGGCCGCCTGGTCACGACCGAGGAGTTCGAGGACATCATCGTCCGGCAGAGCGCGACCGGCGACGTCGTGCGGGTCCGGGACATCGGGTGGGCGGAGCTCGGCTCGCAGGACTACAACTCGTTCGGCCGCCTCAACGGGAAGCCCGCCGGCGCCATGGCCGTGTACCTGCTGCCCGGCGCCGACCAGCTCAAGGCCGCGGAGACGATCTACGCCACGATGGAGGAGGCCAAGGGGCTGTTCCCCTCCGGCATGGACTACAAGATCGTCTACGACACGACGCCGGCCGTGGAGGCCTCGATCCACGAGATCGTCAAGACCTTCGTCGAGGCCCTGATCCTCGTGACCGTGGTCGTGTTCGTGTTCCTGCAGAACATCCGCGCGACCGTCATCCCCCTGCTGACGATCCCGGTCTCCCTGATCGGCACGTTCATCTTCTTCCCGATGCTGGGGTTCTCGGTCAACACGCTGTCGATGTTCGGCCTCGTGCTCGCGATCGGCATCGTCGTCGACGACGCGATCGTCGTCGTCGAGGCCGTGATCCACCACCTCGAGCACGGCCTGGCGCCCCGGGAGGCGACCCGGAAGGCCATGGCCGAGGTCTCGGGTCCGGTCATCGGCATCGCGCTGATCCTCTCGGCCGTGTTCGTGCCGGTCGCCATGCTGGGCGGCCTCGTGGGCAGCATGTACGAGCAGTTCGCGCTGACGATCGCGATCTCGGTGCTGCTGTCCGCGTTCAACGCCCTGTCGCTGACCCCCGCGCTCTGCGCCATCCTGCTCAAGGCGCCCAAGCCGATGCGCGGGCCCCTCGGCGCGTTCTTCCGGGGCTTCAACAAGGTCTTCGACGTCACGACCAGGGGCTACGTCCACACCTCGCGCCTGCTCGTCCGCCGCTCGTTCCTGACCGTCGTGATCGTCGCCGGCGTGGGCGCCGGGGCCCTCGCGTTCGCCGGCTCGGTCCCGGCCGGCTTCATCCCCGACGAGGACCAGGGCATCTTCGGCGTCAACGTCCAGCTCCCGCCCGGCGCCTCGCTCGAGCGCAGCAGCGTCGTGCTGGGCAAGGTCGAGGAGATCCTCGGCGGGACGGAGGGCGTCGAGTCGTTCCAGACGATCGGCGGCTACGGGGCCGTCACCGCGACCTACCAGCCCAACTACGGCACGATCTTCGTCCGCCTGAAGCCCTGGGAGGAGCGCAAGACCGCGGCGCTGCACGTCAAGGGCATCATGGCCGGGCTGCTGCCGCGCTTCGCCGCGATCCCCGAGGCCGTCATCTTCCCGTTCAACATCCCGACGCTGGCCGGGTTCGGCGCGGCCTCGGGCTTCAACTTCCTGCTCCAGGACCGCAGCGGCTCGATGTCGGTGACCGAGCTGGGCGCGCAGTCGCGCAAGTTCCTCGAGGCCGGGCGGCAGCGCTCCGAGCTGGGCAACCTGTTCACCGCCTTCGACCCCGACTATCCCCAGGTCAAGGTCGACCTCGACCGGGAGAAGGCCCGCACCCTCGGCGTGCCCGTCGACGAGGCGTTCCAGGCCATGTCGGCGTCCATGGGCGGGGCCTACGTCAACGACTTCAACCGGTTCGGGCGCCTGTACCGGGTCTACGTGCAGGCCGACGCGTCGGCCCGCCTGAAGACGGCGGACATCGGCAAGATCCACGTCGAGTCCGGGACGACCGGGGCGATGATCCCGCTGTCCACCCTGCTCGACATCAGCGACACCGCCGGCACCGAGCTCACCAACCGGTTCAACCTGCTCCGCTCGGTCGAGATCCAGGGGGCCCCGGCCCGCGGCTACACGTCGGGGCAGGCGCTCGCGGCCCTCGAGCAGGTGTTCGCGGAGACGATGCCCGATGAGATGGGCTTCGCATACTCGTCGATCTCCTACCAGGAGAAGGTCGCCCCTCCCGCGGCCCCGACGCTGATCATGGCCATCGTCTGCGTGTTCCTGCTGCTCGCAGCCCTCTACGAGAGCTGGCGGCTGCCGTGGGCCGTGCTCCTGGGGTCCCCCCTGGTCGCGCTCGGCGCCTTCTTCGGCGTCTGGCTGATGGGCTACGACCGCAACGTCTACGTGCAGATCGGCCTGATCATGCTGATCGGGCTCGCGGCGAAGAACGCGATCCTGATCGTCGAGTTCGCCAAGGCCAAGCACGAGGGCGGCACCGACCTCCAGGAATCCGCGCTGGAGTCTGCCCGCCTGCGGTTCCGGCCGATCCTGATGACCGCCTTCGCCTTCATCCTCGGCGTCGTGCCCCTGATGCTGGCCAACGGTGCCGGCGCGGGCGCGCAGAACGTCATGGGCACCGGCGTGTTCTGGGGGATGCTCGTGGCCACGGCCCTGGGCGTGTTCATCATCCCGGGCAACTACGTGTTCATCGAGGGGCTGGGGCGGAGGCGGCGGGGAGCCGACCGGGAGCCCGGGCCGCGGGCCGACCCCGCCGAGGGAGGCGAGTGAGATGATCCGCCGAGTCCTTTGTCTCCTCCTGCTCCCCGCCTGCACGGTCGGTCCCGACTACGAGCGACCCGACGTACCCGTGCCTGAGGCCTTCCGGGGTGCCGGCCCCGACGCGGCGGAGCAGGCCCGGTCGTTCGGCGACCTGGGCTGGTGGGAGGTGTTCCAGGACGAGCGGCTCGTCGCCCTGATCCACCGCGCCCTCGAGCAGAACCTCGACCTCAAGGTGACCGCGGCGCGCATCCTGCAGGCGCGGGCCAGGGTCACGGTCGAGAAGTCGTTCCAGCTCCCGACCGTCGACGCCACGGGCGCGGCATCCCTCGACAAGACGACCGGCTCCGACAGGCCGCCCATCAACGAGAGCTACACCGCCCAGGCCGGCTTCTCCCTCGCCTGGGAGCTCGACATCTGGGGCCAGTACGCGCGGGCCACCGAGGCCGCCCGCGCCCGGCTCATGGCCGAGGAGGAGTTCCGCCGGACGGTCACGCTGACCCTCGTCAGCGACGTGGCGGGCGCGTACTTCGAGCTCCGCGAGCTCGACCTGGAGCTGGAGATCGCGACGGCCACGGTCGCCTCGCGCGCCGAGTACCTGTCCCTGACCCGGGCCAGGGAGGAAGGCGGCGTGGCCACGATGATGGACGTCCGGCAGGCCGAGCAGCTCTACCACACGGCTGCGGCCGCCGTGGCCGACACCCAGCGGCGCGTCGCGCAGCAGGAGAACCTGATCAGCGACCTCCTCGGCGGGTACCCGGGGGACATCCTCCGCGGCCGCAAGCTCGAGGATCAGCGCTTCGACCCGTCGGTCACGCCCGGCCTGACGATCGACCTCCTGACCCGCCGGCCCGATGTAAGGGAGGCCGAGCAGGTGCTGATCGCGGCCAACGCGGGCATCGGCGAGGCGGAGGCCCGGAAGCTGCCGTCCCTGGTCCTCCAGGGCTTCGGCGGCGTCGGCGCCTCGCAGATCAACGGCACGACGTTCTCGCCGCTCGGCGTGTTCAACTTCATCCCGATCATCAACCTCCCGCTGTTCAACGGCGGCCGCCTGCAGGCGGACGTCGAGTTCAACCAGGCCGTCGCCGAGGAGGCCCTGCTGCGCTACCAGCAGACGATCATCCGGGCATTCAGGGAGGTCTCCGACTCGCTGGTCGAGGTCGAGAAGCAGCGGGAGGTCCGCGAGGAGACCGAGGCCACGGTCGTCGCCCAGCGGGACGCGCTCGGCCTCGGCAACCTGCGCTACGAGCGGGGCGTCACGAGCTTCCTCGAGGTCCTCGTCACCGAGCGCGACCTGTTCGACGCCGAGCTGGCGCTGGCGCGGGCGCGGCGGGACGAGGTGCTGTCCTTCGTGCAGCTCTACCGCGCCCTCGGCGGCGGCTGGCAGCCGGAGCCGGAGCCGGACCGGACACCCTGAGCCAGCAGGCCGCGTTGAGGGTCGGAGGCGGGGGCGGGGACTAGCCGCCGTGCTCGGCCAGCCAGGCTGCGATACGGGCGCGGATCTCGTCGCGGCCGCGGCCCAGGTCGCGCCACAGCTACTCGGCCATGATCGAGCGGCAGGAGTTGCCGGTGCAGAGGATCAGCACGCGCCGGGGCATGGGGCGTAATGCTACGACCGTCCGGCCCGTCGGATCCACGCCGAGCTTGCCCGACGCCGCGTCCAGGCGGTCTGATGGGGGTATGCCACCCCGCCCGAGCGCCACGGGATCCCTCGAGCCGCGAGGGACCGGAGCATGACCGGCGCCACCTGGTCGCGGGCCGAGGACCCGGAGGGCTCGAGGGCCGAGGCGGTGCGGTCGTGGTACCGGCGCTTCGCCGAGAACGAGTGCCGCGACTACAGCCCGCACTACGCGCGGCTGTGCCACGCGGTCGTCGACGACGAGGGGCTCGTGGCCTTCATCGCCGGCATGCCCGAGATCCAGCCCAACCTGTTCCTGGCCGCGGTCCAGTACATCAGCGGCGTCGAGGGCCTGCCCCGGGACGGGGTGGAGCTGGCGGCCTTCGTCGCGGCGCACCGCGCCGACGTCACCGCGCTGATGCACGCCCGGCGCACGCAGACCAACGAGGTCGGCCGCTGCGGCCCGCTGCTGACGGCCATGCCGCCGGGGCCGCTCGCCCTCGTCGAGGTCGGTGCCAGCGCCGGCCTCAACCTCATGCTCGACCGGTACCGCTATGACTACGGCGGGGGCCGCGAGCTCGGCGACCCCGGCTCGCGCGTGCGGATCCGCTGCCGGCTCCGCGGGTCCGGCGTGCCGACGCTCCACCTGCCCGAGGTCGTCTGGCGGCGGGGCCTCGACCTCGACCCGGTCGACGTCCGCGAGCAGGCCCGGTCCCGCTGGCTCCTCGCCTGCGTCTGGCCCGAGCACGTCGAGCGCCGCGCCCGGCTCGAGGCCGCGCTCGCGCAGTGCCGGAGGGACCCGCCGCGCGTCGACCGTGGTGACCTCTGCGACGACCTCGAGGCCGTCCTGGCCGAGGCCCCCTCGGACGCCACGCTGGTCGTGTTCCACTCGGCCGTGCTGTGGTACCAGACCGCGGAGCGGCGGCAGCGCTTCGTCGAGCTCCTGGCGGGATGGGGCCGGGACCGCGAGCTCGTCCACGTGTCCAGCGAGGACCCCGGCGTCATCGCCGACGTCGAGGTGCCCCCGTCGGAGGTCGACGGCCTCCGCGTCCTCCTGGTCCGCACGCGGTACGGCCGCGGCCGGCCGGAGCGCCGCCTGCTCGGGGTCGCCCACGCGCACGGCGCCGAGCTGGAGTGGCTCGGCGACGCCCGTGGCTGAGGACGCCGCGGCGAGGCGACCTCTGTAAAGCTACGGCCAAGGCTCACTGGTGCGTATGGAGCCGGGACCCCGGATCCCCGACCCTGTCCGCCTGCGAGGATCCGGGCGCGGTGGCCGAGGCGCGCCTGGTCGACCGTGCCGCCCGGCCGAGGGAGTGGAGAGCCGTGAGCGCGGAGCCCGAACGGAACTGCGCCTGTCCGGAGTGCGTCGAGATCGGGCTCGTCATCGACGAGCTCCTGGGGATCCGGAGGGACATGATCGCGGCTGCGGTGTCGTCGCAGGCCCGCCTCGACGAGGTCCACCCCCAGTACCGGGACAGCGCCCGGAACCTCCTTCACTACCTCGCGATGCGCCGGCGCGACCTCCGCACGCTGCAAAGCCGGCTGGCCGCGCTCGGCCTGTCGTCGCTCGGCCGGGCCGAGTCGCACGTCCTGGCCACGGTCGACACCGTGCTCAAGGCCGCCAACGGCCTGCTGCACCGGCCGGGGTCCCTGCCGCCGCCCGAGGACAGGACGGTGACGTTCGCCGACGGGCAGCGCCTGCTGGCCGAGCACACCGAGAAGCTGCTCGGCCCGACGACCCCGGGCCGCAACGTGCGGATCATGGTCACGATGCCGAGCGAGGCCGCGGACAGCTACACGCTCGTCCACGACCTGCTGCAGCAGGGCATGAACTGCATGCGCATCAACTGCGCGCACGACGACGAGTCGGCGCGCGCGCGCATGATCGAGCACCTGCGCCGCGCCGAGCGGGCGCTCGGCAGGACCTGCAGGATCGTCATGGACCTGGCCGGCCCCAAGTTGCGCACCGGACCGGTCGTTTCGGGCCCCGTGGTGTATCGGGTCCGGCCCCGGCGCGACGCCTACGGCCGGGTCACGGCGCCCGCGCGGGTCTGGCTCACGGCCGACCGCCGCCCGGAGAACCCGCCCTCGCCGGCCGACGCCTGCCTCCCGATGCCCGAGGCCTGGCTCGGCTGCCTGAGAGCGGGCGAGCGCCTCGAGCTCCTCGACGCGAGGGGCGCGCGCCGCACGCTGACCGTCGTCGATGTCACCGGCCCCGGCTGCTGGGCCGAGGCGACCAAGACCGCGTACATCACGCCCGGCACCGTGCTTCGGCGCGTGCGCGCCGACTTCGGCGAGGCCGAGACCCCGGTCGGTGAGCTGCCGCCGGGGACGATGCCCTGTTCCTGCGCCAGGGCGACGCCCTGGTCGTGACCCGCGACCTCCGGCCGGGCCGGCCCGCGACCCGCGACAGCGCGGGCCAGGTCCTGACGCCGGCGTCGATCGGCTGCACCCTCCCGAGGTCTTCGACGACGTCCGCTCGGGCGAGGCGATCTGGTTCGACGACGGCAAGATCGGCGGGGTCGTCGAGCGCGTCGAGCCAGGGCGGGTCCGCGTCCGGATCACCCACGCGCGCGTGCGCGGCGAGAAGCTGCGCGGGGACAAGGGCATCAACCTGCCCGACAGCGCGCTGCGGATCGCGGCGATGACCGAGCAGGACCGCCGGGACCTAGGCTTCATCGCGGCCAACGCCGACGTCGTCGAGCTGTCCTTCGCCAACACCGCGAAGGACGTCGGGGCCCTGCAGGAGGAGCTCGAGCGCCTCGGGGGTCACCGGCCGGCGATCGTGCTCAAGGTCGAGACCAGGCGTGGTTTCGAGAACCTCCCCGACATGCTGCTGACCGCGATGCGACAGCCGAGCTGCGGGGTCATGATCGCCCGTGGCGATCTCGCGGTGGAGTGCGGCTTCGAGCGCATGGCCGAGGTCCAGGAGGAGATCCTGTGGATCTGCGAGGCCGCCCACATCCCGGTCATCTGGGCCACGCAGGTGCTCGAGTCCCTGGCCAAGGACGGCATGCCGTCGCGGGCCGAGATCACCGACGCGGCGATGGGCCACCGAGCCGAGTGCGTCATGCTCAACAAGGGGCCGCACGTCCTCACGGCCATCCGCGTCCTCGACAACATCCTGCACCGCATGCAGGCCCACCAGACCAAGAAGCGCGCCATGCTGCGCGAGCTCCGCCTGGCCCACGGCCTGCGCGCGGTCACGCCGCGCCCGGAGGCCGACGTGGCCCCGCGGGAGGGGTTGTCCTCCACCGTCGGAGGCTGAGCCATGGGCGAGATCGAGGTCAGGAAGTTCGCCGACTGCGCCCCGTACGAGGGCCCCGACGCGATCCCCGGGATCCGCTTCCGGCCGGTCGGGCCCGCGCTCGGCGTCAGCGGCTGGGGCATGAACCTGCTCGAGCTCGACGCGGGGTGCACGGGCTATCCCGAGCACGACTACGCGGCCGACGGCCAGGAGGAGCCCTACGTCGTGCTCGAGGGCAGCGCCGAGCTGCGCACGGCGGCCGCGCGACGCTAGGATCGCAGGCAACCCGGACTCCACCATGCCTCCGAGCCGGGTCTCCAGCCGCCTCACCCGATCTTCGTTGCCCAGGTCAGGGGGTGTCGTCCATGGGGATGATCGCGACGTTCCTGAAGTCGACCGACTCCGAGATCGAGGGCCTGCTCGCCGATCCAGACTCGATCGAGGACCTGCTGTTCGAGGACACCCCGGCCGGGGTGGAGCTCGAGTGCGACATCGACAAGGCCTGGCACGGGCTCCACTTCCTGCTCTGTGGCAAGGCCGGGCGGGGTGAGCCGCCGCTCGACTTCATCTTGGCGGGAGGGAAGCCGGTCGGGGACGTCGATGTCGGGTACGGGCCTGCCCGCGTGCTGACCAGTGCGGAGCTCGGGGCCATCGTCGAAGCCCTGGAGGCGATCAGTCCGGCGGAGCTCGCTGCACGGTTCGACGCGGCTGCCCTCGCGTCGAACGGGATCTATCCCGACACCTGGGATGAACCGGGCGTGCTCACGGAGTACCTCCTGCCCTACTACGTGAAGCTCAGCTCGTTCCTCGCCTCGGCCCATGAGGAGGGGAGGGCCATGATCGTGTACCTGAGCTGAACCCCTGGACCGTGTCCGACCCAGGCGCCGCGCTCAGGCGCCGGCCGTCGTCCCCGCGCCCCTGCGCGCGCGGAGCACGAGCCAGAGGCCGAGGAGGACGACGGGGATCGACAGGAGCTGGCCCATCGACAGGGGCCACTCGTCGGCGCCCTCGACCTGGCGGAGCTTGACGAACTCGATGCCGAAGCGGGCGCCGAAGACGAGCAGGAAGAACAGGCCCGAGAGGTACCCGCGGCGGTCGCGGTCGGGGCCGGCGTAGCGCCAGCGCAGCACGAGCCAGGTCACGAGGTAGGCCAGCGATTCGTAGAGCTGGGCCGGGTGCAGGGGCGTGCGGCGCAGGGCCTCGGGCACGCCCTTGGCGCCCGAGAAGACGACGGCCCAGGGCAGGTCGCTCGGCGTGCCGAGGATCTCCGAGTTGAAGAAGTTGCCGACGCGGATCAGCGCGCCCGTGAACGCCACCGGCACGACGAGGCGGTCGAGCAGCCACAGGAACGGCTGGTCGGGGTGCCTGCGGCAGTAGAGCCAGATCGCGAGCGCGCAGCCGATCGCGCCGCCGTGGCTGGCCAGGCCGCCCTGCCAGATATAGAGGATCGAGATCGGGTCGGCGAGGTAGCGGGCCGGCTCGTAGAACAGCACGTGCCCGAGCCGCGCGCCGATCATCGTGCCGAGCACGAGCGCGACGAGGAGCCCGTCGAGGTCCTCGACCTTGCGGCCCTCGGCCTTGAAGCAGCGGCGCATGAAGCCGAAGCCGAGCCAGAAGCCGACGACGAACATCAGGCTGTACCAGCGCAGCTTGAAGAACCCGAGGTCGAGGAGGACCTCCCAGCCCTGCCAGTGGATCTGTGCGAGGAGGGTCACGGGGCTC
>JAWKUM010000001.1:0-73652 GCA_041398545.1 Planctomycetota bacterium | reverse complement strand
CCCACACCGAGGCGATGTGCACGACGAGCACCATCGCGCCGATCGGCATCCCGCCGCGGGGCTGCTGCAGGCCGTAGCTGCGCCAGTTGACCGAGATCGCCGCCTTGGAGATCGCGCAGGCGCTCTGCTGGTACTGGAGCGGCACGCGGTTGGCGAAGCGCACGAGCCGGGCCGGCTCGTCGGCCATGCCGAGCAGCTCGGTGTCGTCGCGGGCGGCGCGCTTGGACCGGAGGATCCTGCCGCCCTCGGTGACCTCCATCGTGTCGCCCTCGCGGCCGTAGGCCAGGGCACACTCGACGAGGAAGGGGTTGCCGCGGTAGACGGCCGGCGGGCGGCTCGCCGCCGTGTAGAAGTCGGCCCTGACCTCCTTGCGCAGGCCCGCCAGCAGCACGTCCTCGCCGATCGGGGCGATGCAGTTGGTCGGCGGCGCCATGATCCGCGCCTGCTGCACGCTCTTGTGCAGCTTCTCCGCGTCCTCGCGGACGATCGTCTTGGGCCGTGACCGCGCGCCGAGCTTCGCGCCCTCGACGATGTCCCGCGCGACCTTGGGCCCCACGCGCGAGAACTCGTTCTGCAGGAACGACGTGATCGTCGTCTCCTTGGTGTCGTGGAGCATCTTGATCAGGAGCCCTAGCTCGATGCCGTGGGGGTGCGGCTTGATCTCGACGGTCTCCGTCGGCATCTCGTCGGTGCCGCGCTCGTAGACGGTCTCCTGCCCGGAGGGGTCGCGGTAGACGAGCCGGACGTGCGGGTTGGCGACGGCCGTCTGCTGCAGGTACTCCTCGACCGAGCGCTGGCCGCGGCGGTACTCCGCCTCCATGTCGATCTCGACGCGCGTGCCGTGGTCCTTGTCCCACTCGACGTGCTTGTCGTCGAACTCGGGCTTGTTCTTGGTCGTGTTGAGCGAGATCTCGAAGAAGTGGGCCATGGCCCGCCGGCCGGTCCGGCTCGTCACGCGCACGCGGTTGCCGGTCGTCAGCTGGCCGTACATCCCGGCCGCCGAGATCCCGATGCCCTGCTGCCCGCGGCTCTGGCGCAGGCGGTGGAACTTGGACCCGTACAGGAGCTTGCCGAAGATGTTGGGGATCTGGCCGCTGACGATGCCGGGCCCGTTGTCCTCGACGATCAGCGTGTAGCGGTTCTCCTTGCCCGCGACGGGCCGGATCTCGACGAGGACCTCGGGCAGGATGCCGGCCTCCTCGCAGGCGTCGAGGCTGTTGTCGACGGCCTCCTTGACCCCGGTCAGGAGGGCCTTGCGGGGGTTGTCGAAGCCGAGCAGGTGGCGGTTCTTGGTGAAGAACTCGGAGACCGAGATCTCCCGCTGCTTCTTGGCCATCGACTCGGCCGAGGCCCGCCGCGCGGGCGGCTTCGCGGCGTCGCGCTTGGGGCCCTCGGCGTCCGCGGCGCGGCCCTTGCCCGCGGCCGGGACGTCGTCGCCGAACAGATCGGTCTGGCCGCGGTTCGCGCCCTTCATGCCTGCTCCCCTCCCGTCGGCCGCCCGTCGCCGGCCCTTGCCTCCGCCGCGGCTGCCCGGGTCACGGTTCACCCCTCGGGCTGCCTGCTGGCATGGCTGCGGGACGGATCCTCGACCTCGATCCACGCCGGCGCAAGCGCGGAGTCGCAGAGCCCGGCGGCGGCCGCCTCGGCGTGGAACGCCGCGAGCCCGGCGCGGTGGGCCTCCGTCAGGGCGTAGCGGATGCTGCCGCCGGTGCCGTCCTCGACGCCCGCCGCGCGGCCGGCCTCGTGCGAGCGGCGCAGCAGGGCCGCGAGGCGCGCCGCGCGCGGGCCCTCGGCGTTGAGGAGCCACAGCGCGAACACGAACGGCAGGTCCTTCCACTCGCGCCACGCGTGGCCGAGGTCGAGGACGTCCCGCGGGCCGGGCTCGGCCCGGAGGCCGGCGTCGCCGATCAGGAGCACCGCGTCGGCCTCGACCTCGTCGGGCCGCAGCGTCGGCTCGATCCGGACGCAGCGCTCGAGGGCGGCGCCGAAGCGGCGCTCGAGGAGGATCCGGCACAGGGCCACCGAGGTCTCGCTGCCGTCGTCGACGGCGAGGCTGCGGACGCGGGCCGGGGGGCAGGCGAGGAACGCGCGGACCGAGCGGACCTCGTCGTCGCAGGCGATGCCGAGGTCAGGCAGGGCCGCGTAGCCGGGGGTCCGGAAGCCCTCGATCGACGACACCAGGGCGGCCTCGTAGCGGCCGGACCGGAGCCCGTCGACGAGGCGGCGGGGACGGTCGCGGACGAGGTCCACGGCGGGATCCCCGGCCAGGCCGTGCAACAAGGGGGCCCCCACGAGATAGGGGACACCACCGATCCGGAAGGGCTCGTCGTTCGTCGTCACTGGATTCCCGGCCTTGGCATCGACCCTAGCGCTGCGGATCCCGGGGCGGAAGCGCGCGGGTGCCCGGGGGACCGCCCCGGGCCGGGCTCCGGCCGGCCCCGGGCCGGGCCTCCCGGACCGGGTAGAATCCTTCGTCCGTTCCCATCGGCGCCATCCCTCACGAGGCCTTGCGAACCCCGACCCTGATCCTCGCCGGCCTGCTGCTCGGCACGTCCTGCGGCAGCGGGATCCTCGGCGTCGCCTTCTCGAGCAATCGGGGCGACAGCAACAACCCCGAGGCGCGGGCCCCGAGCGTCCAGGTCAACCCGGCCTCGATGCCCTACATGCGGATCCAGGGCGGCTTCGAGGCCGAGATCCTGATCCGCAACTACCGCCTCGCCGAGGACCGGGACCCGACCAAGTTCGACCAGGCCGAGCGCGACGAGCAGGCCGAGCGCCAGGCGCGGCTCGTGAACGAGCCCGACCTCGTCTGGCTGCACCAGGCCCAGGACGGCCCCGACGACCTCCGCGTGCTGATCGACCCCGAGGCCTACGCCGCCGAAGTCCGGACGTACTTCTCGGGCTTCGGCTACGAGGACTGGGACGGCGAGGCCGAGGCGCCGCAGCCGGTGCTGGTCTCGTTCGTCGAGGGCGAGGACACGAGGCTGATCGTCGACATCCGTCCGACGCCGTTCCTCTACGCCGTGCGCAGCAGGCACCAGGGCCAGATCATCGACCTCGACCTCCCGCTCCGGGTCGTCGTGGGCAACGAGGTCATCGGCGGGGCCAGCGTCCCGTTCCGGTTCTACTCGCCGCCGGTCATCGGCTACGCCGGCGAGGTCCCGGCCCGGGTCGCCGTCGACGGGTCGAGCAGCGTGACGATCCAGGTCTCCGAGCTGGTGGACCCCGACCCGACGAAGCTCGAGGCCTGGATCCTCGAGCGCGAGTGGGCCGAGCCGCTGCTGGTCGAGCAGAACGGCAAGCTCGTCGACAACCCCGCGGCCTTCAGGTGGCGGCGCGCGACGACGACCCCCGTCGGGCAGATGCAGCAGGTCGGGCAGAAGTGGTCCGGGACCTTCCAGGTCCGGCCGTCCGACACGCGGTTCCCCGGCCCCGCGGAGCTGGCCGTGCAGGGCGTCGTGACCGGCGGCTCGCTGTTCCAGCGCATCCCGGTCCTCTACGAGCCGGTGCTGCAGACCGTCGGGGCCCGCCCCGGGCAGGTCACCGGCGGTCGCAGCGAGGACTGGTTCGTGCTCGGCCAGGGGCTGGTGCCGGCGATGCACGACAACGGCAAGGTCGCCCTCGACCTCGCCAAGGTCAGGCTCGAGGTCGAGAAGGACGGGCGCAAGGCGGTCGTGCCCGGCGAGCGCTTCGCCTCGATCACCAACGACACGCACATCTTCTTCGCGCTCCCGTGGTCCCCCGACGGGCTGCCCGGCAAGGCCTCGATCCGCCTCGTGCAGGACTTCGAGGGCCTCGAGGTGCAGAAGACCCTCGAGGACGGGGTGCGCTACGGGATCGCCGACCCCGTGCTCGGCCCGCGCATGTTCGTGCCCGCGCCGACGACGGTCGCGCTGGCCGGCGGGCGGTTCCTGTCCGACAACCCCGACCGGCCCGACCTCGCCGCGCTGTCGGCCGTCGGCGCGGCCCTCGTCGGCGAGGTGCAGCTCTACCGCCGCTATGGCCTCGGCCTGTACCGGGCGCTCGGGCGCTCCGAGAAGGCGCTCGGGACCTCCGTGCAGATCTTCGACCCGACCTCGATCGCGCTCGCCTCGGGCCAATCCAGGGACGGGATCTTCGTCGGCGGCAAGCTGGCCGCGGGCGGACCCAAGGCGGGCCTCATGGACCCGACCGACCTCCCCGAGGCCCCGTTCCAGCTCGTCGAGGACGCGTCCTTCGGCAGCGCGGATCCCGTCGAGCGCCTGCTGGGGGTGGACCTCAACGAGGACGGCCGCGGCGACCTCGTGGCCCTGCAGGAGCGACCCTCGCTCCCGGGCGGGCGCTACGGCCTCCAGCTCTGGGTCAGCAGCACGACGGGCTACGCCCCGAGCCTGCCGCTGACCGTCCCGGCCGGCGTCGCCGGCGCCGTCGCCCTCGCCCACGACCTCGACGACGACGACCGCGAGGACATCGTCACGGTCTCGGCGGAGACGGCGATGGTCCACCTGTCGTACGGGACCGGGAACGGCAACTTCGACCCCCTCCGCAGCGGCTCGGTCTCCTTCCTGTCGACCGACTTCAAGCTCGCCGACGTCAAGGACGTCCTCGGCGTGCACGTCCTCCAGGGCGCCGGCTCGGTCGCGGACCTCTGCGTGGTGGCGGAGATGACGCAGGGGATCACCCTGTTCCCGGTGGCCTGGGACTCGACCAATTCCAGGTACGTCACCCCGGCCAGCGGCCAGGCCCTGACGCTGAGCGGCACCGACACGTTCGTCGGATCGAGCTCCCTCGACATGGACCCGGCGCCAGGAGACGAGGTCCTCGTGCTGGCGAGGTCGAGCCAGTCCATCGCCGGCAGCCTGCGGGCCTTCGGCTACGCGCGCGGCAAGAAGCCGGCCTTCGTCGAGTCGATGCGGATCGCCCCGAACGTCCTCGACCGGCCGCTCGCGCTCCAGGCCCTGCGGCTCGGCGAGGAGCTCCCCGGCGGCGCGGGCGGCAACGGCCTCCTCGTCCTGCACCAGGAGACGCTCGACGGCACCTCGCAGCTCGTCGGCTCGATCCTGCCGCGGACGCCCGAGGGCGTCGGCTCGGCCAGGCCCGAGCTCGAGCTCGACAACGAGCCGGGCGGCCTCGCCCGCGGCCGGTTCACGGCCGGCAGCCAGGTCGAGGGCCTGCTGAGCCTGTCCACCGACAAGACCAACAAGCCCGAGAACCAGGAGGTCGTGCTGCACGAGGACCGCGGCTTCGGCCTCCTCGCGCGGGCCTCGACGGCGCCGGCGACCGACGCGATCCCGTCGACGCTCGCGCGCGTCGCGCGCGGGACCCAGGACGACTTCGCGGCGTGGCTGACGGCCAACGGGGACCTCGTCGTCCGCTCGCCGGCCGTGGGCAACCCGACGACGACGCTGTCCCTGGACCCCGTCATCGACACGCCGACCTGGGGCGGGCTCGGGCCCGAGAGCAGGCTCATGGTCGGCGACGGTGACCTCGACGGACACGAGGACCTCGTCCTCCTGCTCGTGCCGCGGCAGGCGGTCGCCAAGCTCCGGATCGTGTTCCTGCGGCGCGATCCCCAGGCGACCGGCTTCCCGTTCCTGCTCCCGACCGGCAACCTCCGCTGGTACGAGGCCGACCAGCGCCCCGCGGGCGCGGAGCTCGGCGCCCTGCTCGGGCCGGGCTCGGGCATGCAGATGGGCCTCGAGCTCGGCTCGTTCCTGTTCATGCTGACGCTGTACCGCGAGACCGGGACGGCCGCGAACCCGTACTACTTCGACCTCGTGCCCGACAACCTGCTCAGCCAGGTGCTGCCGTTCAAGTCGTCGGGCTACACGGTCCTGTTCGCCGACCTGCTCGCCCAGCCGGGCGTGGAGTACGACGACCTCGTCAGCCTCAGCGACCGCGTCCTCTCGGTGTCGTTCCACCCCAAGCGCAAGAGCCCGACGGGCCGGACCTTCTCGGTCGACCTCAGCCGGACCTGCCCGCTGACCGACGACCAGGTCCTCGGGCTGGCCTGGACCGACATGAACGGCGACGGCCTCGAGGACATCGTCGTCGTCGGCGAGGTCCCGTACCAGAGCGGGACGCGGCCCATGGTCGTGCTCTACCGCAACCTCGGCGGCGGCTCGTTCGACAACGCGTACGTGTACCCGTCGTTCCTGCACGGAGGGGCGGCCGCGAGCTTCCTGACCGGGGACCTCGACGGCAACGGCATGGGCGACCTGCAGCTCGGTCGGCGCACCCTGCTGAGCCGCTGATCGCGTAGCATGCCGGCATGGCAGGCGGCGGCGATCGTGGCGGCCGGGGCGCCCCGGACCCGGACAAGCTCCTGGCCCGGGTCCACCTCGGCACGGCCGGCTGGTCGTACAAGGACTGGGTCGGCCCGTTCTACCCCGACGGCACGCCGGCCGCGGGCATGCTCGAGCGCTACATGGAGCGCTATCGCGCGGTGGAGCTCGACTCGAGCTTCTACGGCATCCCGCCCAAGCGCAACGTCGAGGCCTGGCGCCGCAAGGCGCGGCCGGGCTTCGCGTTCGCGCCCAAGTTCCCCCAGGTCATCACGCACGAGAAGTTCCTGGTCGACTGCGACGAGGAGCTCGAGGTCTTCCTCGGGCGCATGGCGCTCCTCGGCGACGCCCTCGGCCCGCTGGTCCTGCAGTTCCCGTACTTCAACAAGAAGTCCGGCGTCGAGGTCATGGGCTTCGTCGGGCGGCTCAAGCCCTTCCTCGAGCGCTTCGAGGCCCTCGGCGGCCGCGGCCTCTGCGTCGAGGTCCGCAACAAGACGTTCTGGAAGCCCCCGCTCCTCGACCTCCTGCGCGCCCACGGGGTGCCCCTCGTCGTCATCGACCACCCGTGGATGCCGCCGCCCGACCAGCTCCTCGGCCGCGACGACCTCCTGACCGGCGGCTTGGCCTACGTCCGCCTCCTCGGCGACCGCTACGGCATCGAGAAGATCACCAAGACCTGGGAGCGGCCGGTCCTCGACCTGGGCTGGCGCCTCGACGGGTGGGCGCGGTGGATCCGCGAGGTCCTGCCCACGCGCGAGGTCTGGGCCTTCGCCAACAACCACTTCGCGGGCTTCGCCCCGGCCTCGATCGACGACCTGCGGGACCGGATCGTCAGCGGACGGTGAAGCCCTGGCGGTTGCCGAGTCGCAGGCCCTTGGTCGCGACGTGCAGCTGCTGCATCCAGAACGTCTGGTTCTTGAGCGAGGCGTCGTTGGGGATCGGCAGGTCGAAGGCGAGCGCGTCGCCGGTGCCGTACGGCAGGGCCGGGAGCAGGATCGCCTTGGTCAGGTCGACGAGGAGCTCGCCGTCGACGCCGGGCACGGTCAGCTTGGCCGTCCCGGCCGACAGGATCCCGAGGCCGAGCGCGCCCGGCTCGCCGTTCATGCCGACGCGCAGCGACGTGCCGGCCACGCCCGACCCGAGCAGGGTCGTGGCCCCCGCCTCGACGTAGCCGCCGACGACCAGGTCGTCGACGCAGGCCTCGACGAGGGAGGCCGACAGGTCCTGGGCCGAGAAGCGCACGCGGACCTTGTCCTGGGCCGGCAGGCCGGTCAGCCGCACCTCGACGCGCTGCCAGCCGTTGGTCGGCTTGTCGATCGACCACACCCGGCTCCAGGTCTGGCCGTCGTCGGCGCTGACCTCGACCGCGAACGGGTCGCCCGGCAGGACGCTCTCGTAGTAGTGCAGCCAGAACGACACCGTCGGCAGGACGACGTGGGCGAGGTCGAGGGTCGGGGTCTCGAACGAGGTCACGCCGTTGTCGACGTCGTTTGCGCCGACGCTCGAGCCGGCGCTCGCGCCCGTGACCCAGCACAGCGTGCCCGGCGCCGGCGTGTGGTCGGCCCCGGGCTGCGCCGTCACGCTGCCGTTGGTCGTGGCCTGCGGCGCCGCGCGCTCGAACAGGCCGGTCGTGGCCGTGCCCCCGGTCGAGCGGACGTGGCCGCGGTCGGCCTCGAAGTCGTCGTCGACGAGGCTCACCGGGTCGACGAGCGGGACCCAGACGGCGCGCCTGTCCGTCCGCCCCTCATGGACCAGCTGGAGCTCCAGCTCGGCGACGGGCGCCTGGACCTTGGCGTCGACCTCGAACTGCAGGGTCGTCGAGGTCACGGTCGTGAACGCCGCCAGGTTGCCGAGGTCGTGGCTGCCGCCGAGGACCTTGACCCCGGTCGTCTTGGACACGAGGCCGAGGATGACCTTGGACGGGCACGCGGCCTGGCCGAAGTTGCGGACGTCGACCTTGATCACGCCCTTCTCGCCGGCCTCGACGCGGCCGTTGTTGTTGCTCCCCGGCCCCTCGAGCACGGCCTCCTCGTCCATGACGACGGCCGCGCCGGCCGCGTAGGCGAAGGTCTGGAACATGTGCTGGTGCCGGTAGGCGATCGCGACCTGGTTGGTCGGGTTGGGCCAGAACCCGCCCTCGTTGCTGGTCCCGAGCTCGGGCGTGTAGGCGAACATGCCGTGGACCGCGTGGTAGTGGTCGATCGCCGAGCCCGAGGCCAGGTACAGGAGCGTGCTGACCGGCCCGGCCGGCATCCCCGAGACCTTGACGGCCTCGACGTCGATGACCTTGTACCGGGCGCCGTTGGTCGGCTCGCCGGTCTGGTAGCCCCAGGGCCTGAGGAGCAGCTCCTGGTAGGTGTGGCAGGAGTTGCCGAACGTGAAGTTGCGGCTCTTGATGAACGCCTCGAGGGCCTGCGTCTCGGGCTCGGACAGCGCCTTGGGGCCGCGGTAGGTCTCGCTCGTCGTCGAGCCCGAGCTGCCGCTGTCGAGGCCCCAGCCGGTCGGCCAGTTGCGGTTGAGGTCGACGCCGTAGCTGTTGTCGGCGTTGAGGCGCCGGTTCTTGCGCCACATGCCGCCGCCGCCCGGGCGGATCGAGCGGTTGTACTCGTAGCCGTCGGGGTTGAGGCAGGGCACGAAGTAGAGCTCGCGCTCCTCGACGAGGTACGTGGCCCGCGGGTCCTTCTGGTAGTTGGACAGCAGCCAGTCCATGAACAGGAGCGTCGTCGTCATGCCGACGGGCTCGCGCGCGTGGTGCACGGCGTCGAACAGGACTTCGGGCTCGGCCTCGTCGGTCTGGACGTTGTCCGAGATCTTGACCATCCAGATGTCGCGGTTCTCGATCGTCTTGCCGATCGAGGTGCGCTTGGTGCACAGCGCCGGGAAGTTCTTGGCGAAGGCGTCGAGGATCGCCTCCATCTCGGCCAGCGTGTAGTTGCCGCCCATGCTGCCCTTGCCGACGTCGGGCGTGAGCGTCTTCGCGAAGCTCCACTGCGCCAGCTCGGCCTCGATCGCGTCCTCGATCCCGCGCACGAGCACGCGGTAGCGCAGGCCGGCCTGCTCGATCTTGCGCAGCTCCCAGGGCTCGGCCAGGACCTCGACCTCCCGCGCCGGGAGCTCGATCGGGTGGCACGAGGCGAGGTCCAGGTCGAGGGCGAGGATGCGGTCGAGGGTCGCCGCGTCCCTGACCTGGATCGCGACCAGGTCGTGGAGCGGGGGGGCGGGCGCCTTGGCCGGGGCCGCGGGCGCCGGGGCGACCGCCTGGAGCAGGGACAGCACGGAGGACAGGGCGGACAACATGATCCTTCCTCGTGGACGGCTGGGAGAGGCAGCGGAGGGACCGCGGAGATCGCGGGACGAGGGGTCCATGATAGCCTCTGGCCCATGCCTCGCCGCGACCCCGACCAGCAGCTCCGGCGCCTGCGCGTCGTGCTCCTGGTCGCCGCCGGGATGCTGCTGGGGGCCGGTCTGGTCCTGTACGGGCAGGTCCAGCTCGCGATCCGCCTGCGCAGCGACGTCGAGGGGACGTTCTTCCTGTGGCGGGCCATCGGGGAGGCGACGTTCTTCCTCCAGGACCCGGTCACCCAGCTCGCCCTCGCGATGGGCGACATCCACGAGGACTACATCCGCGAGTCGCGGCGGGTCGCGGTCGGCCTGCTGATCCTCGGCGGGCTGATCCTGGGCACGATCCCGTTCATCCGGCCGATGCACGACCGGCGCTGAGCCGGCCGCGTCGCGGGTCGGTCAGCGGCCGGCCGGGTCCGGGTAGGCGCGCAGGCCGACCTTGGGCTTGAAGCGCGGCGACTCCTCGCCCTGCGGGTCGGTGGCGGGGCGCAGCCGGATGATGATCCGGCCGACGGGCGCCTCGCGGGTCGGCGCGCCGCCCATCTGGATCTCGAAGTAGGCCTGCGGCGACAGCCTCAGGAGCCCGACTGCCTCGTTGAGCCGGTGGAGCTGCTCGACGAGGTCGGGGTCGGCCGGGACGACCGGGAGCTGCTGCAGGATGCCGAGGCGCTCGCCGATCTTGGTGGCCTTGGTCCGGATGCGCTCGAGCAGCTCCGGGTCGGGGTGCTGCACGGACTTGTAGCGCTCGAGGTCCTGCCAGTCGTTGGCGACGACGTCGAGGAGGATCTCGCCCTGCTGGACCGGGTCCATGACGGGGGTCGTCGGCGAGGAGCGAAGCAGGCCGGAGGACCCGAGCGGGGCGCCGGCCTCCGACATCGCGTAGCCCTCGGGCAGCTGGCCGCCGCCCTCGGTCGCGTCGCGGCGGCCGAGCGCGTCGAACAGCAGCCAGAAGCCGAGCAGCAGGGCCGCGGCCGTCAGCGCGCCCGACAGGAACACGCGAGCCTGGCGCAGGGCCGGGATCGGGGCGGCGAAGATGGCGTCGGGGCTGCCCTCGCCGGCGCGGATGCGGGCGAACAGCCGGGCCGAGAAGTCGCGGGCGACCGGCTCCTGGGGCAGCGCTCGCGTCCACTGCCTGAGGCTGCGCAGCCGGCCGTAGTCCTGCCGGCAGGCCTGGCAGGCGAGGACGTGCTCCTGGAAGCCCTTGAGCTCGGCGGCCTTGAGCCGCTGGTCGAGGGCCTCCTGCATCGTGTTCCTGGCTCGCTTGCAGTCCATGGTCGTGGTCTTCGGGGCGTTGTCCCCCCCGACGGACGAGGGGGCGGAATGCTTCGGGCGATCCTGCGCGGAGCTCATTCCTCCTCCAGGTACTTGGACAGGGCCTTGAGGAGGCGCTGGCGGGCGCGGTAGAGCCGGGTCGAGACGGTCTTGAGCGGGATGTCGAGGACCGAGGACACCTGCTCGTAGCTCATGCCCTCCCGCTCGCAGAGCAGGAAGACCTCGCGGAACTTGTCGGGCAGGTCGGCGATCGCGGCCTCGAGGTCGCGCTGGACCTCGGCCGCCTCGACCTTCTGGTCCGGCGGCAGGGAGTAGTGGTCGGGGGCGACGGGGTCCCGGTCCTCCTCGTCGGCCAGCTCGCGGAAGGCCCGGGGGCGGTGCTTCCAGCGCCGGATGCGGTCGAGGCAGAGGTTGCGGGTCACCCGGTAGAGCCACGGCCGCCAGGCCTGCTCCGGGACCTGGTGGAGGTGCCGGTACAGGGCCAGGAAGGCGTCCTGGGTCACGTCCTCGGCGTACTCCGGCTCCTCGGTCAGCATCCGCCGGGCGAAGGCCTGCAGCGGCTCCGCATAGTCCTGGATCGCCCGGTGGTAGGCGCTCAGCAGGAGAGGGTCGATCTCGCTCATCGAGGACATCGTCGCCGGTCTCGGTCCCGTCTCGGGTCGGCCCCGTCGGGGCCCTGGCTCCGGATCGGCCAGGACGCCTCGGCGGATCCAGTCCCGACGGCCTCGCCGGAGAAGAACTCCCTGCCCGGGGCCCCCGGGAGGATCCCGCCAAGCTCCGGTCAAGAAGCCTACCGGGCGCCCGGGGGGCCTTTGCCGAGCCCCCCGGAGCGGCGACCATCCTGCCCCGATGAGCCCCGCAGCCAAAGGCCCGCTCCGGAGGGCCCGACCCCTCCTCCTGCCTGCCACCGCCCTGGTCCTGGTCGCGACGGCCCGGGCCCAGGCGGGGCCCGACCCCTGGGAGGTCGCGGCCGGCACGGACCTCGTCGTGGTCCACTGCAACGACTTCCACGGACAGGTCCAGCCCCTGGCCGGCAAGGGCGGCTACCTGGCCATGCACGAGGCCCTGCGCCGCCTCGAGGCCTCGGCCCGGGCCGCCGGCGCCGAGCTGTGGCTGACGAACGGCGGCGACTGGTTCCAGGGCACGCCGGAGGGCAACGAGAGCAGG
The DNA here is from genome assembly GCA_041398545.1 of Planctomycetota bacterium. GTDB lineage: Bacteria > Planctomycetota > UBA1135 > UBA1135 > JAWKUM01. The sequence continues at coordinate 61,608 of JAWKUM010000001.1, read as the reverse complement.
GGTGCCCTGACGGTCGACCTGTTCGAGCGCCTCGGCATGGACCTCTCGGTCCTCGGCAACCACGAGTTCGACTTCGGGGACGTCAACGCACGCGCCCTCGTGGACCGCGCGCGGCACCCGGTCCTGGCCGCCAACCTCCACGTCGAGGGTCGGCACGACCCGGCCCCGTGGGTCCGGCCCTACGTCGTCCGGGCCGTCCGGGGCCTGCGCATCGGCGTCCTCGGTCTCGTGACCTCGTCGACGCCGCAGACCTCGACCGGACCGTTCGGGCCGCAAGGCTTCGCCGACGAGCTCGAGACGATGACGGCCTGGAGGCCGCGCCTCGCGGCCGCCTGCGACGCGTGGATCCTGCTGACCCACTGCGGCGTCGACGTCGACCGCGCGCTCGCGCGCCGCTTCCCGGCGACGACCCTCGTGCTCGGCGGGCACAGCCACACCGACCTGCGCGCCCCGCTGCGCGAGGGCCGCACCTGGATCGTGCAGACGGGCGGCAAGGCCCGCGCCCTGTACGTCGTCGAGCTCCGGGTCGACCCGCTCATGCGCGAGGTCCGCGTCGCGCGCGCGCGTCACGTCGGCCTCGGGGACGTCGACCCCGCGCGCGCCGACGCCGGCGAGCGCGCGTGGCTCGACCGCGCGACGGCCGACCTGCGCGCGCACTGGGACGTTCCCCTCGGCAGGCTCGAGGGCGAGTGGGGCCGGCCCTACGGCTTCGGCTCGTCGGCCGCCGGCAACCTCGTCGCCGAGCTGATCCGCGAGGAGGCCGGGGCCGAGGTCGGCGTGCAGAACAAGGGCGGCCTGCGCAGCCTGCTCCGGCCGGGCCCGTTCACGCTGCGGCAGGCCTTCGAGCTGTGCCCGTTCGAGAACACGGTCGTGTCCATGGTCCTGCGCGGCGACGAGCTCCGCGCCGTGCTCGGACAGATCCTCGTGCGCGCGGGGCGTCCGCCGGAGGTCGCCGGCCTGCGCTACGAGGTGCTGCGCGGGGACGGTCTCCGGGTCGGCCGGATGTGGCGTGCCGACCACAGCCTGGTCGGATCCGACCAGGAGCTGAAGGTCGCGACCAACAGCTTCCTCGCGGCCGGGGGCGACGGCGCGGAGGGCTTCACCCGCGGCCGGTCGATGGAGCACCACGCCGTGCTCCTGCGCGACCTCGTGGTCCGGAAGCTACGGAGCCAAGGGGTCCTCCGCGCCGACCCGGAGGATCGGATCCTGGTCGTCGGCGAAAAAGCCGTGTCTGACCGGAACCCCGACGGCAAACGCCCTTAACGGCATGGGTTCGATCGGACCGATCCGCGCCGGCACGCCCCTCTGGTCGCGGCACCGGCCCCGCGCAGGCCTCGGGGACGGGAAGGATGTCCAAAGTTGACGGATTTCTTCCATCGATCCCGTGACCGTCAGCGTCCTTGGGATTACGGAGGGAAACGTCCCTGCCCTCCCGCTTCGATCACGGTCGAAGCCAGCCTGCCCATCGAACCTCTGACTCCGAGCGACTGTGCCCGCATCGCTCGGAACCGCACAGCGGAGCGGCCCTGATGGCGAACCAGACTGCGTTGTACCTGTTCTCCCTCGATACGGACTCCCTGGAAGACCTCGAGACCCTGGGTTCGGCCCTGCCGTTCCCGACCGAGTCGATCGGCAGCCTGGAGGAGCTGCGCGGCAAGCTCGAGGGTGGCCAGGTCGACTACCTCCTGCTCGACGGTCGCTCGGTCGGCCGCAAGCTCCTCGACTGCCTCGGCGAGCCCGATCCCGACAAGCTCCTCGGCCTGTCGCTCGCGCAGCTCGAGAAGCGCCACATCCTGCGCGTGTTGGCCTCGACCGGAGGCAACAAGACCCGCGCGGCCAGGATCCTGGGCATCGACACGAAGACGCTCTACAACAAGCTCAAGAGCTACGAGGTCGGCGAGAAGGCGCGCAACCACCGCGTCGGCACGCGCCTGCCGTAGGCCCCCGGCCGCTGTCGATCAGGACGGTCCCGCGATGCGCGCCCGCGCCGCGTCGAGGACCTCCGCGGGTCCGAGCTCGAGCATGCAGACGTTCTGCAGGCAGCGCACGGACCTGCCCTGACACGGAGCACAGGGGAGGTCGCGCCGCAGCACCGTGGCGCGCCCGCCCCACGGGCCCGTGTACGCGACCGGGCTCGGGCCGTACAGCGCGACCTGCGGGGTCCCGACCGCGGCCGCGACGTGCAGCGGGCCGGTGTCGACGCTGACCACGAGGTCGGCGCGCGCGGCCACGGCCGCGAGCTGGCGGAGCGGCAGCCGCGCGAGGTGCCGCGCCGGAACGCCGCTCGCGGCCAGGATGCGCTCGACCCAGCGGCCCTCGAGGGCGCTGCCCGAGCTCACGACGAGGCGCGCCCCGCCGCCGTGCAGCAGCCGCAGCAGCTCGGCCCAGTGGTCGGGCGGCCACACCCTCCGCCGCACGCCGCGCCGCGGCTTCCAGCGGATCGTCTCGTCGCAGCCGGGGTGCACGTGCACGAGCGGGCCCTCGCCCGGGGGCAGGAGCGGCGCCACGGCCGCGAGCTCGTCCTCGCCGAGGACGACCCGCATCGGGCCGGGCCGGCCCTCGAGGCCGAGCGGGGCGAGGCGGTCGAAGCACTGCTCGACGACGTGCCGGTCCCTGCGGTCGTCCTCGCGCCGACCCTCGGGGAACAGGAACGGGATCCCCGCGGCCTCGGCGAGGCGGCCGTGCTCGACGCGCGGGCGCAGGGCGAGGAGGAGCGCGGGCGCCTCGTGGCGCAGCCGGCGGACGAGGTCGGCGTCGCCGGCCAGGGCGGCCTCCTTGCTCGCGGTCAGGATGATCCGGTCGACGGCGGGGTCGCGCTCGAGCAGCGGCGCCGAGTAGCGGTTGCCGAGGAGCAGGACCTCGACCTCGGGCCAGCGCGCGCGGAAGGCGGCCAGCGCGGGCGTCGTGAACAGCAGGTCCCCGAGCCGCGAGGCGCGCACCGCGAGGACCTTGCGGACCCTGCCGTACTCGAGCGCTTCCCGGACCGCCTCGGCCGTGGTCTCGACCATGGCCGCCGAAGGTAGCCCCGGCCGCGATCGGGCGACAGCACGGGCCGGGCCGGCCCGCGGCGGCGATGGCACCGGGGCCTCGGGCGCGGTCGGCTCGGACGCCGGGCCCGGCCGCCCGGGCCGGGGTACGCTTCGGTGCCCCGATCCAGGAAAGGGTGGGAACCATGAACCGAGCACAGGACCTTCGTACCGAGAAGCTCCTCGCGGAGCTGGCCGGCCGCTACGACCTGCGCAGCCGCTTCGTCGCCAAGCTCCGGCCGATCGCCCGGCAGATCCTGCACGGGAAGCTCGACGAGGAGCGCAGGATCCAGCTCCTCGAGCTCCTGGCCGAGACCTGCGACCGGGACCTCCGGATCCGCCGGGAGGCCAACAAGGCCCAGGAGGCGGTGGAGCAGTTCTTCGACCGCCTGCGGCAGATGCTGCAGTTCCTGGCCGAGCGCCGTCGTCGTCCCGAGGCCGACGCGGAGGGCCCCGGCCCGCTCGGGCGGGGCTCCGGCGGGAACCGCGGGTCCTGAGCCACGGCCCTCCCCGGCCGTGTCGGGCGGGGGCGCACGGTTCGGGGATTCCGCTGAGCCGGGCATGCCGTAGATTCGGGGCCTTCCCGACCCCGGCTGCATGTCTCACCGCCTCCCCCTGACGCTCCTGCTGCTCTGCTCGGCCGCGCCGGCGCAGGGCTTCGACAAGGGGCGCAGCGGCCTCCCCGAGCGGAGCGAGCGGGTCTGCAGCTACGAGATGAAGGTCCGGCTCGACCCAAAGGCCAAGACCTTGGTCGGCGAGCAGAAGATCCGCTACCGCAACCGCACCCCGGGCCGCACCGGCGAGCTGCGCTTCCACCTCTACCTCAACGCGTTCCGCGACTTCCGCTCGACCCACATGCGCGAGGCCGGGCCCGAGTTCCGCAAGGGCTACAAGGGACCCGAGGAGTTCGGGGAGGTCCGCTTCGACGCCCTGCGCCTGGTCGGAGGCGCCGGCGGGCCCGCCGACCTGCTGCCGACGCTGCGCTTCGACGCGCCCGACGACGGCAACGCCGACGACCGCACGGTCGCCGTCGTGGCGCTGCCCGAGCCGCTCGGGCCGGGCCAGGAGGTCGAGCTCGCGACGCGGTTCACGGCCAGGCTGCCCAAGGCCTACCGGCGCACCGGCTGGGGGCCGGGCAACTTCTTCATGCTGGCCCAGTGGTTCCCCAAGCTCGGCGTGCTCGAGGCCGGGGACGCGGGCGGCTCGACGTGGAACTGCCACCAGTTCCACGCCTGGACCGAGTTCTACTCCGACTTCGGGACCTACGAGGTGCGCATCGAGGTCCCGGCGGGCTGGCCGGTCGGCGCCACCGGCAGCGAGGTCGAGCGCGGCGTCGTAGACGACCGCTACGAGTTCATCCGCTTCCGACAGGAGGACGTCCACGACTTCGCCTGGGTCACCGACCCCGACTACCGGGTGAAGACGGAGGAGGCCTACCTGCCGGCCCTCGACCCGGCCGTCGCCGCCCTGCTGCGCGACCGCCTCGGCTACGACGAGCGCGAGCTGGCCCTGACGCCGGTGCGGATCACCTACCTCCTGCACCCCGAGCACGACCGGCCGTACGTGTTCGAGCGGCACCGCCGCGCGGTCCACGTCGCCCTCGACTTCTTCGGGTCGCGCTACGGCCGCTACCCGTACCCGACGTTGACCGTCGTCGACCCGTGCACCGACCCCGAGGGCGGCAGCCTCGGCGGGGGCATGGAGTACCCGACGTTGATCACCTGCGGGACGCCGCGCTACCCGCACCCCCGCCGGCTCGCCCCGGAGGGCGTGACCGTGCACGAGTTCGGGCACCAGTTCTGGTACGGGCTCAGCGCCAACAACGAGTTCGAGGCGGCCTGGCTCGACGAGGGCTTCAACTCGTACTCGGAGGGTCGGGCCCAGGACCTCGCCTATCGGGCCTACGACCGCGCGCTCGGCGTCGGCGACCCGGTCTGGGTCTCGCGCGAGGGCACGTGGCTGATCCGCGGCCGGGCGCCGGCCTCGCTCGGACCGGCCGCGTTGCTGCCCAAGGGCATCGTCGGGACGGGGCTGGCGCAGCTGCCCGGCCGCCTGCGCCGGCCGGTGCGCGACCTGGGCTTCGACGGCGCCCTGCTGCCGCCCATCGACGAGCTGGCCATCTGGTCCGAGCTCCCGGTCCTCAGCTACGAGCGGACGGTCCCGTTCGCCTACCTCTACGCCGACCGGCAGCAGTTCCTGTCGGCGCCGATGGAGGACCCGGTCGACCGCTTCGCCTGGACCTATTCGAGCCGCACGAGCTACCGCGTCAACTCGTACCAGCGGCCGGCGACCGTGCTCGCGACGCTCGAGCGCTACGTCGGCCGCGACACCTGGGTCCCGCTGATGCGCCGCTACCACGAGCGCGCGCGCTTCGCGCACCCGACCGGCGAGGACTTCCTCGACACGCTCGCCGAGTTCGCCGGCCCCGAGGCGCGGCGGATCGGGCGCGAGCTCCTGCAGACGACGAAGCGCGTCGACTACGGCGTCGAGGTCGAGGTGCGCCCGCCGTTCGCGGTCCGGGGCCTGGACGTCGGGGCCGACGCGGGGAACGTCGACGAGGAGGTCGTCGTCACGGTCCGGCGCAAGGGGCAGCTCTTCGTGCCGGTGATCGTGCGCTTCTCGTACTGGAAGGACGGCACCCGCCACGACGAGGACCGACTGTGGGACGCGCGGGACCAGGGGCCGTGGAGGCGCTGGGTCGTGACCGAGGCCGAGCAGCGGGAGAAGGGCCGCCTGCTCCAGGTCCTCGTCGACCCGCCCCGCCCCGACCTCGAGCCCTTCGTCGGCCCGGCCGGCGTCTGGCTCGTCGACGAGAACCTCCTCGACAACGCCTGGCAGCGCTGGCCCAACCAGCGGCAGGCCAAGAAGCGCAGCGCCCGCGCGCTGCTGTGGTCGCAGTGCCTGTCGAGCTTCTTCGGGTGGATGGGATGAGCGCCGCCGACGAGCTCCGCCCCGACGTCGGCTTCCCCGGCGCCCTGGCCTGCTTCGGCTTCGGGGTCGCCGCGTTCTTCCGGGCCCTGTCGCGTCCGTGGGTCCTGCTCCTCGCCTGGGCCACGTACACGGCGCTGGCCCTGCCGATGGTCGTCCCGCTGTACGGCTCCCTCGACGCGGCCCTGTCGCACAACCCGCTCGCCCAGGGGCACTGGGGCCAGGTCCTGCTCGCCGAGCACGACCGGGTCTTCCCCGGCCTCGGCCGGGTCTCGGCCTGGCTGCCGCTGCTGTCGGCCCTGGTCATGACCCTGCTCGCGCCGGGCCTCGTGCGCTGCGTGCACGGCGCGCCGCGCAGCCGCGGCCTCGGCGCGCTGCTCGCGGAGAGCGGGCGCCTGCTGCCGCGCTCGTTGCGCAGCCTCCTGCCGGCCCTGGTCCTGCTGATCCTGTGGACCTGGCTGTGGAAGGCGTTCATCGACCCCTTCCTCCTCGGCCTCGACTGGACCAACGCCGACGCCGACCGGGCCTTCCGCGTCGGCCTCGCGTCCAAGCTCGTCGCCGGGATCGGGGTGTTCAAGGTCCTGATGCTGCGCCGCCTCGCCCTGGCCCGCCTCGTCGTCGAGGACCGGCGCTCGGCGACCTGGGCCTGGCTCTGGGCGCTGGGCTGGTATGCCCGCCACCCGCTCCGGACCTGGGCCGCGTACCTCGGGCTGCTGCTCGTGTGGGTCGTCGTCGTCTCCGCCGGCAGCACGGCCCTGGACCTCCTCGAGGCCCACTTCTTCGAGCAGGCGACCCGACCGCTGCTGTTCCTCGTCGCGACCCAGGTCGTCGCGGTGCTGCTGTGCGCGGTCACGCTGGCCGGGTTCCTCGTCGCCGGCCGCCTCGTGTCGATCGACGCGGCGCTGCGCGCCGGCCCCGAGGTGCCCGTGGCCGAGGTCACGCCGGTCGCGGCCCGGCGGGGGAGGGTCGCGTCGCCGGCGCCCCGCGACGAGGCCGGGATCCAGGACGACGAGTCGCGCGAGGTCATGGCCTGGGCCGAGGGCGGGGCCTCGCACGCGACCCCCGGCGAGCGTATCGATGCGACCAAGGACTACGGGACCACGCCATGACCCAGTGCTCGACCGCCACCCTCGCCGCGCTCTGCGCCCTCCTCGCCGCTCCCGCCCTGGCCGGCCAGCAGGCCGCGTCCCCGACCAAGGTCGCCGGCGCCCGGCCGCCCGAGCTCGGCAAGGAGTTCCACGCGGGCCGGCGCAAGCAGCTCATGAAGGAGATCGGCGGCGGCGTCATCCTGCTCCGCGGCGGGCCCGAGACCCGCAGCAACACGCCGTTCGTCCAGGAGCACAACTTCTACTACCTGACCGGCGTGCGCGACCCGGGCTGCGAGCTCCTGCTGATCCCCGCGACCGGCGAGGAGATCCTGTTCGTGCCGCCCTACAACCGCATGAAGGCGCAGTGGGACGGCGACACGCTGCGCGCGGGCGAGGAGGGCGTCGAGCGGACCGGCATCGCCCGCGTCGAGGCGAGCACGACGATGCAGGAGGGCTCGACCTGGTTCGCGGAGGTCGCCAAGGCCCTCGAGCGCTGCGGCGACCGCAAGGAGCTGTGGATCGTCGAGGCGCCCGAGGAGCACAGCGCCAGCTCCCCGGACTACACCGGGGGCTACGTCCGACGGCAGAAGCGCGACCTGCTCGACGGCCGCGGCGACCGGGCCGACGCGTTCAAGGCCGCGCTCGAGCGCCGCTTCGGCGAGCAGGCCGAGGTCAAGGACCTGACCCGCACGCTGTACGCGATGCGCACGATCAAGACGCCGGAGGAGGTCCAGCTGCTCGGCTACACGGCCCGCGTCGCCTGCACCGGGATCGCCGAGGCGATCAAGGCGGCCGAGGAGGGGCAGCAGGAGCACGAGCTCGCGTCGATCGCCGACTACACGTTCCGGCGGCACGGCGCCCAGGCCATCGGCTACAGCCCGATCGTCGGCTCGGGGCCCAACGGCTGCGTGCTCCACTACTGGCGCAACGACCGCGTCATGAAGGACGGCGACCTCGTCGTCATGGACTTCGCGCCCGAGATCAACGGCTACACGGCCGACGTCACCCGGACCTTCCCGGTCGGCGGCAAGTTCACCAAGGCCGGCCGCAAGCTCGTCCAGGACGTCTGGGACGCCCAGCAGGCGATCATCGCCGCGGTCAAGCCCGGGGCCTCGTTCGGCGACCTGTCGCGCATCGGCAGCCAGCTCCTCGTCGAGCGCGGCTACAAGCCCGGCGTGCACATCCTGCACGGCCCCTGCCACCACCTCGGCATGGCCGTCCACGACCCGTCGGGCGGCGCGCGCCGGCTCGAGGCGGGGATGTACATCACGGTCGAGCCCGGGGCCTACCTCGTCGAGGAGGGCATGGGCTGCCGCATCGAGGACTGCGTGCTCGTGACCGAGGACGGCTGCGAGGTCCTGTCCAAGGGCTGCCCGTCGCACCCCGACGAGATCGAGAAGCTCGCGCGCGAGAAGGGGCTGACGGCGCCCCCGACCGGCGCCGGCGGCCTCGACAAGCTCGGCGGCAAGGCCGGGCGCGGCGGCCGGCTCTGAGCCGCGCGGCGACCCGTTCCGGGACGCGCCGCTGTCGAGTCCTGCGACAGCGGGTCAAGCGCGCGCCGCTGCGCCCGATCATGCCGGTGTTCCAGGCCTCGCGTCGTGGGACTCCGTCGCTCCGGCTCACCCCGGCGCGCCGGACGCCGGGCCGTGGCGGGTCTCGATGCCGACTTCCCACTCGTGCCTGCAGAACTCGCCACGGCTCCCTTTCCTTTCCCGGCTGCTTCGACTAGCTTTCCTCGCCCCGATCCGGCTCCCCCCCAGGGAGCCGGTTCCCTTCGTCCTCGGGTCTCGCCCCGAACGCCCCGAGGACTGCATGTCGCTCGAAGGACTTCAAGGACCGCACCGGCCTCGCCCAGTCCCGGCCTGCCCAGCTCAAGGTGAGTCTTTGACTACGAGCGCCACGCCGAGACGCTGAAGTCGACCGAGGAGCGCATGCTCGAGCCGGGCTTCTGGGACGACCAGGAGACCGCCCAGGCCGTGGTCCAGGAGCAGAAGCGGGCCCGCGCCGTCGTCGATCCCCTGCGCAAGGCCCAGGGCCTCGTCGATGACCTCGAGGTCCTCCTCGAGCTCGGCGAGGAGGACGAGGACGCCGTCGTCGCCGACCTCGAGCGCGACCTCGACAAGCTCGAGCCGGTCCTCGACAAGGCCGAGTTCCAGGTGATGCTCGGCGGCCCGCACGACCACCGCAACGCGATCCTCAACCTCCAGGCCGGCACCGGCGGCGTCGACGCCAGCGACTGGACCGAGATGATGCTGCGGATGTACCTGCGCTGGGCCGAGCGCATGGACTTCGGCTACGAGGAGCTGGACTACCAGCCAGCCGAGGAGGCCGGCATCAAGTCGGCCTCGATCCTCGTCAAGGGGCCGTACGCCTACGGCTACCTCAAGGCCGAGCAGGGCGTGCACCGGCTCGTGCGGATCTCGCCGTTCGACGCCCAGGCCCGCCGCCAGACCAGCTTCGCCTCGGTCGAGGTCGTGCCCGAGTTCGACGACGACATCGCCGTCGAGATCCTCGACAAGGACCTGCGCGTCGACACGTTCCGCGCCTCGGGCGCCGGCGGCCAGCACGTCAACAAGACCGACTCGGCCGTGCGCCTGACGCACCTCCCGACCGGCCTCGTCGTGTCGTGCCAGAACGAGCGCAGCCAGCACAAGAACCGCGCCACGGCGATGAAGATGCTCAAGGCCAAGCTCTACCAGCTGGAGGAGGCCAAGCGCGAGAAGGAGCTCGCGGCGTTCTACGGCGACCGCGGCGCGATCTCGTGGGGCAACCAGATCCGGTCCTACGTGCTGGCCCCGTACCAGCTCGTCAAGGACCTCCGCACCGGCGTCGAGACCGGCAACACGCAGGCCGTGCTCGACGGGGACATCGAGGAGTTCATCGAGTCGTACCTCAAGGGCAAGCGGCGGGACAAGTAGGCGCGCGCGGTCGCGCCGGTCTCCGCCCCCCGTGGGGGAACACCAGGAGAGTGGCATGACCAGGCCCTTCGCGCTGCTGTCGGTCTCGGACAAGACCGGGCTGGCCGACCTCGCCAAGGCCGCCGCGGCGGCCGGCTACGAGCTGTTGTCGACCGGGGGCACGGCCCGCGCCCTGCGCGAGGCCGGCCTCGAGGTCACCGACGTGTCCGACTACACGGGCTTCCCCGAGGTCATGGACGGCCGCGTCAAGACGCTCCACCCGCGCGTCCACGGCGGCCTCCTCGCCCGCCGCGACGTCGACGCCCACGTCGCGGCGATGCGTGAGCACGGCATGCGCCCGATCGACCTCGTCGTCGTCAACCTCTACCCCTTCGCGGAGACCGTGCGCCGGCCCGGCGTGACGCGGGCGGAGGCCGTCGAGCAGATCGACATCGGCGGCCCGTCGATGCTCCGCAGCGCGGCCAAGAACCACGAGGCGGTGACCGTGGTCGTCGACCCCGCCGACTACGCCGAGGTCGCCGACGCCCTCGGCCGCGGGGAGGTGCCGACCGGCCTCCGGCGCCGGCTCGCGGCCAAGGTCTACGCCCACACGGCGGCCTACGACGCGACGATCGCCGGCTGGCTCGCCGGGCAGGAGGAGGGCGGCGAGGCCTTCCCCGAGCGGCTGGCCCTGGCCGGCGAGCGCGTCGCCGTGCTGCGCTACGGTGAGAACCCGCACCAGGCGGCGGCCTTCTACCGCCTGCCGACGGCGCCGGACGGGACGCTGGCCCGCGCCGAGGTGCTCGGCGGCAAGGAGCTCAGCTACAACAACATCCTCGACCTCGACGCGGCCCTGGCCCTGGCGCGGGAGTTCCCGGCCGCGGAGGGCCCGTTCTGCGCGGTCCTCAAGCACGGCAACCCCTGCGGCTCGGCCCAGCGGGGGACGGCCGCCGAGGCCTTCGCCGCGGCGCTGGCCTGCGACCCCCTGTCGGCCTTCGGCTCGATCGTCGCGTTCAACGTCGAGGTCGACGCCGCCACGGCCGCGGCCATCGCGACGCCCGGCAACTTCGTCGAGGCGCTGCTCGCGCCGGCGTACGGCCCCGGCGCCCTCGAGGCGCTCGAGAAGGCCCGGTTCGGCAAGAGCCTGCGCATCCTGCGCACCGGCCCGTTCGAGGCCGGGGCCTCCGGCAGCTCGGTCCGGGCCGTGTCGGGCGGCCTCCTCGTGCAGGACTGGGACGGCCCCGGCGCCGGCGACGACGAGGCCCGCTGGAATGTCGCGACGGCGCGCGCGCCGTCGGACGCCGAGCGCGCCGACCTGCGCTTCGCCTGGCGCCTCGTCAAGCACGTCAAGTCCAACGCCATCGTCGTGTGCCGGGACCGCCGCGGCATCGGCATCGGCGCCGGCCAGATGTCGCGCGTCGACTCGGTCCGGATCGCCGTCGAGAAGGCCGGCGACGGCGCCCAGGGCGCCGTCCTCGGCAGCGACGCGTTCTTCCCCTTCGCCGACGGCCCCGAGGCCGCGGCCGCGGCGGGGATCACGGCGATCGTCCAGCCCGGCGGCTCGAAGCGCGACGACGAGGTCGTCGCGGCGGCCGACGCCGCGGGGATGGCCATGGTCCTCACGGGGACGCGGCACTTCCGGCACTGAGCCCGATGCGCCTCGAGGACGCCCACGACTCCGTCCTGCTCGGTGAGAGCCTGGCCTCGGTCCGCGAGGGCTGGCTGTGGGAGGCCACCGGCGCCGTCGACCCGGAGGACCTGCAGGCCCGCCTCGCCGAGCTCGCCGACCCGGACCGCCTCGAGCTCGACACGCGGCTCAGGGACTTCCTCGCCCGGCTGTGCCGGCGGCTGGCCGAGCGCCACGAGGGCGACCCCCGCATCGCCCTCGTGCTGCTCGAGTGGAGCCGGACGTGGAAGGGCTACGAGGTCTTCGACGCCCTGCTGGCCCACGACTTCGAGTTCGCCGGCCGCGACCGCCTGCTGGAGGAGGGCCGCCGGCTGTTCCCGTCGACGATGACCGGGCACTGGACCGCCGGCGGGGAGGGGGCGTGAGCGGCCGGTCGGAGCCCCGGGACCACGTGCTGTTGCTGCGGCCCTCCGCCCTCGTCCCGCGCCCCTGGGGCGGCGACCTCCTGCCGCGGCTCAAGGGCGTGCCGGTCGCCGGGGCCGAGCCGATCGGCGAGTCGTTCGAGTGCGCCGCCTGGCCCGACGACGAGGAGGCGGCGCGGTACCCGAGCCTCGTCGAGCGCGCCGACGGCGCGACCGCGAGGCTGGTCGACCTGCTCGCCGAGGACCCCGAGGGCCTGCTCGGCGCGGGGCTCGCGGCGCGCCACGGTCCGCGCTATCCGTTGCTGCCCAAGCTGCTCGACCTGCGCGCGCTGCTGTCGGTCCAGGCCCACCCGCCCGGCAACCCCGAGGCCTACGTCATCATCGAGGCCGAGGACGGGGCGACGCTGCGGCTCGGCTTCCGCGAGGACACCCGCGCCGCGTCGCTGGCGCTGTTGTGGAAGGAGGCGCGCAAGGTCCAGGAGAAGCTCCTCGAGGCCCTGCCCGCGCTGCCGGCCGCGCGCTTCGTCGAGCTCGGCGCCGCGCTGTCGCGCCCGACCGCAGACGCCCTCGGGCTCGCCGGCGAGCTCTGCGGCGGCGAGCCGCCGCCGTCCGTCCCGCCGATGCTCGAGGTCCTGCTGCGCGCGCAGCGCGCGAGCCTCGCGATGCTGCACGCCGTGCCGGCGGTCCCCGGCCGGTGCCTGTTCAACTGCGGCGCGGGTCCGGACGGCGGGGAGGCCGCCGAGGTCCACGCCCTCGGCGACCCCGAGGGCCGCCGCGTCCTGGCCCTCGAGGTGCGCCTGCCTGGGCCGACGCACAATGCGGGGACCACGCCCGCTTCCCGATGCGCGCCCTCGACGTCGACAAGGCCCTCGCGGTCCTGGCCGCTACGCGCGCGGACGCCCGAGAGCTTCGTCGCCGCGCCGGCGCCGGTGCCCGGGCGGCCCGGCGTGTTCCGCTCGGCGACCTGCGCGGCCTTCACGGTCGAGCACCTGCGCCCGACGCCCGCGGCCGCGGTCGCCGAGCCGGGCCTCGACCGGGCCTCGACGCTGCACGTCGTGCGCGGCGCGGTCCGGGTCGTCGCGGCCGGCGGCGAGCTGCCGCTGCCGCTCGGGGCCTCGGCCTTCGTCCCGGCCGGCCTCGGCTACGAGGTCGCCGGCGAGGGCGAGGTCGTGCGCGCCGTGCCGGGGCTCGACTGAGCGGCCCGACCCGCTCAGTGCTGGACGGCCGCGCGGATCGCCTCGCAGAGCTTGGGCACGACCTCGAACGCGTCGCCGACGATCCCGTAGTTGGCGACCTTGAAGATCGGCGCCTCGGGGTCCTTGTTGATCGCGACGATGTACTTGGACGTGCTCATGCCGGCGAGGTGCTGGATCGCGCCGGAGATGCCGATCGCGAAGTACAGCGTCGGCGAGACGACCTTGCCGGTCTGGCCGACCTGCTCGGAGTGCGGGCGCCAGCCGGCGTCGACGACGGCGCGCGACGCGCCCACGGCCGCGACGCCCGCGCCGAAGGCCGCGGCCAGGTCCTCGATGAGGTGGAAGTGCTCGGGGCCCTTGAGCCCGCGGCCGCCGCTGACGACGACGTTGGCCTCCTGCAGCGGGACCTTGTCGCCCGAGGCCGCGAGGATGTCCTTGACGACGGTCAGGAAGTCCCCGGCCGGGACGTCGAGGGCCGCCGCCTCGCCGGCGCCGGCCTCCTCGGTCGCCGTGACCGAGTTGGGCCTGAGCGACACGAAGGCCGGGTTGGTCGTCATCGCGCAGCGCTTGTAGGCCTTGCCCGCGAACACCGGCTTGGTCGCGTGGACCGTGCCGCCCTCGACCCGGACCTCGACCGCGTCGCTGACGAGGCCGCTGCCGGTCAGCGCCGCGGCGCGCGGGGCCAGGTCCTTGCCCATGGCCGTGTGCGCGACGAGCACGAGGGCCGGCGACGAGGCCTCGACGGCCTTGGCCAGGGCCTGGGCGTAGCCGTCGCCGGAGTAGCGGGCCAGACCGGCGCCCTCGGCGGTCCAGACCTTGGCCGCGCCGTACCTGGCGGCCTCGGCCGCGAGGCCGGCGACGCCGTCGCCGACGAGGACCGCGTGGACCGCGCCGCCGAGGGAGGAGGCGAGCGTGCGCGCCAGGGTCAGGGCCTCGAGCGAGGCCTTCTTGACCCGACCCTCACGCTGCTCGACGAAGACGAGGACGTTGGACATCTTGGGTTCGCTCCGGGTCTCAGAGGGCCTTGGCCTCGTTCTTGAGCTTGTCGATCAGGGCCGGGATCGCGTCGACGCCCTGACCGAGGATCGTCGGCGCCGGGCGGGCGGGCGGCGGGGTCAGGCCCTCGACGACCGCGCCGGGCTCCTCGAGGGCGATCGCGCCCTGCTCGAGCGGCTTCTTCTTGGCCGCCATGATCCCCTTGAGGTTGGGGTAGCGCGGCTCGTTGAGGCCCTTGTTGCAGCTGATGACGGCGGGCAGGCGGCCGGCGACCGACTCCTTGCCGCCCTCGATGTCGCGCTGGCCGGTGAAGCTCCCGTCCTCGGCGAGGTCGAGGGCCGTCGCGTCGGTCAGGCAGGACCAGCCGAGGAGGGTCGCGAGCCGCGCGGGGACCTGCGCGTCGTCGTCGTCGACGGCCTTCATCCCGCAGAGCACGAGCTCGGGCCCGAGCTCGCGGACCTTGGCGGCGAGGGCGTCGCAGAGGCTCTTGGAGTCGAAGGCCTTGTCGGGCTCGAGCAGGACGGCCTTGTCGGCGCCCATCGCGAGGCAGGTGCGCAGGTCCTTCTGCGCGTCGGCGCCGCCGACGGTGAGCACGGTGACCTCGCCGCCGCGGGCGGCCTGCAGCTGCAGGGCCTGCTCGACGGCGTACTCGTCGTAGGGGTTCAGGACGTGCTCGACGCCGGCCGGGTCGTACCGCTTGCCGTCGGCCGCGACCTTGATCTGGCTGTCGGTGGCCGGGACCCGCTTGACGAGGACGAGGATGTTCATGTCGGTCTCCGCGGAGGCTCGGGGCGCCGGCCTGGGGCCCGCGTCCGGGGCCCCGCGGCAGGTGCCGGCGGGAAAATGGGGAGCCCAGGATATGCCCGGCTCCAGGCCAGGCAAGCACGGGATCCGCGGGCCTTCAGGCCCGGTCGGGGGGGACTCTCGACGTAGTTCCGCGCCCGCCGGCAGGCGCGCGGTCGCCTCGCTCGACGCGACCCCGGTCGGGCGCCAGAATCCGGGCATGAGCGCGCGCATCATCGACGGCAAGGCCATCGCGGCCGACATCCACGCCGAGGTCCGCGAGGAGGCCGAGGCCTTCCACGCACGCCACGGCTTCCGACCCGGGCTCGCGACCGTGCTCGTCGGCGACGACCCGGCCTCGCACAGCTACGTCCGCGCCAAGCAGAAGGCCTGCGAGGAGGACGGCCTCGTCGGCTTCGGCCACATCCTCCCCGAGGACACGCCCGAGCCCGAGGTGCTCGCGCTGCTCCACGAGCTGGCGGCCGACCCGGAGGTCCACGGCATCCTCGTCCAGCTCCCGCTGCCCCCGCAGCTCGACGAGAAGAAGGTCCTCGACGCCGTCCCGGTGACCAAGGACGTCGACGGCTTCCACCCGTCCAACCTCGGGCGCATCGGCATCAAGGGCGACGAGGCCGACTTCGTGCCCTGCACGCCGGCCGGCGTCGTCGAGATGCTCAGGCGCACCGACGTCGCCCTGTCCGGCGCGCGCGCCGTCGTCCTCGGCCGGTCCAAGATCGTGGGCCTGCCGGTCGCCCTCCTGCTG
Organism: Planctomycetota bacterium; assembly: GCA_041398545.1. GTDB lineage: Bacteria > Planctomycetota > UBA1135 > UBA1135 > JAWKUM01. The sequence goes on along the minus strand of JAWKUM010000001.1, from coordinate 45,882 downwards.
CTCAACGAGAACGCGACCGTGACGGTCTGCCACTCGCGGACCCGCGACCTTGGCGCCGTCACCCGCGAGGCCGACGTCCTCGTGGCCGCGATCGGCCGGGCCCGGCTCGTGACCGGTGACATGGTCAAGCCCGGCGCCGTCGTCATCGACGTCGGCGTCAACCGCGTCGAGGACGCGACCCGGAAGCGCGGCTACCGGCTCGTCGGCGACTGCGACTTCGACGAGGTCGCCGAGGTCGCCGGGGCGATCACGCCGGTGCCCGGCGGCGTCGGCCCGATGACGATCGCGATGCTGATGAAGAACACGCTGCGGGCCGCCGAGCGCTCGCTGCGCTGAGGCCGCGGGCCCGGGGCCGAGGAGGGCCGCCATGGCCGTGATCCCCGACGCGCGCTACGCCCACACGAACCTCTGTGCCGTGGACTGGCGCGCCCTCGTCGCCTTCTACGTCGACGTCCTCGGCTGCGAGCCCTCAGGCCCGAGCGCGCGCTCGGCGACGAGGACCTGGCCCGGGGCAGCGGCGTGCCCGCGGCCCGGCTCGAGGGCCGGCACCTGCTGCTGCCCGGCCACGGGCCGGGCAGCCCGACGCTCGAGGTGTTCTCGTACCGCGACATGCCGCCGCGCGGGCGGCGCGCGATCCACGAGCCGGGCCTGGGCCACCTCTGCTTCCGCGTCGACGACGTCGCCGCGGCCCGGGCCGCCGTGCTCGCGCACGGCGGCGGGGCCCTCGGCGAGGTCGTCCGCCACGAGGTCCCGGGGGCCGGGACCGTGACCTGGTGCTACGTCACCGACCCCGAGGGCAACGGCCTCGAGCTCCAGCGCTGGGACGGCGACGGCGTACGCTGAGCACGCCCCCGCTCACTTGAGCTCGGTGACGATGCCGACGCCGAGCTGCGACGAGCCGGTCGCGCTCGTGTTGGAGCTGAGGTTGTAGATGCGGCAGTGGCTGTCGAGGCCGCCGACCACGGTCTTGTACGACTGGGAGGCGTAGAGCTTGGGGCCGGTCGGGTCGACGACGAGGTACTGGCCGTAGACCTCGTAGTCGCGGTAGCCGGTGATCGGGTAGCTGATCGTCCCGTTGCCCGACGCGTCGACGACGACCGGCAGCAGGAGCAGGATGTCCTGGTAGAGGTTGCAGCCGCCGTACGGCAGCGGGATCGGGGACGCCAGGGCCATCGAGCCGAGGATGTGCACGGCGGCGCTGCCGGTCGGCGCGCCCGAGAGGTTGTAGGTCAGGACCGAGGTCGGGTTGAGCGACTGGCCGCCGGCGATGCTCATGCTGACCGTGCAGGCCGAGCCGACGGCGGTGTTGACGGCCGAGGACGTGTAGCTCGTGTCGTGCGAGTAGGTGCCCGAGACCGGCGTGTGCGTGATGTAGTCGATGATGAGGTTGCCGTTCTGCCGGACGTAGACGAACTGCGCGTCGAGCGGGAAGGTCGCCAGGAAGCTGGCCGGAATGGGCGTGGCCAGGAGGGCCGGGAGGTTGACCTTCTTCTTGGTGAACACGGTCTTGAGGTCGCTGCCGTGGTTGCTGGCGAAGGTCGTCGTCGGGGCCCAGGGGCTGACCTGGGTCGTCGAGACGAGGATCTCGAGCTCGATGCCCTGCTTGGCGCTGACGGCCGTGCCGCCGTTGCCGCGGAAGGCGATCTGCTTGAACGACACGACCGCGAGGTCGAACAGGTCACTGCCGTACAGGTACTGCACGCGGTTGGTGGCCGACAGGCCGAAGGGGTAGGCCGTGCTGCTGCTCGCCTCGAGCTTGGAATACTTGGCGGGGACGACCGTCTGCGCGGACAGGCCCGCGCAGAGCGCGAGGGCGGCGATGAGGCTGAGGGATCTCATGGGGGAACTCCGCTTGGTTGGAGAGCGGGATGAGGGCGTGACGGACCCGGAGCCGGGCCCAGGTCGCCCATGGTCCCCTCCGCGCGCATGCGGCACAGCCCCGCGGGCCCGCTCCATCGGCCTTGTTACATGCCGCACCGCGGCGGGCAGTTGTTACATCGTCGGGGTCGACGGCGTCGGCCCGGAACGGAAGCGGCCGCGTCCACCGGTCGGTGGGCGCGGCCGCCGCGCGGACCCGAGGACGGCCTGGCCGGGTCCGTCCGCTCACTTGAGCTCGGAGACGATGCCGACGCCGAGCTGGGTCGAGCCGGTCGTCGCGGTCGCGGAGCTGGTGCTGTAGATGCGGCAGTGGCTGTCGAGGCCGCCGATCACGGTCTTGTACGACTGCGAGGCGTAGAGCTTGGGGCCTGACGGGTCGACGACGAGGAACTGGCCGTAGACCTCGTAGTCGCGGTAGCCGGTGCAGGGGTAGTTGACCGTGGCCGTGCCCGACGAGGTCACGGGGACGGGCACGAGCAGGAGGAGGTCCTGGTAGAGGTTGCAGCCGCCGTACGGCAGCGGGATCGGGTTGGCCAGGGCCATCGAGCCGAGGATGTGCACGGCGGCGCTGCCGGTCGGCGCGCCCGAGAGGTTGTAGGTCAGCTGCGAGGTGGCGTTGGACGAGGTCCCGCCGGCGACGCTCATGCTGACGGTGCAGGCCGTGCCGACGGCCGTGTTGACCGCGGACGACGTGTAGCTCGTGTCGTGCGAGTAGCTGCCCGAGACGCCGGTGTGGACGATGTAGTCGATCAGCAGGTTGCCGTTCGACCTGATGTAGACGTACTTGGCGTCGAGGGGGAACGAGGTCACGAAGTTGGCCGGCGTCGGCGTCGCGACCTGGGCCGGCAGGTTGACCTTCTTCTTGGTGAACACCGTCGTCAGCGTCGTCGTGTCGTGGTTGCTGGCGAAGGTGGAGTTCGGCGCCCAGGGGCTGACCTTGGTCGTCGAGCACAGGATCTCGAGCTCGACGCCGGTCTTGGCGCTGGCGGCCAGGCCGCCGTTGCCGCGGAACGAGATCGTGCTGAACGGCGCGATCGGCACGGCGAAGAGGTCGTCGCCGTAGAGGTACTGCAGGCGGCAGGCCCCCGACAGGCCGAAGGGATAGGCCGTGTAGCTGCTGGCCTCGACCTTGGCGTACTTGGCCGGGACGACGGTCTGGGCGGGCAGGGCGGTGGTGAGGAACGACAGGCAGAGGAGGAGACCGAGTCTCATTGGGGAGCTCCCGGGAAGAGGACGGACGGGATCGTGGAGAGCGGGCCCGGAGCCGGACCCAGGGACCCCGATGATAGTCCGGGAGCGGCCCGGTTGGGACCCGTGGAGGTCCCTAGTCGGCCCTCCGCCGCGCCTCCTCCCCCCGACCGTAGACCATCCAGTAGACCGTCGGGACGATGACGAGCGTGAAGGCCGTCGAGACCAGGAGCCCGAAGATCAGGGCCCAGGCCAGGCCCGAGAAGATCGGGTCGAGCGTGATCGGGACGGCGGCCAGCATGGCCGTGCCCGCGGTCAGGAAGATCGCGCGGATGCGGACGGCGCCGCTCTGCAGCAGGGCCTCGCGGAGCGACAGGCCGCGGCCCTGGGCCGCGTGCACGAACTCGATCAGGAGGATCGCGTTGCGCACGGCGATCCCGGCGAGGGCGATCATGCCGATCATGGCCGTGGCCGTGAAGAACACCGGGTCGGCCACGCCGGCGACCGGCGTCGTCGTCCACGCGTTGAGCAGCCAGAAGCCGGGCATGATCCCGATGACGGTGAGGGGGATCGAGATCATCAGGATCAGCGGCATCAGGTAGCTGCCGGTCTCGTGGACGAGCAGCACGTAGATGCCGAGGCAGGCCACGGCGAAGGCGATGCCGAGGTCGCGGAACGCGTCGAGGGTGATCTTCCACTCGCCCTCGCCGGCCCACTCGAGCGTGATGCCGTCCGGCAGGCGCCAGGGGATCCCGGCCCCGGCGGCGAGGTGGCTGCGCGCCGCCACCGGCCTGCCATCCCCGGCCGCGACCGTGCCGGGCGCGAGGCCGCGCCGCGCGCCCTCGTCGAGGTCGGCCTGGAGGTCGAGGATCGCGTCGGCCGGCGGGCGCCCGGCCAGCTCGGCGAACACGTACGCCACGCGGCGCAGGTTCTTGTGGTGGATCGTCGTCCCGGCCCGCTCCTCGACGAAGCGCCCGAGCTCGGACAGCGGCACGGCCCGACCCTCGGCGCCGGTCACGGTCAGCCGCTCGAGGTCGTCGCGGCCGGCGCGCTCGGCCTTGGGCAGGCGCAGCCGCACGGCCAGGGGCTCGACCTCGTGGTCCGTGTGGAGGACCGTGACGTCCTCGCCGCCGAGCGCCGTCGCGAGCGTGGCCGCGACCTGGTCCGCGCCGATCCCGTTCAGCGCGGCCTTCTCCCGGTCGAGCAGCCAGCGCAGCCGCGGCACGGCCCGCTCGACCGTGCTGTCGACGTCGACGACGCCGGCCTCCCGGCGCAGGCGACCGGCCACGAGCCCGGCGGCCCGGTCGAGGTCGTCCGGGGTCGCCGAGACGGGGGCGTAGACCTCGACCGTCAGGGTCGAGACGACCGGCGGGCCGGGCGGGTACTCGACGACGGCGATCGTCGCCCCGTGGCGCCGGGCGATCGGCTCGAGCTCCTGGCGCACGCGGATCGCGATCGCGTGGCTCTGCTGGGCCCGCCGGCCCTTGTCGATCAGCTCGAGGCGGAGGTCGGCGAGGTTGGGGGCCCGCCGCATGTAGTAGTGCCGGACGAGGCCGTTGAAGTCCATCGGCGACGGCTCGCCGACGTAGCTCGTCACCGCCGTGACCTCGGTCATCCCGCGGAGGCGCCACGACATCTCGGCCGTCGCGGCCTGCGTCCGCTCCAGGCTGCTCCCCTCGGGCAGGTCGACCACGACCTGGAGCTCGTTCTTGTCGTCGAACGGGAGCATCTTGAGAGGGACCCTGCGGTCCATGGCGAGCATGCCGGACAGGACGAACAGCACGACCGTCACGCCGAGCAGGCCCCAGCGCGCGGCCCGCGACGCGAGGAAGGGCCGCAGCGCGGCGGCGTAGACGCGGTACAGGCGGCTGTCCTCGACCCCCTCGTGCTCCTCCCCGCCCCGTGGCCCCCGGTCGAGCCGGCCGAGCACCTTGTAGGCCAGCCAGGCGGTGATCGTGAACGCGACGACGAGGCTCATCAGCACGCCAGGCACGTTGAGCCAATGGCCGCATGTAGGGCCCCATCATCCCGGTGATGAAGAACATCGGCAGGAAGCTGACGATGAGGCCAGGGTCGCCATCAGGATCGGGGGCCGGACCTTCGACGGCGTCGAGCATCGGCCTGCAGCGGCTTGCGGTCGCGGCGCCCGAGGTGGCGGTGGATGTTCTCGACGTCGACGATCGGGTCGTCGACGACGGCGTCGAGGGCCAGGATCAGCGATGAACAGGGTCACGCGGTTGATCGTGTAGCCGGCCACGAGGTTGACGAAGAGGGTCAGCGAGAACGTCGGCCGCGATGATCAGGGCCTCGCGCCAGCCCAGCGAGGGCGAGGATCGTCACGACGACGATGGCGACGCCGAGGCCCTCGACGAGCTCGTCGACCTTGTGGTCGGCCGTGAGGCCGGTCGCGGGTGATGGCTACGTGCACGCCGTCGGGCACGACCTCGCGCTCGAGCTTCCGACGCAGCGGCGGAGGGCCTCGGCCACGAGCACGGCGTTGGTCCCGCGCTTCTTGGCCACCGCGATCGTGACGGCGGGGTGGTCGGGGCCGGGGGTCGGGCCGGCGCCGACGCCGAGCCCGTAGCGGAGGTGGCTGGCGACCTCGTCCGGCCCGTCGCGGACCTCGGCGACGTCGCGCAGGTGGACGGCCGGCCGTCGTGGACCGCGACGATCAGGGCGCCGACCTCGTGGTGGTCGAGGGGCTCCGGTGCCGGCGTCGACGACGACCTCCTGCCCCCGCCGCTCGAGGGCGCCACGGCGGACCAGCGCCGCCGCCCGGAGCGCGCGGCGGACCTGGTCGAGCGGCACTCGTGCGACTCGAGCCGGTCGGGGTCGAGCAGGACCTGCATGCGCCGCGGCCGCCCGCCGACGACCTCCGTGCGGCCGGTGTCGGGCACGGCCTGCAGCCGGCTCTCGCACTCCTCCGCGACCCGCCTGAGCGCGAAGTCGTCGAGCTGGTCGGACCACAGCGTCGCGAGGAAGACGGACGTCGTCGATCTCGACCGGCCTTGACGACCCAGGCCGCGACCTGGGCGGAGGTCGAGGTTCTGCTGCAGCTTGGAGTGGACCTTGACGAGGCTGTCCTCGCGGTCCTCGCCGACGAAGAAGCGGACCGTGACGATCGACCGGTCGGGCCGGCTCTGCGAGTAGACGTACTCGACGCCGTCGATCTGGTAGAGGAGCTTCTCGAGCCTGGTCGAGACGAGCTTCTCGACCTCGAGCGCCGTCGCCCCGGGGACCTCGATGTGCACGTCGGCCAGCGGCACGACGATCTGGGGCTCCTCCTCGCGCGGGGTCGCCGTCAGGGCGAAGGCCCCGGCGACGAGCGACATCAGGACGAGCAGCGGTGTCAGGTTGCCGGTCAGGAACAGCTCGACGATGCGCCCGGTCAGCGAGCCCCGGCCCTGCTGGCCGGGGCCGGCCGCGCCGGCGGGCTCGCGCGGCTCCGCGCTCATCGCGCGGCCCCGGCCGCGTCGGCGGCCCGCGCCAGGATCGTCTCGCCCTCGGACAGCCCGGACAGGATCTCGACGCCGTCCTCGTGGTGGCGGCCGGTCTGCACGTAGCGGCGCAGCATCCGGTCGTCGGCGGTCACGACCCAGACCGACTCGAGCTGGCCGATCCGCAGCAGGGCCGCGGCCGGGACGCGCAGCTCGTCGCGCTTGCCGACCGGGATGAACAGGCGACCGAACATCCCCGGCAGGACGTCGGGCGGGCAGGGCCCGGAGACCTTGACCTCGAACACGCGGCTCCGGGCCTCGGCCTCGGGGACGATCTCGTCGACGTGGCCGTGGCAGCGCAGGTCGAGGGCCTCGAGCGAGACCTCGACCTCCCGGCCCGGCGCGAGCCGCGCGGCCAGGGACTCGCGCACGCGCGCGATGAGCTGCATCCGCAGCGGGTCGTACAGCTCGACGAGGATCTGGCCCGGCTGCACGAGGTCGCCCTGCGACACGCGCTTGTCGATGACGATGCCGTCGATCGGCGACGCGATCCTCGCGAACCCGAGGTTGGTCCGGGCCACGTCGATCGCGCGCGTCAGTTGGTCGACCCGCGCCTTGGCGGCCTCGACCCTCGTCGACTCGCGGTCGAGCCGCTCCTTGGCGGCGACGCCCTGCTCGGCGAGGGCCTGGACGCGGGCGAGGTCGGTCTCCGCCTGGCGGAGGTCGGCGCTTGCGCCGGCGAGGGCGGCCTCGGCCTCGGCGAGGCGGCCGCGCAGGTCGGCGTCGTCGAGCTCGAACAGGAGCTGGCCCGCGGTGACCCGCTGGCCGGCGCGCTCGACGTGCACGCTCTGGATGCGGGCCAGGAGCTTGGAGCCGACCATGACCCGCTGCACCGGCGAGATCGTGCCGACGGCGGTCTCGACGATCGGGACCTCGACCGCCGCGACCTCGAGGATCGCGGCCCCGGCCGGCCTCGTCGGTCGGATGTCGGCGGTCGGCCCCGGCTCGACGCGCTCGTCGAACGCGCCCATGAGCCAGGCGAGGATCACGATGATCGCGGCGGTCCCGGCGATCGGGACCAGCGCGGCCAGGAGCTTCTTGTGGAGACCTCTGTCGGCCATGCTGCCTCCCCGGAACGCGTCCGGACGCGGAGGCTGAGGCTAGCCGCCCGACCGGGGTTCCCGGAATCCTGCCCAAGGGCTGATTCCGCCCCGACCTCCGGCGTACGGCCCGGGGTCAGCGGTCGCCGCCGATGGTCAGCGCGACGCCGTTGGTCAGGACCAGGCCGAGCTTGTTGGCGCCGAGGTCGAGGACCGCCGCCTGGGAGTAGAGCTTGCCGCCGACCAGGGCCGGGTCCCGCGGCAGCGGCAGGGTCACGGCGCCGCCGCCCTGCTTGTCGAGGCTCAGCGCGTGCATGTGGTCGATGCTGGCCAGCGACCAGCAGTCGGGCGCGCCCAGGGGCCCGAGCTGGATCGGCAGGTCGATGTTGTTGAACTTGCGGTCGTCGAGCCCGAAGAACAGCGCCGCCACCGAGCTCTCGCGGCCGGCCTCGAGCCACAGGTCGGTGTCGAGGCCGATCTGGGGGACCCGGCCGGCGTCGAGCGTCGGCCAGGCGCCGGGGGCGGCCGCGCCGGTGAAGCCGAGCACGAGGCCCGAGCCGACGGCCATGAGGCCGGTCGTCGCCGTCGGGTTCGGGGCGCCGAGGACGCTGCACCACGTCGTCTTGGGCTCGTAGAACGCGTCGACGAAGTAGAACTGCGGGCGCGTCGGGTCCTCGGAGGCGGTCTTGAGCGCCTCGAGCAGGAGGTGCTCGCCCTGGACCGCGCCCCACGAGAACGCCTTGTCGAAGGGGATGCGCACGGCCCACTGCTTGGGCGACGGGTTGAGGCGGTGCGCGATCGGCAGCGAGATCCGCTTCTGGGCCAGGACGACCTCCGGCGACGTCGACCAGTTGGACTGGAAGGTCGTGCTCATCGTCGTCGTCGTGGTCTTGGTCGCGCCGAGCCTGAGCTCGAGGTCGATCCAGTACTCGGCCTCCTCGAACACGACGGCGTCGTCGAGGCGCAGGGCGAGGCCGGTGGCCTTGAACGGCTCGGGCACCTGGCCCGCGTCGATGAGCTGCTGGAAGCGCTGGGGGATCCCCCCGAGCAGCGAGTCGGACCAGACGGTCCCGAACCTCTCCTCGTAGGCCGTCGGCACGACCGTCCGGACCTCGTCCGGGCCGGTCCCCCGGCAGGAGTCACCGTACGGGACCACCGAGCCCGAGAGGTGCGTCGTGTCGACCTCGTGCACGGCGACCCCGAACGGGACCTGCTGGCTCGGGGTCGTGGCCGCGGCGACCCGCAGCGTGAGGTTGCCCGAGCGCGGGGCCACGAAGAGGAGCTTCTCGTACAGGTTGCGCGGCCGGTCGGCGGAGGCGACCTTGGTCGAGCCGTCGAGGACCCGGAGCGAGAGGTCGTCCCACGTCTTGGACTTGAGGTCGTGGCGGTTCCAGGCGACCACGACCGCGTAGCGTGCGCCCTTGACGACCGGGAGCGTCAGGTCCCGGGTCCGGTGCTTGGTGTCCAGCTGGTCGGCGTAGAGCCCGGTGCCGGACCTGGCCAGGTCGACGAGCCGGTCGGTCCGCAGGTAGCCCTGCCCGAAGGCCTGCACCGTGTCGTACGGTGGGGTGGGGTTCTCGGCCGAGACGTCGTCGGTCGTGGCCAGGATCGCGGCCTTGCACTGCAGCGCGTCGGCCTTGGGCGCGGCCTCGAAGAACAGGGCGGCCGCCCCGGCCACCTGCGGCGCGGCCATCGACGTGCCCCAGGTCACGTAGTGTCCCGCCTCGTCGTCGGTCTTGGGCATCCACAGGTTGGCGCCGTTGGCGCAGAGGTCGGGGTAGTCGCGCTGGGGGTCCCCGGCCAGCGGCCCGCGCGACGAGAACACCGCGACGCGGTGCGTGTCGGGGTGGGTCGCGCCGACGGCCAGGCCGTTGGCGCAGGACTGGCTGTACTGGGTCGAGGCGCCGAGGTTGCCGGCCGGCACCGTGACCAGGAGGCCGCCGGTCTCGGCCGCGCTGTCCAGGACCTGCTGCACGGCGTCGAGCGGGTCGGGCGAGCCGAGGTAGCTGTTGTTGACGACCCGGGTCCCGTACTTGGCCCGGTCGGTGACGACCTGCTCCCAGGCCTTGATCAGCGTCGCCTCGTCGGTCGTCCCGGTGGGCTCGACCGCGAGCGAGTAGCCGAGGACCCCGGCCTCCGGGGCCTGGCCGTCGGCGGCGCGCGGGTTGGCGTTCCACCTGGCGCCGGCCAGGATCCCGCAGACGGCCGTGCCGTGGAAGCCGACGTCGTCGGCCTTCATCTTGCCGAGCGCGAAGTTGGCCAGCAGGCGCGAGCCGCCGATCCCGCCGCCGGTCTTGGTCCCGACGTCGCCCTTGGGGTAGTAGAGCGCGTGCGGGCGCCCCTTGCCGTCCATGTCCTCGTCCTGACCGGTGTCGAGGATCGCGACCACGACCCCCTTGCCGCGGATGCCGAGGGAGTGCGCCGGCAGCGCATTGTGGTTGCGCGCGTCGATCGACCGGTCGGTGAAGCACGGCGCGGCGGCCGGCCCGACCGGCTCGTCGCGCTCCACGCGCCAGACGTCGGGGTGCTCGAGCCGCGACGCGGCGACGTCGGGCGGGACCTCGACGAGGGCGACGTCGCAGAGCCAGAAGCTCCGGAGGAGCCTGCCACCGAGCCCGGCGACGTGCGCGGCGATCGCCGCGTCCCGCGCGCGGGCCGCCTCGCCCAGCGCCTCGATCCGCGCGAGCACGGCGGCCGCGGGCTCGCCGGCCGCGAGGGCGGCGCGCAGGGGCGAGCGGTCGAGGGTCTCGCGGCTGCTCAGCAGGAACCGCTGGGGACCGGGTCCGGCCGGAGCCGGGTCCCGGGGCCGGGCTGGAGCCAGGGCCAGGAGCGCGAGGAGAGCGAGGCGGGGGTCGAGCATCGGGGCGGGTGCGGAGAGGCCCAGAGGATAGCGGGTCCTGCCGGACCTTGTCTGCGAGGGCCGGGAGGGCTTCCCGATCCGGGACGGGGCGCGGGCATCAGCGCGGCGCGCCGAGCTCGTCCCGGACCTCGGACACCCGCCCGTCGACCTCGACGACGAAGGCCCGGGTGCGACCGCGGACGCCCGCGGCGTCGAGCAGCTCGGGCTGGACGACGAAGGCCAGGCCGGCGCTCCGGTGCGGCATCTCGGCCGCCCAGTCGAGGGCGGTCGGCCCGGGGACCGCGATCACCGGGTCGAGGGACAGGGGCTCGCCGCGGGGGTGCACGAGGAACCCGCCCGAGGCCAGGGCCCGGTCGCACCGGAAGCGGAGCAGCAGGGTGTCTCCGACGCGGCCGACGGCGAAGCCGAGGAGGCGCGGGGGCGCCGGGGCTTCCTCCGCCGGCAGGGACGCCGCGACCTCGCCCGGGGCCGGTCCCGGCGCGAGGAGCTCGGGCCGGGCGGCCACGGTCCACAGCCATGCCCGGACCCCGGGGACTGCCTCGGCCCCGCTGAAGGTCGCGAGGGCGAGCGGGGGCGAGGGGCCGGTCGTCGGCGCTTCGAGGGACGCGAGGCCGGACCCCACGCGCAGCAGCAGGCTGCGCCCGTCGGCGCGCAGCTCGAGCCGCGAGTCCTCGCCGAGCTCGAGCCGCGCCCAGCCCGGACCGGCGCGGAACCGGCGCACCGCGACCTCGCCGATCTCCTCGTCGAACAGGGTCAGGCCGCGCCGCTCCTCGCTCAGCCTGAGGCGACCTTCGCGGGCCAGGGCCACGCGGTCGAGGCGCCACCGGACGACGTCGCGCCCGTCGTGGTCGAGGGCGCGGAGCACGAGGGCGTGGTCCGCGCCGTCGATCCCGGCGCGCTGCCTCAGGAGCTCCCGGCTGCCGGCCGGGACGACGGCGCCGGCCGGCAGCGGCGGCGGCGGGAGCTCGAGCTCGAACGGCACGCGGCGGTTGGCCAGGACGGCGCGCTCGTGGCGGTAGCGGACGTCGAGGCGGCCCCACGCGCCGAGCCCGGCGACGCGCTCGCGCGGCAGCAGACCGAGGGCCTGGGCGACGACGGTGTCGAACGGGATCGGCAGCGCCGCGCGCTCCTCGTCGTCGAGGGCGAGCCACCCGGGGACCTCGCGCCGCGCCTCGGCGAGGCTCGCGTCCTCGCCGGGCACCGGCTCCTTGACGAAGGCCGCGAGGCCGCGCGCCTCGAGCAGCAGGGCCGCGGCGACGGCGACCGCGGGCAGCACGCGCAGCGCGCCTCGCAGGCGCGTCGCGACGACGGCCAGGGACAGCGCCCACAGCGGCCAGATCCAGGCCGCCGCGCACAGGTGGAAGCGCTCGCTCGGGAAGTGGTACAGGCTGAACAGGACCGCGTGGCCGGCGATGACCGCCGCCGGTGCGGCGGCGAGGCAGAGGTCCGCAGCCTCGAGCCTCCGGCGTCGCAGGCTGCGCAGCAGGACGAGGCCGGCCAGGGGGACGAGCAGCGGCCACCAGTCGCCCAGGCCGTGGAACCGGGCCGTCGGGACGCCCAGGTAGACGCGGAGCGCGATCCAGGCGTGGCCGAGCGGGGCGCCGGGGACCGACCCCGGGACGTGGTGCATCGGGTCGCCCTCGAGGGCGTTGGTCAGCGAGAACACCTTGCCGAGGTCGTCGTACGCGCCCGGGGCCCAGAACCCGTAGGCCTGCCAGCGCAGCGGCTCGTGCCCCGAGCGGACCATCAGCGCGGCGACGAGGAGGCACGGCACGGCGAGCCCGGCCGCGACGGCGAGCCCGCGCCGGACCAACGCGACGGGCCGGCCGCGCCGCGCGTGCAGCACGGCCGCGCCGAGCACGCACAGCATCGGCAGGGCGAGGAGCATGGCCTCGACCGGGCGCATCGCGCCGACGAGGCCCCAGCACAGGCCGGCGGCGGCGTAGCGCGCGAGGCGCAGGGAGCGCTCCGAGTCGAGCAGCGGCGCCGCGACGAGCCACAGCGCGAGGTTGGCCAGGAAGGCGGCCGGCTCGTCGCTCATGACGACGCGGCCGACCTCGACCGAGATCGGCGCCAGCACCCAGCCGAGGCCGGCGACGAGGCCGGCGAGCGTCGCGAGCCCGCCGGCCTGGGGCCCGCGCAGGAGCAGCAGGAGCCGGCGCGTGATCCAGGCCAGGAGCACGGCGTGCAGGCCGGCGAACACGGCCGGGACGCGGCACAGGTCGGTGGGGTCGACGCCGAGGGCGACGAGCGGGGCGAGGAGCAGCGAGAAGCCCGGCGGGTACCGCGGCTGCAGGAGGTGCTCGCCGACCTGCAGCAGGTACGTGCCGGTCTCGGCGATCGAGCGGGCGCCGGCGGCGTACTCGAGCGCGTCGGGCCGCCAGTGGAACGACGGCCCGAGGTCGAACGGGATCAGCAGCCAGCGCAGGGCCACGGCCGCCGGCACGAGGACGGCGGCGTAGAGGAGCAGGACCTTGGTCGCGGGCCGCAAGCGGCCCTCAGTCGTCGCGGTCTGGTGCGGCCCCCGGGGAGCCGACGACCGCGCCGAGGCGCTCCGCCAGGGCCTCGAGGTCGAGGACGTTGTTGTCGAGGGTCGAGATCACGAGCCGGTCGAAGTTGAGGCTCCCGGCGGCCTCGAGCGCGACGAGGTTGCGCGCGCCCGGCAGCGTCAGGGCCTTGCGGCGCAGGGCCTGGGCCTCGGCCTCCGCGTTGCGCAGCATCAGGTCGGAGGCCGCGACCTTCTCCGCCTTGTAGAGGTCGGCGTCGGCCTTGGTCTCGACCACGAACTGGTTGGCCTCGGCCTCGACCTTGGCGACCTTCTTCTGGTTCTCGGCCGTCATGTCGCGGATCGTCCGGCGCATCTCCTCCTGGATGACCGTCACCATCGCCTCGGTCTCGGCCATGATCTTGTTGGTCAGGCCCGCGGCCTCGGCCGCCTTCTTCTTGGCGATGTTGACGTCGGCCTCCTGCTTGGCGAGCTCCTTCTGCTTGATGCGGTCCTCGTAGGACTGCGAGAAGGTCACGTCGCGGATCAGGATCACGACGAGCTGAACGTTGAGCTTGGCGAGCCGCTCGCCGAGCTTGGTCTTGGCGTCGTCGGCCGTCTGCTGCCGCCGCGCGGGTCGTAGAAGTCCTCGGTCAGGAGGTCGCCGAAGACCGCGCGCATCGCGTCGACGGACTCGTTGGCGACCTTGTCCCGCATGCGCGTCGCCCGGGCCGAAGCGCTTGAGGATCTGCCAGGCCTCGCCCGGCTTGATCCGGTACTTGACGCTGACGTCCATCGACACGTCGGCGCCGTCGCGCGACTTGACGACGAAGGGGCCGTCCTTGGTGCCGTCGCTGCGCTCGTAGGTCTGGACCGTGGAGTCGAACACGTTCCAGGTGTGCAGCGGCCCGAGGTCGAGCCAGTAGCCGGGGCCGTAGTCCTCCTCGACGAGGCCGCCGCCCCACTCGCGGGTCAGCACGCCCACCTGGCCGACCTCGACCTTCTGCAGGTTGGCGTAGACGAGCACGCCCCCGAAGAACAGGAGCAGGACCACGACCGAGAGGCGTAGCGTGCCCTTCATCGTCCCTCCTTCCCGGTGCGGGCGGCGGCCGCGGCGTCCTCGACCGAGACCTTCTGGATGACCGGGCTCGTCGCGTACGGCAGGCCTTCGATCCGGGCCTTGGACAGGCGCTCGGCGATGGCGCGCAGGACGAGGTTGCGCCCGCCCTCGCCCTCGAGCGCCGTGACGAGGTTCTCGAGGCCCTCGGCCTCGGCCCGCGCCGCGGCCAGCACGCCCTTGGCCTCGCGCTCGGCCTTGTAGATGGTCGCGTCGGCCTCGATCCGCGTCCGGATGGCGTAGGCCTCGGCCTCCTTGCGGAGCTTGATGGCCTGGCCCTCGGTCTCGATCAGCTCGCGCTCCAGCTCGCCCTTGGTCTTGGCGATCTGGACCTCCTTCTCCTTCTCGATCTCGACCTGCCTTCGCTCCTGGATCCGCTCCTGGGTCTTGGCCTGCTCGACCTGGTTCTCGTACTCCTGGTCGGCGTCCTTCTTCTCCTGGATCTTCTTCTCGTACTCGGGGTAGAAGCGGAACCGGTCGGGGATGACCTTGACGACCTGGAGGCCGTGCTCGCGCAGCCGCGCGTCGAGCTCGTCGCGGGCCTTGCGGGTCTTGGCGTCGCGCTCGCGCGCGTCGTACCACTCCTTGGTCGCGAGCTCCCCGAACACGTAGCGGATCACGGCCCGGCTGTACTCCCTGATCCACTTGGCCTGCCAGGCCTCCTCGGAGCCGGCGACGACACGCTCGACGCCCCGCCGCCCGCGTCGCTCCTCCCAGACCGCCTCGCGGCCGACCCCGGACTCGACGAGGAGCCGCTCGCGCAGCTCCTTCTCGTTGGTGAGGATCGAGTAGTTGACCTCGACGTCGAGCGTGACGTTGGAGCCGTCGCGCGTCTTGATGTTGACCGCCTGGCCGTCCCGCTCGCGCATGACGAGGGTCTTGACGCTCTTGTCGAGCTTGTGGACGTCCGACCACAGGCCGTTGTAGAAGAACGAGCCCGCCTGCAGGCGGACGTCGATCTTGCCGGTCAGGTTGTTGACGACGACGCCGATCTCGCTGGGCTGGACGCTGTCGACGCGGAACGCCGTGAGGACGAACCCGACGAGGACCGCGGCGGCGAGGCCGAGCGGAACGAGCCGGATCATGCGCCGGTGCCGTTCGTCCAGGCGGAAGCTGTGGGGCATCTTGACTCCGTGGGTCGGGTCAGGGGTCGGAGAGGGAGGCGCGCCGGGTGTCGCGCGCCGGGGACCGGTGAGGCCGTCCCGGGACCTGCGCGACGTCCGGAAGTGAATTCTGGAGACGGGGAGCCCCATGCGCCCGGGCTTTCCGGCATTCGTCGCCCCCGCGCAGGTCGTCGTCGCTTGGAACCCGCTGCCGGCGGGACTAGAATCCCGTGCCTTCGATTGGCCGGCCGCCCTGCCGACCGCGGTGCTGGAGTACGCCGGCCCTGGGCCCCCACGAGAGCGGCCCAGACCGGCGCATCCGTCGGAGCCCTGCCCCCGACGGGAGCAACGCAGCCCGGGTGGTCCTTCCGGAGAGAGCCATGTCTGCCCAGACCCGTACGTCCGTCCGCATCCAGGGGCGGATCCTGTATCTGACCAAGGACCCGGACCTGCTGCGCCGCCAGCTCGACGGCGAGGACCTGGCCTGGGACCCGTCGATCGAGCTCATCGACAACATCTCGACCGACGAGCTGACGCCCGGCTGGGTCTGCTACTACTACGACGAGACCCTGGCCCGCTACTGCCTCGTCGGCCTGCGCGGCGGCGTCGTCAAGCGCGACGACATCAAGGCCGGCGGCTTCGGCGTCATCGTCAGCGGGCTCAGCAAGGGCTGCGGCAGCTCGCGCGAGACGGCGCCGTTCAGCGAGCTGAGCGCGGGGGTCCAGCTCGTCGTGGCCCGCGGCATCGAGAAGATCTACGGCCAGAACTGCCAGAACATCGGCCTCCTGACGACCACCGACTTCGGCGTGCTCGACCGCGTGCGGCGGGGCGAGGACATCCCGATCGACGTCTTCACCGACGGGCTCGACCCGATCTCGGCCGACATCGTCCGCCACGGCGGGCTGTTCGCCTACAACAAGGCCCGCCTCGCCGGCGAGGTGTCGCCGCCGCCGGTGACGACGCCCAGGCGGCCGATGACCGTCTGCGAGAAGATCATCGCCTCGCACGCGATCGCCGACGCCGCCACCGGCCGGCTCGGCGTCGACGCGGTCAAGCCCGGCGACGCGCTCTTCGCGCGGACCTCGGTGCGGTTCAGCCACGAGTACGTGACGCCGATGGCCGAGGCGCTGTTCAAGCAGGGCCTCGGGGCCGACGCCAGCGTCGCCGACCCGGCGAGCGTGTTCGCGTTCCGCGACCACCTGACCTTCCTCGACCGGATCATGCCCGAGGAGCACGTCAGGATGGGCCTGCGCGAGCAGGCCGCGAGCCTCAAGGACGTGCAGGAGGACTTCGCGCGGCGGCAGGGCGTCCGGCTCTACGGCGAGGTCGAGCGCGACGGCAGGACCGTCGGCTCGGAGGCCATCTGCCACAACAAGGTCATCGAGGAGCTGGCGATCCCCGGCAACCTCGTCATCGGCACCGACTCGCACACGTGCATGGCCGGCGTCCTCGGCTGCTTCGCCTTCGGGGTGGGGTCGACCGACATGGCCAACGCCTGGTTCACCAAGGACGTGCGCATCCGCGTCCCCGAGACCGTCCGCTTCGTCCTGGGCGGCCGGCTGCGCCCGGGCGTCTCGGCCAAGGACGTCATGCTCCACCTCCTCTCGCTGGAGTTCTTCCGCGGCGGCGACGGCATCGGCAAGGTGCTCGAGTTCGCCGGGCCCGCGGTCGAGGCCATGAACATCGACGAGCGGGCGACGCTGACCAACATGGCCGTCGAGGCCGGCGGCTTCACCGGCATCATCGAGGCCGACGAGGTCGTCGTGCAGTACCTCGCGGGCCGCCGGCCCAGCCCGTGCAGGAGCTCCGCGACCGCATCGTGCGGGCCGACCCCGGCGCGACCTACGCCCGGACCTTCGAGGTCGACCTGACGGCCCTCGAGCCGATGGTCGCGACGCCCGGGGACCCCCGCAACGGCGTGCCGATCTCGGCCCTCGGCGACCGCGTCGCGATCGACATCGCCTACGGCGGGTCCTGCACCGGGGGCAAGAAGGCCGACATGGACATGTACGCGGCCGTCCTGCGCAAGGCGCTCGAGGACGGGCGCCGCGTCGCCGACGGCGTCGAGCTCTACATCCAGTTCGGCTCGCAGGAGATCCGCGACTACGCGATCGGGATGGGCTACGTCGAGGTCTTCGAGCGGGCCGGGGCGCACCTCATCGACCCGTCCTGCGGCGCCTGCATCAAGGCGGGCCCGGGCGTCTCCACCGACGCCGCGCAGGTGACCATCTCGGCCATCAACCGCAACTTCCCCGGCAGGTCCGGGCCGGGGCAGGTCTACCTGGCCAGCCCCTACACGGTCGCGGCCTCCGCCGTGGCCGGCTACATCGTCGCGCCCGAGGCCATCCTCGAGCCCGTGGCGACCTGAGCAGGGCGCCGGGCCGGGTGTCCGGCGCGCCCCGCCGGGCGCCCCGTCGAGGCCGGCCGGGCTTTCGTTGGACTCGAGGGGCGGGGATCCGCAGGATGTTCCGCCCTGATTCGCGCGGCCCCGACCGCGGACCACCCGTCGCGCGCGGGTGACGGAGAGGAAGAGAGAGCATGAGCAAGGTCTACGACATCGCGGTCCTGCCGGGCGACGGCATCGGCGAGGAGGTCGTCCGGGAGGGCCTCAAGGTCCTCGACGCCTGTCAGGAGGTCTACGGCTTCTCGACGAAGCGCGAGGCCCTGCCGTACGGCGCCGACCACTACCTGAAGACCGGCGAGACGATGCCCGACGCGGCCTTCGACCGGATCCGCGACATGAACGCCGTCCTCCTCGGGGCGATCGGCGACCCGCGGATCGAGGTCGGCATGCTCGAGTTCGCGATCATCGCCGGGCTGCGCTTCAAGCTCGACCTCTACGTCAACCTGCGCCCGATCCGGCTCTACGACGAGCGCTTCTGCCCCCTCAAGGACAAGGGGCCGGCCGACGTCGACATGCTGATCTGCCGCGAGAACACGGAGGGCGCGTACTCGGGCATCTACGGCCACCTCAAGAAGGGCACGCCGGACGAGGTCGCGACCCAGACGATGGTCTACACGCGCAAGGGCGTCGAGCGGATCATCCGCTTCGCGTTCGAGCGGGCCGTGGAGCGGCCGCGGCGCAAGGTCACGCTGATCGACAAGGCCAACGCGCTGCGCTCGCAGGACATCTGGACGCGGGTCTTCGCCGAGGTCGCGGCCGGCTACCCCGACGTCGAGACCGACCACGCCTACATCGACGCGGCCTGCATGTGGATGGTCAAGAACCCCGAGTGGTTCGACGTGGCCGTCACGCCCAACCTCTTCGGCGACATCATCACGGACCTCGGCGCGATGGTGCAGGGCGGCATGGGCATCGCGGCCTCGGGCAACATCCACCCGGGCCGGGTCTCCATGTTCGAGCCGATCCACGGCTCGGCGCCCAAGTACCGCGGCCAGAACAAGGCCAACCCGGTCGCGACGATCATGGCCGTGTCGATGATGCTCGACTTCCTCGGCGAGAAGCCCGCGGCCGAGGCCGTCGAGAAGGCCATCGCCGGGCTGATGCGCGAGGGCCGGATCAAGAGCCTGTCGGCCGGCGTCCACGGCACCGACGAGATCGGCGACATGGTCGTCCAGGCGCTCAGGGGCTGAGCCCCCTCAGGCCAGGATCCCCAGGGTCCCGAGCCGCGGCGCGGCCCGTCCGGCCGCGCCGTCCACCGTGTCCCCACGCCCCGCGGGCCGTTCCGGCTCCTCGCCCATGCCGCCGTCCTCCTGTCTCGGTTTGCGCAGGAGCGTATAGGCGGCCGGCGTCCCGCGCAACGGTCGGGTGGGGGACCTGCTTGCCGGGCGGTCCGGCCCGCTATCCTCTCGCCTCCCGACGGAGCCCGGCGCCTCGCGCCCGCCCGCTCGGACCCCACCGCCAACGTCACAGGACGGCTCCAGCCCGGGAGTTGGGACAGTCACATTACGGGCGGCGCCTCTCCCGCCGTTGTCCGGGTCCGTTCAATAGCCGCCTTCGAACACCGGGGAGCCTCGCGGCTCCCGTGCCCGATACGCCACCGAGGTAAGGAACATGCGCAGCATCCACGGTCTCGCCGCCCTCGTCCTCCTGACGAGCGGGGCCTTCGCCCAGATCATCATCACCGAGAAGCAGGACGACCAGGACAAGCCGGTGGCCAAGGAGGCCGAGGCCGGCAAGCTCGAGGTCGCCAAGGAGCCCGGCCCGCACGCCGGCCTGTTCTACAAGGCCTTCTACCTCTACCAGGGCGCGCGCAAGTACGACGACGCGGTCGCCGCCCTCCGCGAGTACCTGGCCAAGGCGCCCAACGGCCACCACGCCCCCCAGGCGGCCAACATGCTCGTCCAGGGCCTGTTCCGCACCGACCACCGCGACGAGGCCGAGAAGGCCCGCGAGACGTATGCCCAGCTGATCGAGCTCGACCGCTCGAGCCGCCCGATGGGTGGCTTCGGCGGGCCCGGCGGCCAGGGCGACCGGGCCGGCGGCCGCCAGCAGCGCGGCGGCAACTCCGAGTTCCTGGCCCAGCTCGAGGAGCGGGTCAAGCAGGCCAAGGAGGAGCTCGAGAAGGCCAAGGGTGGTGGTGACGAGGAGGCGATCGCCGCCGCCGAGCGGACCCTCGACCGCCTCTCGCGTCAGCTCGAGCGCGCCCGCCAGGCCGGCGCCGGCGAGGGCGGCCAGGGTGGCCAGGGCCGCCAGGGCGGCCGCGGCTTCGGCCGCATGGGGACGCCGTTCCCCGAGATGAGCAAGGAGGAGCTCGACCAGGCCGTGCAGGGCATGGACCGCATGGTCGAGATGGTCAGCCAGCGCATGGGCGAGGAGCAGGCCAAGGAGCTCAAGACCAAGGTCGACGAGATCAAGGGCCTGATCAAGGACGGCAAGCTCGACGAGGCCCAGAAGGTCCGCGACGACATGATGCAGGGCTTCCGCCGCCGCCGCTGAGCGACGGACGCGAGCCCGCACCCGCCCGGGGGGCGCCGGTCCGAGGGGCCGGCGCCCCCCGCGCACGTACGGGGTCAAGTCGGGGCGTCGAAACGCCGATCCCACCGGGGCATCGCCAACAGGGAGACCCGGCATGGACCCCCGCGCCCTCGTGGCCGCGCTGCTGCTCGGCCTCACCGCGCCGCTCGGCGCCCAGACCCTGACGACCGTGGCCGTCCCCGACGACAAGCCGGGCAGCGGCACGATGAACCTCGCCCCGCTCGGCGGGACCACGGCTTCGACCGCCAACCTGCGCACGCAGATCCGCGTCCCCGCCGCGCTCCTGCCGGCCGAGGGCATGGCCATCAAGGAGCTCGGGTTCTGCTCGTCGGCCGTCGGCGGCTACACCTATGCGTCGCTGACCGTGACCCTCGCCCACCTCTCGGGCACGTCGCTGTCGACGACCTTCGCCGACAACCTCGCCGGCCCGGTCCTGGTCCTGCAGGCCAAGGCGATCACGTTCGCCAAGGCCGACGCCTGGAGCCTCGTCAAGCTCGACAAGGCCTTCGACCACGACGGGCGCCGCGACCTCGTCGTCGACGTCGTCGTCCAGGGCGCGAGCTACGCCGGCACCCTGGCCGGCACGCGGCGCAGCGACGGCACGAACGGCATGGAGACCGTGTACGTGACCTCGTACTCGACGAGCAAGCCGGCCACCACCGGCTACGGCCCGTATCCCCACGGCGCGCGCCTGGCCCTGGCCGTCGACCTCCGGCCCGCCGCCGAGGTCTACGGCAAGGGCTGCGCCGACAGCGACGACAAGCTGCCGACGATCGCCTCCGGCGGGGCCCCGGCCCCGGGCAAGCCGCTCGTCGTGCGCGGCACCTCCGGCGCGGCGACGCTGGCCTCGATCCTGGCCCTCGGCGGCTCGGCGACCGGCTTCGGTCCGGTCCGCCTCCCGCTCGACCTCGGGCCCTTCGGCGCCAAGGGCTGCAGCCTCCTGGCCGAGCCGCTGCTGCTGGTCCCCGGTAGCAAGGGCAGCGGCAGCTTCGACTCGCCGGCCTTCACCCTGCCCAAGGACACGACCCTCGTCGGCCTCGACCTGTTCGCCCAGTGGCTCCTCGTCGAGCCCAAGGCCAACACCCTCGGCCTCGTCACGAGCCCCGGCCTGCGCCTCCGCATCCTGCGCTGAACCCGGGCCGACCCTCGACGCAACGGGGGCGAGCCTGGATGCTGCCGGCATGAGCCAAGCCCAGGGTCGCCTGCTCCTCGACGGGACGAACCTCGCCCTCGCGGACCTCGCCCGGGTCCTCTCGCCCGAGCCGCCGCGGCTCGAGCTCGCCGCCGCGGCCCGCGAGCGCTGCCGCGCGTCCCGCGCCGTCGTCGAGCGCGTCCTGACCGAGGGCCGGACCGTCTACGGGGTCAACACCGGCTTCGGCAAGCTCAGCGGCGTGCGCATCGATCCGGCCAAGCTCGAGCTCCTGCAGCGCAACCTGATCCTGTCGCACGCGACCGGCGTCGGCCGGCCGCTGCCCAAGGAGGTCTCGCGGCTCATGCTCGTGCTGCGGCTGCAGGCGCTCGCGCGCGGCATCTCGGGCGTGCGCGAGGCGCTGCTCGATCGGCTGCTCGCGCTGTACGAGCACGACCTGTGCCCGGTCGTGCCCGAGCAGGGCTCGGTCGGCGCCTCGGGCGACCTCGCGCCCCTGGCCCACGTGGCCCTCGTCCTGCTCGGCGAGGGCGAGGTCTGGCGGGACGGCGCGCCGGCGCCGGCCGGGCCGGCCCTGGCCGCCGCCGGCCTCGCGCCGTTCGTGCTCAGCGCCAAGGAGGGTCTGGCCCTGATCAACGGCACGCAGTGCATGACGGCGCTCGGCGTCCAGGTCCAGCTCCTGGCCGAGGACCTCGTGCGCACGGCCGACGTCGCGACCGCGATGTCGATCGAGGCCCTGCGCGGCTCGCGCGCGCCGTTCGCGGCCGCCGTGCACGAGGCCCGAGGGCAGCAGGGGCAGCAGGCGACGGCCCGCAACCTGCTGCGCCTGCTCGAGGACAGCGAGATCGTCGAGAGCCACCGGGACTGCGACAAGGTCCAGGACCCGTACAGCCTGCGCTGCTCGCCGCAGGTCCACGGCGCGGCCCGGGACGCGATCGCGTACGGCCGCGGCGTGCTCGAACGCGAGGTCAACGCGGCGACCGACAACCCGCTCGTGTTCCCCGACGGCGAGGTCGTGTCGGCCGGCAACTTCCACGGCCAGCCGGTCAGCCAGGCGCTCGACTTCCTCGGCATCGCGCTGGCGACCCTGGCCAACATCTCCGAGCGCCGCATCGAGAACCTCGTCAACCCCGACCTCAGCGGCATGCCGGCCTTCCTGGCCCCCGACCCCGGCCTCGAGTCGGGCTTCATGATCCCCCAGGTCGTCGCCGCGTCGCTGGCGAGCGAGAACAAGAGCCTGGCCCACCCGGCCTCGGTCGACACGATCCCGACCTCGGCCAACCGCGAGGACCACGTGTCGATGGGGGTCACGGCCGCGCGCCACGCCCGCGACATCGCGGCCAACACGGCCAAGGTCCTCGGCATCGAGCTGCTGTGCGGGGCCCAGGGCCTCGACTTCGACCGCAGCCTGCGCGCCGGCGCCGGCGTCGAGCCGGCCTACGCCAGGATCCGCGAGGACGTGCCCCGCCTCGTCCACGACCGCTTCCTGGCCCCGGACCTGGCCCGCGCCGAGCGGCTCGTCGCCTCGGGCGCGGTCCTCGCGGCCGTCGAGGCCGTCGTCGGCCCGCTCGAGCGCTGAGCCCTCAGCGGGCTTCGATCGTCAGCTCGTCGGCGAACAACCAGGCGCGCTGGCCGGCCGAGACGTGGCCCTCGGGCAGGCGGCCGAAGTTGCGCGCGCGGAGGCGCACGTAGCGGGCCGGCACGTCGTCGACCGCGCGGCCGAGCTCGACGACCGACAGCTCCTCGACCATCGGGTCGACGTCGGGGCGCAGGGCCTCGAGCTCGGTCCAGTGCTCGCCGTCCCGCGACAGGCCGACGACGAGGTCCCGGGGCGGCAGGATCCACGAGCGCTGGTCGTGGAGGAAGCGGCAGGCCACGCGTGCGACGCGCTGCTCCCGCCCGAGGTCGACGACGGCCTCGAGGTCGTCGCGGAAGCCCTGCCAGTAGCCGCGGCGCCACTCGGTCGTGCCCCGGCGCCCGTCGATCAGGGCCTCGCGCAGGCCGGCCGAGTAGTACGGGGCCGGCAGGTGCTTCAGGCTCAGCTTCCAGTCGTGGGGCAGCTTCCAGAACCTCGCGTCGACGACCGGGCTCTTCTTCCCGTCGGCGCGCACGGCCTGGACGTGGAGCACGGCCGAGCGGTCGAGGACGATCGGCTCGACGTAGGGGCGGGCGCCGTCGTCGTCGAGGTCGCGGTCGAGGCACCAGCGCAGCGCGGCCCCGTCCTCCAGCGAGCGCAGCGCGACCTCGATCCGGTCCCCGAAGACCCGACCCGGCGCGACGACGAGCGGGGCGGGGACGACGACCCTCCAGGGCACCTGGAGCGGGCGGTCGTCCTTGTCATGGCCGAACGACGTCGGCTCGTCGGCGAGGGTGACGCTGATCTCGGTGTCCTTCTTGAACAGCCCATGGCCGAGCGTGACCCCCGACCAGGGCTCGCCGTCGACGGTCACGGACCGCACGTAGGCGTGGTCGCGCGCGGCGCCGGGCGCCCGGATCACGACCTCGCTGCCGTCCTCGAGTCGGATCGTGGCAGCGGGGAACAACGGCGCTCCGAGGACGTACCTCATCTCGAACCCGGGGCAGACGGGGTAGAAGCCGAGCGCGCTGCAGACGTACCAGGCCGACATCTGCCCGCAGTCCTCGTTGCCGCAGAGCCCGTCGGGCCGATCGGTGTAGAGCTCGTCCAGGATCTGGCGCACGCGCCGCTGGCTCTTCCAGGCCTCGCCGGCGTAGGGGTAGAGCCAGGCCACGTGGTGGCTCGGCTCGTTGCCGTGGGCGTACTGGCCGATCAGGCCGGTGATGTCGGCCTGGTTGCGGCCGGTCGTCGCGACCGGGGCCTCGAACAGGGCGTCGAGCGCGCGCACGAAGCCGGCGTCGCCCCCGTGGGCCTCGATCAGCCCGCCGACGTCGTGCGGGACGAAGAAGCTGTACTGCCAGCAGTTGGCCTCGGTGAAGTCCGAGTTGACCTCGCGCGGGTCGAAGGGCTCCTTGAAGCCGCCCTGCTCGCGGGCCCGCAGGAAGCCCGTGTCGGGGTCGAAGAGGTGGTGCCAGGCCATGGCCCGGGCCAAACGGGCCTCGATCTCGTCGGGGTCTCTCCTCAGCCACGCGACACACCAGTCGTCGTACGCGTACTCGAGCGTCTTGCTGACCGACTCCGGCTCCAGCTGGCTCGGGATGTAGCCGTAGCGCTTGTAGGCCGCCTGGCCGCGTTGGTCGAGCTCCATCGAGTGGACCGCGGCCGCGGTCAGGGTCCGGTAGAGGGCCAGGTCATCGACCCCGATGCCCTTGGCCAGGCAGTCGGCGATGACCGGGATCGCGTGGTGGCCGATCATGCAATCGGTCTCGTTGCCCCACAGCTCCCAGACCGGGAGGCGCCCGCCGTCCTCGTACATCGCCGCGAAGGTGCGCAGGAAGTCCTCGCTGCGCTCGCGGTCGATGATCGCCAGCAGCGGGTGCAGGGTCCGGAACGTGTCCCACAGCGAGAACACCGTGTAGACGTCGTGGCCGCGGCTCTCGTGGACCTCGCCGTCCATGCCGCGGTAGCGGCCGTCGACGTCGCTGAACAGGCACGGCGCGACCATGCAGTGGTACAGGGCCGTCGTGAAGGTCCGCAGCCGTGCCTCGGTCGTGCCCGCGACCGTGACCTTCGACAGCTCCCGGTTCCAGGCCGCGCGGGCGTCCCGGCGGACCTCGTCGAAGCCCTGGTCCGGACACTCGGCCTCGAGGTTCCTGACCGCGCCCTCGACCGAGGTCGCCGACAGGCCGACGCGGACGACCAGCGGGGCCTCGCCCTTGCCGAAGCGGAACCAGGCCTTGCACTTCTTGCTGCGGTGTTCCAGGCCGTAGCCCCTCTCGGGGGCGGCCGTCTCGCCGTCGACCGAGACGCCGTGGCCGACGAGCGGCGCGGAGAAGCGCATGGCGAAGAACAGGCGCTGGTCCCGGGCCCAGTGCCTGGAGCGACGCTCGCCGCGGACCTCGGTCGATGACACGACCTGGATGCTGGCGTCGAGGACCTCGTCGCGGTGCACGAGGTCGAGGACGAGGTTGCGGGGCTTGCCCGACGGATAGCGGTAGCGGTGGACGCCGACGCGCGGCGTCGAGGTCAGCTCGACCTCGACCCCCGGGTCGTCGAGCAGGACGCGGTAGTAGCCGGGCTCGGCCCGCTCCTCCTGCTTGCGGAACCGGCTCTTGTAGCCCTCGCCGTCGGGCCTGCCGTGGCCGTTGTCGAGCGGGATCCCGTCGCCGGTCGTCGGCATCAGCAGGACGTCGCCGAGGTCGGAGGCGCCGGTGCCGGACAGGTGGGTGTGGCTGAAGCCGTAGATCACGCGGTCGCTGAAGTGGTAGCCCGAGCAGCCGTCCCAGCCCGTGAGCCGCGTGTCGGGCGAGAGCTGGACCATGCCGAAGGGCCGGACCGCGCCGGGATAGGTGTGGCCGTGGCCGCCGGTGCCGATGAACGGGTCGACCCAGCGGGCCGGGTCGTCGCCGGAGGCGAAGGTGTCCGCGCCCGGCGTCGCGACGGTCGTCGCGGCCTCGCCCTGGCCGCCGGCGTCGGGGCCGGCGCAGCCGCCGGGGACGAGGGCCAGCGCGAGCAAGAGCGCGAGGTCCCGGAGCGCCTCAGCTCGGCCGTGCATCGCAGTGCCTCCAGGCCAGGGCGGCGGCGCCGAGGATCGCGGCGTTGCGGTCGAGCAGCGCCGACAGCCGGAGCTGCACGGTCCCTCGGTACACCGGCAGCAGGTGCTCCTCGAAGGCCTTGCGGGTCGGCTCGAGGATGCGCTCACCGGCGTCGGCCAGGCCGCCGAACAGGAACACGGCGGCCGGGCTCGTGATCGCGACGGCGTTGGCCAGGGCCAGGCCGAGCACGCGGCCGCACTCCGCGAAGGCCTCCAGCGCCAGGGCGTCGCCGTCGCGCGCGGCCTCGTCGACGTCCCGGGCCTCGATGGTCCGGGGCGTGAAGGCCCTGAGCGCGCTGTCGCGGTCGTCCTCGGCGAGCAGGTCGCGCACGGTGCGCACGAGGCCGGTCGCCGAGGCGTAGGTCTCGAGGCAGCCGCGCCGCCCGCAGCCGCACGGCCGCCCGTCGGGCTCGACGATGACGTGGCCGAGCTCGCCAGCCAGGCCGGTCGCGCCGACGAGGAGCTCGCCGCC
Organism: Planctomycetota bacterium; assembly: GCA_041398545.1. Lineage (GTDB taxonomy): Bacteria > Planctomycetota > UBA1135 > UBA1135 > JAWKUM01. The sequence goes on along the minus strand of JAWKUM010000001.1, from coordinate 19,486 downwards.
GCAGACGAAGCCCGAGCCCAGCCCGGTGCCCAGCGTCACGACGAGGAAGTCGTCCAGGCCCACCGCGCCGCCGTAGAGCCCCTCGCCGAGCGCCGCCGCGTTGGCGTCGTTGGTCACCGAGACCGGCAGGCCGCTGCGGTGGCCGAGGGAGTCGGCCAGCGGCAGGCGCCCCTTCCACGGCAGGTTGGGCGCCGACTCGATCGTGCCCGCCAGGCCGTTGCCGTTGGGCGCTCCGATGCCGATGCCGCGGACCGTGACCGGCCCCTCGCGCTGGACCAGCTCTGCCAGCTCGCCCACGAGGGCCGCGACGAAGCCCTCGAAGCTGACGAAGGACGCGGTCGCGAGCTGCCGCTCGCGGCCGACCCGGCCCTCGCGGTCGACCAGGGCCAGCTTGGTCCCGGTGCCGCCGACGTCGATCCCGAGCACGCGTTCTTGGTCCATGTCCGGCTCTCCGGCCGTCGTCCAGGGCGAGGGGAAGGGGAAGGCTGGGCGCGGACCGCCCCGAGATCAAGGGGAGGCCGGCGCCTCCGGCGCGATCCTGCGCATGGCCTCGGCCCGCAGCCCGTACCAGGCCAGGTACAGGTACAGCGGGATGGGCACGAGGAACGAGGCCTGCACGCCCCATTCCTGCTTGCCGAGGGCCTGGGCCTGGGGCACGACCGCCCCGCCGACGATGGCCATGACGAGCAGGGAGCTGCCCTGGCTCGTGAAGCGACCGAGGCCGGCGATCGCCAGCGTGAACAGGTTGGACCACAGCACCGAGTGGAACAGGCCGGCGGCGACGACGCACCACAGCGCGAAGCGGCCGCTGCCGAGCACGGTCGCGGCCAGCAGCGTCCCGGCCGCCAGCGCGAACACGGCCGTCGTGCGCCCGGGCCGCGAGGCGCCGACGACGAAGGCCGCGAGGTTGAGGCCGAGGAAGGCGACGTAGGGGACCATGAGCCCGAGGGCCTCGCCGTAGGCGAGCTCGTGGCCCTTGGACAGGCTGAACGCCAGCAGGAGGTAGCCGGCCGGCGGGACCAGCAGCATCCAGGCCCACTTGCGCGCCGGCGGCAGGCCCGACAGCGAGAGCGCGCCGAGGAAGCGGCCGATCAGGAGCCCGCCCCAGTACAGCGACACGAAGGTCGAGCCCTGCTTCTCGTCGAGGCCGGCGACCTCCGGCAGCGCGAAGAACCAGATCAGGAACGTCGCGACCGAGACCTCGGCGCCGACGTAGCAGAAGATCGCGAGCACGCCCCAGCGGAGCTGCGGGTAGTCGAGCGCGCCGAGTCCGGGCTCGATGCGCTGGCCGCGGAAGTCGGGCAGCCGGACGAAGGCGAAGGCGACGCCGATCGCGAGAAGCGCGAGCGCGAACACGAGGTACGGCCCGCGCACGAGCTCGGCCGTGACGGCGGCGGGGGCGCCGTCCCGGCCCGGGGCCGCGCCCCCGAACAGCAGGATGCCGCCGACTAGGGGGCCGAGGACGTGGCCCACGGAGTTGACGCCCTGGGCGAGGTTGAGGCGGCTCGAGGCCGACTCGGGCGGCCCGAGGATCGCGACGAAGGGGTTGGCGGCGATCTGCAGCAGCGTGAAGCCGAGGCCGAGCACGAACAGGCCGCCGAGGAACAGCGGATAGCTCGGCAGGGCGCTGGCCGGCCAGAACAGCAGGGCGCCGAGCCCGGCCGTGGCGAGGCCGGCGACGATGCCGCGCTGGTAGCCGATCCGGGCGATCGGGTCCCCGCGCCGCGATGACCACAGGAAGTAGGTCAGGGAGCCGAGGAAGTACGCGCCGAAGAACGCGAACTGGACGAGCGTCGCCTCGAGGTCGGTGAGCGTGAACAGCTTCTTGAAGTAGGGGACGAGGACGTCGTTGATCGACGTCAGGAAGCCCCACAGGAAGAACAGGACCGTCAGCAGGGCGAGGGGACGCATGGCTACACCCTCCCGAGGCCGCGGACGCGGGCCGGGTCGAGCAGGTCGAGGTCGAACATCCAGTCGAAGCACTGCTTGAGCGCGAGCTCGATCGGGTAGGCCGCGTAGCCGAGCTCGTCCTCGGCCTTGCGGCACGAGTACCACATGTAGAGCGGGGCCATGCGGGCCAGGGCCCCGGTCAGCGGCGGCTCGAGCGGGCGCACCGCGTCGACCGCCGACAGGACCGCCGCGTACAGGCGCATCGCCCAGCGCGGCAGCGTCAGGCGCGGGGGCCGCTTGCCGAGCACGGCCGCGATCTTGGTGAACAGCTGCCGGCCGGTCAGGTTCTCGCCGCCGAGGATGTAGCGCTCGCCGGTGCGCCCGCGCTCCATCGCGGCGACCGTGCCCGAGACGACGTCGCGGACGTCGGCGGCGTTGAGGCCGCCGGACGGGCAGAACGGCACGCGGTCGTAGGCCACGGCCTGGAGCAGCGAGCCCTCGGCCTTGCGCCGGTCCCCGGGCCCGTACATCGACGAGGGGTTGACGACGACGGCGTCGAGGCCCCGCTCGACCTCGGCCCGGACGGCGAGCTCGCCGCCGCGCTTGGTGTCGCAGTACGGGATGCGGTGGCGGCCGAAGTTGTACGGCGCGTCCTCGCCGATCGGCCGCCGGTCGGGGGCGTGCCCGACCGCCGCCACCGACGACATGTACAGCATGCGGCCGACGCCGCGCTCGCGGGCGAGCCGCGCGACCAGCGCGGTCCCGTCGACGTTGATGCGCCGCATCGCCTCGGCGTCGCGGCGCCGGAACGACACCAGCGCGGCCAGGTGCCAGACCTCGTCGGCCCCGGCCATGGCCTCGCCGAGCGGGCCCTCGGTCCCGAGGTCGCCGTCGACCCGGTCGTAGGGGACCCCGGCCAGGTTCTCGGCGGCGCTGCCGGGCCTGACCAGGCAGCGCAGCGTCGTGCCGCGCTCGGCCAGCACCCGGCACAGGACGCTGCCGACGAAGCCGGTCGCGCCGGTGACGAAGGCCGTTGCCATCCCCCCCTCATGCCTCGAAGATCCGCGCCATGCAAGCCGAAGCCCCGGGCCGCATCCTGTCCCTGTACGTCCGTCCCTCGCAGGCCACCCCGGTCCGCGAGGTCGAGCGCTGCCTCGTGGAGCAGGGCCAGGGCCTCGCCGGCGACCACGCCGGCGCCGGCCGCCGCGAGGTGACCCTCGTCGACGAGCCGTCGTGGCGGGCCGCATGCGCCGAGCTCGGCGTCGAGGTCCCGCCGGGGTCCCGCCGGGCCAACGTCTTCGTCGGCGGCATGCGCCTGGCCCCGGCGATCGGCCGGCGGCTGCGCGTCGGCCCGACCCTGCTCGAGGTCCTCGGCGAGCTCCACCCCTGCGAGCTCATGGACCGCGCGCAGCCGGGCCTGCACGCCGCGCTCCGGCCCGAGGGCCGCGGCGGCGTGCACTGCCGCGTGCTCGAGGGCGGCGAGATCGCGGTCGGGGACGAGGTCCGGGTCGAGGACGCATGACAGGCGGGGCCGCCGGACCCTCCGGCCCGGCGCCTCGTAGGAGGACGGCATGAGCGAGAGACGCGAGCGCGCGAGCTTCGGCGCCGGCTGCTTCTGGGGCGTGCAGGCCCGCTTCGACGAGGTGCCGGGCGTCGTCGAAACGACCGTCGGCTACCAGGGCGGCCACACGGAGGCCCCGACCTATGAGCAGGTCTGCGCCAAGCGCACCGGCCACGCCGAGGTCTGCGAGGTCGTCTGGGACCCGGAGCGGGTCACCTACGACGAGCTCCTGGCCGCGTTCTGGAAGATGCACGACCCGACCCAGCTCGACCGCCAGGGCCCCGACGTCGGCGACCAGTACCGCTCGGTGCTGTTCTGCACGACCGAAGCACAGGAGCACGCCGCGCGGGCCTCGCTCGAGGCCGAGCGGGCCGGCGGCCGGCACCGTGGCGAGGTCGTGACCCGCGTCGAGCGGGCCCCGACGTTCTGGCCGGCCGAGGACTACCACCAGAAGTACCTCGCCAGGCGCAACTGCAAGCGCTGCTGAGCCGATGCAGGTGGAGCGTTACGTGCTCCTGGCCCTCGCCCCGGGCCTGTTCTGGCTGTGGTGGCTGCGGCGCCGCGACGACCTCGACCCCGAGCCGCTGCGCCTCGTCCTGCTCGACTTCGCCCTCGGCATCGGACTCGCCCTCGGCGTCCTCGCGCTCCGCCCCTCGCTCGACGCGTGGGTCCTGTCGCTGCCCGAGGCCTCGCGGCGCTTCGCCGACGCCTTCCTCGCGACGGCCCCTGTCGAGGAGGTCGCCAAGATGCTGCCGCTGTTCCTGGCCTGGCGGCGGCGCGCGTTCGACGAGCCGCTCGACGGCGTCATCTACGGCACGGCGGTCGCGCTCGGCTTCGCGTCGCTCGAGAACTTCCTCTACCTCCGGATGAGCGGCGACCCCGTGCTGATCCTGATGCGCGGGTTCACGGCCGTGCCGATCCACGTGGCCTGCAGCGGGGCGACCGGCCTGTTGTTCGGCATCGCCAAGTTCCGCCGCGGGCCCGAGCGACCGCTCCTGATCCTCTGCGGGCTGATCTTCGCGATCGCCCTCCACGGCCTCTACGACTGGCTGCTGGCCGCCCCCGACCTCTGGCAGCAGCGGCTGGCCCTGACGGCGGTCGTCCCCGCCGCCTTCGTCCTGCTCGCGCTCAAGATCCGCTGGGCCCGCGGCAACTCGCCGCACGTGCGCTGAGGGGCCGGGGGGCGGGAGGCCGCGTCCCGACCGGGATCCGGGTGGTTTTCCAGGTGACCGCACCCCGCGAGGATGCTGTAAAAGGATCCACTCCCTGCGCTCCCTGCAATCAGCCTTCCAGACGAGCCCAGATGACCACCCGACACCGGCCGGCGCTCCGTCGCTGCACGCTCTTTTACCTCCTGGCCCTCCCGCTGTGGTCGTCCTGCGCATCCGGCGGGGACGACGGGCCGCCCCGGCTCGACTACCCGTCGGCCCGCGTCGGCGACACGGTCGACGTGCTCCACGGCGTCCCGGTCCCCGACCCGTACCGGTGGATGGAGGACCAGGACTCGCCCGAGCTCGCCGCGTGGATCGAGCAGGAGAACGAGCTGACCTTCGGCTACCTCGGCTCCCTGCCGGCGCGCGAGCCGATCAAGGCGCGGCTCGAGCAGCTGTGGGACTTCGCGCGCTACGGCGTGCCCGAGCGGGTCGGCAACCGCTACGTCTACAAGAAGAACGACGGGCTCCAGCCGCAGTCGGTGCTCTACGTCGCCGACGGCCTCGAGGCCGAGCCGCGCGTCCTCCTCGACCCCAACACGCTGAGCGAGGACGGCACGGTCGCGCTGCGCTGGGAGAGCTACAGCAAGGACGGCCGCTACATGGCCTACGGCGTCTCGACCGGCGGCTCCGACTGGGTCGAGATCCGCCTGCGCGAGGTCGCCACCGGCGAGGACCTGCCGGACCGGCTGGTGCAGGCCAAGTTCACGGGCGCGTCGTGGCTGCCCGACGGGAGCGGGTTCTTCTACAACCGCTGGCCCGAGCCGGCCGAGGGCGGCGCCATGGCCGGGGCCAACGTCCTGCAGAAGGTCTGCTTCCACCGGCTCGGCACGGCCCAGGACGAGGACGCCGTCGTCGTCGCCGCCCCGGAGGACGACGCGCGCAAGCGCTTCTGGCTCGAGGTCAGCGAGGACGGCCGCTGGCTCGTGCTCTACGTCTACTACACGGGTCGGGCCAACGACCTGTACTGCAAGCCCTTCGAGGGCCCGGCCTCGCTCGGGCCGGAGGGCTGGACGACGCTGTTCGACGGCCAGCGCGCCCACTTCAACTTCCTCGGCAACGACGGCGACCGGTTCTACGTGCAGACCGACGAGGGGGCGCCGCGGGGGCGGATCCTCGGGGTCCCGGTCACGCGGCCGGCCCAGGCGGCGGTCCTGGTCCCCGAGGGCGCCGACGCCCTCGACGAGGTCTCGATGATCGGCGACCGGTTCGTGTGCCGCTACCTGCACGACGCCCACGCCGCGGTCAAGCTCTACACGACCTCGGGCGAGCTCGAGCGCGAGATCCCGCTGCCGGCGCTGGGCGCGGTCTACGGCTTCCAGGGCCGGCGCTCCGACCCCGAGGCCTTCTTCGGCTTCACGAGCTTCACGTACCCGCCGACGAGCTACCGCTACGACTTCTCGACCCGGCGCACGTCGGTGTTCCGCCGGCCCGAGGTCGCCTTCGACCCCGAGGCCTTCGAGGTCCACCAGCACTGGTACCGCAGCAAGGACGGCACCTCGGTGCCGATGTTCGTCGTCCACAAGCGCGGGCTCGTCGGGACGGGCGCAACCCGACTACCTCTGCGGCTACAGCGGCTTCAGCGTCCCCGCCGACCCCCTACTTCTCGCTGTCCAACCTCGTGTGGATGGAGATGGGCGGGGTCTACGCCATGGCCTGCATCCGCGGCGGCGGCGAGTTCGGCGAGGAGTGGCACGCGGCCGGGACCAAGGAGCGCAAGCAGAACACCTTCGGCGGCTTCATCGCCGCGGCCAGATTCTGATCAAGGAGGGCTACACCTTCTCGGGCAAGCTCGCGATCGCCGGCGGCAGCAACGGCGGCCTCCTCGTCGGCGCCTGCATGACCCAGCGCCCCGACCTGTTCGGCGCCTGCCTGCCCGACGTCGGCGTCATGGACATGCTGCGGTTCCACAGGTTCACGATCGGCCACGCCTGGGTCGGGGACTACGGCGACCCGGACGACGCCGAGGCGTTCAAGTACCTCTACGCCTACTCGCCGTACCACCACCTGCGCTCGGGTGCGTCCTACCCCGCGACCCTCGTCGCCACGGCCGACCACGACGACCGGGTCGTCCCGGCCCACTCGTTCAAGTTCGCGGCCCGGCTCCAGGCCTGCCAGGCCGGCCCGGCCCCGGTCCTGATCCGCGTCGACACCAAGGCCGGCCACGGCGCGGGCACGCCGACCGCCAAGCGCATCGCCGAGATCGCCGACAAGCTCGCCTTCCTCGTCGACAACCTCCGCATCCGGCTGCCCGAGGACTGGTAGCGATGCCCGCCCGCCGTCGGACACAGCGCAGCGGCAGGTTGGCGGCGGAGCGCGCGCGCGAGGCGCGGATTGCGGCCTACATCGTGCTCGGGACGCTGGTGCTCGGCGCCGGCGCCGCGGCCTGGGTCAGGGTCGGCGACGTGGCCGGGCGGCGGGACGCGCGCGAGGCCCTGGCGGCGGACGCCGACCGCGGCGCGGGCGTCGTGGCGGCGCTGGACGAGACCGGCTCGGAGGCCGGGCTGGTCCAGGCGGTCGCGGAGCCGCTCGGAGGGACCGGCGCGGCGACCACGCGGACCGGCAGCAGGCGCGCCCACGAGGAGCCCTCGGGTCGGGCGTACCTGTTCCAGGACCTCCCGGAGCGGATCGTCTGGGACCCGGGGGGCGTCGGCTACGAGGAGCTGCTGCGCCACCCGCAGGTCAACCCGCGCGGGCTGCCGCTCGACGACGTCGCCCGGTCCCGGCTCAGGGTCCTGGTCGAGGAGGAGCTGCACGCGGTCGCCGCGATGGACAGGAAGGCCAAGGACCTGGCCGTGGCCGGCTTCAATGCGGCGTACCGGGAGGGGCGCGCAGCGTTCCAGTCCCGCGACGACTACGTGGAGTCCCACCGGGGACGACCCGGCTACGCCTACCTCCAGAAGTCGGCGAGCGAAGGCCGGACCGTCTACTTCATGGACGACATCGTCGAGGACGGCGCCTCGATGTTCAAACCAAACCAGGACGGCATCTACAAGGGCTACCTCCTGCGCTCCCCCGCGGCGGCCGCGCTGTTCGCGGACCGCCTGCGCGCGAGCCTCGAGGTCGGGATCCGGATCGTCCGGCTGTTCGTCGACCGCGGCCTGCTGAGCGGCGAGGAGGGGACCGTCCTGATCGACGACCTGCTCCACCAGGTCCGGCGGCTGATCCGGAAGCACTCCGGCCGGTGACCCCCGACCCGGGTCCGGATCGGGTCCAAGGCCTGTCTCGGTAGCGGGTTGCGGCCGGGTCCCAGTAGTCCTCCGGCGGGCCGGTGTGAAGCCCGGGGGCCTCGGATTCCGATGGTGGAGAGGAGCCGGACCAGTCCCCCGGCGCCGTCCCCGGCCAGAGGTGCCGATCGAGATGAGCCGCGTCGAGCAGGTCCGCCCGTTCTATGCCGAGGTCGGCATCAACGTCGAGACCTACGACGTCCGGCAGCAGAGCATCGTCGCGGGGACGAGCGGCGAGGGCGACGTCGAGTTCTACGCGGCCCTGGCCGGCGAGACCGGCGGACCCGTGCTCGAGCTCGGCAGCGGGACCGGGCGGGTCGCCTGGGCGCTGGCCGAGGAGGGCTTCGAGGTCGTCGGCCTCGAGAAGAGCGATGCCATGCTGATGGCCGCCGAGGCCAAGCGCTGGAAGGAGAAGCGCGACGCCGCCGACCTCGCGCGCTTCGAGAAGGGCGACATGGCCGGCTTCGACCTCGACGAGCGGTTCCCGCTCGTGCTGGTCCCGTACCGCAGCTTCCAGGCCCTGCTCGAGCCCGGACGGCAGCGCTCCTGCCTGGCCTGTTGCCGCGCGCACATGGAGGACGACGCCCTGCTCGTCATCCATGTCTTCGACCCGCGCCACGACCTGCTCGTGCCCGACCAGGACGTCGAGCTGCAGCTCCCGACGGTCCGCGACCCGATCAGCGGCAACATCGTCGAGACCGCGATCATCGAGGTCGAGCAGGACCCCGTGCGGCAGACGTTCCGCCAGGTCTGGCGCTTCACCGAGTTCGATGGCCAGGGCGTCCCGCTGCGCCAGGAGCACGAGGAGCTGCGCATGCGCTGGGCCAGCCGCCAGGAGATGCGCTGGCTGTTCGAGCTGGAGGGCCTCGAGGTCGTCGACGAGTACTCGGACTTCGAGGGCAGTCCGCCGACCTACGGCGCCGAGCAGGTCTGGGTCCTGCGCAAGGCCTGAGCCGTGACCCCCTCGCCCGACAGGCTCCGCCCCCCGCGCCTCGCCCTGTGCCTGGCCGCGCTCCTGCCGGCCGGCACGGCGGTCGCGCAGGCGACGCTCGTCGTCCCGCCGCGCGTCGCGGCGCAGGAGGCCAACAACGCGACGGCCTGGCCCTTCGGGCTCAACGTCCCGTCGCGGATGCAGGGGATCTACGCCGGGCGGCTGTTCGGCGCGGCGGCGCTCCAGCTCCGCTCGGTGGCGTTCCGGCCCGAGGGCCGGCGGACGGCGATGGCCAAGCAGGGGGTCGAGGTCGAGCTGTGGTTGTCGACGACCGCGGCGTCGCCGTGGAGCCCGGCGGCCGAGTTCGCCAGGAACCAGGGCACCGACCACCGCCTCGTCGTCAAGCGCCGCAAGCTCGACCTGCCCGCGGTGACGACGACCGCCGCACCGCAGGCCTTCGCCGTCGAGCTCAAGCTCGACAGCGCCTTCGTCTACGACCCGACCAAGGGCGGCCTCTGCGTCGAGCTCGCGACCTGGGCGGTCCCCGCAGGGGCCTACGACCTCGACGTCGCCTACACCGAGTGCCCGGTCGCCGTCGAGGCCGCCAAGGCCTGCGGCGGCCCCGTGCTGACGATCGCCGGCGCCCTCGCCGTGCCCAAGGGCACGACGACGCACTGCGGCGCCCAGGACCGCGACCCCTGGGTCTCATTCGCGGTCGCCGGCGGGCCGTCGTTCGGCGTCCTGCTGCAGAGCTTCGCGGCCGCGCCGCTGGCCCACCCCGTCACGCTGCCGCTCGGCGGCTGTGCGCTGCACGTCGCGCCCGAGCTGCTCGTGGCCCTGCGCCTCGACAAGGACGGCGGGGCCACGCTGCAGGTGCCACTCGGCCTCGACCTCGGCCTGGCCGTCTACGCGACCCAGGGCCTGACCCTCGACCTCGGCTTCAGCAGCCTGGCGAGCACGGCCACGGTCGTCGGCCGCCTCGGCGGCTGGGAGCCCCAGGCGCGGGTGTTCGCGATCGGCAAGGCCGACGCGACGACGGGCTTCGTCCAACCCGGCGTGGCCTGGGTCCTGCGGCTCGGCTCCTGACCGGCCCATGCCAGCGAGGGTGCAGGGCCGGGTCCGACGGCCCCGGACGCAGGGCCCGATCTGCGCAAACTCCCGCGTGCCGCGCACGGTCGATGGAGGGACGGACCCCGACCTGGGTCTCGCCCCCGAGGCATGCCGATCCGCCGAGACGAGAGCACCGGGACCCGCAGACGGCCCCCGAGCCGGGGTGGGGCCGGCTCCACGCTCCGGACGCGAGCGCGGCTTCACGCTGCTCGAGCGATCATCGTGGTCTCGGTCATCGTGCATCGGCCTCGGATCGCGGTCCCGCGCCTCAACGCCGCGCTCGAGACCGCACGCCGCACCAAGGTCATCCAGGACATCGGCTACATCGCCTACGAGATCGACCTCTACAAGCAGATGTACGGCGTGCTCCCGCTGGATCTGCCCGACAAGCGCCTGGACCCCTGGGGCAACCCCTACCAGTACCTCAACTTCAGCACGGTCAAGGGCAAGGGGCAGATGCGCAAGAACAAGTTCCTCGTGCCGATCAACACGGACTACGACCTGTACAGCATGGGTCCGGACGGCAAGAGCGTCGCGCCGCTGACGGCCAAGGCCAGCCGCGACGACATCATCCGCGCCAATGACGGGCAGTTCTTCGGCCCGGCATCGGAGTACTGAGCCATGGGACCGATCTTCGACCAGACCGGGGAGGGCTACACGCTGCGCAAGGTGCTGCGCACCAAGGTCGCCCGCCGCATGCTCGGCACGATCCTGCTGTGCGCGGTCCTGCCCCTCGTGAGCTTCGCGATCCTGACCTGGCTCCGGATCGGCGAGACCATGGACCGGCAGGCCGAGCAGGACACCGTCGGCCAGAGCCGGTCGATCGGGATGACGCTGTACGAGCGGCTGCTGTTCCTCGACGCCGAGCTCGCGATGCTCGCCACCGAGCTCGAGCAGGACGTCAGCCCCGACGAGCAGCGGTTCACGCGGTTCTGGCACGGGCCCGAGGACGCGGCCGACATGCCGTTCCCGCTCAGGGAGGACCAGCGGGGCTTCCTGGCCGGGGACGAGCCGGTCCTCGTCGTCCAGGAGCAGGCCAGCGGCTTCCCGTTCCTCTGGCTCGTCCGCCGTGCCGACGGAGGCCGGGTCGTGGCCGGCCGGGTCGCCCCGCGGTACCTGTGGAACACCGAGAACCACCTCGACGCCGGCAGCGAGCTGCACGTCGGCCGCGTCGGAGGCTCCAACCTGTTCACGACGATGCCGGGCAGTCGGCCGCCCGAGGAGTCCCTGACCCGCGAGATCGAGGCCGACGCCGACCGGGCGCTGATCTGGACGCTCGGCGGCGACTCGTACCTGGGCGCCAGCTGGGACCTGTTCCTCGGCCGGTTCCACGAGACGCCCTGGCGGATCCTGGTCAGCATCACGACCGACCAGGCCTTCGCGACCGTGCGCTCGTTCCGGAGCTCGTTCCTCCTCGTCGGCGTGCTGACGCTGCTGCTCGTCCTGGCGGCCAGCCTCGAGCAGGTCCGCAAGATCCTCGGGCCGGTCCGCCGGCTGCACGAGGCCATGCGCACGGCGCCAGAAAGGCTCGACGAGGCCAAGGTCGAGGTCCACAGCGGGGACGAGTTCGAGGACCTGGCCGAGTCGTACAACGGGCTGCTCGACCGCATCTCGGGCTTCATCGGCGAGATCCAGGAGGTCATGCGGGAGCTCGAGCAGGCCCGCGACGCCGCCATCGAGGCCGCGCGGACCGAGGCCGTCTTCGTCCAGAACGTCTCGCACGAGTTCCGGACGCCGCTGACCTCGATCCGCTCGTACGCCGAGCTCCTGCGCAGCTACCCCGACGAGGACGTCGAGACGCGCCAGGAGTTCATGGAGATCCTCGTCTCCGAGGCCGAGCGCATGAGCCGGCTCGTCGACGAGGTCCTCGACCTGGCCAAGATGCAGTCCGGGGCGATGCCGCTGAGCACGGACAAGCTCGACCCGCTGACCGGGCTGCGGTCGGCCTGCCGGGCCATGGAGAGCCTGGCCGAGGGCCGCGAGATCGAGATCGCCCTGGTCGTCCGCGGCGAGCTGCCGCGGATCGAGGCCGACGAGGACCGCCTGAGCCAGGTCTGGCTCAACCTCCTGTCCAACGCGATCAAGTTCTCCGAGCGGGGCAAGCGCGTCGAGGTCCGGGCCTTCGAGGGCATCGACAGCCTCGTCGTCGAGGTCCAGGACCAGGGCAAGGGCATCCCGACCGAGCACCTGGGTCGGATCTTCGAGCGCTTCGCCCAGGTCACGAGCGACACGCTGACGGCCAAGCCGGGCGGCACCGGCCTCGGGCTGTCGATCGTGCGCGAGATCGTGCGCGCCCACGGCGGCGAGATCGAGGTCGAGAGCCGCGTCGGCATGGGCTCCTTGTTCCGGGTCCTCCTGCCCCTGGCTCAGCGCCGCGAGCCGGGCACCGAGGTCGGCTCCGCGGGCGTCGACGGCGCGGTGCCCGCGCTGCCGGCGCCGGCCGGGGACGCCCCGAGCAGGTCGTCGAGGAAGCCGGAGACCGCGTCCCGGTAGACCTCGCCGCTCTGCAGGAAGCCGTCGTCGTGCGTCCCGCTGAGCTCGACGAAGCGCTTGGGGTCCGCCGCCGACGCGTGCAGCCGGCGGCCCAGCTCGAACGGCACGGTCTCGTCCTGCCGGCTGTGCAGGAACAGCTTGGGCACGGGCAGGGCGCGCAGGCTCTCGGCGGCCTCGAAGCGGTCGAGCAGCAGGACGCCCGTGGGCAGCCACGGGTAGAGGTGGCGGGCCATGTCGCCGACCGACGGGAAGCTCGACTCGACGATCAGGCCGGCGGCCTCGGCCTCCGGCGCGAGGCAGGCCGCGACGGCGCCGCCGAGCGAGCGGCCCCACAGCACGACGCGGCGCGACGGCACCGCGTCGGCCTCGCGCAGCCAGCGCAGGGCCGCGCGGCCGGTGGCCAGGATCGAGGCCTCGCTCGGGCTGCCGGCGCTCCGCCCGTAGCCGGGGTAGTCCGGGATCAGCGTGGCGAGGCCCAGCTCGTGCAGCAGGGCCAGGGTCGCGAGGCGGTCGGACACGTTGCCGGCGTTGCCGTGCATGAACAGGACGACCGCGCGGGCGCGCTCGCAGGGGACGAGCCAGGCGTGGACGCGCTGGCCCGGCTCGGGCTCGAGCCACACGTCCCGGTGGTCCAGGCCGACGTCGGCCGGGGTCGCGACGTGCTCCGCCCGCGGGAAGTACAGCAGCCTGCGCTGGACGAAGAAGACCACGGCGCAGAGCGCGACGTAGACCAGCGACAGCAGGAGGATGTAGTCGAGCACCTTGCGGACGATTCGGCGACGGAGTCCGGGGGAGGCCGGCATCGGCCAGAGGATAGGGCCGGACGCGGGCGCGCGCAGGGCCGGCGGGCGTCGTTCCGGGCCGCCGGGGGCGCGGCGCGGGCCGGCCCGGGCCGCTAGGATCGGGCGCGACCATGCGCCTGCTGCACACCTCGGACTGGCACCTCGGCCACCGCCTCCACGACTGCGCGCGGACGCGGGAGCACGAGCGCTTCCTGGCCTGGCTGCTCGACGTCGTCGTCGAGCAGGAGGTCGAGGGCATGCTCCTGGCCGGCGACGTGTTCGACACGGCCAACCCCCCGGCGCGGGCCGTGGCCCAGTGGTACGACTTCCTCGGGCAGCTGGCCCGGCGCTGCCCGGGCTTCGCCCTCGTCGTCGTCGCCGGCAACCACGACAGCGCGTCCCGGCTCGAGGCGCCGCGCCCCCTCGCCGGTCCCCTCGGGGTGCACCTCGTCGGATCCCTGGCCCGCCTCCCCGGCGGCGGCCTCGACGTCGACCGGCACCTGATCCCGCTGCGCGGGCGCGGCGGCGAGGAGGTCCTCGTCGTCGCGATCCCGTACGTGCGCCCGATCGACCTCCCGCGCGGGGCCGACGGCCTGCCCGACGCGACGGCCGGCATGGCGGCGCTCCACGCCGAGCTGTTCGCCGCGGCCGCGGCGCGGCGCGCGGGCGGCGTGGCCCTCGTCGCCACCGGCCACCTCCAGCTCCACGGCGCGACCCTGTCCGAGGACAGCGAGCGCCGGCTGCTCGTCGTCGGCGGCGAGGAGGCCCGGCCGGCGAGCCTGTACCCGCCCGAGGTCGACTACGTCGCCCTCGGCCACCTCCACCGCGCGCAGACGGTCGGCGGTGAAGACCGCCTGCGCTACGCCGGTGCGCCGCTGCCGATGGCCCTCGGCGAGCGCGGCTACCGCCACCAGGTCCTGCTCGTCGACGTCGGTCCCGGTGGGCTCGCCGGGGTCGAGGCCGTCGCGGTGCCGTGCCTCCGCGAGATCCTCCGCCTGCCCGAGGCCGGGGCCGGCGACCTCGACGCGGCGCTGGCCGCCGTGCGCGCGCTGCCGGCCCGGGACCCGGAGCAGGACGAGGACGACGTGCCCCTGCTCGAGGTCCGCGTCCGCTCGGCCGGGCCGCGGGCCGAGCTGCGCGCCGCGATCCAGGCCGCGCTCGACGGCGAGGACGGCGACCGGCCGCGCGCCGCGCGGCTGGTCAAGATCTCAGTCGAGGACGACGGGTCGCGGGCGAGCCTGGCCGACCTCGAGGGGCGGGCGCGAGCTCGGCGAGCTCAGGCCCGAGGAGGTGTTCCGCAGCCTGCACCGGCAGCGCCGCGACGGCCGCGAGCCCGACGAGGCCCTGCTGCAGGCGTTCCGGGAGCTCGTGCTCGAGGCCCAGGGAGGCGAGGCGTGAGGATCCTGGCGATCCGCGGCCGCAACCTCGCGAGCCTCGCCGGCGACTTCGCGGTCGAGCTCGACGGCCCGGTCCTCGGCGGCGCGGGGCTGATCGCGATCACCGGGCCGACCGGGGCCGGCAAGAGCACGCTGCTCGACGCCCTGTGCCTGGCCCTGTCGGCCGCACCCCGCGGCTGGCCTCGGCCTCGGGGCGCGAGCGGGTCGCGCTCGGGCGCGGCGGCCGGCCGGCGGCGACGACGTCGACCACCGCGACCCGCAGCTGCTGCTGACCAAGGGCAGCGGGGAGGGCTTCGCCGAGGTCGACTTCGTCGGCCGGGACGGGCGCCGCTACCGCGCGCGCTGGGACCTGCGCCGCGCGCGCGGGCGCCGGCGGCCGCCTGCAGCCGGCCGGCCGCGACCTCGTCGTGCTCGACGAGGGGCCCGGGCTCGAGCTCGACAGCGGGCGGCGCGCGGAGATCCAGCGGGAGATCGAGGAGCGGCTCGGGCTCGACTTCGACCAGTTCCGGCGCTCGGTGCTGCTTGCCCAGAACGAGTTCGCCGAGTTCCTGAAGGCCGAGCCCCGCGAGCGCGGCCGGCTGCTCGAGGCCCTGACCGACACGGCCGTCTACACGCGGATCTCGGTCCTGGCGCACGCGCGGCACCGCGAGCACGGCGAGGAGCTGCGCCGGCTCGAGGCGCTGCGCGCGCAGGTCCGCTGCCTCGACGACGCCGGGCGCGCGGCCCTGGAGGCCGAGGTCGCGGCCTCCGAGCGGCGGCTCGCCGAGGCGCGGGAGGTCCACGGGCGGCTCGAGGCCGAGCGACACTGGCACGGCGAGGCCGCGCGGAACGCCGCCGCGACGGAGCAGGCGCGGCGGGCCTACCGCCAGCGCTGCCTCGCGATCGCCGACGGCGCCGCGCTGCCCCTGTCGGCGCGGGCCTTCCTCGAGGACGAGGCCCTGGCTGCCTCGGCCCTGCTCGCGGAGGGCCGCGCCCTCACCGCGGCCCTCGAGCCCGAGCTCGAGCGGGCGCGCCTCCTCGACGAGGACCTCGAGCGCGGGGGGCGGGACCGCGACCGGGTCGCCGCCAGGCTGGCCGTGGCGGGTGCCGACGCCGAGCGCGGCCGCGTCGAGCTGACGGCGCTCGAGGCGCGGCTCCCGGAGCTGCGCGAGGCGGCAGCGGGCTTCGAGGCCGAGTGGGGCGGGCGCGATCCGGACGCGGTCGAGGCCGGGCTCGACCGACGGCTGGCACAGCTCGACGGACACAGGCGGGCGGTCGACGAGCTCGGCCGGATCCTCGCGCGCCGGGCCGAGGTCAGGGAGGCCGAGGGTCGGGCGAGTCGGGAGGCGGCGGAGGCCGAGGCGAGACTCGGCGAGCAGCGAGCCGCCCTGGCCGAGGTCGAGCGCGAGCTCGTCGAGGGCGGGACCGGTCGCGACCGCGCCGACGCCGCTCGGCTTCGCGCCGGTCTCGAGCCCGGCCGGGCCTGCCCGGTCTGCGGCTCCCGCAACCACCCGGTGGGCGGACACCCCGGCCCCGACGGTCGGCGGAAGGAGGCGGTCGAGGGCGCCGGCGGCGAGGCCGCCGCACTCGAGGTCGAGCACGGGAGCGACCTCGGCGCCGTGGCGCCGCCCGTCGAGGCCGGCGCGGCCGACCTCGTCACGCGGCTCGAGCAGCGCCGCGGCACGCTGGCCCGCGAGCTGGGGCGCAGCGAGGCGCGCGTCGAGCACCAGGCGAGGCTCCGGACCGAGGCCCGCGAGCGCCTCGTCGCCCTCGGCAGGGACTATGCCGAGCTGCACGCGCGCGCGGGTCTCGCGGTGCCCGAGCTGGCCGCTGGCGCCAGCGACGAGGAGCCGGCGCGGCGCTGCACCGAGGAGCGGGAGCGGATCGAGGCCGAGGAGCGGGACGCGCGGCGCCGGCGCGAGCGGCTGCGCATCGCGCGCCGGCAGGTCGCCGAGCTGGCGGGGCTCGAGGTCCGTGTCCGGGACCTCGGTGAGCTCCAGGCCGTCCGGGAGCGGCACCACGCGGAGCTCGGCCAGGAGCTCGAGGGGCTCGAACGTCGCCTCGGCGAGACCCGGACGGAGCGCGATGCGCTCTGCGGCGGCCGGCCGGTCGCCGGCCTGGTCGAGGGGGTCCGCGCGGCCCACGCCGACGCGGCGCGCCTGGAGCAGGCCGTCGCGCGCGAGCAGGAGCACGGGCAGGCGCGCCCCGCGCGCGGCGCCGAGGCCGTCGACCACGCCCTGGCCGAGCTGACGCCGAGGCTGGGCCGGCTCGAGGACGGCGTGGCCGAGCAGCGCGCCCTGCTCAAGGCGGACGACCTGCGCCGCCGGGAGCGCGCCGACGTCGACCGGCAGCTCGCCGCGCTCGGCGGCGCCGCCCGGGTCTGGGCCGACCTCGACGAGCTGATCGGCTCGGCCGACGGCAAGAAGCTCCGCGACTTCGCCCAGAGCCTGACCCTCGACCGCATGCTCGAGGGCGCCAACGCCCACCTCCGCGACTTCGCGCGCCGCTACCGCATCGAGCGGATCCCCGACCAGGCCCTGGCGCTGCAGGTCGTCGACCGGGACATGGGCGACGAGGTCCGCAGCGTCCACTCGCTGTCGGGCGGCGAGAGCTTCCTCGTCAGCCTGGCCCTGGCGCTGGGCCTGTCGGGCCTGCACACCGACGTGGCCCGGATCGACTCGCTGTTCATCGACGAGGGCTTCGGCAACCTCGACGAGCGCACGCTCGACCAGGCCCTCGAGGCCCTCGACGCCCTCCAGGCCGAGGGCCGGCAGGTCGCGCTGATCTCCCACGTGCCCGGCCTGGCCGAGCGGCTCGGCCGCCAGGTCCGCGTCGACAAGCTCGGCGGCGGCCGCTCCCGCGTCGTCGTCGGCTGACCGGACTGCCTCTGACAGGAAGTCAGCTCCTGACGTTTAGTCAGGAAACTGTTCCGTTCCCAGACCCGTCACCGGAAGGGTTTCCGGGGAAACCCTTCCCTCGACGTCTCTGAGACATGACCAGGGAAAGAGACTCGAGGAGCATCCAGAGGACGAGGGCGAGGAGGAGGACGGTCAGGCCGACGAGGAGGACGTTGCCGAGGTCCAGGAAGAACTTGAGGCGCACGACGAGGGCCACGACGGTGATCGTCATGACGAACAGCATCGGCAGGAGCAGCGGCAGGATCGGCTTCTTGCGCTGCCAGTAGTACAGCGACAGCACGCCGAGGGTCAGGGCCGCGAGCATCTGGTTGCTGGCGCCGAAGATCGGCCACAGCAGCCAGGCGACCTGGCGGACGTGGCCGTAGGCGTCGGGGGCCTCGACGAGGGCCAGCAGGATCGCCGGCACGACCGCGACGAGGGTCGCGAAGCGGCGGTCCTCGAGCAGGCGTAGCCGCGTCGCCGCGCCGAGCTCGGCCACGATGAAGCGCTGGATGCGGGTCGCCGTGTCGAGGGTCGTGGCCGCGAACGACACCAGCAGGACCGACATCAGCGTCGTCGCGACGTTGGCCGGCAACCCGATCGACTGCAGGAAGGCCCCGCCGCCGAGGACGAAGGCCATCGGCCCGTTGCGCTCGGCGTGGGCCATCGTCCCGTAGTACAGCGACCACGAGAGCTGGTCGACGCTGCCCTGCGACGGCAGGATGCAGCTGCCGACGAGCGCGATGCCCGACACCGCCGCCAGCAGCGACGCGACCGCCAGCGTGCCCTCGCCGAGCATCGCGCCGTAGCCGATCGGCCGGGCGTCCCTGAGCCGGTCGAGCTGCTTGGACGTCGTGCCCGATGAGACGAGGCCGTGGAAGCCCGAGATCGCCCCGCAGGCGATCGTCACGAACAGCATCGGGAACAGGCCGCCGAGGTCGCCCTCGCGGACCATCGGGGCCTGGATGCCCGGGTTGGCCCAGAAGATCCCGGCGAACAGCAGGCCAAGGCCGACGAAGAGCTGGTGGCTGTTGATGTAGTCGCGGGGCTGCAGCAGCATCCAGACCGGGAGCAGGCTGGCGATGGCCGAGTACACGAACAGGAACACGACCCACAGCGTCGTCGCCGAGCTGCGGGCGTGGACCATGACGGCGTCGGCACCCTCGGCCGTGTGGTCGAAGCCCGCCGGCAGGAACAGCTCCTTGGCGTCGAGCGGGACCTCGGTCCCGATCCACACGAACACGTAGAGGACCACGAGCGCGATCAGCGACGGCCACAGGGCGTCGACCTTGCGTACGTAGATCAACCAGCCGATGACGAGCGCGACGATGATCTCGATGTTGATCGGCAGGACCGAGCTCGGGATCGCGAGGAACTGGCCGGCGATCGCGATCGCGAACACGGCCAGCACGAGCCAGGTCAGGACCAGCACGAAGCACAGGAACATCGCGCGGATCCGCGGCGACACGACGCGGCCGGCGACGTCGGCGATCGAGCGGCCCCGC
This sequence comes from Planctomycetota bacterium, assembly GCA_041398545.1. Classification (GTDB taxonomy): domain Bacteria; phylum Planctomycetota; class UBA1135; order UBA1135; genus JAWKUM01. Next base: position 503 of record JAWKUM010000001.1, on the reverse strand, counting down.
TCGCGGGCCGAGACGACCAGGGCGCCGAAGTCGTGGACCGCGCCCATGAACACGGCGCCGAGCACGATCCACAGGAAGGCCGGCAGCCAGCCCCAGTAGGCCGCGACGCAGGGCCCGATGATCGGGGCCGCCCCGGCGACCGACGTGAAGTGGTGGCCGAACAGGATCGACGCCTTGGTCGGGACGTAGTCCTTGCCGTCCTCGAGCTCGTGGGCCGGGGTCACGACCTCGTCGCGGTCGTCGAAGATCCGGCGGCCGACCCGGGCGGCCCAGAAGCGGTAGCCGAGGATGAAGGCCAGGAAGGCGGCGAGGGCCAGGATCGCTGCCATGGACGAGGAGGAGCCGAGGGACCGGGAGCGTGCTGGCGGCGAGGATAGGGCCGCTGCGACCGGGGCCGAGGGCCCGCAGGGGATTTCCTCGCCCCCCGGTCGGAGCCCCGAGCCCCGGGCTCCGTATCATGGTCCGCCCGCTCCCGGATCCTGAGAGCCCCAGCGCATGCTCCG